>JARFTV010000003.1:152924-153800 GCA_029289325.1 Alphaproteobacteria bacterium
CAGCGTCGTCCCCGAAACCATCGCCATCGCCGAGGAACTGGCCACCCGCCACCCCCAGGCCGGGCTCTGGCCGCAGGATCCAAGGGCCCGCGCCACTGCCCGCGTCCTCGCCGCTGAGATGCACGCAGGCTTCACCGCGCTCCGCTCCCACTGCCCGATGAACCTGCGCGTCAGCTACACCGATTGCGACCCGCCCGCAGAGGTCCTGGCCGACCTCCGCCGCCTCGAAACCCTCTGGTCCTGGGCGCGGCAGACAACCACTTCCCCCACCCCCTGGCTTTGCGGCGACTATTCCGCCGCCGACGCCTTCTTCGCCCCCGTGGCAAGCCGCATCGCCACCTACAACCTGCCGGTCAACGCAGCGGCAATGGACTATGTGAACGCCCAGCTGGCCCACCCGAGCTTCCGCCGCTGGCGCGCCATGGGCCTCGTCGACGGCGCGGATCAGGACTTCTACCGCCGCGACTATCCCCGCCGGGACTGGCCGGGTCCGGCCCCGCTGCCCGCACGCGCGCTCGAAGGCACCGACAGCGAAAACGCCCGCTGCCCCTATTCCGGCAAGCCCGTCACCCATGTACTGGAACTGGACGGCCGCCGCTTCGGCTTCTGCAACGCCTTCTGCCGAAACAAGACCGCGGCCGACCCCGAAGCCTGGCCGCAGTTCATGGCTCTTTACCACTCGTAAACCATTCCGCCCTACCCGTTGACGAGGGTGAACCCGGACGGGCTGGAATGCAGGACCATCACAGCGCAATCAGGCAGGGCAGGGGCGCGACCCCAGCCTTCCCTACTGGCGCAAATATCCCCGCCGGCGGCACGAGCCGAGCCGGTTGCGCGCCCTTCGCGCGCAGAGGCGAGACAAAAGGCTTGCGCCGC
>JARFTV010000079.1 GCA_029289325.1 Alphaproteobacteria bacterium
AGCTGATGGCCTTCACGGTGAACCCGGATCATGCGCGTCAGGTGCAGGTCTGGGAAGCGGTGAAGAACTCCTGGAACAAGGAGCCCTATGCCATCCGGCGCATGCTGACGGAGACTTCTGTCCGGGCTTCGGATCGTCGCGCCGTCTTCGTGGGTGTTGATTCCTATGAGGCAGCAGGCGGTGTGGTTCTGCGCGATCTGTTCCAGGGCGACGATGGTGGCTGGCTCGAGAACCCTGCCCTTCTCGATCGACTGGTCGTCGAGAAACTTCAGGCAGAAGCTGAGGCCTTGGCAACCGAGGGCTGGAAGTGGATCGAGGTCACGACCGACCTGCCCTATGGCTACAGCCACGGTCTGCGGCGTCTGGCCGGTGATCCCGCCCCGATGACCGACGAGGAAAGCGCGGCACACGCTTCGCTCCTCGCCGAGTATCGTGCGCTGGAGGAGGAGTATTCCGGCCAAGACGAATACCCCGAGGAGATCGATGCCCGGCTCGGCCAGCTCGAGATGGCGATGGAAGCGCTCGAACAGCGGCCTCTGATCTACGACCCGGCCCAAGTTGCGCGCGCGGGCGTCTTCGTCACGCTGGATCGGGATGGCAGCTTGGCTGTCTATCGCGGCTATGTCCGGCCCGAGGATGAGCCGCGCGACGAGACCGCGGTCCAGAATGCCGATGGCGCGGACGGCATGGGGCAGGGCGGTGATGTCGGTGTTTCCAGTTGGAAACCGTCGGCGACCTCCGCCGGCGGCACCGTCATCACTTCGGGTGGTCAGCCGATCGGTGCTGATCCTTCCGACGAGGAAGATGACGGTGCGCTGAAGCCGCTGCCCGAACGGCTGGTCATGGAACTGACGGCCCACCGGACCCTGGCGCTGCGCGAGGCCATCGGGCGTTCGCCGGACGTGGCGTTGACGCTCCTGCTCCTGAAGCTGGTGACGGATACTTTCCGAACCTCCTCTGCCACAGGCAGCTGCCTCGAGGCTTCGGTGCGTCATGTCTACATGTCCGCGCAGGCGCCCGATCTGAAAGACAGCATCGTGGCAAAGCTCGTCGAAGAGCGACACGCCGCTTGGGAGGCTGATCTGCCCCTCGGGGACGATGCTGCGCTCTGGGACTATCTGACCGTGCTCGACCAGGGCAGCCGTCTGGCCCTTCTCGCGCATTGCCTCAGCTTCGGGATCAACGCGCTCCACGAGAAGGTGAACCCCTATGGGGCGGGCATCTCGGCCAGCGGTTTGACCCGCCGCATGGCGCATGCCGATCTCGTAGCCCGCGCCGTGGATCTCGACATGGTCGAGGCGGGCTGGGAGCCGACGGTCGATGGCTACCTCAACCGTGTGCCCAAGGCCCGCATCCTCGAGGCCGTGCGTGAGGCGAAAGGGGAGGGGACCGCGCAGCTTCTCGATCACCTGAAGAAGGGCGAGATGGCCACAGAAGCCGAGCGGCTTCTGAAGGGCAGCGGTTGGTTGCCCGAGGTCCTCCGCCAGGCCGATCTGGCGGCGCACGACGGCGAGGATCTAGCGGAAGGGCAGGGGGAAGATGTGGGCGAGCCCGAAGACATCGATCTCCCGACTTTCCTGACGGCTGATCTACCGGACGGCGACGCGTCGATGATGGCAGCCGAGTGATATAAGCCATCCGAGGGCGGGGAAACCCGCCCTCACCCACATAAAACACAGCAATATCAATATGATGAATGCGAACGCTCGCATTCGAGATGAGGAACCATGTCTGCAACGACCATTATCGACACAGCCCCTTTGGGGGCACTGATCCGCTATACCGACGGCAGTCCCAAGCCGCCGGCGCGTTTTACCAAGAAGCTCGCGGCCTGGGAGCGCTCGAACGGCGTTGGCCGCCTCGTGAAGAGCGAGCCGCCCCGAGTCTATCCGACCTGGACGGCACCGGCCTCCTTCACCCTGCATGAAGGGAACTTTTCCTCGGACGGGGTCATCCTCGTCACCATCATGCGCAGCCATTCCGCCGACAGCCGGCTGATCTTCGAAGTGGCCGAGGAACCGAAGCCCGGGCAGGTCCGCGTGCTGCTGGACTTCGGTGGCAACACCGAGCTGCTGCATCTGGCGGAGTCCGTCACCGCAGCCGAGCTATGGATTGCGCGGGAGGGCTATCGCAATGCGCGGCTCGAAATCGTCGGCGCCGAGGAGGGCGATAGGGCAGGGGGCGCGGGACCTGGCCGCCTGAGCCCTGACAAGGCGTGAGGGGCCTGCCGACGGGCAGGCCCCTCACCGATCACACTATCGTCCCGCGATGTCGCGGGGCGTCGAAGGTTCCATACCCCAAGACGGAGGTCTTCAACCAAGAGCCTGGCCGGAAGGCTGGCGGCGTTAGAAGCGTCAGCGGGACAATTGGCTCCAGTCGTCACGGCACCTCCCCCGCTCGCCATTCCCTTCCTTGCCCCGAATCCCGTCTTCGAGATCAACCCGCAAGGGGTCGGACTACGGGCAAGCCCGTGCCGCCTCGTGGATTCGGGCGAGCCGAACGCACCCGGTGATGTCAGCCAGTCTTCGGGCCTCCGGGGTCCTGTCGCGCGGGGAATGGTCCCCCGCCTCCAAGACAGGAGCCAAACAGATGTCCCGCAAAGATGCTCACGCCTTCGCCGCCTCCCTCGCCGCCACGCTCATGGTCTCGATCGTCGTCTTCCAGGCAGGGGATGGAACCTTCGGCGCCGTCCCCGCCGATGAAATCGACGGCGACGAGGTCGTGATCGTCTCGGAGTACGATCCCTTCGGGTGAGGCTTCGGCCTCACTTCCAGAGGGCTCGGGGACGGCGCAGGTGCGCCCCCGGGCCTGTAGCCGGTGAAGCGGCCAAATTCGCCATCTTCAGAATGTCTCTCTTCAGGCGGTGGAGCAAACATCGCCACTTGAAGAGGCAAAAGCGAACACGCATTTGCAGCTAAAGGGTACCTTTACTCCGCATGGCGCAAGCTTGTGACTGCTTCCGCTGCCGCTCGTTCCTACTGCAGGCTTGGTAAGTTGGCAGCCCAGTTGTTTCTTTCGACGCGCAATGCGACAAGGCCGATATGACACCGCGCGCAATAGTTGGGATAAATCAGGAGCGGGCATCTTTTGCCTGGGCCATGCTTTTGTCCTTGCTGCTGGTTTTCGTTACCGCACACGCCCGGCCGTCTAGCCTATCCCTGCAGCCAGCCCTTGCCAGTCTTGTATCTGCTCAGGGGGTCGAATCTCCGGCCATCCTCACCTCTTCTGGAAAGATGCAGCGTGCGCCTGACCTCAGGCAGGCTGGCGATGCGGATGATACGGCCTTTGTGTGCCCCCAACCAATTCCAGCTCTATCTGGAATGCTGGCAACGGTGCTTTGCTCGCCCGATGCGCCGATCTTTGCAGCCACAAACAGCCGCCCGGAGCCTCGCGCTCCGCCCTTTACCTGACCAGTGATGCTTCCGGCCCGCGCCATGGCGTGTGGCCTTTCCGTGGTCCCGCCCTGCTCGCCAGCACCCCCAGACTCTCGGGGCGCGGGCTAAGCTGTCGGGGACCTTAGCTCACTTCACTTCCCGGCATCCTGCGCGGTCTGTGCCGCGCATGGCCGGGTCAAGGACAGGTCATGTCACATACCCTTCTCTGGAAACGCTTCCTGATATGGAGCGTCTGTCTCTGGGGCATTCTCTTCGCCCTACCTAATGCCTTCTATCCGACTGTAGAACGGCACAACGATGCCGTCGTCATCCTTGCTGAAACTGGTGCCTTGCCCGGAACGGTCGAGACCGATCTGGAAGACTGGCCCTCATGGCTGCCCTCCAGTCTGGTCGCCCTAGGGCTTGATCTGCGCGGTGGCGCGCATCTTCTGGCCGAGGTGCATTTCGTGGATGTCCATGCGGCAAGGATGGAGGTGCTCTGGCCGCAGGTTCGCGATGCGCTACGAGCGTTGCGCGATCAGGTGGGCACCATCCGCCGCCTGGATGCGCCTGCCGGCGAGTTGCGGGTGAGCATCAGCAACCCTGACGGCCTGTCAGCCGCCCTTGCCGCCGCGCGCGCCCTTGCGACACCGGTCGTCAGCATGACGGGCATCGGCCAGACCGACATTACGGTTGCCGGTGACGGCACGACGCTGACCATCCGTTTGTCCGAGGCCGAACAGCAAGCATCGGACGAGCGGACCATTCAACAATCGCTGGAGATCATCCGACGTCGCGTGGACGAGGTTGGCACCCGCGAGCCCACGATCATGCGCCAAGGGGAGGACCGCATCCTCATTCAGGTGCCGGGGATCGGATCGGCCGCCGAACTCAAGTCGCTGATCGGCACCACAGCGCAGCTGACCTTTCATCCTGTCCTTGGCCGTGCCGCCAGTGCCGAGGGCGCGGGCGACCCAGGCGACTTGGTCCTCCCCGCATCGGATGAGCAGGGCGTGTTCTACATCCTCGACCGGAGCCCTGTGGTGAGCGGCGAAAACCTTGTCGATGCGCAGCCCGCCTTCGACCAGAGCAACCGCCCGGCGGTGAGTTTCCGCTTTGATCCACCGGGCGCGCGCGCGTTTGGCGACTACACGGCAGCGAACATCGGTGCGCCCTTCGCCATCGTGCTGGATGGCGAAGTGATCTCGGCCCCCGTGATCCAGAGCCACATTCCGGGCGGATCGGGCATCATCACCGGACAGTTCACGGTTGAGGACTCAACCGAACTGGCTGTTCTGCTTAGAGCGGGCGCTTTGCCTGCGGGCATGACCTTCCTTGAGGAACGGACCATCGGCCCGGAGCTTGGGGCTGACAGTATCGAGGCCGGGCAACGCGCGGCGCTGATCGGGATGGTGGCGGTCGTGGTATTCATGATCGCCTGCTATGGCGGCTTCGGGATCATGGCGAATATCGCCCTGGCGCTGAACATGGGGCTTTTGCTGGCGGCGCTGTCCGTCATGGGGGCGACGCTGACGCTGCCCGGCATTGCCGGGATTGTGCTGACAATGGGCATGGCTGTCGACGCCAACGTTCTGATCTTCGAACGCATCCGCGAGGAGTTGCGGCAGGGGCGCCCTGCGGGCCGTGCCATTGAGATCGGCTTCGAAAAGGCCCTGTCGGCGATCATGGACAGCAACATCACCGGCCTTCTGACTGCGCTCATCATGTTCGCGGTCGGGTCCGGCCCGGTGCGCGGCTTTGCCATCACCCTTGGCCTCGGCATCCTGACTTCGATGTTCACAGCCGTCTATGTGACGCGGCTGATCATCGAGACATGGATGCGGTGGAAGAAGCCAAAGGCGATCACGTTAAAGGGCTTCATCAAGCTCGCGCCGGACAAAACGACGATCGACTTCTTCCGCGTGCAATGGCTGACCTTCGGTGCCTCGGTGGCGGCGGTCATAGCGTCCCTCCTTGTGGTTGCGACGCTTGGCCTGAACTTCGGGATCGATTTCAAGGGTGGCACCACGATCCGGGCCGAGACCACCGAGGCTGTCGATGTCGGCAGTTATCGCGCGGCTATGTCCGGTCTGGCCTTGGGCGATGTGTCCATCACCGAGGTGTTCGACCCTGCCTTCCGGGCGGACCAGCACGTTGTGACCATCCGCATCGAGGCCCAGCAAGGCGCAGAGGCCCTATCGCCCGAGATTGTGGCCCAGGTCGAGGCCGCGATTCAGGCAATAGATCCCGCTGTCGCCTTCACCGCCGTGGAGTCGGTGGGCCCCAAGGTTTCAGCCGAGCTGATCTGGCTGGCGCTGGCTGCCGTCGGCGCGGGGGCGGCAGGCATCCTTGTCTATGTCTGGATGCGGTTTGAGTGGCAGTTCGCAGTGGGTACTGTTGCGGCGCTGGTCCACGACGTTGTCGTGACGGTCGGGATCTTCGCGGCCCTAGGACTGAAGTTCGATCTGACGATCGTGGCCGCGCTCCTGACCATCCTCGGATACTCGGTGAACGACACGGTCGTCATTTTCGACCGGCTTCGGGAGAACTTGGCCAAGTACAAGGCCATGCCTCTGCGCGACCTGATGAACCTCTCGGCTAACGAGACGCTCAGTCGCACGCTGATGACCGCCTCGACCACGCTGATCGCGCTGATCGTGCTCCTGGTCTTCGGCGGTGACGTCATCCGTGGCTTCGTCTTCGCCATGGTGCTTGGGGTGATCCTCGGGACCTGGTCCACGCTCTACGTCGCCAAGAACATCGTGCTTTTTCTTGGGATCGACAGGTCCGAACAGACCAAGCGGGGCGCAGATCACGAGTTCGCCAACATCGATGCCTGACCAGATGCCCCGGCCCATTTGGGCCGGGGCCTTCCTCTTGCCGCGGGGTTTCTTCGGCAGGGGGTTGAAAGCTCACCAACCGATCACAACCTTGTCAATGCGGCCCGGGCCCCTCTGACGCGAACCCTCGCGTGATGTCGGACCGCATCGACAGCGTCGATGCCAGCCCGGACCCTATTCCCCGTCCTTCAGGCGAAGCTCGATGCGTTCATGCAATAGAGGTCGCCATCTTGGACATTCTTCTTCTTCTCTTCCTAGGGTCAGGACTCGTTCTCGCTTCATAGCCAGAACATGACGGTAGCAGCGAGTGCGACGGCTGAGAGGAAGACCTTCGGGCATCGGTCGTAGCGAGTGGCAATCCGCCGCCAGTCCTTCAGTCGCCCGAACATGATCTCGATCCGGTTGCGGCGTTTGTAGCGTCGTTTGTCGTGCTTGATTGGCTTGCCGCGCGACCTCCTGCCCGGAATGCAGGGCTTTATCCCCTTGTCTTTCAACGCTTCGCGAAACCAATCGGCGTCGTAACCCCGGTCGGCCAGCAGCCACTCCGCCTTTGGCAAGCTGCCCAACAGTGCCGCCGCGCCGGTGTAATCGCTGACCTGGCCTGCGGTCATGAAGAACCGTATCGGACGGCCATCAGCATCGGTGACAGCATGCAGCTTGGTGTTCATACCGCCCTTCGTGCGGCCGATCAGACGGCCCCTCTGGTCGTCTGGCCCCCCTTTTTCGACCGCAGGCTGGTCGCCGTGCGGTGCGCCTTGAGATAGGTCGCGTCGATCATCACCGTCTTCGGAACAGCGGCCTCGGCCGCCAGGCCATCCATCATCCGGGCGAAGACCCCTTTGTCACTCCACCGCTTCCAGCGGTTGTAGAGGGTCTTCGGAGGGCCGTATTCCCTTGGCGCATCGCGCCACCGCAACCCGTTGCGATTGATGAAGATTATTCCGCTCAAGACCCGTCGGTCATCGACGCGCGGCTTGCCATGACTCTTGGGAAAGAACGGCTCGAGCCGCGCCATCTGCGCGTCGTTCAGCCAGAAAAGGTTGCTCATTCTTCAGTCTCCTTGAGGAGGCTGAATCACGCCGCGAGCAGATGATCAATGGGTCCTGACCCTAG
>JARFTV010000034.1:0-5205 GCA_029289325.1 Alphaproteobacteria bacterium
ACCTTGAATCACTCAACTACTGATTTGGGAATCCTCAAACGTCAACAGGCCCTAGTCAGAGCAAGAGTGCAATGCACGAAACTACGGCGGCTGTTGCGATAGGCGCGGGGGTCGTTGCGCTGGCACTAGGTCGACTGCTTCAGTACCAGGAGGACGAAGTGAAGCGTCGGGAAGATACCGAACGGCAAGCGAAGCAGGACGCCCGCGCCATCCGTCCCGCAGCCGAATGATGCTCCGCTTGACCACGGCCAGTGGGGCCCAATTGACTCGCTTCTCAATGGCTAAACTCTTCCGATTCCGGCCAGAAACACCACGACCTCCTCGTTCGACGGTTCCGTGATGACGGACTTCGCCTGAACTCCAGCGGGGAGCTTCAGACGCGACCTCATTATGTGCCCGCATTCTGAACAGCCTACGAGACTTTGAAACCTGTTGAGCTTTGGACTTCCGATGCCCACCAATAGGTCTCGGGGAGCGAGCGGCAACGTCAAGCCACAGTGTGAGCACACAAGCAAAAGACCAACTCCCAGCGCATGAGCCTCGACGAGAGACATTGACGATAACATCCGGGCCTCAGGTACCTTTGCGACGCGGCTAGAAGCCCTATGCTCAGGCCAGGAGTTTGCTAGTCGGAAGCCCCGGCGCTCTAATGCACGGGCCCATCCTGCCTCCCTTGAGAGGGCTTCCACTCGATCACCTACACCGGCCAAGCCGTGCATCTCAATCAACGATTCTTTCTTGATTCGACGGCGCAACTCCCCCTGCAGCAAGGTAGATCCGCCTCGGCCGCCGTAAGCAACTTTGAGGTGAGAGCGGAACCGCTGACGCGGGCGTGCGGACTCTCCCACGTAGATTGGTACCTTCTGCCCGTTCTCACGCGCGACCAGCGCGTACACAGAGTGCACCCATTGTTCCTCGAAACCATAGAATCTAAAGAGAGCCTCTTGGCGCTTCGCTTCGACTTGGGGTGGGTAGTAGCGTTTCATGGCACCTCGTCGTAGCCGGCAAACCTATGCGCAAATGCACTGCCGGCCTCCTGCAGATGAACCACCAATCCGCCCTAAAGGCAGCTAATCGGCCCCAACCATTAGCTTTGCGGTCTTTCGGGCCAGAGCCATTAGTACCGCGAGGTCTTGACGCGTCCTCTCAGCTTTTCGGGACTTGGTCCCGTGCCGCCACCTGCCATTCTCAGGCCCAGACGGCGCACCGCCCTTCGCCCCGTGCATCCGGCAAACGCTCCAGCCTTTCACGGCGGGGCTTTTGCAACGACGACGGGTGGCTTTCGCCGTAGCGTTAAAGCGGGGTGCATCGGCAAGGCGCTGGGCCTGGTGCATGGGGTTGTCGGTCGAATTCTTGGGCCCCCCCCCTACTCCTTCACGAAGCTCGCCGCCCTGAAAGCTGCTTGTTCGCTCATGTCTTGACGCACGCTTGGCTCGCTAAACTGCGAGGTGCTGTCGAAAACTAATAGGGTGTAGAGTACTGTTTCGCCCACAAGGGTCTTGTTCAACAGGCTTTCAGTAGAACTGTCACCTTCAACGCAGATGCTTCGCAGTTCGCGCGACTGGTAATCAGTCATACTTACGTTTCGCGCTGTCGTCGCCACCTCGCCTTCGCATGCCTCCGACAGAAAGGCCAAATCCTCCGCATCAGTCTGCCGCAGCTGTTCAAGACCATTAGCGGACACTGCCACAACTCCGCCAAGGATTCCCATGCTTGGGGAGTTCCAAGCGACCGCGTCTGAGTTGAATAGCGCCTTTGTGTCAGCCTCAGAAAGGTAGACAAAGTCCGAGATTCCCATATCGGCAATCATGCCCGTCGCGACCTGAAAAAGCAGTGTCTTATCGACTGGGGAGCTTGAACTGGCTTGATCTACGGGCGGTGCAGAGGCGTTCGGTTTAGCTCTGTAGTTCAGGTGTCGAACGGCGCAGTCAAGAGTCTGGTTCAGAGCTCTGAAGGTTCCGGTTAGGTCATAAGTTCCAGACCCGGCGGTGCTTTCGATGACCAACGTTCTACCTTTTTGTAGAGCTGTCAGAGCGTTCGCGAAGTCGGGCAACACAAGAGTTGCAAAATCGGTGTCAACCGCAACCGCGCTTCCATAAAATGGCGCTCGGCGGTCAATGTAGAGCGCTACGGGGATCTGTTGCCCCGGCTGCAACTTCAAGCCGGGACTTACGACGCCGACTGTAACCGTCGCGTTCTCATTCACGCTCAGCAGCAGTGTGTCGCCACTAACATAGGACGCAGACACAGCACAGTGCGAGAAGGCCCCAGTGTCGTCGTATGTATACGCCGCGCCCTTCCAGTTGCCGATTTGAATATCACTTCCGGGTATGTATTCGGCGTAAGCAGCGGTGGCTAACATCATAAGAGGGGCTAAGAGCAGTCGCACAATCTATCCTCCGAACCTGTTGTCAGAGCATGGGTTTTACTTCGATTCGCATCAACACTTTGTGAGGTGGCAATCGGGCGATTTCTTGACCGGACACTATGTGCTGGCTCGCGGTGTTTTCGCCACCGCCCCCACAATCGCCTGACCGCCCGCGTTGACCGTGACATGTTCGACCGTGACCTTCTGCTGACCGCCTGTCCGGTAGCGCTTCAGTGCTTCCATCTGGGTGGCGAAGGTCCGGGCCAGCTTGTTTAGGGCACGCTCGGCGGTGTCCTGTTGCTGGATTGTGCCCACATGGTTCAACCGCCTTGCCAGCATCATAGTCGCGGCATGGATGGCCCCCATTTGCGTGGCAAGCATGGCCTCCAGCCCATCGCGCGGGCTCACCGACCGGACAACGGCCAAGACGAAGTTGGAGTTGCCGCTGTCCACCCTGCACTTGTGCGAACCAAGGCACGCGATTTGCCCGACCAGCCCAAGGTGAAAATCCCTGTCAGTGGTTCCCATGTCTGCCATCTGCAAGAGCGTGGCGATTTCGTCATGTTCGCTGAAACCAATCGCCAGGGTATCGCCCTTCATGGTCAGCTTCATGGATGGGGCAGAAGTACTGGCAAGCGTTGCCTTTGCCGTTCGGCTGGCCCTTTCGCGCAGGGCCGGTGGCACATGGTCTAGCGCCTCGGCAAGCTGGGAGTCGCTTTGGGAGGGGTGTCTGTCATGGCGGTCTGGCCTTCGTTGCCGGGTGGATTAGTGCAGTCGATTTCAGACGTCATATGTAATCTTAGCCCCTCCCCCCTTTGGGGGTGCTGCCCTTGCGCTTCGGCATCGGGGTGATGTTCGGCGCATCGGCCATGCCGGGGCGAAGTCGAGCTAAGGCGAAGGTCTGGTGGACAGACCCCGCCCGATAATTGCCGACCAGCTGCACCAGCTCAACCGCCTGCAAAGTGCGACGGGCGGCGCGCAGGCGGGGGACAGAAAGCCGGGTCAGACCCGATTCCCGCATCGCCGTGAAGTCCAGCGCGAAACGTTTGCTGGGGATATGCCCGTGCCTGTCGATCAACAGAAGGTAAAGTGCGATGGCGTCGGCTTCGTTCTCCCATCGGCGCAGGGCATCCAGGGCCAGCCGGTCAATGGACAAGGCGCTGTTACGGCCCCTGAAAATCCGGTTCTCCAGCCGCACAGTCCAGGCCCATCCTGCAAGCGCGCGCAGTTCGCTGTCCGGCATGGTCACGGCATCTTCGCAAAGGTCATCCCTGAAAGCCGCAAGGTTCGCCTCCAGTTCCTCGGCGCTGTCCACAAGCTCGAGCGTCTTGATCGCCTCCTTGACCAAAACCACATGGCGATGACCAGCCGGAATTGCCGCTGATACGGCTCTGTTTTCAGACGTAACAATGGCCCGCAGGGGTGGCAGGGTATCTACCCCTAACAGCCCCTTGGCGGGACTATAGATGCCGCCATCGCGCCGGATCGACCACGGGCCAGCGACGTAACCACGCGGGCCGGTCTTGATATCAACCGGCAGGCCCTCGGCGCGCAGGTTCGGGGCCTTGGTAGTGGCGCGATAATAGAGATGCCGCCCGCGTGGCGTCCTTACATGGACGGGGGACGGCCCAAAGCGCGCCTCCAGGGCTGCGACAAGTTCGGCGCTGTCGGTGTCGCAGTCGATCACGGCAAGGCCATCAAGGCGGATGCCATAGACCTGCGACCCCGCCCGGTAGAGCGGGGCCAGCACGCGGGCCAAGGCTAGCTTGGGGCCAGTCCAAGCCTCGACCAGTGGCCCCTTTCCATCGGCCCCCCCGCCCAAGGGCAAGGGGGGGAGCCCGCCCGCACAAGGCGGGCAAGCTCGTTTCGGAAATCGTCGGGCAGTGAGGATTTGCGAAGGCCCATGTCAGCCCCCCCAAACCAGCACAGCGATGACTTCGGCCTGTGCATCCGTAAGGCCAAAGCGGCGCAGGTAGAGGATTTGCAGCCGATTCATGCCTTCCCCCCCTCTAACAGACTTGCGGCGCTGGGCGGGAAAGACAGGTTGGCAATCACGGTGCCGGGTTGCAGGCGGTAATGCGCAACATTCTCGGCCCCGCGATAGTCAACGGTGATGGGCCAGCGGTACTTCGACCGCAACAGGTGGATGATTGCGCCAAGTCGCCATCCCTTCACCTCTCTGATTTCGGTCTTGTGGGAAATCACGCGCCCTTCGGTCAGGGCTTTGCAGGCCCAGAAAACTTGGGTTTCGCCGGAAAACCAGCGTTCTTGTTTGGTCATGGTCTTTGCCTTTGCGATTGATGCCAAAGGCGGGCCGTGCTATTCCGTGGGCAATGCCAACATGCCGAAACGAATAGACCGCCGCCCCGCCGGGTGGCGGTTTCTTTAGGCTGCGGTCTTGGCTTTGAATGCTTCCCAAGTCAGGATATCTGCAAGCCGCCAACGGCAACAGCCGGGTGTCAACTTGATCGAGCGGGGAAAGGTTGGGTCCGTTCGTTCCCAACGGCGGATGGTCAGATTATGGACGCCAAAGCGCGCGCCAAGCTGCCGGTCTGAGAGGTAGGTTTCAGACATATGCGACTCCAAAGGATTGCTCTGGAACGCAAGGTATCACCGCCTCGAACGCATAAAACTCTACGCGATTCAGAAAGCGTTTCGATACACTGTCAGGATTCTCGCTTCCGACGGCCCGGATTTCTAATCGTCGGCTCTTCCTGCGCCGCGAGACCCCATGCAAGAAGGAATTGTCTGTGTGACTGAGCTGGGGCAACCAGAGCCTTTATTTCCGCTTGAACCACTGTTCTGTTCGATCTCCAAGCCGATAGAATCCGCTTGGA
>JARFTV010000034.1:5261-16573 GCA_029289325.1 Alphaproteobacteria bacterium
GGGTCGCCTGCTTGGTCGCTCTCCTGACTCGTCCTCAATACAAAGGCCCGGTCGTCATCGGCGTCTATGTTGCCCTCACTGAAGTCTGGATACATCCTTTGAAGAAATCCCTCAAAGTCATCTCTTCCAAAGATTATCGGAAGCCCCCGGAACGGCCCGTAAAGTAGGTTAAGGTAGGTATCGGCTTCCCTGATACTGTCTGGAAACTTGGTTTCAGACATTACCTCACCAGAGCCGACCGTCCCGTAGTGGACGTTAACGTGATAGTTCTCGTGGCTGCACTCATTCGAGCAGTCTAAAATCTCCCGAGAGGCGTAGATAATAGCACCGCTCGGATGACAGACAGCAACAGTTTCCGCCTCTTCGGCAAACTGCCGGGTGAGTTCGTAAGCCTCGTCGCCGGTAAAGGTATACGCTCCGAATCTCTCGTGCTCTGAGAAATATAGATTGAAGTAGCGGTAGACGTCCTTCAGGGAAATCCATCCGGCAGGAGCAAACATCAGCCAATCCTCACAACTTTACCGCCCCGGACCTTCCCGGCCATGAAATCTGCCCAATCCGCCATCATCCGCCGCCGCTTCTCAATCATGTCGCCGCGCCGATAGCTGGCCTCAACCGCATTGCTGATACGATGGGCCAGCGCGACCTCTGCCATTTCGCCGGGATAGGTGGTGCGTTCCGCGACCCAATCCCGGAAGGTGCTGCGAAGCCCGTGCGGAACGGCGGGGCGTTTGGACGTGCGGTCAAGGAAACCCGCTACGCCCTCAGCCACGGCGCTTTCGTGCATCCGCTTCATGGTGGCCGACAAGGTCATGTCGGATAGCTGGCCGCCCCGTGCAGCCGGAAACACCAGCGGGTTGCCGTCCAGCCGGGGAAGCGCCTTCAACAGCACCACTGCGCGGGCAGAGAGGGGAACCCGATGTTCCTTGCCCATCTTCATCCGCGCGCCGGGTATTACCCACAGCGCCTTGTCCAAGTCGATTTCATCCCACTGTGCGCCCCGAACCTCTTGCGACCGGGTGGCGGTCAGGGCCAGAAGCTCCAGCGCCCGCGCGCCGAACCCTTCCCGCGACTGCAAGGCCGCAAACCAGCGGGGCGCGTCATCCAACGCCAAGGCGGGATGGTTGCCCTCGGTCGCCACCTTGGACGGGGCCGGTAGCAGTTCTTTCAGGTTGCCCGCCCAGCGCGCCGGATTGTCGCCGGTCCGGTGGCCTGCAACCGTGGCCCAGCTTAGAACCGTCTCAATCCGCCCGCGCAGGCGTGTCGCGGTTTCCGTCCGGTCATTCCAGAGAGGTTGCAGAACCCGCAAGACGTCTTGGGTGGTGATATCCTGCACCAGCATCGCGCCAAGTTCGGGAATGGCATAGCTGGCAAGGGTGTTTTCCCATTGCTGGCGATGCTTGGCGTTCTTGAAGGCGTCCAGCTTGGCGGCAAGGCAACGTTCCATCGCCTTGGCGAAGGTCAGGCCACGGCGCTGGGCGGCCACAAGCGCGGCCTTGGCGGCCTTGCGTTCCTCGACCGGGTCAACGCCGCCCTCAATCTTCGCACGGGCCTCACGGGCCTTGTCGCGGGCCTGTGAGAGCGTAACGGCAGGGAAGCCGCCCAGCCCGATATCACGGCGCAGGTTGCCGACCTTGGCGCGCAATACCCACGACCGCCCGCCCTTTGGGGTGACTTGCAGGTGAAGGCCGGGAACGCCACCGACGGAAAACAGGATGTTCCGCTTGCCGCCAGGATGGGCGAGCCGCTTCACATCCAGCGCCCTGAGTTCTTCGGCAAGCTTCGGCATCCAAACTATCCAACATTATACCCCACAAAGAGAAGGTAATTGGATACATAGGATTGCGCAAGGTCGCATAGTCAGGTTGTGGGGTATCGCCTTGTATGCTTGGGATGAGTTCCAGCCATGCATATGATTGCTAATGGTAAATCGTCCATCATGGCGGGCACCCTCTCCGCCACCCTCAGATGACTTCCTGGCTGATCAATGCCCTAACGTGCATTTCGTCAAACCGCAGGGGCGGGTTTGGCAGTCGTCGTTCCTCTTTCGATCCTCCGATTGCTGCCATCGCGGAATGAGCCATTTGCGCTCATGCTGTTTTGCCGTGTATCGGGGGCCGCGTAGAAGCTGGCCACCAGCGCGTTGACCGATCCGGGAATGACCGTCGATCAGCCGGCGCCGATCTTCTCGCTTCATCCGCCGCCGTGAATCCGGCGACCATAGCGGCCCAGTCAAGGGTATGCGCGGGAAACCGGGGGCCCGGTCGCTCCAGCGGAACTTTCCATGCCGGTTTTCAGAGCCGTGGCAGCACTTCGGCGGCTTGCTTGGCCACGGTCTTGAACAGGCGTCCAGAGCAGCTCCAGCTTGTAACGGTTGAAGCGGTCGCGGGGCTATCTCACTGTTCGGATCTCGCCCGATTTCAACCGCGCGAGATAGCTTTGCAGTTCCCCTTTGACGACCGGCATTAGCATATACAGCGCAAGGACATTGACGAGGGCCATAGCAAAGATCGCCGCATCGGAGAAGTCGATGACCGCGTCGAGACCGGAGACCGCACCGATGAAGACAAAGCTGCAGAAGACCAGTTTGAAGGCCAGTTCCTTGCCCGCTCCTTCGCCCGTCAGATATGTCCAGGCCTTCATGCCGTAGTAGCCCCAGGTGATGATCGTCGAGAAGGCAAAGAGAACCACGGCGACCGACAGGGCGAAGGGCGCCCATGCAAAGGCGGATCCGAAGGCGGCCGAGGTTATGGGAACACCGCCCGTTGCACCCGAGGCTGTGGCGATCCGTCCCGTCTCGGTCAGGATGTAGCGGCCGGTTTCGGGGTCGATCAGCAGCTGCCGGGTAATGATGATGACCAGCGCCGTCATGGTACAGATCACCACGGTGTCCACGAAGGGCTCGAGCAAAGACACGAACCCTTCGGTGATCGGCTCGCTTGTCCGAACCGCGGAATGGGCGATGGCCGCCGATCCGACCCCGGCCTCGTTGGAAAATGCGGCCCGGCGGAAGCCCTGGATGATGGCGCCCACGATGCCGCCCATGATGCCCGTGTCTGTGAAGGCACCGCGCAGGATCTCGCCAAAGGCCCAGAGGATCATGTCGGCATGGGCGATCAGGATCAGCAGGCTGACGAGGACGTAGCCGAGGCCCATCACGGGCACGACCCTGGCGGTCACGCGCGCGATAGACCGGATGCCGCCCACGATCACCGCAAAGACGAGGATCGCAAGACCCAGCCCCGTCACCCATGCCGGCAGGCCAAAGACTTCGTGGATCTGGCTGGCGGCCTGATTGGCTTGGAACATGTTGCCCCCGCCCAATGCACCCAGCACACAGAAGATGGCGAACACCGCGGCAAGTTGGCGCCCGAACGGCAGGCCACGCTCGGCGAAGCCCTTGCGGATGTAGTACATGGGACCGCCCGAGACACTGCCGTCAGGGTACTCGTTGCGATATTTTACCCCGAGTGTGCATTCGGTGAACTTGGACGCCATTCCGAGCAGGCCCGCCACGATCATCCAGAAGGTCGCGCCAGCGCCCCCGATGCTGACTGCCACGGCCACGCCCGCGATGTTGCCCAGACCCACCGTCCCCGACAGGGCCGTCGTCAATGCCTGGAAATGGCTGACCTCGCCCAGATGCTTCGGGTCGGAATAGCGCCCGGCCACCAGTGCGATGGCATGACCGAAGGCGCGGAACTGGATGAAGCCGAAATAGACCGTGAAGATGGCCGCGGCCGTGACCAGCCAGCCCACGATCCAAGGGATGTCGGTTCCGGGAAAGTGCGAGAAGATGAAGCCCACGAACCAGCCGGTGGACCACGCGAACCAGCTGTCTACCGTCTCGCCCATGGTTCGGGCAGACGCGATGCCCGGCAGGACCGAGAGCGTGCCGAGAAGCCAAAGTGACCTGTGCTGCATCCTTTCCCTTTCAGCGTTGCGACCAGCGGACATCAATGTCGGCATCGCAAAGCGAACCCTGTGCCGGGCGGGATGCTAAGCTACGGGTCTCTGTGCCGGCAATGCCTTGTCCCCGCGCGGGCGATCCGGAGGCGCAAGCCACCTGACGTCGACAGCGCGCCAAGCCAGATTGGCACGGGGGCAGCCACAGATTATGCTGCGCCGCAGAAACAGGGGGTTTCATGGCGGTTCTTCTGATCATTCTCGCGCTTGGCCTGCTGATCGCGGGGGCATGGGCGGGCCTGTCCGTTCTGGTTCTCGCCCCCCTGCTGGCAGGAGGTGCGGCCTTCGCGGCCGGTGCGCCCGTTCTTGCGGCCTATACCCAGATCTTCATGGTCGCGGCCGGTGGCTTCGTGGTCTCTTTCTTTCCGCTGTTCCTGCTTGGGGCGCTTTTTGGCAAGGTGATGGATGCCTCGGGCGCGGCGCAGGTTCTGGCGCGCGCCATCGCCACGGCGGTCGGCTCCGAGAACGCGATCCTTGCGGTCGTCCTTGCCTGCGCAGTGCTGACCTATGGCGGTGTGTCCCTGTTCGTCGTGGCCTTTGTCGCCTGGCCTCTGGCGCGCGCCCTTTTTGCAGAGACCGGCCTGCCCGCACGACTGATCCCGGCGACCATCGCGCTGGGTGCCTTTACCTTCACGATGACCGCGCTGCCCGGAACACCGTCGATCCAGAACGCCATCCCAATGGCCTCTTTCGGCACGACGCCCTTTGCCGCACCCGGCCTGGGGGTGATCGCGGCGACTGCGATGCTGGCGCTCGGCATGGTCTGGCTGCGCTATCGTGCCCGTGCCCTTGCGGGCGGTGCTTCCCCCGCGATGCCCGAACCATCGGACAGGGACGCGGCCTTGCCGCTGTGGGCCGCCCTTGCACCAATCCTGTCCGTCGGAGTCGTGACGTTTGGCATGGGTTGGGTCGTCCTGCCCGCCATGCAGACGGACTACCTCGCCTTGCCGCAATACGGCGGCACCGATGTGGGGCGCGTGGGCGGGCTCTGGTCGGTCATTACGGCGCTGACGGTCGCGCTTGTGCTGGCGTTGGCCCTCAGCCGTCCACCACGGCTGATGCAGACGTTGAACGACGGGGCGGAATCCGCCCTGTTGCCACTGTTCAACACGGCGAGTCTAGTCGGGTTCGGGGCGGTGATCGCCTCATTGCCGGGGTTCGAGGTGCTTCGCCTTGGTCTGGAGGGGCTGTACGGCGGCAATGTCGTGGTGACGGCGGCGCTGTCGTCCGGCGCGCTGGCGGGCATCACCGGATCCGCATCGGGCGGCATGTCGATTGCGCTGGACGTTCTGGGCCCCTCCCTTGTTGCCCAGGCCGCCGTACAGGGCGTCGATCCTGCCTTGCTGCACCGCGTCGTTTCGGTGGCGACGGGGGGCCTTGATACGTTGCCGCATAACGGGGCGGTCATCACACTTCTTGGCATCTGCGGCATGACCCACAGACAAGCCTATGGGGACATCTTCGTCGTCGCGGTCATCGGCCCGCTTTGTGCCTGCGCCCTGATCATGGTTTTGGGGATGGTGTTCGGCAGTTTCTGAAGCGTCTGGACACGCGCGCGAAAACAGCGCAGCACGGCATCAATGCTGTGGCCGCGACAGGGCCGCCTGCTGGCCTGCGCAGTATCGGGGTCTTGGGCCGGATAACCAACCGGTGTCGCCAATGCCTCATGTAGGCCCGATGCCGACCTGCTTGGCTATCTGGACGAAGGCCTGCACCTGTGGCGACTTGTTTGACCGTTTCCAGACAAGCACGGTCCGGCTGCGGAAAGACGGGCTCATGATCTGACGCACCTCGACGTTGCGACCCAAGAAGCCGATCAGGCTTTCGGGGTAGATCGTGACGCCCAGCCCCGCCGCCACGAGCCCATTGAGCGCCAGTGTGTTCGACGCCTCCAGCGCCACGTCCAGGGCAATCCCCTCGGACGAGAACATGTCGTTCAGCCGCCAGCGGTATTCCTCCCATTCCCGCATGTTGCCGAGGATGACCGGCTGATCCGCAAGGTCGGCGGGAAGGATCTTGGGTCGCAGCAGAAGCGGATGGTTGCGGGGCGTCACGACATAAAGCGGTTCGGACGACAGCTGCAGCGTCGTGAAGTCTGGGTGATCGAAGGGACCAATCATGTAGCCGATGTCCACGTCGCCATTGGCGAGAGCAATCTTCTGTCCCTGCGTTCGGATGTATTCGAGGCGCACGTCGATATACGGATGGGCCTGGCGAAAGCGCAGCATCGCTTGCGGCATCAGTTCGGTCGCTGCGAATGCCATGTAGGCGACACGGAGCAGGCCCGACTTTCCTTCGGCCACCCGGCGTGCGGCCTGGATCGAATCGTCGTAGCTGCGCAGAAGTTCGCAATTGTCGCGGTAGAATTGCTGCCCGGCCTGCGTCAGCGACACCTCGCGGGTCGTGCGGTCGAGAAGGCGGAAGCCGAGGTTCTGTTCCAGTTTCTGGATGCGGCGACTGAGGGCCGATTGGTCGAGGTTCAGCCGCTCGGCCGTGCGCCGGAAATTCAGGTCCTGCGCAAGCGCAAGAAATGTCTGGACGATTTCCAGGCCGGGCAGGGTTTTCATCGTCCGCATTCTCCTTGTCGCGCCCAGCAGGACTGATGCATTTGATGCATCAATAAAAGCTGACATGCCATTTCACAGCGGTCAATCCGGCTGTCACATTTCCTTCAGAGCCCGTCAAACCTTTGCTCCCAAGGGGGACCGGCAGCTCGGAACAACCGGTTGCGTCGTGGCGCGGCTGGCATCAAAGAAAGACAGGAGAACAAGAATGAGCGACGTTGACGCAAAGGAACTGGACCGACTGCTGCAGCAGGCCTTCGATACGGCCACAAAGCTGTACCAGGAGCGCGGCTTCCAGCGCCGTGTGGGGTTCGGCAAGCGCCCGGCGCTGGTGAGTGTCGACCTCGCCAATGCATGGACCCGTCCGGGCAATCCCTTCACCTGTGATCAGGAGAAGATGGACAACGAGATCATCCCCGGCATGCAGAAGCTGCTGAAGGCGTTCCGCGCCGCGCATCTTCCCGTCGTGCACGTGACCACTGCCTACGAGATCACGGATCGCAATGCCGATTTCACGGACATGGGCCTGTGGCACAACAAGATCCCCGTCGATGTCGTGGACCTCAAGAACAAGGATCTCTGGGCCATCGACAGTCGCATCGCGCCGGTCGAGGGCGAATACACCCTGCTGAAGAAGCGCGCCTCGTCCTTCCACGGCACGGAACTGGCCGGCATCCTGCGGGCCAACAACGTGGACACGATCCTTGTGACCGGCGTCACCGCCTGCGCCTGCGTACGCCAGACGATCTGCGACGGTATCGCTGACGGGTTCCGGACCATCGCGGTCAAGGAAGCGATCGGCGATCGCGTGCCCGGGGCCGTGGCATGGAACCTGTTCGACATCGACGCCAAGTTCGGGGACGTGCACACCGTCGATGAATGCGTGGCCTATATCAACGGCCTCGCCGCACAGAAGATCGCCGCCGAGTGATCGCCATGCCGGGCCGAAAGGCCCGGCATTTTCCATCCGCCCGCAAGAGGCGGACGAATGACAGGAGAGATGAAATGGCCAGAATTGGCGTCGACGTTGGCGGAACGAACACGGATCTCGTGCTGGAATGCACGAAGGGCGTCTTCTATCACAAGGTTCCCACGACCCTGAAGAACCAGTCCATTGGCGTGGTCGAAGGCGTGCAGGGCATCTGCCGTAAGGCCGGGATCGCCCCGTCCGAGGTGGAGACCATCGTCCATGGCACCACCACCGCGACGAACATCACGATCGAGCACAACGGTGCCGAATGCGGGATGATCACGACGGAGGGCTTTCGCGACATTCTGCATATCGGGCGGCACAAGCGGCCCTACAATTTTTCGCTCCATTTCGACGTGCCGTGGCAGAGCCAGCCGCTGGTGAAACGGCGCAACCGCATTTCCGTGGCCGAGCGCATCCTTCCGCCCACAGGCGAGATCGTCACCCCGCTGGATGAGCAGGCCGTGCGCGATGCCTGTGCGCTTTTCCGCAAGCGCGGGATCAATTCTGTCGTCATCGGTTTCATGTTCGCCTTCCTGAACGACGCGCATGAGGTGCGGGCGAAGGAAATCGTGCTGGAAGAGATGCCCGATGCCTACGTCACCCTGTCCTCGGAAGTGGCCAAGGTGATGCGCGAGTACGAGCGGTTTTCGACCGCCGCGATGAATTCCTATGTCGGGCCAAAGACGGCCTTCTACCTGCGCGACCTCGACAGCCGCCTGCGCGAGGCTGGCGTGACGTCGAAACTGCGGATCATGCAGTCGAATGGCGGGGTTTCCACCGTCGAGGCCTGTGCCAAGCGGCCGATCCGCATCCTGATGTCCGGCCCGGCGGGCGGGGTGATCGGTGGGGCCTCCGAAGGGGCGATGGCGGGTGAGGCGAACATCATCACCGTCGATATCGGCGGGACATCTGCCGACATTTCCACCATCCCCGCGGGCGAGGTGAAGATCATGAACCCGCGGGACACCTATGTGTCGGGCCATCCCGTGCTGACGCCGATGATCGACCTTGTGACCATCGGCGCAGGTGGCGGTTCGGTCGCCTATATCGACGAGGCGGGGGCGTTTCATGTCGGCCCGCGGTCGGCCGGATCGGAGCCTGGGCCTGCCTGCTATGGCCGGGGTGGCACCGAGCCGACGGTAACCGACGCGCAGATCGTGCTGGGGCGTCTGGACCCGGACATGGCGCTGGGTGGCGATCTGAAGCTGGATGCCAGCCTGTCCTACAAGGCCATCGAGGAGAAGATCGCCAAACCGATGGGCATGACGGTCAAGGAAGCCGCGCTGGGGATCATCCGCATCATCAACAACAACATGGCGCTGGCGATCCGGTCCAACTCCGTCGCTCGAGGGATCGACCCCCGCGAGTTTTCCATCATGCCCTTCGGCGGAGCAGGCCCACTGCATGGCGTTGCGCTGGCCGAAGCGATGTCCTGCAAGGATGTCATCGTCCCCGTCGCACCGGGCATCACGGCGGCGGTGGGTCTGCTGAAGACCGACCTGCGATACGAACATACCGAAGCCGTGATCGTGGAACTCATGAAGGCAGGCGAGGGCGAGTTCGCGCGTATTAACGCAGCCGTCGCCGCCCTGCGGGACAAGGTGCAGGCGGAACTGGACAATGACGGCATCGCCCGCGACCGGCAGACGATCATGGTCATCGCGGAATGCCGCTATCACGGACAGGGCTTCGAATTGCGCGCGGCCATGCCCGAAGGGCCGGTCCATGCGGGCAACGTGCAGGTCATCGCGGACAGCTTCCATGACCAGCACCAGCAGGACTACGGCTACAGCTACCGCAAAGCGGAGGTGGAGTTGATCACCCTGCGCGCCATCGGGTCGGCCTCGGTCCGTCGGATCGAGATCCCGACGATCCCGGCCACCGACGGCTCCAGCATCGACCGGGCACTGATGTTCGTCCGGGCCACCACCTTTGACGATGGCCGCACGCTGGAAACACCGCGCTATGACCGCACGAAGCTCTATGCGGGCGACCGCGTGCCGGGTCCTGCGCTGCTGCACCAGCACAATGCGACCACCCTCGTCCCGCCAGGATACGTGGCCGAGACGCTGGAGTACGGCAACACCCGCATCCGCCTGATCGGCGCGTAAGGAGACGACCCATGAACCTCATGACCAATCCTGACGCCCTGACCGTCGATCCGATCACCCTTCAGGTCATCCGCGGCAGTTTCGAGACCATCGCGGAAGAGATGGGGCATGTGCTGTATCGCATGTCCTTCTCCTCGATCATCCGCGAAAGCCAGGACCTTGGCGCAGGTCTGTTCGACGCGAATTTCAATACCTTGTGCGAATCCGAGTCGACGCCGATGCATATCGGATCGATCCCGGGGTACCTGCGCGGCATAGCAGAGACGCTGGAGGATGACGAATGGTATGACGGCGATGTCGTCGTCCATAACCACCCCTATTTCGGGTCCAGCCATACGCCCGACCTCGCCATCGTGGTGCCGGTCTTCTATCAGGGGCGGCTGGTCGGGTTTGCGGGCAACACTGCCCACCATGTCGATATCGGTGCCGCGACGCCCGGTCTGATCATCGACGTGCCGGATGTCTATGCCGAAGGGATGCTGTTTGCGGGGACAAAGCTCTACCGCAAGGGCGAGCCGAACAACGCGATGTGGAACTACATCCGCCGCAACAGCCGCGCAGCGCAACAACTGGTCGCCGATATCGAGGCGCAGGTCGCCTCGGCCCGGCTGGGGGCGAAGCGGTTCGTGGAGCTTCTGGACAAGTACGGCGAGACCACGGTCTTTGCCGCCGCGAACCAGCTGATGGACTATGCCGAACGCATGACCCGGGCGCGGATCAGCGAAATACCCGATGGCGATTACACCGCCGAGGGCTGGCTGGACGACGACGGGCGCAACCGCGACCGACAGTTGAAGGTCAAGGTGACGGTGCGTGTACGCGGCGACGAGGTGGAGGTGGACCTGACCGGGTCCGCCGACCAGACGCCCACCGCCTATAACGTGCCGTTCGAGGGCTCGACCAAGGTTGCAGCCTATGCCGGTTTCCGCAAGCTTCTGCTGGATGCTGCCACGTCAGATCTGCGCGTGCCGTCGAACGAGGGGTCCTTCCGGCCGATCAAGGTGACCGCGCCCCTGGGGTCGATCTTCAACCCGCGCGCCCCTGCCAGTGCTGAGGCGCGTTTCACCCAGTGCAACCGCATGATCGACCTAATCATCCGCGCGCTGGCCCCCGTGATGCCCGACAAGGTGATTGCGGGATCATCCGCCTCGATAAGCTTCGCCGCCTATTCCGGTGTCCGGCCCTCGGGCGATTACTGGGTGTTTCTGGAGGTGAACGAGGGGGCCTATGGCGGGCGGCCGCGGTCGGACGGGCCAGACAGCATCGACAACCTGATGGCCAATACGCGCAACAATCCGCTGGAAGATCTGGCGATGCATATCCCCATGATCTGCGACCGCTACGAATTGCGCGACGACCTGCCCCCCGGCGCGGGCGAGTTCCGGGGCGGGATCGGGGTGGTCAAGGCGCAGCGCGTGCTGACACCTGCCTTCATCACGCATGAGTCCGAGCGCCACACCGATGCGCCCTGGGGCGTCTTCGGCGGGCAAGACGGGACGGTTGGTCGCTGCACCATCACCAACCCGAACCGCCCCGGAGAGGTGCGCGACATGCCCTCCAAGTTCTCGGGTCTGGCTGTGCAGGCGGACGACGTGATGACCTATTACAGCCCGAACGGCGGCGGGTTTGGCAACCCGCTGAACCGCCCGCCGGTCAAGGTGCTGGAAGACGTGCTCGACGGGTTCTGCACCGTGGAGC
>JARFTV010000034.1:16583-43448 GCA_029289325.1 Alphaproteobacteria bacterium
GGGGGCCTACCCAACCGCGCGGCGCCGCCTTGAACAAAACCCGCGGCCCGCTATTGGGGCCGCCACTGGCGGCCCCTTCCACATCCAAGGACGACACGGGCGGACGCGCAGGCGGACGCACGACAATAACGTTCAATCCGAAAACAGGGAAACATGACCATGACAGTCATTGAAAACGCGGGAGCGCATCCGTCGGACCGCACCTCGCTGATCGAGGAAAGCATCCTACCCACCCGCGCCAACCAGAGGCCCATCGGCATGCTGGGCTATGCCTGGATCTGGGTGGGCATCGCGGTGATCATCGCGACCTATTCGCTGGGGGCGACAGGCATTACGGGGGGGTTCTCGCTCCTGACCGTGATCCTGACGATCCTTGCGGCGAACCTTGCCATCGGCGTCTTCATGATCCTGACGGCCGACATCGGGACCGAACACGGGCTTTCCTTCGCCGTCTATCTGCGCGCGCCTTTCGGCATCCACGGCACGCATCTTCCGGCCGTGTCGCGCGGCCTTGTTGCCGCGATGTGGTTCGGCATCCAGACCTATCTCGGCGCACTCGCCCTGAACGGGATCGGCGAATACTTCCTCGGCTTCTCGAACTGGTTCCTCTGGTACCTGCTGTTCGGGATGCTGCAGGTCGCCAATACGATGCTGGGCATCAAGTCGGTGGAAAGGCTGGCCTCGCTCGCCGCGCCGGCGATCATCGCAATCTCCGTCTGGATGTATTTCTCGCTGGACGGGATCGCCCAGGCGAAGGGGCTGAACATCTGGAACTTCCGCGCGGAAGGTCAGATGTCATTGCTGGTGCTGTTCATCGCCAACATGGGCTTCTGGTCCACTCTGGCCATCGACATTCCGAATTTGACGCGCTTTGTGAGGACCAGAACGCGCGAACGCGGCTTCTTCGCCCGCAACCGGAACATATTCGTCGCCCAGCTACTGGCTCTTCCAGTTACGCAGGCGATGATTGCGGGAATCGGTGCGGTCTCGTTCATCGCGACCGGAAACTGGAACCCCGTTGAGGTGATCCAGGGCGATGCGCAAGGGATGACACTGGTCGTGCTTCTGGCACTGGTCGTGCTGGCGCAGTGGTCGACCAACAATTCGGCCAACCTGATCCCGGCGGCATTGACCTTCATCAACCTCGCTCCGCGCGCCATCGGCTACAAGACCGGCCTGGCGTTGGCGGGTATCGTGGGAACGCTGTGCTTTCCTTGGGAAATCCTGAACAACCTCTTCGTCTTCCTCGGCTATTACGGGGCGTTCCTGTCGGCCATTGGCGGGATCATGGTGGCGGATTACTACGTGATCCGGGGCCGTAAGGTGAACGTCCCGGAGCTGTTCAATCCGCAGGGCCAGTACCGCTATACCGGCGGGGTCAATGTCGCGGGGATGCTGGCCTGGATCGTGGCGGGCGGGCTGGCGGCGTGGTGGTCGCAATATGCCTTCGTGATCGGCTTCCCGGCGGGCTTCGTGGTCTACCTCGTGCTGATGAAGGCCATCGTGCTGCCGAAGCATCCGCAGGCCGAACTGACGGGCCGTGACGGCGACGCCTTCCTTGCCGCTTCAGTGGGCAAGGACTGGGTGCATACTGGTGGCGGACAGTTCACCCGGATCGATTGCGACGCGGCTTTCGGCAAGTCGGAACGCGAGGACCTCTGATTTCGAAGGCCGACCTCCCCGGCCGGCACCTCCTCCCTCCGGCCCGCGTAGTGCGGGCCGGTTTTCATGTGAGGACAGTGCTTCGGGGTGCGAACCTCCGCTATTCGTCCTTCATCGGCGTGGGAAGGGTTGGATACCAAGCCCACCTTTTCCGCCCCTTACCCCAAGGTTTGAGATCAGTCTTCCGGATGCCAGGTCCAGGTGCCAGCCGGATCCGCAGAGCACCTCTTGGCGCGGCGGCCGGTATCTGTACCTTCGGGCCATGAGGCAGACCCAGCCGGAAGGAACCCCAAGCATGGCCAATCCCAAACTGAGTTTTCACGGAGCGGCCGGGGCGGTGACGGGCTCGTGCTTCCGGCTACAGACCGAGGCGGGGCAGGTGCTGATCGATTGCGGCTTGTTCCAGGGTGCCAAGACCGAGAAGGAGCTGAACTACCGCCCCTTCCCTTTTGACCCCGGCAAGATAGCGGCGGTGATCCTGAGCCATGCGCATATCGACCATTCGGGGCTTCTGCCCAAACTGGTGCGGCAGGGGTTTGCGGGCCCCATCCATGCCACTCCGGCGACGGTGGATCTTGCCGGAGTGATGCTGCCCGACAGCGCCCATATCCAGGCGATCGAGGTCGAGCAGTTCAACCGTCGGGCGGCGCAGCGGGACCGGGAGCGGGTGGATCCGATCTATGATGCCCGGGATGTGGCGGCCTGCCTGGGCCTGTTCCAGCCGCAGGAGCTGGGCGCGTGGTTCGGGGTGCTTCCCGGCTTGCGGGCACGGTTCTGGAATGCGGGGCATCTTCTGGGCTCGGCCTCGATCGAGCTCGAACTGGCGCGGGGCGCGGACAAGACGCCGCTACGGCTGCTGTTCTCGGCCGATATCGGACCGGATCACAAGTTGATGCAGCCCGACCCGGAGGGCCCAAGCGGCATCGATTACGTGATCTGCGAATCAACCTACGGCGATGTGGATCGCGAGGATGCAAGCGCCCGCCGCCGCCGTATCCTGTTGCGCGACGAGGTGCGCGCGGCGATGCATCCGAACAGTGCGCTGCTGATCCCCTCCTTCGCGGTGGAGCGCGCTCAGGAACTGATCAGCGACATCGGCCAGCTGATCGCCGAGGGGGAACTGCCAGACATTCCGATCCATGTCGACAGTCCGCTGGCCACGCAGGCGTCGAAGGTCTTTGCCCGGCACCACCGCGAGCTTGAGGGCGGCGCAGTGCTGATGCAGGGGCTGCGGGCCCGCAACCTGCACTTCACCGAGACAGTCGAGCAGAGCAAGGCTCTGGACCGGCTGCACGGGTTCCACATCGTCATTGCTGCCTCGGGCATGTGCGACGCGGGGCGCATCCGGCACCGGCTGAAGAACTGGATCTGGCGCGACGAGGCGACGGTCCTGTTCACCGGCTATCAGGCCGAGGGCACCCTGGGCCGCATCCTGCAGGATGGCGCGCGGTCGGTCCGCATCCAGGGCGAGGAATTCCGGGTCCGCGCCCGGATCCGGTCACTTGATCTGTATTCCGGTCACGCCGACGGCCCAGAACTGGTAGAGTGGATCAAGGCACGCATGCCGCTGGCGCAAGACCTGTTTCTGGTCCATGGCGAGCCGGAGGCGATCGAGGGTCTTGCGGCACGGCTGGTCGGGGTCGTCGATCCGCAGCATATCCTGCGGCCGGTGTTGGATGAGACTTTCGAGCTGACGGCATCGGGCGCCAGACGGGTGGGAGACGCCGCCCCGCGCCGCCTGACCCCGGAGAAGGTGGCCCGGCTGGACTGGCACAACGACGTTTCGCGCCTGATCTTGGACATCAACGATGCTCTTGCCGCCGAGAAGGACGAGAAGGCCCGCGCTGCCGCGATCCGGCGGCTGCGGCGGGCACTGGAGCCGGAGCCGCGGGCGGGGCGGCAGCCCTGACGCATCCGGCAAAGCGAGGTCGCGGCAATCAACCGTCGGTGTCAACCGGCAGGCGGATCGAGGCCTCGAACCCCGCTTCCCGGCCGCTGCGGGGAGATTTCAGCAGGAGCGCGCTGCCGATCCGCTCGGCCACGGCGACAACGATGGCGAGGCCGAGGCCGCTGCCATCGGTCGTGGTGCCCGCCCGCTCGAAGCGGTTCGTCAGACGGGCCAGAACCTCGGGCGGTAGCACCGGCCCGTCATTCGCAACGACAAGCGTTCCGTCAGGGCGTAGCGTCACCTCGACCGGTGCCCCTGCCGCGCCGTAGCGCAGCGCGTTTTCCACGAGGTTTCGCAGGAGAATGGCCAAGGCGTCCGGGTCCAGATCGGACAGGACGGCGCTGCCCGGCAGCGTCAGCTCGATCTGCCCGGCTTCGGCCGAACGAGAGAGGTCCTCGACGATCAGCCGGGCCACCGGGCGGAGGTCGCCCGGTTGATCCCGCCGCAGTCGCCCGCCCTCGGCCCGGGCAAGCTGCAAAAGCCGCTCGGACAGGCGGGTCAGGCGCTTGAGCGTGGCCTCGATCTCGCCCGCCCGGGCCTTTGCCTCCGGGTCCCGCGTCTCGGCCTGAAGCCGTTGCGCCTGGGCGATGGCCCCGGCCAGCGGCGTGCGCAACTCATGCGCGGCATTGGCGGCGAAGCTGCGTTCCGCAGTGAAGGCGGCGTCGAGGCGTGACAGAAGACCGTTCAGGGTGGCGGCGAGGGGAGCGATCTCGGTCGGCAGGTCGTCGCTTGCGATGGGGCTAAGGTCGCGCGCGCCCCGCGCCGACAGCCGGTCGCGGAACTGCCGCACCGGCGCAAGGCTGAGGCGGAGGGCCAGCACGATCGCAAGCAGCGCCAGCGGCAGCAGGATCAGCAGCGGCAGGGCGAGGCCGATCTGAAGCTCGCGCGCGACGGTGGCGCGATGGTCCAGCGGCTCGGCCACGGTGATGCGGATCGTGCCGCGAACAGCGTCTTCGTTGTACAGTCGGTGCGTCGCAGTCTGGCGGAAGCCGGTCCCATCCCAGTCGGGATAGGCGCTGGGATCGGCGGCGTGGGACTGCAGCAGGACGCGTCCCTGATCGTCGCGGACGATATAGGTGAAGACCTCGCCATGGTCGCGGATCGCGGCGAGGCGCTGGCTGATCCCGGCTTCCTCACGGTTCAGGACATCGACCACGGCAAGGGGCAGGATGCGCTGCGCGGTCTCTTGCAGGGCGGAATCGAAGACATCTTCCATCTCGCCCCGCGCGATCAGCGCCGTGAGACTTGCCGCCGCGATCCACAGGACCGCAAGCGCAAGACCCAGCCAGAGGCCGAGACGGGCCTGAAGGCTTTGCGGCGCGATCATGCGCGACCCAGCCGGTATCCGAGGCCGCGTTCCGTCTCGATCAGCTCGGGGCCGAGCTTCTTGCGCAGGCGGCTGACATGCACCTCGATCGTGTTGCTTTCGACCTCGGCGTCGAAGGCGTAGAGCTTCTCTTCAAGTTGCGCCTTGGACAGAAGCTGGCCGGGGCGGGAGAGGAAGGCTTCGAACAGGGCCCATTCGCGGGCGGTGAGGCTGACGGGGCGACCGTCGCGGCGGATGCTGCGGGCGGCGAGGTCGATCCGGAGAGCGCCATGAGTCACGATCGGATTGGGGTTGCCGGAATAGCGCCGCGCGACCGAGCCGATACGGGCGGAAAGCTCTGCAAGGTCGAAGGGTTTCACCAGATAGTCGTCGGCTCCAGCGTTCAGCCCCTCGATCCGGTCGCTGATCTGGTCGAGCGCGGTAAGGATGATCACCGGCGTCACATCACCCCGCGCGCGCAGGCGGCGCAGGAATGGCAGGCCGAGGCCATCGGGGAGCATCAGGTCAAGGAGCAGAAGGTCAAAGCCCGCGCTGGCCAGCGCATCGGCCGCGGTGTCCAGACGCTGCGCCCAGTCGACCGAATGGCCATCAGCGGCAAGCTGGTCACGCACGGCAGCGCCCAGAACCATGTCATCCTCGATCAGCAATATGCGCATCTGCCGTCCCCTTGCCGTGCCGGACTTGTCTGACCCTTCGCGCTGACCGCAAGCTGAAGCGACCTGCCTGCCGTCTTCAGGCTCCCGTCAGGTTCGGCGTGCACCAGGTGATCGAGGTTGGCCGTTGCCCGGAGTGTGGCCCATGCGAAAGTCTCTGACAGTTCTTGCCGTCCTGGCAAGCCTTCCTGCCGGGACCGCCTTGGCGGATGACGACTGCTTTGTACCGATGGCCGACTGGCAGCCACGGCAAGCGGTAGCGGAATTCGCGCTGACGCAGGGCTGGGCCGTTCGCCGGATCAAGATCGACGATGGCTGCTATGAGATCGACGGCCGCGACGCCGAAGGCCGCGCCATCGAGGTGAAGCTCCATCCGGGCACGCTGGAGATCGTCGAGTTCGACTTCGAGGATGAACCCGAACGGCAACGCAACGGACACGAGGACGACTGATTGCCCGGTCCCGCCGCGACCTGACACTTTCCCCAACCACCCGTCCCTTTGGTCCGAATGGCCCCGCCCCTTCCCGGTGGGGCCTTTTTCTTCCTGACACCAAGCTGAAGCGGAAAGCGACTGGCTGTCAGGATCGTCTCAGCTTTGCCCGGCAGGGTGCAGGCATCGAAACGAAGGAGACCCGCGATGAAGATACTTTTCCCGATCCTCGCCATTGCCGCGCTGGTGCCTGCCGGGATGGTGCTGGCCGATGACGACGACTGCCGCGCGCCCGTCGGACGCTGGCAGCCGCGGGAGGCGGTGATGGCGCTGGCAGAGACCAGGGGCTGGACCGTCACCGAATTCGAGATCGACGACGGCTGCTATGAAATCGAGGCCAGCGACCGCGAGGGCAAGCGGTTCGAGGCCAAGCTCGATCCCGCGACGCTGGAGATCGTCGAAATGGAAGGGCGCGACCGGAAGGGCCGTGCCCCTGGCCCCGCTCCGGCGGGCACGGTGGCTCCGCCCGCCAACGGCCTTTTCGGCGACGGCGCTCCGCCTGCCGCCGTGACCAAGTGAGCCTGGCGGGCCGGCCGCGCGCCGGTTCACCCCCCCTCTTGTCCAAGGACAGACCGATGAAATCGCTTCTTGCCACACTGGCGCTGACCACCGCCCTCACCCTGCCCGGACTGGCCATGGCCCGTCCGGTCACGCTGACCACGACACTGAACAACTATGGCGGCGATGGCGCCTATCTGGCGCTTTACGTCACCAATGCCTCGGGCGCCTATGTCGGCAGCCTGTGGTTGGCGGGCGGGAAGTCCAAGTATTACGAGCACCTGAGCGACTGGTATGCCGCGACCGGGGGCGATCTGGCTCAGATCAACGGCATCACCGGGGCGAGCGTCGGCGCGGGCCGGACGCTGGAGATCACGCTGGATCTGGCCGACGCGTTGTTTGATGCAGGCTATACGCTGCACATCGACGCCGCGGTCGAGGACATGCGCGACAGCCCCAACGAGATCGCGGTGCCCCTGACTGCCGCAGGCGCCGGTTCTCCCGTGCCGGGCCGCCGCTACATTGCCAGCTTCACCTACGAGTAACGGACCAGACCCATGATCCGCACGTTGCATCGGTGGCCGGGGCTGGCGGCCCCGATCCTTGTGACCGTCCTTGCGCTGAGCGGTGCGGCGCTGTCGGTCTTTCCGGCGGCCGAGCGGCTGACGGCGCCGCCTCCCGTCGCGGGGCAAAGCGTGGCCGATTTGGCCGCGCGGGTCGCCGCAAGCCATCCGGGGCTGGAGGAGATCCGCCGTTCACCCTCCGGCCGCATCACCGCCTGGTGGTTCGTGGATGGCAAGCCCGGCTCGGCGGTGGTCGATCCGGCGACCGGGGCGGATGTCGGTTTAGCCGATCCGAACGGGCTGGAGCGCTGGCTGACCAATCTGCACCGCTCGCTTTTTCTGGGTGATGCCGGGCGGCTGGTGATGGCCGCAGGCGCGGCGGCGATGCTGGTGCTGGCGCTTTCCGGCGCGGCGCTGGTCGCCCGGCGAACGGGCGGCTGGCGGCGCTGGTTTGCCCCTCTGCGCGGACCGCTGCCCGGACGTCTGCATGTGGAGATCGCGCGGGTGGCAGTCTTTGGCCTTGCGCTGTCGGGCGCAACAGGGCTGTGGATGACGGCCTCGACCTTCGATCTGCTGCCCGACGGCGCCCTGCGTCCGGCCGAGCCTGCCGGGGTCAGCGGTGAGATGACCTTTCCGCTGGAACGGATGGCCACGCTGCGCGAGGTTCCCGTGGATGCCTTGCGCAAGCTGAGCTTCCCCTATGCCGGCGATGCGGAGGATGTGTTCACGCTGGCGACCGACAGCGGCACGGGCCTGATCGACCAGGGCACGGGCGAGCTTCTGTCCTGGGCCGGGATGACCGGGTGGCAGCAGGTCTCGGAGACGATCTACATGCTGCATACGGAACAGGGCGCGGCGGTCCTGGGGCTGATCCTGGGCCTGATCGCGCTGAGCGTGCCGGTGATGGGCGCGACCGGGGTCGTGATCTGGGCGAAGGGGCGGCATGGCCGTCCGCATCTGCGCGACAATGCCCCGGCCGGGCGCGCGCAGACCGTGATCCTGGTCGGGTCCGAGGGTGGCAGCACCTGGGGCTTTGCCGCGACGCTGGCCGGGGCGCTGCGCGAGGTTGGTCAGGCGGTGCATGTGGCACCGATGTCGACCTTCGATCCCGCGCACCACCCGTCGGCCGAGCGTTTCCTGATCCTTGCCGCCACCTATGGCGAGGGGGAAGCTCCGGCTTCGGCCAAGGGGTTCCTCGACCGGCTGGAGCGGCTGCCCGAGGCCCCGCCGGCGCCCTTGGCCGTGCTGGGCTTTGGTGGCCGCAGCTTCCCTGCGTTCTGCGCCTTTGCCGCGACCGTGGAGGCCACCGCCCGTGCGAAGGGCTGGCCGAGCCTCCTCCCGATGGGGATGGTCGACCGCCAGTCTTCGCAGGATTTCGCACGCTGGGGCCGGGCTTTGGGGTCGGCGCTGGACCTGCCGCTGGAGCTTGCACACCAGCCCGCCCGCCCCGAGGCCCAAGGCCTGACCCTGATCTCGCGCAGGGACTACGGGGCCGAGGTCCAAGTCCCGACAGCGATCCTGCGCTTTGCGCTGCCGAAGGCGACACCTTGGGCGCGGCTGACGGGCGGGGGATTCGTGCAGTTTCAGGCCGGCGATCTTCTGGGCGTCCTGCCCGAAGGCTCCACCCTGCCGCGCTTCTACTCGCTCGCGTCGGGAAGCCGGGATGGCTTTGTCGAGATCGTGGTGCGCAAGCTGCCGGGGGGGCTATGCTCTGGCCAGCTTGTGGCGCTGCAGCCGGGCGACACCGTGCAGGCTTTCCTGCGCCGCAATCCCGACTTCCACGCCGGACGCGGCCGCACGCCGCTTATCCTGATCGGGGCTGGCACCGGGATCGGTCCGTTGGCAGGGTTCATCCGCGCCAATGCCCGCCGCCGCCCGGTGCATCTGGTCTTCGGGATGCGCCATCGCGACAGCGACTTCCTGTATCAGAAGGAGCTTGCGGCATGGCAGGCAGAGGGGCGCCTCGGGCAGCTGTCCACCGCCGTCTCGCGCGGGGCGCGGCCGCATTATGTGCAGGACGCGCTCAGGGCCGAGTCCGCAGAGGTGGCGGAGGCGATCCGCAACGGGGCGAAGGTCATGGTCTGCGGCGGACGGGAAATGGCGCAGGGCGTGTGGCGCGCGCTGGAGGAGATCCTGGTCCCCATGGGCCTGACGCCCGCGATGCTCAAGGCCGGGGGTCGCTATGTCGAAGATGTCTACTGAGCTTGTCCGCCACGCGTTGAACGGCCCGACGATGGGCACCCGCTGGTCGGCCCTGTTCCATGCGGCCCGGGGGTTCGACCCCGCTCCGGTGCGGGCCGGGCTGCAGGCGGCGGTGGCGGCGGTCGATGCGCAGATGTCGACCTGGACGCCCGACAGCGACCTGATGCGCCTCAACGCCGCCCCGGTGGGAGAGTGGCAGCCCCTGCCCCGCGATCTGGCTGGGGTGCTGGCCTTGGGGCTGGCGATCGGACGGGCCTCGGACGGGGCCTTCGACATCGGCCAGGGAGACAGCGTGCGGGCCTGGGGCTTCGGCCCCTCTCCCGCCGATCCGCAGGCGATCCGGGCCGCGATGCAGGCGCGACACCGTCCAGCCTTTGAACTGCTGGAGCTTGAGGGCGACAGGCTGCGCAAGACCGGACCCGTCGCGCTGGACCTGAATGGCATCGCCAAGGGTCATGGCGTCGACCGGCTGGCCGAGGTGCTGCGCGACCACGGTATCCGCGATGCGCTGGTCGGGATCGACGGCGAGATGCGGGCGCTTGGTCTGCGCCCGGATGGCCAGCCGTGGTCCATCGCGGTCGAGGCGCCGGACCGCGAGCGGCGCGCGCCCCATTCGATACTGACCTTGCAGGACGCGGCCGTGGCCACTTCCGGCGACTACCGGCACTGGGTTTCCGTGCAGGGGCGGCACCTTTCGCACACGATGGACCCGGCGCGGGGCGCTCCGCTGCTGTCCTCGCCCGCCTCGGTCACGGTGACCGCGCCGACCTGCGCCGAAGCCGACGCATGGGCGACGGCGCTGATGGTGCGGGGCCCGGCCGAAGGGGCCGATCTGGCCACGCGGGCGGGGTTGAGTGCGCTCTTCCTGATGCGCGATGCTGCAGGCGGCGTGCAGAGCCTTGCGGTCGGAGAGGTCTTCCGGGGCAGGGTCACGGCTTGATCGCACAGGTGCGCGCCTGGTTCTTGGCCGAACTCTGCCGGTCACGGGCCTGTGACGGTTAAGCGCATTCCCCCTGGCACGAACCTGGACGAGAATGGTGGCGAAATGGAGGGTCGACACATGACCTCGACGGCAAGCCGGATGCGGGCCTGGACCGGACCGGCGATCCTGAGCTACGGGTTCCGGCCCTTTTTCCTGGGAGCGGCAGTCTGGGCGGCGCTGGCCATGGTGCTGTGGCTGGCGATGCTGGCGGGACAGATCACCCTGCCCGCAGCCTTTGACCCTTTCGCCTGGCATGCGCATGAGTTCCTGTATGGCTATCTGGGCGCGGTTGTCGCCGGGTTCCTGTTCACGGCGGTGCCGAACTGGACCGGGCGGCTGCCGATCGTGGGTTGGCGGCTGGGCGCGCTGGCGCTGGTCTGGGTCGCGGGGCGTCTCGCGGTCACAGTCGGCGCGGGCTGGCCTGCCTGGCTGGTCGCGGCGGTCGATCTGGCCTTTCCGGTGATCTTCGCTTTGGCCATCGGGCGCGAGATCGTGGTCGGTCGGAACTGGCGCAACCTGATCGTGCTGGGGATGCTGGCGGTCTTTGCCTTGGGCAATGCAATTTTCCACTGGGAGGCCGCCCAAGGCGAGAGCGCTGCCCAAGGCTATGGCCTGCGCCTTGGGCTTGGCGCGGGGATAATGATGATCGCGGTGATCGGCGGGCGGATCGTGCCCTCTTTCACCCGGAACTGGCTGGTGAAACGGGGGCCGGGGCGGCTTCCGGTGCCACCGATGCAAGCCTTCGACAAGACCGCCCTGACGGGCCTTCTCGCCGCGCTCCTTCTGTGGCTGGTCCTGCCGGAGCATCCGCTGGCCGCCGTGGCACTGGCGGTGGCGGGTGGGCTGCATCTGGTGCGCCTGGCACGCTGGGCCGGGGACCGGACCTTGGCAGAGCCGCTGCTGGCGGTGCTGCATCTGGGCTACGCGCTTCTGCCGCTGGGCGCGCTGGCGATGGCGGTGGAGATCCTCCTGCCCGATGCCTTCGGCATGGCGGCCGCGCAGCATCTGTGGATGGCAGGTGCGATCGGGCTGATGACGTTGGCGGTGATGACGCGGGCCACTCTGGGCCATACCGGGCAGGAGCTGACGGCGCGGACTGGAACGGTGCTGATCTATGGGGCGCTGCTGGTCTCGGTCCTGTTCCGGCTGGCGGCGGGGCTTTGGCCGGGGCTGTCATCGCCGCTGCTGACGGTGGCGGGACTGGGCTGGATCGTGGCCTTTGGCGGGTTCGCCGTCGTCTATGGCGCGCTGTTGGTGCGCCTGGCGCCAGGCAAGCGGCTTTAGAAGCAGAGGATTTCGGCCTCGGCCTCGGCACGGCGGAGTTCGGCGACGAAGCCGGTCGCCGGGGCCGTCTCACGAAACAGGGTGGAACGTTCGCCCGAGGTCTGGCGCATGGCCAGCACGGTTTCAGCCGCGACATAGGCGTCATAGGGCAGGATCGTCGCGATCACGTCGATGGCGCAAGAGCATTGACGCAGCGCGGTGGGTGACTGGCCGTTCACCGCCATGCAGCCGAAGACATACTCCGCCCGCGCCTCGGTCGGATAGTCGTTCACGGGCAGGGTCTGCGCGCCTGCGGCGAAGGGCAGGAGCAGGACCGCAAGGACGGGAAGGGGCTGCCGGGTCATTCGTCGCCCTCCTGCTTCAGGGTGATCGTCTCGCTATATCCGGTGGCCTCGGGCGTCTCGGCCCGAAGGCTGAGGAATCTGCCGGGAACGGTGTCGGCCAGGGTGAAGCGCAGGGTCAGCTCGCCGAAGCCGCCCATCCGGTCCCGGTTCGGGTCCTTCAGAAAGGGGCGCAGGGTGACGGTCCGCTGTTGCGATACACTGTTCTCGGACAACTCGCCTCCCGCGCGCAGGGCATCCTTGATGCGGTTCCGGATGTAAAACGGGCTGCCGCCGGTCTGCGCGGCCATGCTGCGAGTGACCGATTCCAGGAACACCATGAGCACCGGATTGCCGCCGTCGGCAGGCCGATCCAGCCGCTGGCTGCGGCCGTCGGACGTGATGGTCAGGGCAAGCCCGCCCTCGCCCCGCGTGAGCGCGATGCTGCCCGCGGCGACGGGACGAAAATCCGCGACGTCCCTACCCTTACGCTGGTGTGTGTAGCGGATCTCCTGCCCGGCGGGGAGCGTTGCAAGCTCTCCCTCGGCAAACAGCAGGTCGGTTACCGGGTCCGGATGCGCGGGGCCGGAAAGGCCGAGGGCAAGGAGACAGGCAAGCAGTCGGGTCATTGGCAATCCCCCATCTGGGCGGTTTCGGTCCGGGCGACAGGACGGGCAACCAGCCGCAAGAGCGCCTCGCGCAGCTCTTCGGCCCGGATCGGTTTGTCGAGGACCCGGATATCGTGGCGGGCGCAGTTGCGGATCATGGCCGCGTTGCGATGCGCGGTCACGACAATGGCCGGAATCCGCACCCCGGTCAGTTTGCGCAGCTGCCGGATGGTCTGCAGGCCGGTGTCGCGCCCGGCAAGGTGATAGTCCGCAAGGATCAGGTCCGGAGGCCCCTCTGCCACGGTCAGCGCCTGCCGGGCGGCCTCGGTCCCGTCCACGACCAGTGTCTTCAGCCCCCAGCTGTCGCGGAGGAGGCCGGTATAGCCGTGGCGCATGCTGGCATTGTCCTCGACAACCAGGACGGAAAGGCCGCGCAGCCCGTCGCGGTCGGGCAGGTTCGCCCTGGCGGAGCGGCGGGCCGGGGACGACCGCGCCACCACCTCAAGCCCCACGCGGAACACCGAGCCCCGGCCGGGCGTGCTATCCAGCGTGACCGGATGGCCAAGCTTGGCGCAAGCGCGCTTGACGATGGATAGGCCAAGGCCCATCCCCGGCTCGCCCCGCCTGTCCTGTTCCAGGCGATGGAACTCCGCGAAGACCTGGTCGCGATCCTCGGGCGCGATGCCGATACCGGTGTCATGCACCTCGAGCCAGGCCTGCCCACCCCGCCGCCGCGCGCCGACAAGGACGCCACCGCTCTCGGTGTATTTGATCGCATTGGAGACAAGGTTCTGCGCGATCCGGCGCAGGAAGACCGGGTCACTATCCACCGCCAGCGAGCTGCGCGCAAAGCGCAGGTGCAGGTCCCGGGCGGCGGCCTGGGCTTCAAACTCGTCTCTGAGGCGGTCGAAAAGGGCGTTCAGGCTGACCGGCTTGCGGTGAAACTCGATGCGCTGCGAGTCGAGGCGCGAGATGTCGAGGACGGCGCGGATCAGCTCCTCCACCGATTCGAAGGCATTGCCCAGCCGCTTGACGAGGTCCGTCTCCTCGGTCCCGAGTTGCATCGTCGCCAGCGTGGACAGGAACAGCCGCGCAGCGCTGAGCGGTTGCAGCAGGTCATGGCTTGCCGCGCGCAGAAAACGGGTCTTGGAGCGGTTTGCCTCTTCCGCGGCCATCCGTGCGGCGGCGAGTTCGTGGTTCTTCTGGCTGAGATCGGCAAGCGCCCGTTCCAGGTCGCGGTTGCGAGCGGCGACCTCCTTCTCCAGCGCCAGCGCGGCCTGGAACAGCGACCAGGCAGAGCCGCGGCTCTTGTCGTAATGGTCCAGCCGCTCGATCAGGGCCGCGTTGATGCGGCCCAGCTTCTCGATCCGGCGTTCGAGATCGTCGCCATCGCGCAGCATCTAGGGCCTTTCCGGGTCAAGGAAGGCCAGGCCGACGAAGGTCTGGTTCATGTGCATTCCGCCATGCTGTTCGCCGAAGGTGTTGAAGCCGGCCATGTTGTAGCGGTCGAAGATATCCCGGATAACGCCGCCGAGGCCCGCATGTTCCATCGCCAGCCGACGAAGGATGCAGTCAAAGGACAAGATCAGCGACGGCGTCGCGGGAAGGTCGCGCAGCATGGCCTCGAAACCTTCGGTCAGGTCCTCGGCCAGGCCCAGCGACATCACCGCGCCCGTGTCGATCGAAGACATGAGGAGGAGGCCCCCATCCTCGGTCTGCTGGCGGATCGCGCGGACGAAATAGCGCCCGCCCATGTTCACGAGAAGCGGATGACGGGCGAAGACAAGAGGGGAGAGGTCCGAGACCGGGACGCCCACGATGCGGGCATATTCCTCGGCCGCGGGTTCGGCGTTGATCTCCATCAGCAGCCGTTCCGCCGGACTAGCGCGGGTTACGATCATCCGGGTGTCGGTGGCGCGGAAATGGTCGAAGATCAGGTCCCGCACCTCGAGGTCGGTCTCGATCAGGCAGAGGATCGCCACGTCCCGCAGAACGGATTGGTCAGCGATGACGAAGGTCTGCGCGAAATCCAGCCCATCCCCAGCCGAGCCGCCCATGACCATCACCTGCGGCAAGGCGGCGTCGAGTGTGGCGACCAGCACCTCCTCCTGCTGCGAGGAACCGTCGACGAGAAGGACGCCGAAAAGCCTGCGCCCCGGATCGGGCTGGAACCGCTGGACGAGGTCGCGAAGCCCCGTCATCCAGCGCGAAACCGGAAGGCGGCTGAGCTCGTCCAGGACCAGGACGCTGGACCGGAAGCTGCGGGCCGGGAAGCCGATAGCGACTGCGGTGCCGTTCAGATAGCCTTCGCCCGAGAGTTCCCCGGCCGAAGAGCAGCCGACGATCCGCGTGCCGGACGCCAGGCCCTGGCGCAGCTCGGCCGCAAGCGCGGGCAGCGCGGTACTGGGCGAGGCGAAAATGAGGACGAGGTCGGGCTCGGCCGGAGCCAGAACCGACAACAGCCCCGCTGCGGCCGAAGTCACGTCGCCAAGATGGACCGTCGCCTTGACCGGGGGAGCGATATGCGACGGTTTGCTCACCCCGCCCCCCGGTCACTCGCCGTCGAAAAGCTTGATCGCCTTGGCCAGGAGCACGACCTGTGTGCGCCGCCGGGCCCCGACCTTGCCCATGATCGCGGCGATATGGGTCTTCACCGTCGCCTCCGAAATGTTCAGGTCATAGGAGATTTCCTTGTTCGCCCGGCCAAGGCAGATCTGCCGCAGAATCCGCAACTGCTGGTTGGTCAGCGAGGCGAAGCGATGGGCGATTTCCTCGATGTCGGGCCGCGCCGGATGCTGCAGGATGTCGCCCGGCTCATAACCGTCGGGCGTCACCCGCTCGCCCGACCAGACACGGCGCAAGGCGGCGCACATCGCCTCGCGGCTGAGCGACTTGCTGATATAACCCTGCGCCCCTGCCGCCATCACTGCGCTGATCATCGCCGGGTCCTCGTTGGCCGAGATCACCGCGATCGGCACGCCCGAGGCGACGCGACCCAGGGTCACCATCCCTTCGGAGCCCTTCGCGTCGGGCAGGTTCAGGTCCAGCAGGATCGCGTCCGGCAGCTTGCCGTATTTCAGCCGCTCGATGGCCGCGGCGAGGTTCCGTTCGCAGCGCGCTTCGCGCAGTCCGAAGGCAACCCGCAGCGTCACAGTCAGCGCCTCGCACATCAGGGGGTGGTCGTCGACGATCAGAAGGTCGTCGACCCTCATCATGGCGCCGTTGGCCGAACCGCAGGGTTCGACGAAAGTCTGGTGTCGCATGGTCTCCTCCCGGTGCCGCGTCTCTTTTTGCGCGGATCAGAGAGAACGCCTTGGGGGCGCCCCAGGTTCCACAGCTTGCGGTTGTTCCGTTTTCTTCACCTAGGAGAATGACAGGTTTCTCCTGGCAGGTATCTCCTACTTTGGGTTGAATTCCGCGGGGCGTTTTGCCGGCGTTCGACAGGGTTAAAGCCCGGTCAGCGGGAAACTCTCGTCGAAGACATTGCCATCGGTATCCTCGGCATGGACCGTGATCTGCTCGGCCCCGTTGTCGAGGAAGCGGAACTGGAAGACCGGATCCTCCGAGATCGAGATGCCTGCCTCCACCCGAAACAGCAGGTCGTCACCCTGCCGCACCTCCAGCACGTCGATGAAATGCGCCGGAATGTTCAGAAGCGTGACCTGGTCGCGCTGGAAGCCGGTGGTGTTCGGGTGCCGCAGCATGAGCTTGGCGGTGTGGCGTGTCTGCACCCCCTTGGGTTCCGAGGCTAGGATCTGGAAGCGCATCTTCCCCATCTCGGCCATCAGCGCCTGCAGATCCTTCGACGCGGGAGCAGCGCAGCCTCCGCTGGCCTTGACGAAGCGGCCGGCCAGGACGCTGGCCGTATCGGTCGTCGCGATGGCGCGGACGTTGGAATAGGCGTTCACGCGCAGACGCAGTTCCATGTCCAGCGGCAGCATGGCCGGGCCAAGGGTGATTTCGGCGGCCACCGGCGCGGGGTTCTCGTCGATCACCACCGTCAGCGCCCGGATCGGTGGCGCGCCGGGGGGCTGGGTCAGGTGGACGGGGACGAAGGCCGGGTCGCTCGCTCGCAGTGGGGCTTCAAGGAGGAGGACGCCAGAGTTCTCGCTGGCGGTCTCGGCCGTGGGGATGAGTGCCTTCAGCTCCTCCCAGGCGGAGCTGGGCACCAAGGGATTGTCCTGCGCCCAGAGGGGCCCGGGGAAAAGCAGCGCGGCAAGAATGGCGAACCGAAAGGCGTGCATGGCGCGTCCTCCCTCTGCCATTACCGCATGCCGCAGTCCCGGGCGCGAGTCATCCTTTCGGATGATGCCGCACCCGCCGCCGATGCGCTAGACTTCAGGCAGGAGGATCGGCCCATGTTCCATCTGGTCATCACGGCCTGCCTTGCGGCCGAGCCGAACCTTTGCGCAGAGCGGCTGTTGCCGACACCCGATCCGCTGACCGAGGCTGCCTGTCACATGGGAGCGGAAGGTCGCATCGCCGCCTGGATCGCGATGCACCCGGAACTCCTCCCGCATGACTGGCGCTGCGCCCCGAGCGGAGACCTGCGCGCCCTGGCGCTGAGTGAAATCGTGCCAGGCGTTTGGGTTCATGCCGGTCAGCCCGAACCCGTAACGCCCGCGAACGGCGGCGATATTGCCAATCTTGGCGTAGTGATTGGTGACAGGGTTGCGGTGATCGACCCCGGCGGCAGCCGCGCCATTGGCGAGGGTCTGTACGCCGCGATCCGCCAGATCACCGACAAGCCGGTCGCCCATGTGATCCTGACCCACATGCACCCCGACCACATCTACGGCGCCGAGGTCTTTGCCGAGGCCGGGGCCGAAATCATCGCCCACCCCAACCTCGCCTCGGGGCTGGAGCGGCGGGCGGAGGTTTGGGCGGAAACCGTCCCGCGTGAGGCGGGGGCTCTCGCGATGCTGGGGACAAGGGCCGTGCTGCCGGATCGCACAATTGCAGCGCCCGAAGTGATCGACCTCGGCGGCGCAACCTTGCGGCTTGCCCCCATGGCCACGGCGCATACCGACAATGACATGACGGTCCTGCATCTGGAAAGCGGGACGCTGTTCACCGGGGATCTGGTCTTTGTCGGTCTGACGCCCTCGCTGGATGGCTCGCTGACGGGGTGGCTCGACTGGCTCGACCATGCGCCTGCCCCCCTGCCGCATCGTATCGTCCCCGGCCACGGCCCGGCGACGGTTGAGTGGGAGACAGGAACCGCGCCGCTTCGCGCCTACCTGACCGCGCTGGCCGACCAGACCCGCGCTGCGATCCGGGCGGGAAAGGCCATGGGCGAGGCCGTTGCCCATGTCGGGAAAGACCAGGGGGACGGCTGGAACGGCTTTGACGAGATAAACGCCCGCAACGCCGTCACTGCCTTCAAGGAGCTGGAATGGGAGTAGCGGGCAGATGCGCCGCGATGGCCCGGCCCAGGGCGAAGGCGCGTTGTTCAAGGATGACCGGGGTCTCGCAGACATAGGTCAGCTGCGACTGCCGGTCCGTGAAGATGCGGACATCCCAGTCGAGTCTCGCTTCCTCGGCGTCCAGCTTGTCAAAATCCGGCTCGGCGGCGGCGGAAAGACGCGTCAACTCGGCCCGGCGTGCCTCGATCTGGGCGCTGAGCGTCACCTGCTTTTCGGCATAGCGCGCGACGCCTGACATGATCCGGCTGCGGTAGGCGTCGATCCGGTCGAAGACTGCCACGAAGAGCGCCGTCAGCTCCTCGGCGCTGGCCCTTTCGGCGAAAGCGGCGATCTCGGCCTCGGCCTCTGGCAGCGAGAGGCGGCGCTGCTCCAGAACCTGGGCCAGGGCGGCGATGTCGGAGCGCTGCGCCAGTTCGGCCGCGCTGTCGTCGGGCAACGGGCCGGGCCAGAGTTGGCCGATGGACAGATGCGGTTGCTTGCGCTGGATGCAGGGCCAGCTCGGATCGTCCGACGGGCCGGCGATGGCGGGCGCGGAAAGCAGGAGGGCGGCTAGGAGGAGGCGTTTCATGCGGCTTGTCCTTTCCGTCGGACCCAAAGGCCCTTTGCGGGGTCGTACATGAAGACGGCAGCGGCGAAGAAGACGGCGAAACAACCGGCAGTGACCAGGAAAGAGGTCGGGTCGAACTGAAGGTAAAGGGCGAAGCGGATCAGCTCCACCGCGTGGGTGAAGGGGTTCAGCGCGCAGATCCAGTACAGCAGCTCGCTCGATTCCTTCATGCGCCAAAGGGGGTAAAGCGCGGAAGAGGCGAAGAACATCGGGAAGATCAGGAAATTCATCACGCCAGCGAAATTCTCGAGCTGCCGGATGGTCGAGGAGACGAACAGACCAAGCGCCCCAAGCATCAGGCCGGACAGGAGAAGTGCGGGCACGACTGCGAGATAGCCAAGAAGCGGGGGCTCCACCCCCCAGGCCCAGGCGATCAGGAGAAAGGCATAGACCTGCAGGATCGACACGAAGACTCCGGCCATGAGCTTCGCCAGCAAGAGGAACCAGCGCGGCGCGGGGCTGACCAGAAGCGTGCGCATCGCGCCCGTCTCGCGGTCGTAGACCATCGAGAGCGACGATTGCATTCCATTGAAAAGCTGGATCATCGCGCAGAGGCCGGGGGTGACGTAGACCTCGTAAAGGACATAGGTCTGATAGGGCGGCGTGATCGACAGGCCAAGGACGGCCCGAAATCCGGCGGCGAAGATGAAGAGCCAGACCAGCGGCCGGACCAGCGCCGCGACGAAGCGGCCGCGCTGGTTGACGAAGCGCAGCGCCTCGCGCCAGGCGATGCCCCGGAACACGATGGCCCAGCCGCGCGCGGTCATGCCGCGTCCCCCGTGAGGGAGAGGAAGGTGCGGGTCAGGCCCTCCTCCCCCGCCAGATCGTCCGCCGCGCCATGCACCAGCACCGCGCCTTCGTGCAGGACATAGATCAGATCCGCCGGCGCGATCTCGTCAAGGATATGGGTGGCCCAGAGGACCGACACACCGCCCCTTGTCAGCCCCCGGACCAGCGCCAGCACCTCGCGGCGTGAGCGGACGTCAAGACCGGTGGTCGCTTCGTCAAGGAGAAGGAGATCGGGGCGGTTCAACAGCGCCCGCGCGATCTCGGCCCGGCGTTGCTGGCCGCCCGACAGGGCCGCGACCTTGATCCCCGCCTTGTCGGCCAGATCGACCTGCGCCAGCACCTCGGCTATTCGGGCGCGGGCGGTGGTGCGGTCGATCCCGTGCAGCGCGGCGTGATAGGCAAGATTCTGCGCCACGGTCAGGTCACTGTCGAGGGCACGGGTCTGGAACACCACGCCCAGCCGCGCCAGCGCCTTGCCGGGCGCGCGACGCAGGTCGTGCCCCGCGACCCGGATCACGCCGCTTGTGTTGTCGTAAAGCCGCGTGACCAGCGAGAAGAGCGTCGTCTTCCCCGCCCCGTTTACCCCCAGAAGCGCCACGAACCGGCCGCGCGGCACCACCAGATCGACATGCTTCAGCGCCTGGACCCGGCCGAAGGCATGGCTGACCCCAAGGACCTCCAGCGCCGGAGTGTCCATCATGCGCCCTCAGTCCGGGGCGACCACGATGCCCCAGGGCTGCTGCCCTACCGGGACCGAGCGGATGACCTTTCCGGCTGCCACATCGATCACCGAGACATCGTTGGAATTGCCGTTGGTGGTGAAGAGAAGTCTCTCGTCCGGCGTGAAGGCAAGCTGCCAGACACGCTGGCCGACCAGGAGATAGTCGATCACCTCGAAGGTCGTCCCGTCGATCACCGCCACCCGGTTCGCGGGGCCAAGGGCGACGAAGACCCTGGAGCCGTCCTGCGTGATCTTCAGCCCCACCGGCTGGATCGCCTCGGGCAGGACGCCGGGGATCTGAAAGCCGATCTTGTGGACCACTTCCTTCGTCGCCACATCGATCACTGCGACCGTGCCGCCGATCTCGGCCGTGACGAACAGGAGCTTTCCGTCCGCAGTGAACTGCGCATAGCGCGGGCGCTGGTCGACCAGCACATTGGCCACGATCTGCGAACTGGCCGTGTCGATGAAATGCGCCATGTTGGTCGTTTCAGAGGTGTTCACCACGAACGCCCCATCGGGCGAGATCGCCATTCCCTCGGGCTCGACCCCCACGGGCACCTCGGCCAGGACCCGGCGAGTCTGGACATCGACGATGGTGACAAGGTTGTCGTCCTCGTTCGCGATATAAAGGGGGTTGCCCGACGGGTGCAGGACGAAGAGCTCCGGGTCGGGGCCAGAGGGGAGGGTGTGGGTCTCCTGATAGGTCTCGGTGTCAAAGACGCGGACCGTGTCGTCGTCCGAGGCGCAGACGTAAAGCTCTTTCCCGTCGGGCGAGATGGTAATGCCTCGGGGGCGGTTTCCGGCGGGGAAGGTGGCGATGACCTCCAGGGTCTCGCTGTCAAGCACGGTGATGTCGTTTCCCTTCTCGTTGCTGACGAAGACCTTGTTGGCCAGCGCCGGCTGGGCAAGGAGGAGAAACGACAGGAGGGCAAGACGCATGGTGGACCTCATGGGAAGGAACATTCGGTTTCAGGGCGATCCTTGCCCAGCGTGTCGAGCTGCGAGACCTGATGCAGAAAGGCGTCCTGCGGCGAGACCGAGGCGGTCAGAGACCCGGTGGTCAAGAGGATCGGCTGGCGCAGCTGGTGGTCCCAGTCGCGGATCGTCAGCTTCTGGCCCTTGAAGCCCGCAACCTCGAACCCGGGCGACAGGATATGGTCACGCAAGACCGCCGGATCGGCCGATCCGGTGCGGGTCGCGGCCTCGCCGATGATGCGGACCGCAAGCCAGGCCTGGTAATCCTCGTCCCGCATCGGGCGGCCAGCCATCGCTTCGAACCGGTTCTGGAACTGGGTCGCGCCCCAGGCCTCGAGCGCGGGGTGCCAGCTTCGGGGAACCAGCCCGGCCGAGCCCGCGACGGGCCGCGCCTCCCAGGATTGATAGGGGAGGTACTCGGCGAAGATCCCGGCCTCGTCGGCGGCGATCAGGATGTCGTGCCGCGCGGCGCCTTGGGTGAAAACCGGCATCTGCTTCTGGATCTGGACATGGCCTGTATCGGTGCGCCGCGCACCGCCGGTGTCCTCGAAGACGCGATCCTCGACGATCTTCGCACCGAACTTGGTGGCCGAGGCGCGGTAGGCCTGCGCGAGGTCCAGGTCGGCCGGATGGCTGCCCGAGATCAGGAACCACTCGTCCCATTTCTTCCAGGCGAGGAATTGCGCCAAAGCATCGGCGAGCATCGCATGGCTGGGCGCGACATGCACGATGTTCGCCCGACACTCCGTGCCGCGCAGGGCATCACCCCGCGCCCCGGCGTTCAGGATCAGCGCCCGGTCGCGCGCCGCATCGGCCAGCACCAGTGTCATGGCATCGTCTGCGATCACGACCACGAAGCCCGCGCCATCCGCCATGGCCTTGTCCAGCGTGGCGGCCGCAGTCTCGGGCGTGGCGGTCAGTTCGGCGGTCTCGAAAGTCTGGCCCAGGAAGCCGCCGGTCGTGGCATTGTCCATGGTCCCAAGCCGCGCGCCCGCAAGGCCCAGGTCATCGGGCGGCAGGTCCAGGCGCGAGATCGGTGGCAGGCCCGCCACATCGACCCGCAGGACCGCGGAACGGATCACCGTCTCGGCCCCAAGCGGGGCCGGTGCCAGCAGCCCGATCAGGCCAAGCGTCGCAGCGATCCGCATGTGTCACCTCCCGGTTGATTGGGCCACAGGGCCGCGCAAAGGGTCAACTCAGCCAAAAGGTTGAGGTGCAGCCGCCGGATCTCATCCTTCCGACCGATTGCGGCAGCCAGGAGCCCGGCGCATCCTGAGTCGGTGAAACGCATCCTCGCCCTTCTTCTCTTCACGGTTCCCGCCGTTGCGCAGGACCTTCCCCAACCGGGCCGGGTTGCATTCTTCGGGGTCGAGTTCGTCGACATGTCCACCGAAGGTGCGATAAACGGCATCCGGGCGGATGAGACGGCGCGGACCGAGATGGCCGGCGCCTACGTGGCCGAGGATATCGTCGGCCGGGGCTTCACCCTGGTGCCGCTGGATCCCGTCGCCGAGCGGCTGAAGACCGTCGCCAACCCGTCCGACTGCAACAGCTGCGACACCGCCATGGCGCAGGAGCTGGGCGCGGACTATGCGCTGACGGGCGAGGTGCGGAAGATCTCGAACCTGATCATCAGCTTGGAACTCAACCTGCGCGACGCCGAAACGGGCAGAACGCTGCGGGCAGGGACCGTGGACATTCGCGGCAACACGGATGAAAGCTGGCGACGCGGCTTCAGCTATCTGCTGCGCAATCTGATCTTTCGCGAGTGACTTGCTCACTCGAACGGCTCCACCCGCTCAAGTGGGAGGCTGTCGGGTTGCGTCACCCAGCCCTCGGGCCCGTCGGGGTACCAGATCACCTGCGTATAACCCATCGCGACCGCCCGTCTGGCGACATTCCAGGACATCCAGCAGTCCGCGCGGCAGAAGATGACGACGGGCTGGTCCTTGTTGCCCCTGGTCGCGTGCTCCAGCCCGGTACGGAGATAGACTTCTTCCTCGGGCGACAGGGACTGGAACCCGGTGTTCGGCAACCAGATCGCGTCGGGGATGCTTTGGCGCGGCTTGTCGCGCCATATCGTCCCTGCCGGCAGCTCGGGGGGCCGCACATCCCGGGGCATCACGTCGATGAAGACCGCCCTGCCCTCCCGGTGCAGCCGGGCGGCCGTCGCCGTATCCACCACCGTAGCTCCTGCCAGCGTCTCGGGGACCGGAGCGGCATAGGACGGCCCACGATACCCGTCGGGCTCGGGAGGGGCTTCGGCCAAGGCGGCGGAGGCCAGAAGCGCAAGGGCAAGCGCCAGTCTCACGGAACCTCCTTCAACGCGGTCCCCAAGTCATCGACCAAGGGCACCCCGGCCTCGGTCAGAATGGCGTCGATCCGGTCCTGATTTCGCCGGATCAGCGAGTTCAGCTCGCGTTTCCAGTCCTGGTCACTGGGCCGCACACCCATGGTGATCCGGTAGAACAGCCTTGGGCTGGCCGTCTCGCGCAAAAGCGGGATCACCTTCAACGCGGGATTGCCCTTGGCCAGCGGCCCGCCGATCGGCCCCCATAGCAGCGCCCCGTCAATCTTGCCCGCTTCCAGATCGGCGAGCATCTCGCCCGCCGGGTCCAGCACGCGGCGATCGACAATCAGCGGATAGGGCTTGGCCAGACCGATCAGCCCGTTATGCGCCAGATGCGAGGCCGGGGGCGTTCCGGCGACGACGCCGATCCGGTGGCCCTGCAGCGCGGGGTCCGAAAGGGTCTCTACCGTGGCAAGCGGGTCGTCGCTGCGGGTGACCAGCACATAAACCGAAGTGTAATAGTGGTTGGTGTTCTGCACCAGCTCGTCGCCCTGTGCATAGCCGATCACCACATCGCAAAGCCCCGCCCGCAAGGTCCTGCGGATAAAGCCCGGACCCATCGGGAACCACGTCACCTCCAGCGGACGGCCAAGCTCCTGCCCAAGGAGAGCGGCGATCTCGTTCTCGAACCCCGGCTTGTCCTTGCCGGACAGCGGCAGGTTCGCCGGGTCGGCGCAGACCCGAAACGCATTGGGCGAGACGAGGTCCGCCGTCTGCGCCCCGGCTGCCAGCGGCAGAAGAAGGGCCAGCGCGAAGGCCAGGGGGCGCATCCTAGCCCCCCATGCAGGCGGCTTCCTGCTCGGCAATTTCGGGGGGTTTGTCGGCCCGCTTCGCCGGACGTCCGCGCGGAACCACCTCCGCTCCCCGCGCCTTGAGATAGGTGTAGATGTCCTCGACATAGCACATGACGTTGGGATTGTTGCCGAAGGCCGGCATCACCGAATTGTCGGACGCCCCCACCTTCTGCCGTCCTGCCGCCACCACGGCCAGGAAGTCGTAATAGTCCATCGTCAGCGCGGACCGTTTCAGCGCCGGTGCGTAGGTCGAGCCCTCGCCATCCGGCCCGTGGCAGACGTGGCATTCCGCGTGATAGCGCCGGAAGCCCGAGAAGGTGGCCCAGTCCACCGTGCCATCATCTTCGATCTTGAAGGTCGGGATATCCTCGGCCGTCACCCAGCGCCCGTCCTCCTGACGGTCGGCCACAAGGTTCGGGTCGGTCTCCTGCGCCTGCAGCGGCAGGGTGGTCAGCGCGACCAGGCCAAGGGCGCGGAAAGTGGTCGTCGGCATCTGGAGCTGCTCCTTTGGGGAAATCCTGCGTCGGCACGGCCGCCATGCCCGGTCGGGACATGGCGGCCGCCTTGGGGGCAAGAGCCCCGTCAGTCAGGCAGTTCGAAGACGGTCAGCTGGCCGCCAAGCGCGGTGTATTCCGACAGGGCCGCATAGCCGCCAACCGCGCCAAGCCCTTCGGTCGGGTTGGTCAGACCGGCCGCAAGACCGATCCCGGCCCAGCCGCCGACACCGGAAAGGACGCCGATGTACTGCTTGCCGCCCTGTTCGTAGGTCATCACGTTACCGATGATCCCCGAGGGGGTCTTGAAGCGGTAAAGCTCATCCCCGGTCTCGGCGTCGATCGCCTTCAGATAACCCTCAAGCGTGCCGTAGAAGACGATGTCCCCCGCCGTGGCCAGCGCCCCCGACCAGACCGAGAACTGCTCGGGCAAGGACCACTTGATCTCGCCCTTGATGTTGTCCCAGGCGATGAAGTTGCCCATGCCGCCATGGCTGCCGGGCGCGGGATACATCGACAGGGTCGCGCCGACATAGGGCTGGCCTGCCGCGTAGCTTACGCGAAACGGCTCGTAATCCATGCAGACGTGGTTCGTCGGCACGTAGAACAGGTTGGTCTTGGGGCTGAAGGCCGCCGGCTGCTGGTCCTTGGTGCCAAGCGCCGCCGGGCAGACACCGGTGGTGTTGGTATCCTCGCCGTTCTGTTCGGTCGAGTATTCGGCCACCACCGTCGGCCGGCCATAGGTTTCCGAGGCCGGGTCCATGTCGACGCCCGTGGTCCAGTTCACCGCCGGGTCATATTTCTCGGCTACCAGAAGCTCACCCGACTCGCGGTCAAGCGTATAGGCGATGCCGTTGCGGTCGAAGTGGGTCAGGAGCTTGCGCTGCTGGCCGTCGACCTCCTGGTCGGTCAGGATCATCTCGTTGACCCCGTCGAAGTCCCATTCGTCATGCGGGGTCATCTGGTAGACCCACTTGGCCATGCCGGTATCCGGATCGCGGGCGAAAATGGTCATCGACCACTTGTTGTCGCCGGGCCGCTGCGCCGGGTTCCAGGTCGAGGGATTGCCGGTCCCGTAGTAGAACAGGTTCAGGTCCGGGTCATAGGCATACCAGCCCCAGGTCGTCCCGCCGCCAATCTGCCACTGGTCGCCCTCCCAGGTGTTGATCGAGCTGTCCTTGCCGATCGGCTTGCCCAGTTCCGTGGTCGCTTCCGGGTCGACCAGAAGCTGGTCGTCCGGCCCGACGGAATAGGCGCGCCAAAGCTGCTCGCCCGTCTCGATGCTGTAGGCGGTGACATGACCCTGCACGCCGAATTCGCCACCCGAGATGCCGACGATCAGCTTGTCCTTCACCGGAAGTACGGTGGCGGTGTTGGTCTCACCCTTGGTCGGGTCGCCATTGACCACGGACCATTTCACCTCGCCGGTCTTGGCGTCCAGCGCCACCAGCGTCGTGTCGGCCTGGTGCAGGAAGACCTTGCCGTCGGCATAGGCCAGCCCCCGAAAGACCGTGTCGCAGCACATCACCGCGATGACGTCCGGGTTCTGCTTCGGCTCATAGCGCCAAAGGATCCGGCCATCATTGGCGAGGTCCAGCGCGTAGACGATGTTGGGGAAGGGCGTGTGGACATACATGATGTCGCCGATCACCAAGGGTGAACCCTCATGCCCGCGCAGCACCCCGGTCGAGAAGGTCCAGGCGACGCGGAGGTCCTTCACATTGTCCTTGTTGATCTGGTCCAGCTCGGAATAGCGGGTATTGGCATAGTCGCCGGTCTGGATCGCCCATTGCTTGGAATTGTCGATCGCCTCGGTCACGCTGTCATTGGCGGATGCCGACAAGGTCATCCCCAACAGCAGGGTGAGAGACAGTGAGCCGATGGTCTTCATGGTGCCTCCTCCGTTGGCCGTGGCCGGCCGAGTGATTGAAAACGGGAAACCGGGACCGTCCGGAGCCTCCGCGGTCGGGCCCGGTCTTCGCGAGGGGCGGCATTGGTTTGCCGCCTCGATTATCCTTGTTTCATTAGGTTGCCGCTTCTTCCCTGGGTCAACCTCCGCCCCCGGCTTCTCAACCTAAAGTATGGCCGCGCCACGGTTTTTGCGGCACGCCCTCTGGCGATCAGAACACCACCACGGCGCGGATGGACTTGCCCTCGTGCATGAGGTCG
>JARFTV010000080.1:0-721 GCA_029289325.1 Alphaproteobacteria bacterium
CGGCGGCAGCTCCCGCCTCGGCCTGCGCCTCGGCGGCGGCCTCGGCTTCGGCCTGGGCCTGGGCCGCGGCTTCCGCTTCCGCCTGGGCGGCGGCTTCGGCTTCGGCGGCCGCCTGAGCGGCAGCTTCGGCAGCGGCATCGGCGGCGGCCTGGGCTTCGGCCTCGGCCTGGGCCTGGGCCGCGGCTTCGGCGGCGGCGCGTGCATCGGCTTCGGCCTGGGCGGCGGCCTCGGCCTCGGCCCGGGCGGCGGCCTCGGCGGCGGCGGCTTCGGCGGCGGCGGCTTCAAGGGCCGCAGCCTCGGCGGCGGCGGCTTCGGCTTCGGCCTGGAGCTGGAGGACGATGGCGTCGAAATCGCAGGCGACATCGGCGGTCGGCGCGCAGATCACCGAGCCATCAGGACCGGTGATCGAGCCGTCCGCGTTGAGCACCTGCGCATAGGCGGGCAGCGTGCCCATCGGGCTGATGGCGACCGAAAGCGCCGTGGTGGAGATCAGAAGCTTTCTCATATTCCAGAGTCCTTATCCTGATGGGCTATGCGGGAAACGCGGACGATTCGCCCCCGGTTCCCTTTGCCCGGCACCCGTAACAAAGGCATTGCGGCCGTGATATGCGATATCACCCGTTTGCCAAGGCATAACCGGCACTTGGCGGCAACGGGTCGCGGAGGAGGGCCAGGAGCCTTGCCTTCTCGCCGCCGTCGCCGGGGTCGGAGATCGCCTCGC
>JARFTV010000080.1:731-7289 GCA_029289325.1 Alphaproteobacteria bacterium
GTCGACATGGGGCAGCATGGCGCGGATGCCTTGGGCCCTTGGGGCAAAGCCCGTCCAGCGGAGGAGCGGGTTCAGCCAGATCAGGCGGCGGCAGGAGAGGTGGAGGCGCTCGATCTCCTTGGCCAGCACGCCCGCGTCGTCGCGGTCCAGCCCGTCGGTGATGAGGAGGACCACCGCCCCCTGCCCCAGCACCCGCCGCGACCAGTCGCGGTTGAAGGCGTGGAGCGACTGGCCGATCCGGGTGCCGCCGGACCAGTCCTGCGCCTCGGCCCCGGCGGCCTTCAGCGCGGCGTCCACGTCGCGGGCGCGCAGGTGGCGGGTGATGTTGGTGAGGCGCGTGCCGAAGGTGAAGGCATGGACCTTGGCCCAGCCCTGCCCCTTCCGGTTGGCGACCGCGTGGACGAAGTGCAGGACCATGCGGGAATAATCCGACATCGAGCCGGAGATGTCGCAGAGGACGACAAGGTTCGGCCAGCGCGTGACCGGGGCCTTCAGGGCGAGCGTGGTGATCTCCCCGCCATGCCGCAGCGCCTCGCGCAGGGTGCGGCGGGCGTCGACGCGGTGGCCGGTGGGGCTGGGCTGGGCGCGGCGGCTGACGAGGGGGCGGACGGGGAGCGAGAGCCGGGCGAGCATCTGTTTCGCCTGGGCGATTTCGTCGGCCGACATCTGTTCGAAGTCGAGCGTCTTCAGCCGTTCCTCGGCCGACATGGTGGCGGAGGCGTCGATCTCGATCTGTTCCGGGGCCTCGCCGGTTTCGGGCATCGGGGGAAGCTGGCCGTCCAGCAACGCCTCGGCCGCGCGTTTCTCGGCCGCCTGGGCGGCGCGGTCCTCGGCCACCCCGCGGATCTGGGGCAGCATGAGGGACATCATGTGCTCCATGTAGCGCGGGTCGCGCCAGAACAGGCGGAAGACCTGGGCGAAGGTGGCGCGTTCCTCGGGGCGGGAGACGAAGACGGCTTGCAGGGTGTGGAAGAAGTCGTCCTTGCGGGCGAAGCCGGCGGCGTTCACCGCGCGGATGGCGTCGAGGGTGCGGCCGGGGCCGACGGGAAGGCCGGCCTTGCGCAAGGCGCGGGCGAAATGGGCGAGGTTCTCGGCCAGCTTGCCGTTTTCGGGGAGCGGAAGGTCAGCGTAGGTCGGCATGACAAGCCCCGGGGGGTTTCACACCCCCCGGCCCCCCCGTGGGATATTTGGGCAAAGATGAAAGGGCGGGCGGGAGGTCATGCCGGGGCAAGTTCACGTCTGACGTCGTCGAGGAGACGCTTGGCCTCGGAGCCTTGCAGGCGGGCGATGTCGTCCTGGTATTTCAGGATCGCGCCGAGCGTGTCGGCGATGACTTCGGGGCTGAGGGAGATCACGTCGAGGGCGAGGAGGCATTTGGCCCAGTCGATCGCCTCGGCCACGCCGGGTTTCTTGAACAGGTCCTCGTGCCGCAGGCGCTGGACGAAGGCCACGACCTCGCGGGAGAGGGCGGCCTGCGCTTCGGGGACGCGGGCCTGGAGGATGGCAAGCTCGCGGTCGAAGCTGGGATAGTCGACCCAGTGGTAGAGACAGCGGCGTTTCAGGGCGTCGTGCACCTCACGCGTGCGGTTCGAGGTCAGGATCACTATGGGCGGTTCGGGGGCCTTGATGGTGCCGAGTTCGGGGATGGTGACCTGGAAGTCGGAGAGGGCTTCGAGGAGGAACGCCTCGAAGGGTTCGTCGGTGCGGTCAAGCTCGTCGATGAGGAGGACCGGCGCGCCGCCGGGTTGCGGGCGCATCGCGGCGAGGAGCGGGCGCTCGATCAGGTAGTCCTCGGTGAAAAGCTCGGCCTTGAGCTGGTCGCGGTCGGACGCGCCTTCGGCGGTGCGGATGGCGATCATCTGCGCGGCGAAATTCCATTCGGCGACGGCGGAGGCCGCATCGAGCCCTTCGTAGCATTGCAGCCGGATCAGGCGGCGGCCCAGGGCTGCGGCGAGCGTCTTGGCGATTTCCGTCTTGCCGACCCCGGCCTCGCCTTCAAGGAAAAGCGGGCGGCCGAGTTTCAGGGAGAGGAACACCACGGTCGCCAGTGCCCGGGAGGCGACATAGCCCTGCCCGGCCAGAAGGTTTTCGACAGCGTCGATATCCTGTGGAATGGCGGTCACTTGGTCCTCCGGGCTTTGGGGCAGGTTGTCGGGGCGGGCGAGATGGGTCAAGCCGTTTCGGCGGCGAGCCAGGTGCGGAAGGAGCGCAGCGGCGCGCGCTCCGGGCGCGGGATGTCGGGCCAGACGAGGTAGTAGGAACCAAGCGCGCGGACCGGGGGGCCGAAGACGGGGACGAGGCGGCCCTCGGCCAGTTCGCGCTGGATCAGGAAGGTGGGGATCAGCGCGAGCCCCATGCCGTGGATCGCGCCCTGCGTCAGCGTGGCGAACTGGTCGAACATCATGCCCGCGGGCCGGAGGCCGGGGTGCCCGTGGTGGGCGAGCCAGCGGCCCCAGTCACCGGGCCGGGAGTCGAGTTGCAGGAGCGGCTGGGCGAGGATGTCCACCGCCTTTGTCAGGGGCGGGACGCCGGGGGCGGCGACGGCGAGGACCTCTTCGTCCATGAGTTTCAGGTAATGGACGCCCGGCCAATCCTGCCGGCCGTAGTGGATGGCGGCGTCGAACTGGGTGGTGGCGAAGTCGAAGGGTTTGAGGCGCGTGGAAAGGTTCACCGTGACCTCGGGGTGGGTCTGGGCAAAGCGGGCCAGCCGCGGGGCGAGCCAGTGCATCCCGAAGGCGGGCAGGATGGCGAGGTTGAGGCTGCCTCCGGTCGGGTTGGCGCGGAGCGTGATCGAGGCGGAGGCGAGGAGATGCAGGGCCTTCCTGACCTCGGCCACATAATCCTGCCCGGCGGGTGTAAGGCGCAGGCGCTGGCGTTCGCGGATCAGGAGGGGTACGCCGAGCAGCTGTTCGAGCGATTGCAGCGCGCGGCTGATCGCGCCCTGCGTGAGGCTGAGTTCCTTGGCCGCACCGGAGGCGGTGCCGAGGCGGTCGACCGCCTCGAGCGCCATGAGCGCCGGGATCGGCGGCAGGTAGCGGCGGGGGAGCATTATGAGTTTCCCTCATGAACCCGTGCAAGGGAGTCGATAGCAGGCCCCTGCCCTTTCGTGCAATACTGCAGGCAGTGAATGGAGGCCTGAGATGCTCGACGCACCGAAACTGAAAGCCAAGGATGCCCCGGACCTGGGGCGGTTCGACTGGGAAGACCCGTTCCGGCTGAACGACCAGCTGACGGAAGAGGAGCGGATGCTGCGCGACGCGGCGCGGGCCTATGCGCAGGAAAAGCTGCAGCCGCGCGTGGTGGCGGCCTATCGGGAGGAGGCGACCGATCCGTCGATCTTCCGCGAGATGGGCGAGATGGGACTTTTGGGCGTGACGGTGCCCGAGGAATACGGCGGGCTGGGCGCGTCCTATGTCGCCTACGGCCTGGTGGCGCGCGAGGTGGAGCGGGTCGATTCGGGCTATCGCAGCATGATGTCGGTGCAGTCGAGCCTGGTGATGTATCCGATCTATGCCTATGGCACCGAGGCGCAGCGGCAGAAATATCTGCCGAAGCTGGCCAGTGGCGAGTTCATCGGCTGTTTCGGGCTGACGGAACCCGATGCGGGCTCGGACCCGGCGGGGATGAAGACCACGGCGAAGAAGACCGCGAACGGCTATGTGCTGAACGGGTCGAAGATGTGGATCTCGAACGCGCCGATCGCGGATGTCTTCGTGGTCTGGGCCAAGTCCGAGGCGCATGGCGGCAAGATCAAGGGCTTTGTCCTGGAGAAGGGGATGAAGGGCCTGTCGGCGCCGAAGGTGGGCGGCAAGCTCAGCCTGCGGGCCAGCGTCACGGGCGAGATCGTGATGAAGGACGTTGAGGTCGGCGAGGACGCGCTTCTGCCGCATGTCGAGGGGCTGAAGGGGCCGTTCGGTTGCCTCAACCGGGCGCGGTACGGGATCAGCTGGGGCGTCATGGGCGCGGCCGAGTTCTGCATGCATGCGGCGCGGCAGTATGGGCTGGACCGCAAGCAGTTCGGCAAGCCGATCGCGGGGACGCAGCTGTACCAGCTGAAGCTGGCCAACATGATGACTGAGATTTCGCTGGGGCTGCAGGCGTCCTTGCGCGTGGGGCGGCTGCTGGACGAGGCCAATGCGGCGCCGGAGATGATCAGCATCGTCAAGCGCAACAACTGCGGCAAGGCGCTGGAGGCGGCCCGCTGGGCACGGGACATGCATGGCGGCAACGGGATCTCGGAAGATTTCCAGGTTATCCGCCACATGGTCAACCTGGAGACGGTGAACACCTATGAGGGCACGCATGACGTCCATGCGCTGATCCTGGGCCGGGCGATCACCGGGATCCAGGCCTTCTTCTGATCCCGGCCCCGTGCTAGGCCTTCCGGGCGTGGCACGGGGTGGAGAGGTCGGATGCCTCCGGCGGGGATATTTGGGCAAAGATGAAAGGGCGGGCGGGGTGAAGATCACGGCCGTCCTTTGCGTCAAGAACGAGGGCGCATTCCTGCTGGAGTGGCTTGCCCACCACCGCGCCTGCGGGGTGACGGATTTTCTGGTCTTCTCCAACGACTGCGACGACGGGACCGAGGCGATGCTGGACCGGCTGGCCGAGCTGGGCTGGCTGGTGCACGAGCCGAATCCGGGGCCGCATCCCGAGGGGCCGCAATGGGCGGCGCTGAAGCGGGCGGACCGGCATCCGTTGATCCGGGGCGCGGACTGGATCCTGCATCTTGATATCGACGAGTTCGTCAATGTCCATGTCGGCGACCGGACGATCCCGGCGCTGCTGGCGGCGCTGCCCGAGGCGACGGCGATCCCGCTGACCTGGCGGCTGTTCGGCAATGCGGGCGTGGTGCGGCACGAGGACCGGCCGGTGACCGAGACCTTCACCCGGGCCGCTCCGTCGGTGCTGCACTGGCCCTGGCGGGCGATGATGTTCAAGACGCTCTATCGCAACGACGGGGCCTATCGGAAGCTGGGGGTCCACCGGCCCCGCAGCCCGGAGCCGCAGGCGCGGCCGCGCTGGTTCGACGGCTCGGGGCAGGAGTTGCCGGACCTGTACCACCGCGGCCGGATCTTCAGCACCCTGGGCCAGGACCATCACCGGCTGGTGCAGCTGAACCATTATGCGCTTGGGGCGGTGGAGAGCTATCTCATCAAGGCCGAGCGGGGCCGCGCGCAGAATGTCGATGGCCGACTGGGGATGGATTACTGGGTCGAACGCAATTTCGACGCGGTGGAGGACCGGACCATCCTGGACCTGGACAGCCGCCCGCTGCGCGAGGCGCTGCGGGCCGACCCGGTGCTGGGGCCCTTGCACGAGGCCGCGTTGGCCTGGCGCAAGGCGCGGTTTGCGGAACTGATGGGCGAGGACGTCTGGCGCGCGCTCTACGGCCGGTTGCTGATGACGCCATCCAGCCGAATCCTGCCCCGGAGTGAGGCCGAAACGGTTTGGAAGCCCTGGACGCGAGCAATTTCTACCAAGGGTTGATTAAAACGGATTAACCGTTTCGCTTGGGTTGCCACACCTGCCGCGAGGGAAACAGTCCGGTCTGGTTGTTTGCCCGGCACACGAGCGATTGACCAGTCAACGCCTTGTGACGGCTTGATTTTCGTCGCATTCTTCCGGGAAAGTTGTTCCAGATTGCCTCGTGAAAGCAGTATGCCATGTCTGATCTCGACGCGCCTCCGGATTGGCAGCGCGAAATGCTTGTGATTGCCGAGGGTGACGGCGACTTTCTGCCTTTGGGTGACAAGCATTACGCCTTCTTTGCCGAGGAACGGCCCATTCTTCTGGTGACTTTCGAGGATGTCGGTGCCGTGCAGGACCGGGCCGACAACCTGCCGGAATTCTATCAGCTCGCGAAGGCGCGGGGCTGGTCGTTGCTGACCATCCTCGCCGATGGCGAGACCTGGTGGCGCGACCCGGCGGTGTTCACCTATTTCGACCGGCTGGCGGATGACGGGTTCCTGGAGGATTTCGACCGGGTGATCTTTTACGGCGCCGGGCCGGCGGGCTATGCGGCGGCGGCCTATTCGATCACCGCGCCGGGGGCGGAGCTGGTGCTGGTCGCGCCGCGGGCGACGCTTGACCCGGCGCTGGCGGGCTGGGACGACCGGCACCGCACCGCGCGGCGGATCAATTTCCGCAGCCGCTATGGCTATGCCCCCGACATGACCGAAAGCGCGAACCGCGTCTGGCTGATCCATGACCCGCTGCATCGGCCCGATGCGATGCATGCCGCGCTGTTCCAGCGGCCCTGGGTCACGTCGCTGCACGCCCGCTTTACCGGGGAGGGGACCGAGGACACGCTGAAGGAGATGCGCGTCCTGGACCGGATCCTGGAGGCGGCGATGGAGGGCAAGTTCTCGCCCGCCTATTTCTCCTGGCTCTGGCGCGGGCGGCGGTCGAACGGAAGCTATCTGCGCGCGATCCTGGCCGCCGCGCGGCTGCAGGGTCACCGCAAGCGCGAGATCCGGATCTGCCGCTCGGTCACCTCGCGGCTGAACGCGCCACGCTTCGCGCGCCGGCTGGCCGAGCTGACGGGCCAGGATATCC
>JARFTV010000035.1:0-16189 GCA_029289325.1 Alphaproteobacteria bacterium
CAAAAAGACCGCGAAGCAACGCTTGAGCGTCTTGACCGGCAGGGCGTGGGCAAGTTTCGCGCCGTAGGGAGCGGTGAGCACGCTCACGGCCGCGATGCCGATCATGGCGGGCAGATAGATGAAGCCCAGGGCGTAATCCGGCAGTCCGGGCGCTGAGAGGCCGTTGACGATGTAGCCGACGGTTCCGGCCAGAGCGATGGGAAAACCGATGGCGGCCGAGGTGCCGATGGCCTTGTGCAGGGGCACGTTGCACCAGCTCATGAAGGGCACGGAGAGCGTGCCGCCGCCGATGCCCACCAGCGCCGAGACCACGCCGATGATCCCGCCCGCGCCGGTCATCCCGGCCTTGCCCGGCAGTTGGCGCGTGGGCGCGGGCTTCAGGTCGAGCAGCATCTGCGCGCAGACGAAATACAGAAACATGGCGAAAAAGCCTTTGAGGAAGTTGGTGGACAGCGCGGCCGCGAGCCAGGTGCCGCCGAAGGTGCCGATGAGGATGCCCGGGGTGATGGTCGCCACGATCGTCCAGATCACGGCTCCGCGCCGGTGGTGGGCGCGGAAGCTGGAGATGGAGGTGAAGCAGATGGCGGCCAGCGAGGTGCCCAGCGCCATCTTCATGATGTACTCGGGCGGCAGCCCTTGCAGGGCGAAGAGATAGACGAGCGCGGGCACGACGACGATGCCGCCGCCAACGCCCAGAAGACCGGCGATGATGCCGGCGATCGCGCCGAACACGGGATAGATGAGCCAGGTGAGCATTGGGCCTCCGCGCGTACGGCCGGGTGGCGGGAAGCCCTTACGAGAGGAAGTCGCGCCTCGGCCTTGTTTGGTCAAACGATCAGCCGATAGGCCGAAACGCCGTTCAAGTCAAGGCGCGGCGTGTATGCGGTCGCTCCTGGAAACGAAGCGCTGCGATCGACAGCGCGTCGGATGGAATGAATGTGGACGTCAGCCTACCAGACGACCGCGGCCAGCTTGTAGTGGTCGCGCCGCGCGGCCAGGATGCGCCAGTTGCGGCCGCAGGCCTTGGCCCAGTGGTGGAAGGCGGCGAAATCGTCGCGCGGCTGGAAGTCGTCGAAGATCATAACCGTGCCACGCTTGATGACGCGGTTGAGCGTCATGAGCACGTAGAGCGTGGAACTGTAGAGGTCCGCGTCCAGGTGCAGCACGAGCTGGCGCTCGGGCGTGAATCCGGCCAGGAACGGTTCGAGCGTCTGGTTGAACCAGCCCTTGACGAAACTGCCGCGCGGGTCCGTGATGTTCGGGATGGCGCCGTTTTGCGAGAAGGCTCCCTTCCCGCGGTTCCCGGCGTGCCAATCCTCGGGCAGCCCCTCGAAGCTGTCGAAGCCCACGAAGCGGGACTCCGGGCAGGTGTTCAGCGAAAGCCAGTCGCGGAAGCTCTGGCCCCCGGCGACGCCGAACTCCAGATAGTCCACGGGCCGGTTTTTGAGCACATGGTCGTTGACATGGGCGTAAAGCAGGCGACGGTCCTTGTATTCGTAGTCGAAGACCGGGTAGTCGCCCTGGTGCTCGCGCATGACCTCGGCGTGGATCAGACCGAAATACCCGTGTTCCCACGCGTTCTTGTCGCCGTTCAGGATGAGTCCCACGGCCGCGCCTATCTGTTGTTTGTCGAACATGTTCGTGTTCCCCTGGCTGACGGATGACCGACGCGGAAACGTCCGCGCGCATCTTCCAAGCAAGGAACGTGCCGCCAAGTGGGGCGCGATGGCGCGGCGCCCCGGGCGCAATCAGGGTTTGGAGGCCAGGGCCTGGATGTCGTCCAGATACGTCTGGGCGTTGTTCAGGTAGAAGGCCAGGGCGCGGCTGAACTGTCTGCCGAGCAGGCCGTTGACCAGGAGCAGGCTGATCTCCTTCTCGCGCCTGAGCACGTACTGCGAGAGCAGAAAGGCCTTGCGCTCGTCCTGGCTCATGGCCGCGAGCATCTGGCGCATGACCGTCCTCGCGCGCGGCTGGTACATCCAGAAATGCATGAAGTCCAGGGCGTTGACGATGACGATCTTGTCCAGGTCGCGATGCTCGTAGGACAGCGTCTCGATGATCGTCTCGGGCGATTCGAGGAGCTCCAGCATGTCCTCCTGGGGATAGAGGACCTCCAACAGGGCGTAGGTCTCGTAGACCTGGCGGAACTTCTCGCGCAGATCGCGCCTGCGCAGGGCCATGTTCGCGGCCCTGTCGGCCAGGCCTTCGATGACGCCCGCCACGCAGTCCGAGGCCAGCTTGGAGATGATCGCGGCCCACTTCTGCAGGACGTCGTTCACGGCGGCCACGCCGTAGGCCCCGAGGATGTTCCCGGCCACGGCGTTGAAGAGCACGGCCAGCGGGATGGAGAGGACGCTGCGGAAGAAGTTGCCGTACACGGCGGCGCGGGGCAGGCCGCGCAGGAGGTTGTGGCCCGAGAGATACAGGCCGTTGATCAGCCCCATGACCGCATAGAGCGTGAACGGATCGGTGGCTGTGGTCACGCCGAAGCCCCGCTCCAGAAGGAGCGTCTTGACCAGATAGTCGAGCAGCGGGACGGAGAAGCCGGTGAAGAGCAGCGAATCGGCCAGCCGGTCCCAGCTCACGTAGTTGTTCCAGCGCAAGAGCGGCGAACGCCAGAGTCCGCCGCCGCCCAGCACCGACTGGATGATGTTGCGAAGCCCGGTGATGCCGAACCAGATGAAGGGGCCAAGCCAGGCCAGCACCCACCAGTCCTTTGTCAGGGCGAAGGTCAGGGCGGCCGGGATGAACCCGAGCAGAACCTTGAGCCCGTTCTTCAGATGGCTGTTCATGTAGGTCCAGGAGAAGCCGGGACCCTTTCGCGCCGGCGCGGCCTCGAGCTGGGAGGCCGGAGGGTGGGCGCGCACGCCGCCCAGGGTGAAGACGTTGCCCTTGCCGTCCGGCGCGAGGCTGCATCCCCCCTTGATCCAACTCCGCCTGGCCTCGTGCCCCGGACCGCAGCCGGGAAAGACGCCTCGCAGCAGACGCAGGAAGGCGCCGGCCGCGCCGGTCGCCCGGCGCGGGGTGCAGACGGTCTGGGGCGTGACTTCGAGAAACAGTGGCAGGGGCTTGCGCAACTGGTGGCCGCGACGGCCCAAGGCCCGCCGGGCGCGCGTGGGAAGCGTCTCGGTCACCACCAGCCCCATGCCGTGACGGCGGCCCGATTGCCCCGTGGAGTCCGTGCCGATGCGCACCCTGAGGGTGCGTCTGCGGTAGAAAGCCAGGAAGATAGATATCTGGTCCAGGATGTCCGCCATGCGCGCGTGCGCCTCGCGGCTGCGCGGCGTGTCCTCCTGTTCGAGTTCGTCCATGGCTCGGCGCACGAACTTCTTGAACCGCACGGGGTTGGCGGAGTTTATGATCTCCTGCAACTCCAGGATCGCGGCCAGATCGGCCTGCGCGCCGCGTTCGTGGGTTCGCAGGTTGAAAATTTCCAGGTGGGTTATAGCGCCCCGGCAGTCGTAGAGCAGGAAGAGCACGTCCTGCACGGTCAACCCCGAGAGGTCCAGGGTGATCCAATTGTTCACGTGCAGCGACGCGATGCGCTCGCACAATTCCCGGGCCGTGAGCGAGAGGAGTTCTGGCGCCTCGGCGTTTTCAATGGGAGCGAAGGTGTTTTCGATGTCCGGATTGGCAGAGGGTTGCAGCCAGCGATCGACGATGGATTCCGCATCAACTTCCTCGGGCAGGCCGACCGCGTCGGCTCTTTCTCGGGCCGACTCGCCCCGTGCCTTGTCGATGCGCTGCCCGATGAAGTGGCCGAGGTGGTAGGTGGAGGGCTGCCCCGCGCCCACGTGGGCGGCAAAGCCCTCGTGCGTCAACTCGGGCAGGTCCACGCCGTATTCGCGGCCGATGCGCAGGCGAAGCTCGCGGTTGTACTTGTCGAGCACGCTCCAGACATAGCGCTGCTGGTAAAGCGAAACCTGGCGACCCTGCTCGCAGAATTCGCGCATGGCCGGCTTGCGCAGGAAATCCAGGAATTCGTCGCAATCGGTGAAGCCGCGCGGCGTCCACAGGAGTTTTGCGAAGCGCCCTTGATGCCGCGCTCTGAATTCGACTCCGACCCTGGCCGAGATGTTCATGATCACGGCCGCTTCGAGCAGTTCCTGGGCGGCATCGGGCTGAATGTGGTTGTCGGTCACCACCGTGAGCTTGCGGATGCCCTTGATCCAGGCGTCCATGACCAGGTGCGTGGGCGATTTGCGGCCCTTGGTGTTGGCGTCGTGCACATGGTCGTCGAAGCACATCTGATTCCACTCCTCGGGCATTTCGAGGAGATGGTGCTTGGCGAGCTCGGCACGGATGACCAAGGGCTTGCCTGTCACGGCACGACGGAAATCGTGGGCCAGTTCGAGCTGCCGCCGCGAATGCCCCTTGGCGCGGACGAGTTCCTTCATGATCTGCACGAGCACGCGCGCGGTGTTGATGCGCAGGGCGCTTTCCGGGGCCGAGAGCACCTCGTCGCGAAGGCCACGAAGCGCCGCGAGCCGGTCTTCGGCCTTGCCGCGTTCGAGCGACCCGAGCAGATGGATGACGGCGTAGGCGATGCGCAGCCCCTTGGAGGCGGAGAGCTCCTTGATGCCGTGCGGGTGCAGGTAGGGGGCCAGCAGCCGTTTCCAGGACGAACCGTGGCCGCGCGCGAGCACGTCGTTGACGATGCGCAAAAGCTCGTGATCCTGGGGGTCGAAGAGGATGCCGCCGGGTGCGGTCGTGGGCGCGTCGCTCATGGCTAACTCGCGTGTATCTCTTTTCGCGCTCGCGTTTGTGGTCCGGCAGCCGTATTTGCGTGAACGTATGACCACTCGTTCAATCTAAAGGGCTGCGTCCGGCATCGTCGCCACAAACATGTTATTATTGTAACAAGCTCGGGGTCAACTGCTTTGTGCGGCCGCGCCGGGGTGGGGAAGCGAGCCGCGAGGGCGGCGGAGGGTTCAGGCGAGGGTGTGCAGGCTGCCCGTGAGGTCTGCCACGAGAGAGGCTGTGGCTGGGCGCAGATCGGGGTCTTCCCAAAGGGAGGTGCACAGGTCGCACGGTCCGAGGAAGAGGCGGCCGGGATCGGCAAGTCCTCGTTCGACAAGCATTCCATGAACTCCGGCGGGGCCGCGCCAGGAGAGGATGTTGAGGAGCAGATCGCCGCGCATGTCGTGCAGAAGCGACAGGAGGGGCTCGCGCGTTGCGTCGCCCACGAGGCGTGCCCCTTCGCCGAAGCTGCAACAGGCGTAGAAAAGGCCGTCGTGAGTCACGGCCGGATATCGCAGGACTTTGTCGCAGGCGCCTTGCCAGGCGGCTGCGGGGCGGGACGTCGCATGGTCGCGCGACCGCACGCGGCCCGCGAGGACAAGCGCGCCGCGCGCTTGACGAAGCCTCGGGGAATCAAGGGCCTCTCCGATGACCCGGCGCGTTTCGTCCGGGGGCATGGCTCCGGGGCCGCGGTCGAGGATCTTGAGCACCACGCCGAGTCCGAGGGCCAGGGCCGCGCGCACGGCGTTTCCCACCCGCTCGGGGGGTACGAATTCCGCGTGGAAAAGATCGAGGCTCGTGACATAGGTGGTGAGACCGAGGGAGACCAGGGGAGACAAGCACTTCATGGCCGCGGCCTCGGAGGTTGCGAAGAAGCTGTTGCTGACCAGTTCCGCTTCGAGCCCCAGTTCGTGAGAGGCGTGCAGGGTATCGCGCACGAGGTCGGGAAAAAGCATGGGCTCGCCCCCGGTCAACGAGACGCTGCGAAGGCTTTCGAGCCCGGCCGCCTCGACGAGGTAGCCGCGGGCATCCTTCACGCCCATGGTTCCCCCGGTCGTGGGAGCGCCCAAGACCCCGCAATGGCGACAGGCCGCGTTGCAGTTCCGGGTCAGACACAAAGAGAGTCCGACAGTCTCAACCATGACAGGCCCGTTTCGAGGTGTTCGAATAGTCGTCGAGAAGGGCGGCCAGATGCGGGCGGACGTCGGGGTTGAGAAAGAGATCGACGCATACGTCGCAGGTGGTGAAGTAGCGGTTGCGGGCACGAAGCCCCGGGACCCTTCTCTTAAGTTCGGCCAACACGGCCAACGGTCCTGCCTCGGCCAGGATGCACAGCAGAAGATCCGACCGCATGGCACGCAAAAGCGTTCCCGCGTCCGCGTCGCGCAGGTTCCCGACATGGGCGATGCGCTCCTCGGGGCCGCGCTCGGCGTCGCCGAAGCAGCAGCACGCGTAGAGGTCGCCGCTGGGGGCGAGCGAAGGCGTCGTCTGCACGAATCCGCAAGCGGCATCAAAGGATGCCTCGCAGTCCGTCTCGATGAATTCGTCGTCGGCCAGGAGCCGGGCTGCGCGGCCGACACGGATGGGGCCGAATTCGCGCACGATCACGCCGGAATCCTCGCCGGGCAGGCCGAGAATGCGGGGCGCTTCCTTCTTGGAGATGCTACCGGTTCGCGTGACGACCGTGTTCACGGTGACGAAAAGCCCAAGGTCGAGTCCCGCCTGGACCGCGTTGCGGACGAAGCCGGTCGGGCCATGGTTCGCGTGGAAGCCGTCCAGGCTCACGGTAAGCATGTAGAGCCCGAGGTCCTTCAGTTCGGAGAGGCGGCGGCGCGCAACGCCGGGCGAGGTGGCCCAGAAGGCGTTGGTCACGAGCCCTTGCGGGAGGCCGTGGTGGTCGTGGACATGCCGCATGAGGTCGGTGAGCAGTTCGGGAACCAGGAATGGTTCGCCGCCGGTGTACCCGACCGTGGCCACCTCGTCGGCGGCGACGCAGGCGTCGATGAATCCGGCGCAAGCGTCGAGGGAGGCGGTCTCCTTTCGCTCCGGGCCGCAGTCCGCGATGCAGTGGCGGCAGCGGTAGTTGCAGCGGTAGGTCAGCATCAGATTCAGGTTCAGGGGGCGGGGAGATGTCATGGGGCGCGTGTCCTCGCAGGGGTGTCGGGTATTTTGGCCGTCAGGGCGCGCAGCGCCCTGGAGAGAGCCTTGCGCACGGGGGCCGTGGCCGAGATGTGGCCGCAGATGTCGCAGTTGCTGGCGAAGGCTTCGGGCAGTTCGATCGAGTCGTCGTGGTTTCTGGCGAGCGCCAGGAGCGCCGCCGGGCCGTATTCGGCCATTATGTTGAAGACCAGGCTTCCCTGGGCCCTGTTCAGGCACTCGGCAAACGAGGAGGTGCGAAGGTCGCCCACCAGGGCCAGCGCGGCCGGGCCGCGCGGGGAGGAGTCGCCGAACCCGCAGCAGGCGAAGACGCGCTCCTCCGGCGTGACCACCATGTTCCGGGTCACGTATTGGCAGGGATTGTTGGCGAAGGAGGCGAGAGGATGCAGTATCTGCTCCTCGGTAGGCCGGAAAACTTTATTTGAGATTCTTGTTCGAATTATTTGAGACGCGCTCTAATTATTTGAGATTTCCAAGCCGCTCAGTCGCGAAACCTGCGCAGCACGAAAGAAAGCCAGCCTCCACAGCGTATTAGCACGAAAAACACCTTTCCTGACGCCGGATGGCCATGTGCCTCCATGCAGCGCAGGAAGTGCTTGTCAGCCCACCTCCTATCCGCCCCGTTTTCTATCTGTTCATAGGCGAGGTCATGCTCGTCACAGCAAGCCTCAAAAGGCGGCGCGCCGCCGGATACGACGCGCCACACCTTAGACAATGTTCCGAAGAGTCCGCAACCGTTGGAAGCCATGTGTTTACTCCGGCATCTCGAAGATCGGGACGACCTGCTGCACCTCTTCAATCGTGGTAGCAGCGGCGATCTCGTCTTCATACTTCTGCTGGGTGCCAAGGATGAAGGCCGTAGCGGCCTCGGAGGCTCCCACGTTCGCCAGAACCTTGGCCTGGAGCGCTTCGAGAGTGATTCCACGCGTGGCGGCAATGCCTCTCAGCAGAGGAGCAGGGGCTTCGGGGTCAGCCTGCAGCGCCTTGGCTTCCTGCTCCTGCTTCGGCCAGCTCAGCTTCTCATGCTCCGAATAGCGCGAGGAAAGCGCGGCCATAGCGGCGTCGCTGGCGACAAGCACCTGCGAGAGCTTTTCCTTTTTCACCTGGTCCAGAGCCGCGTCGTCGGCCGGAGCCAGCTCCGCCTCGCCGACAAACTGCATTTCGTTTGCCGCGCAGGCGGGAAGCTCCATCGGCTTTCCGGCAGCCTGTACGGACACGAAATAGCCGCTCTCGCGGTATTCCGTGGGAACCTTCCAGACACGGACAACGCCGGGGGTGGCCAGGCGCGGCAGCTCTTCGGTGTGGCCGTCCACAGTCAGCACATTGTTTTCAATCAACATCGTCATTCTCCTTTGATAAATACGGCATCGCCCAGAATGGACCGCACGCTGCGATCTGCCGAGCAATGCTTGGTGTATGCCAGAAAGCTGGCCACTCGCTGCTGGACATATTGAAGCGGTATCTGTCCGGCGGCGTATTGCCTGACCATCCTCCGGAACATCCGGCGCGCCTTGCGCATGTTTCTCTTGCGGGGCAGGATATGCGTCGCCCAGGTGCGATAGCCGCAGAAGTCGACTCCGCACTTTGCCGGAATGATCTTGGTTTTGGGGTTTAAGGCCAGCCCGAGCCCGGCGACCGTATCCGCTGCGGCGTTCAAGGCGCGCCATGCAGCAGCCTTGTCGGGGGCAACGATTATGAAGTCGTCCATATACCGAACATACCGCCCGACGCCCGCGCCATCCGTCATGGCGTGATCCAGCTGGTCCAGCATGACATTGGCGGCGAGCTGACTCGTCAAAGCGCCGACCGGAAGGCCGACGCCATCATGGCCATACCCGGCGGTGATCCTCTTCCAGAGGTCAAGGGTGTCCTTACAGGAGACGACCCGCTCAATGGCCGTGAACAGCACATCATGTCGAATACTGGCGAAATAGCTCTTGATGTCGGCCTTTACGACATACGGAGTTTGCCAGTTCCTATGCGCCGTACGCAGCATGCGCTGCAACGCCCACACGGCTCGCTGCGCGCCCTTGCCCGTCCTGCAGGCATAGCTGTGATAGATGAACCGCCGCTCGAACAGCGGCTCTACCACCCGGACCAGGGCATGGTGGACAATTCTGTCCGCAAATGGCGGAGCCTGAATATCCCGGCGTTTGGGTTCAAAAACCGTGAAACTGCGGGGCCTTCCAGGCTCCCAGCTTCCCCATACGAGATGGTTATGTATATTGATAAGGTTCTCTTCCAGGTTGACACTGAACTCCGCCACTTCACGGCGGTACCGCTTGCCTTTTCGCGTGGCCAGATACGCGCTCCACAGGTTGTCGAAGTCGATGATTCTGGCGAATAGGTCGCTGTGTGTGATTGGCATTTGTATGATTACCAGCAGCCACTTTCGCGCACGGCTACTTGCCGCTGCTGTTTGTTGATCTTTGACCGGACAGGTCAGGACGGACGCCCCGAAGGACAGGCACTGTCCCGCCGCCCGTAAGCGACGGGCTTCTGGCCGTTGCCGTTCGCCAGGCGCGCACCGATGTTCGTGTTCGAGTTCGACGCCGCGTTGTTGCAGTTGACGTTCCACAGCCCCGCATTCGCGCCGTTGCTCCAGTTGCCGCCCACGATCGGGAAGTACTCGCGTTGACAGGCATCCGCCCTGAATATTCATCTTGCCGCCTTGAGCCATCCGCCGACCATGCGGCCGATCTCGTTTACGTGCCGCACCCATATTTCATAGCGGCGCGGCGTGATGTATTTCAGGCGCAACGATTTGCGTATCCACATCCTCAAAACCTCGATCTCCACGTCGAGGTCTTGCAGCGTTGTTTTCTTGTGGTACCGCTTCCATGCGACGATGGAGAGGCGCTGAATGTTCGCCAGCGCCGCCCGTATGTCGGCGCACAGGGCGTACCGCTCGATTTTCGGATACTGCTGCAGCACGGTGTGTGTGTAGGCTTCCACCTCTTCGATTTTCGCGAGGAGGGTCGCGTACGGGCTCGGCTGGGCGTACCCGGAAGAGGGCGGGCTATCGCCCGCCCTTGCATGACTCACGTTGCAAGACACATTACACCTTCGCCAGGCGCGCACCGACGTGCGGGAACGAGCTCGACGCCGCGTAGGGGCAGTGGACGCACCACAGCCCCGCATCCGCGCCGTTGCTCCAGCTGCCGCCCACGATCGGGAAGGACCCGGCGGAATTGTTCCAGTACTGATAGTCCGGGGCAGTCGCGCCGGAGTTGCTGGTGGGGCCGGTCTTGCCGATAAACACGTCGTCCATGTCGTAGCCGCTTCCGCTGGCGTCCATGAACGTCACAGGATACGTGCTGTTGTTTATGTTCGGCGGGGTCTGGCCGGTATTCACCCATGTCTGATTGCCTTCGCGATCCCAGAGGTTGATCACGCCGGAGATCGTTTTCAGGCCGTCCATCCACTGCCAGACGTTGCCCCAGAGGCCGACGATCCCGCGATAGGTGGCCTGCGCCACATCCGAGGCGTCGACATTGGCCGCGCTCGACGCGCTGACGCGCCCTTGCCCGGTCTCGGACTGGCTGTCCATGGTGGCGTTTTCCACCAGGTAGAGCCACTGAATCGCGGACCAGTGATAGACGCTCCAGAGGCCGAACCCGGACACGCCGGAGACGTTGCGGGCAGCGGCATCAGCCAGAAACTGCGTCAGCGTCCGGCTGACAGCGGGCAACACGCCGGGCTTGGAGCCGAGCTTGGAGCCGTCCATGCTGGCCTGGTACTTGCCGACGTAAATCTGATCGACTTCGCTGCCGCCGACCTTGAACGCCGGATGCACGACATACCCGTCAACAGGCTGGTCGCTGATCCACCAGGCTTCCTTGCCGGTGTTCGCGCCAGAGCCGATCGTCGCACGGCGGATGTAGAACTTGGGAATCTTGACCATGTACTGGCCGTCGACAACCACGTCCTGCATGCCGCCCCAGACGGGATGAGTGCTGAAATGAGCCGCGCCGGGGTCGGGGACGGTGTTGCCGTCCTCGTCCACATAGGCCCACGTGCCGCCATCGCCGCCAGGGGTAATCAGCGCAACGCCGGAGACGTATGCAAACGCCTGCTTGGTCGTGACCTTGACCTCGCTCGACCACTCGGACCACCCGCGCGTTTCGCCCTTGTGCTGAACCTGCAGGTAGTAGACCCGCAACCCGGCTTCCAGAATGCCCGCAGGCAACGCCAGAGAGAGCAGGTTCACGGCGTCCTCGCCGGAATCCCACAACGGCTCCGCCCATGTTCCGCCCGAAGCGCGGACCCTCCAGCGGCTGGCCGCATGGGTGTCACTTCCGTCGATGACCGCGAAAGCGCCGGTCTGCAGCAGGGGAGTCTCACCGACGTCCGTGGCGTTGTTCGCGGGAGACACCAATGTCGGCGTGGCCACATAGGCGAAACTGGCGGCAGTGGCGAAGCCCGAAACGGCGGACCAGTCGGACCACAGGCCGGACAAGTCTTTCACCCGCGCCCGCAGCTCGTAGCTGGAGGACACTTCAAGCACGTCGGCGGGCATCTGATACGACAGGCCCGCAGGCTGTTCTCCAGAGTCGTGCAGCACGGTGGCGAACTGCGCCCCGGCAACGGCGACCTGAAACTGGATACCGGCCTGGGGCGTTCCGCCAGGACTCGAATACCCGGCAATGGCCAACGTGGGCCGCTCGAAGATGCCGACAGCGCCATCAGCCGGGGAGCTGATAGCGGGCGCGTTGGGGCGCATGGCCGGATTGACGTAGCCGCCGAGACCGGTAGCCGCAGACAGGGCCACGATATGGCGAATCTGCATCGCTTCACCCTCGGTGACGATCATCAGGCTGCCGTCGCCACGCATGGGCAGGATGTATTCATAATCCGCAAAGCCTGCGGGAATATCCCCGCCCTGCCTGCGGACAGACCAGACGCGCTCGGTCCACGCCGGATTGGATGTGTCGCGGAAGTAGAGTCTGGCCTCTCCGGAGTTCAGGGAGCGCCGGATCACGACGGCCCCGCCCTCGGCGTCGTTTCCGATGTTGATCGGCTTGGACAGCCAGATGTCACCGACCTCGCACGTGGCGTACGCGGCCCCGACCTCTTCCATGGAGCAGCGGGTCAGAACACCGGCTCCCAGAGTGCGCGGAAGGTTGGTTTCAATGCGGATGCGGTTCTCGGAGAGCACGGCCGTGCATTTGATCAGCAGCGAGCCTTCCTCGTCGGCGAGGACATAATACTCTCCGGCCCGAAGCTGGGCCGTGCTGGCAACGTCCACGCTGTCGTCGCCGGAAATGCCCTGCACGATGGCGGTATCCACGGCGTCAATCAGGGTGAAGCCGGGAGCCCACAGCTCAAAGGCAATACGGTTGTCGCGGTAGAGCCAGTCCAGGGTAACGGCGCGCTGCACACTGACGGAGCTGGTCTCCTCCAGACCGTCCACGCGCGAACCCAGGGCGTCCAAGTTCTCGTCGGTCAGCTCAACCGCGTCGCGCAGAGCAACGGTGTTGTCGAGCAGCCGCTGGTGGATCGGATTCCAGGTGTCCGGGTGCGCCACGCTCTCCACGGTGAGGGCAGGCAGGGATTCGCTGAACTCGGGGGGCGACCCCGGAGTCAACGTGGGATTTTCAGTAGCCATCATGTCCTCCTTTAGTATTCAAAGACAATTTCAAACTCGATCTCGGTTTCCGGCTCAAGCTCCTTGGGGGCGACAACGCGTCGTCCCATCAGAGTTCCGTCCGCCGCGATCACAGCCACCTCGCGCACGATGTTCTCCCCGGCCGCCTGGCCGGACAGGACACCCCTGACAGTCAAGCTGGGGCCGCTCACCTCGTTGGAGGTGGCCACCCGGAGAAACTCGGCCTGCAGGGCCGTGTCGACGTCCGGGCTATACGGGGCGTCGCCGGAACCGAAGGCCAACCATGCGGCCTTTGGCAAGGCGTCCCCGGTTGCGGCGGCGGTGGCCACCTTGTTGCGATACGCCGCCGTTGCGGCAATTGCGGTCGGCATCAGAGCACCTCTCTATATGTTGCGCCACCACGCCTGACGGTCGCGACGGCAGTAAACCACACACCCGGAAGACCGGGCTCCACGCCCAAACGCCACGTCCCGTCAAGTCGCGGCTGCCCAATCGTCAGCAGGGTCGGATAGGCGAGGCTCCACGAGCCATCCACCTTCCACAGCCCGTCCAGCTTATGCCCGCCGAGCTTGTGTCGACCGTCCAGAGGCATCGGCTGCCAAAGCTGCCGGGCAGGAAGCGCGCGGTCACCGCCCGCCGCTGACACAGGCAGGCTCGTACGGCCGCGCATCCGAAATTCGCCGAACCCACTGCGCAAGGGAGCGCCAGCAGGCCGGAGCCCCGTCAGTCGAACGGTGCCGAGAAGCCCCCAGCTGCCGTCCAGAAGGCGTTCGGAATAGTTGCCGCCCACATCCCAGCAGCCGTCGAGGGTTTGCCAGTTATGAACGGTGAAGCGGCGGCACTGGACCATGCGAATGGCCAGCCGCTGCGACGGAGCAAGCATTGTGATGGAAGAATCAAAGGTCGATCCGACGGCGGTGACCAAGGCCCGCAGATGACAACGAACAGGCGCATACTGTGCGGCCATGTCCTTGACGAGACGCTGTTGCGCTCTGGTCCACGTCCCTTCCGCGAGGTTCAGGCGGATCGCGTACTCGGCCCAGCTGCGCATGGCCAACCTGCGGACCGTGCCAGCAGGAGGAGAGAGCACAACGGAGCCGTCAGCGGTCCACGTGCCGTCGAGAGTGCGGCCCCCAGCGGATTCCCACTCCTCGCGATAAGTCTTGTATTCAATGAGTTCCGAGCCGGGATAGCCAATGCTCGCCAAGGCGGTGCGGACCGCCCAGGGCGTTCCCTTCTTCCGGTGCAGCCGAATCGCGTTGCGCACCAGCTCGCGCTGATCCGCTTCGGCGAGGCCGGTGGACCAGCCCTCCAGACCCAGAACGTGAAACTGCTCAGCCAGATGCGGAAGAAACGGCGCGGACACCAGGTCGACCAGGTCCACAAGCAGTCCGTCGACCGGCAACAGCGAAAGACGCTGCGTCAGCTCGGCCATAGGCGCAAGGCGCTCATCCGTGGCCAGCACTCCAGGGACGACGGAATCAGCCATTCACGCCTCCAGCCACAGAGACGGACACGCCGGTGCAGCTGGCCCAGCCGTTTTCAGGCACGTCAACGTCTTCAAGGGGCAAGGCAAGGTGGACGCGGTACACGCCGGAAACGGAAAGAGCCGCCATGATCTGGCTGCGGACGATGTCGCTTCCAAGGGTCGCGGCTGCCTTATCCGCCCATGCCCGCGCTGCGGCTGTGGCGCGCGCAAGCGTGTCTGCGGCATCGGCGGAATGGTAGAGAGTTATCTCCGCAGAGATAGCGTACTCGTACAGGACGGGCGAGGCTGCGGTAACCGTGTCGCACAGCGGACGCACATCGTCCGCGCTTGCGGCCTCGGCAACCTGTGCCAGTACGTCCTCTGACGGCAGGCCCCCCTGAACCAGCGGATACAGAACCACCTGGCCGGGCTCGGGAGATAGCACCGCGACGTCCACCACGCTCTGGTTCGCGCTCATGGCGTGATAGCGATACGACAGCGTGGGACCAGCAACAGAAAAATGTTCAGGCGCGAGAATGATCCTCTCGCGAAGCCGGTCGTCGCCTTCCATGTCGGCACCGCCGCTTGAGAAGGTCACGTTCACGACCTGTATGCCGTCCGGCAGCCCCCGGCAATAAGCCGTTTGCGCCCGCTCCGGGCTCGTCGCACAGCGCGAGCACTTCCACGGAACTCTGCCCGGAAGGAATCAAGGCGTCGCTTTGCGTGGCGAACACGGCCCCGGTCCCGGACTTCACGCGGAACCCCCTGGGAATAACCACGCCGGAAGCCACCGGCGCTTCCGAATAGAAGCGCAAGGTCGTCCGGGCGGCCTGAGGCTGCAGCCTGGTCACGCCAACCAGGTCTCCGAGGTAGTCCAGCATGGGAGCCCTGGAAAAGCGCACCAGGTTCTGCCTCGCCGCGTCGTTGATGGACGCCCGCATCAGGGTTTCCCTGTAGGCGATCAGGTCTATCAGCAGCCGCTCGACCTGGGCGGGATACAGCGTCTTCCCCGTCATGGCCTCATAGGCTGCTATCAGCTCGGATGTAACAAGCTGGGAATCCTCGTGGACAACCTTAGGAAGGGTCATGCGCGCACCTCCGCAGAAGCCAGAGCGCCATCGGCGAGCCGGAACTCGATCCGGATCAGAACATGCGCGGGGCCGTCCCCTTGTTCCACCTGGACTCGCACCACGGTGACGCGAGGCTCCCAGCGCCGGATAGCGCGGACAGCCTCGCGCACCAGGTGGGGGCGGGCGCGGTCGATGGGCCGGTCAATGTATTGATAGATATTGGAGCCGAACTCCGGACGCAGCGGATCGCTCCCCTGGGGGGTCTCCAGGATGATGCGGATGGATTGGCGAATGTCTTCTATGCCTTCGACAAAGCCGTTCCGGCCCAATGCGGGCTGCCAGTGTGCAGAGTTAGGTAACATGCCCCCGACTCTATGCGAGTCAGGGGCAAAAGGTGTGCTGACTAAGGTCAGTGGCTATGATGATTCGAGTTGCCGGAGGCGTCGAGGATGGTGCCGGATGCGTCGACAGAGCCGTCGACATGGATATCGCCTTGTACTTCAATATCGCCGGTAATGGAAGCGGCGGCACCTCCACCCCCGGTTACGGTCATACCCTTTTCAACAGTCAAGTGGCCGGTGACCCGTGTCTCTGGGGCATCTATGGTGGCCTTCGGGGTGCGGACCAGGACAGGCCCGGCAGCCTCTATCGTTATCGGGCCGACAGCATTGACGGAAAGCACATGACTATCCCTGTCATACTCGACGGTGGTTCCATCGTCAAATGCGATGTGATGCTTTTCCACTCCGGAGCACGGCGTCACGTCCGCGCTGGAATACAACGCGCCAAGAATGCAGCCGTCTTCACCCCGAGAATCCAGCATCAGCGCCACGTGCTCGCCCACGTCGGGCATGAAATAATGCTTGTCCCGGCAGGTCTTGGGGACCAACACCGGGAGCCAGTGCGTGATCAGGTTGTCCAGCGCGGGCAGGCGAACCTTGGCCCTACATGTCGCCTCGGCGATCTCGACAACGATGCCGAACTGGAGGGTGGCCGCCGCTTCTCCGAAGGTGCTATTCATCGCCTCCCTCCTTCACGCGCTTGGCCTCGAACTCGGTCACATAGCCGCCGGAGCGCCCTATGGAGTGGGTGGCCTGGGTGACGAGATACAGTCCGTTCAGCCGCCGAAGGCCGTGGATATCAATG
>JARFTV010000035.1:16199-42281 GCA_029289325.1 Alphaproteobacteria bacterium
TCAATGATAGCACCGGCCACAATCTTAGGATCGCCCGGCAGCGTCCCATTGAGGGCCACCTTGTCCTGCTCCCTGCGCTGCTGCTCGGCCTCGGCAATGGCCTTTGCCTGTGCCGCGCTGCGCGCCCGGACGTGCTGCTTGTTCTCATCCTGGGCCGTTACCGTATCCTGGGACGCAACGTCTCCGGCCTGCGCCTGCTGCTCGACAACTTCCTTCGTGTCCGGGTTGTGGTAGCGGACGGATGTCTTCGACGGCACATCAGTCACCTTGTCGGCATAACGCCAGGAGGTGAGATCGGAAGGATATAGAGTTCTGACCGGCGACTGCTCGGCCAGGCTGCCAGCGCGAGCTGCCACAAGGGTGCGGTTGTTGTCGCAGAGCTTGGCCGTATAGCCATACTCCCGGCAAAGCCGCACCACAAAGGCCCAATCCGTTTCCTGGTATTGCGTAACCCGGTCAATGGCGATCTCGTCAATCTCTCCGCTGACCTTGGCTCCGATGCGCTTGGCCGCCTGTGCGACAATGGCCTTCAAGGTCGTATTCTCATACGCCTTGCCCCTGCGGGTCCGCACCTGCCTAGTGATGCCGGTGGACAAGGCCCTGATCCGGACCACGGATGGCGGCCCGGATATCTCGACCTCGTCGACGTCGAAGCCACCGGCGGAAACCAGGCGCTGGTGCGCATAGCCGTATTCAAGGCTCATCTCGGCACCCTTGTCGGGATACCACGCGCCCAGCCAGCGCCCATCATCGTCGCCGAGGGTGACGTCCAGCTCGTCGGACTGTCCAGTCAGCCGGTCGGTGTAGCGCACTTCGGTCACATAGGCGGAAAGGTCCGCAGTCACGTCGCGGCCGGAATAGACGATACGGAAAGACGGTTGGAGGACGGTCATCTTTTCCATGGGGGCAACCCTTCCGTGTCGGCCGAGGACTCAATGACGGGGATGCGCAGCTTGATGCCGGACGGCAAGGCGTCCGACACCGGCGCATGCGGATTCTGCTCGATGAGCATGCCGATGTACGCCACGTCGCGGTAATACCGCCAGGAGATCATGTCCCAGCGTTCCCCGTCTGTCGTGATGTGTTGCAGAAAAATCATAACTGTACGCCCCTTATGGCGACCTTTGCCGCGATGCCGGACAGGGCTGGTCGCACATCCGCAAGCGCCTCGGCGGCCCTGCGCGCGGATCGCGCTGCACTCACGGCCCCCTCGACGGTGCGTATGGCGTCCGAAGCAAAGCCCAGCTCACTTTTGGCGGAGTTGTAGGCCGCCATCACGTCAGAGGCTCCGGGAAGAGAGGATATCGCGGAAAAGGCCGCGATGGGTAGCCTGGACGCAATAGCCCGGAGATCGTCGGAAAGCTCTCTGGCGGCTTGTAGCGCCGACTCTCCCTCGGAAAGAAGCCTGGCGGACATGCTCGCGGTGAGTTCTGCGGCCTGGGTGACCTCGGAGGCCGAGGAAACCGCCTGGCTGACAGCCTTTGCCGCCTCCGGAGCGGGAGCCGCATCCTGCCCCGATACCGTGGAAAGAACGTCCGTGCTCGCGGTGACCGGCGGAACGTACATGCCGCGAGAAAAGACTCCGGGGGGATTCGGCTTGGCCGGATCGCCGACGTACTCCCGGAGGCGCAGAGACGCCTCCAGCGAGATCACTGTCCCGGCCCCGTTCGTCTGGCGATAGGTCACGGACAGGTCGACGATGACAAAGACACCACGATATTCGCCGTTGCCAAGAACGAAGTCCAAGGGCGTGGCGGCGTCCATGTGGTCCTTCATGCCCCGAACCTCGTCTGCGGGGTTGCACCATGACGAGTGCAGCGTGACGCTGAAAGACAGTTCGTCCGGGCTCCATCCGGTATGCTGCATGGCTGGCTTTCTGCCGATAAGCGCATGCTCGGAAAAGCTGGACCCATAGCGAATATCAAGCCCGTCCATCCACGACACTACCTCCAGTTCCGTTTCCCCGAGGGTGGCGTACAGACTCATGCGGGAGACCTCCTTGCGTGATCCCGCTCGTATCGGGACATCAGGCGCTCAAACTCGGCGAAGCTGAGGCTCATGGCCTCCTTCACCTGTTCGCGCACACCTCCACCGCCCTGTCCAACATGAATGACAGGCGCGAAGGTGACGTTCATGCCTCCTCGGCCAGCTCCGACGGCAGCGCCAGCTCCGCCCCCGGCGTTCCGACCGGCGAGAGCCTGGAGCGGAACCGTGGGAAGGTTCGGAGTAGCTGCCTTCGACATCTCGCCAGCGGCGCGGGCCACCTCTCCGGCGCTTCCCTTCATGCCCACGGCAAGACCGGCTCCGAGCATTCCACCCAGACCGGCAAACACGCGCGAGGGAGACCGGATGCCAAGCAGGCTCTTGAACGAGCCGACGACGTTTCCTGCAAGCTCGGAAAGCCCCGATTTCAGGCTCTCCCACCCTTGCTTGAGGCCGCCGAGCAGTCCACCGATAATCTGCGCGCCGAGCTTGACAAACTCCAGGGGCAGCATGGCCAGGCGAAGAGGGAGGCCGATAACGAGCCGTATAATGGTGCCGATGGCCGTTCCGAACTTTTGCCCCAGCGACTGCGCCGCTCCGCCGGTATCTTCGACCGGCTGCAGCAGAGCTTTCACCCAAGACCAGACCTGGCCGAGCGCATCCGCGACCGGCTTCACGATCCACGCGACCGGAGCAAAGGCCGTGCGCATGGCGTCGCCGACCGGCTTGAGCGCCGAGGACAAGCCCTGGAACATGCCTACAAAAAATCCCTTGATGGGCTTCCAGAACTTCCAGATCAGGAGCGCGGCCCCGGCAATGGCGATGCCGATCCAGCCTATGGGGCTGAGCAGCATGGCGCGGCCAAGCCAGAGAACGGCCTGCCCGATCATGCGGAAAGAAGAAAAGAGAGCCTTCCCGGCAACAACGGGGCTGCGCAACGTGGCGCGCCCCCACCACAGCGCGGCCTGGGCGGAAGACTTGAGCCCGGAAACGAGTCCCCTCCCGGCGATCGCGGGAAGCGGTCGGAGAGACGATCCGAAACGCAGCGCACCCTGCCGGGCCGACAGTAGGCCAGCGGAGAAAGAGCCAGACAGGGCAGCGCCGGAGGCTTTTGCCGAGGCGGCGATGGCGGCCAGGCGAATCTGGGGAACCTTGAGAGGGCCGCCGAGACTCGCGATGCTTCCCATGTGAGAAGCCAGCCAGCCGGAAGCTGCGGACAGCCTGCCGGTCACTGCTGCGAACTTGCCGACGTTCCCTGCCTGCATGGCCATCATCGCACCCTGGACGGACGCCTTGACGGAACGCCAGCGGGCTATGCTGGACCAGAGGCTGCCGCCGAGAAGGTGGTAGCCAGCTCTGGCCGCAAGACTTGCAGCCTTGAACGTCAGGAGCACGGCGGCGGCCTTGCCGATGGCGGAGACCAGCGCTGGGTTCTCTGCGGCCCAATCGGCCATTGCGACCACAAGGGGCCGAAGAGTGGAGAACATTTCCCGCAGCGCGGGGAGCAGTGCCGACCCAAGGTTAATGCTTAGCTCGGAGACTGTATTCTTCAAAAGCTGCAGCTCGTTCTCGGTGGTCGCCGCCCTAGCTGCGAACTCGTTCTCCATAGAGCCTTCGACACGCGGCAGGACAGCGAGTGCGTCCGTATAGGTCTTAACAGACCCGGCCAGCACGGCGACGTCGTCGGCGTATTCGAGACCGAACATATCAACCAGCATGCCGGTCCGCTCCGAGTTCGGTACCTTCTCCAAGGCTTTCAAAAAACTAAGCAGCGCGCCCTGAGCGTCGGTGGCAATGGCCTTCTTGAGTCCACCGGCGGACATACCCATGGCCGAGAGCGCCTCCTGGAACTTCGCGCCTTGCTTGTCGGCAGTGGCCAGCTTGGTCAGCATGCCGTTGATCGCCATCCCGGCCACTTCCGGCGGCTTGCCAAGAGAGATCAGCGCGCTCGACAGGGCAGCCGCGCCGTCGGCGCTCAAGCCAAACTGCCGTGCGACACCGCCGACGCGAGACAGCGCACTCACGATATCCCGCGCCTTTGCCGGAGACTCGTTGGAAAGCTGGTTGATCACGTCGCCCAGGTGGCCGATGCTGCCGATCGGAATCTGATAGACGTTCGCGACCTTGGCCATGGAATCGCCAGCCGCTTCTGCGGACATATCAAAGGCGACAGCCATCTTGGCCGTGGTCTCTATGAAGCTCGGCAAGTCCTTGAGGGCTACGCCGAGCTGTCCGCCGGACGCCGCGAGCTGGGCCAGCTCCACAGCGGAAAGAGGGATTCGGCGGGACAGCATCTTGATACTGTCGCCAAGCCCGTTCAGCTCCGCCTCCGACCCATTGACGACCTTTCGCACGTCCGCCATGGCGGATTCAAAGGCCATGGCGGAACGAGCCGGAGCCGCGAGGGTAGCGCCCAGGGCGGCAACGCCCACGGCCTGCCCCCACATCTCGCCCATGGCCGCACGGTGCGACGCGGCCTTTTCCTGGGCGCGGGTCAGCCCTTCCAGATTGAGCTTCGCAGATTCAATGCTTTTGCCCAGCTTGTCATATCTCTTGGCCAGGTCTTCAGGCACCCGGCCAGACGCGCGGAGCCGGGCCACCTCGTCGCCTAGGCGCGCATGCTCCCCGGAGGCGTCCTCCACCTGGCCGGAAAGCCGGTGGACGGACTGCCCCAAGGATTGCAACGCGCCTTGGGCGGCGCTGGTGGTCGCTGAGACCAAGAGACCAAGAGTGAGGGAAGATGCCATGTGGTGTCCGGTTATTTCTCGGCTTCAGCTTTAGCCTGGCGGGCCGCCTCGGCCAGCCAGAGCCGCAGCTCTTCAAGGGTTAGCGCGTCTATTTCGGAGGGCTGGAAACGATACCACCGCGCCAGCGCGGCAGCTGCCTGCCACAGATCAGGAAGGGGAATCCAGATATCTCTGAAACGCGGCCTGGAGCTTGCGGAAGTCCGCAAGCCCCATTTCCTCCATATCCTCCGGCGTCATGGGAGGCTCGCACAGGGAGGCCATCAGCCTGATCTCCTGATCCGCTTCGGTTCCGCCACCGCGCTGGGCCAGCTTGAGGTCGCGCACCTTGGGGGAGCGCAGGACGATTTTCTTCACGACGGTGCCGTCGGGCAAGGTCAGATGTTCCGCCAGGGGAATCTCATTTAATTTGGACAAGACTAGCCTCCGATGTTCTCGTTGTATTCAGCCAGAAGATCTTCACCCCCGGCCTTGTAGATGTTTTCCAGCACGTCGACCTCGACGATATCCTCGCCTCCGGCGGTAATCTTCATGTAATAGGCGACGAACTCCGTTTCCATTTCGACGTTCTCGTGCTGCTTCCAGTTGCCGCCGGGGAAGGTTTTGAAGGCCACGGTCAACAGTGCGACGACCGGAACCTCGTCAGTACGGCCCTGCGCCGTCTGGGTGTACAGGCTGCCTCTGAGCTGCAGCTGCACGGTCTTGAAGGGGTTGGCGGCCTTCTTGAGCACTTCCGGATACAGGGAGGCCCATTTGACCTTGCCCTCCAGCTTCTCGAAACCGGCGAACGCTTCAATGCTGCCCACCATGCCCAGAGCCTTGTGCTCGGACATCTTGGCCTTGATCTGCGGCAGCTCCACCTCTTCGGCCCGGCCAAGCAGGCTCGCGCCGTCAATGTAGACGTTCGCGTTAGTGATGCGGTTGATGGCAATCTTGCCCATATACGCCTCCTGTTACTGCCCAAGGGTCTTGAGCAGGTTGATGTCGATCACGCTCTCGAAGGTGATCCGCTCGGCCGGAGTCGGCGGCATGAACGTGATGTCGAAGGTCAGATGCCCGTTGCCCGTTTCGGTCGGCGGGTTCTTGGCCGGATCATAGGTGCAGGAGCCGTCGACCAGCGCGCCGCGACCGATCAGCGTCCGGATGAACGAGTTCACGGTTCCGCGAATGTCGTCGATCAGGGCGTTGTTGATGGGGAAGTCGATGAACTGCAGCATGGCGTACTCGACGGACTCGTGGAGAATGTCCGCAGTGCGGCGCACGTTGATGAAGTTCTTCGGGTGCGAGACGGACGGCCACGCGGCGGAACGGTTGCCCCAGGCTCGAAGGCCGGTACCGAAGCTGTTGAACACGGTCACGATGCCGTTTTCGTTCAGCAGGTTGGCTTCCGTCTGCGGATCGTTGATGCGCGCGGAAATGCTGCGCTCGGCCCCGGTGATACCCATGAACTCCGTATTGGAAGGGCTCCACCAGTATCCGTTCTCGACGTCCTTGCGGCAGATCACGCCAGCAAGGCGCTGACTCATGGGCTCCAGGCGTTCCGAATCGGTGGCGGTATCATACACTTTCAGATGGGGGTAACAGAGTACGGCCCGCTCGCTGGAGGTGTTGAAGTTGATCTCGCCCATGGGGCCGCGTCCGGTGATCGCCTGCTGCGGGGTCAGCCCGATAGGCGCGTCGATCAGCGTAACCGCGCGCAGCTTGTGCGCCATACTGATCATTTCCACGGCCACGCTGTTCTGGGTGCAGTACACCGGGGCGATCAGAATCTTGGCGAAGAAGCCGAACAGGTTGTAGGTGTCGTCCAGGGCCTTCATGCCGGTGCGAGCACCGCCCACGGTCACGGTCCCGATCAGGTCGGAAGGCAGAACGGCGGTGGGGTCTTTGTACTCGTAGCTCACGAGCAGGCTCGCCCCGGAGGAGATACCGGCCCCGTCGATACGGGTGATGGTTCCCGCGTCGGCGTCGTAGGTGTAGTCCGTCCCGGCCACGTGGGTGGTTGCGCCGTCCGACGACTTGACCGTCGGCGCGCCGTTCCATGCCGGGTGCGCGGCGGTTCCCACATCCCCGGACAGCACAAGCGCCTCGTCGGTCACTTCGGCCTTGTGGACCGAGGGGTCCAGCACGTTGATGACGATGACCGTACCCGCGCCCTGGTCAAAAATCGCGTCAAGGGCCTGCGGGATGGTGTAGTCGGGATGCGCCGCCCCGAACTGCGCGGCGTCGCGGTCGGACAGGACAATGGTGGGCGCGTTCACAGGCCCGGCCGGAGCCGTTCCGATCAGCCCGACAACGGCCGACTTGACCGTGCGGACCGGGCGAGGCCCCTTGTCGATTTCGATGGTTTCAACACCATGCAAGTAGTTGGCTGCCATGATTTACTCTCCTTTGCTCCGCTTTTTCTGAGGCGCAGCGGCCGGTGCGGGTGTCAGCCGTCCCTGGGCCACGAGCGCCGACACGTAGCCGGACTTTTCCGGCAGCTCCACAGGGCGGCCAGGCCAGAGCATCACCTCGCGGCCTTCGATGGTCACGCCGGAGGGAGGCCCGGAATAGATATAGGTTTTCATTCGACGTCTCCTTTGAATGTTACTGTTTGCAAGGGAACTTCGACCTCTTCTCCGGCCACGCAGCCCACCAACACCTGGCGCGCATTCCACGCCAACGGCAGATACAGGAACCCGGCGTCGAAGCCGGGACGCGGGGCATTGGCCAGCTCAAGCTCGCGTACGCACCCAGAGGGTAGCCACCCGGCCAAAGAGCCGTACAGGCTGGAAATGAGCTTCGCAGCATCTTCTCTTGCCGCGCTCCCCGTCTTCTGTGCTCTCGCGTTTCTCACCGCCAGAACGGTCAGCCAGGACGTTTCAATCTCGGCTGCAGCCCCGTCGGCCTGAACCACACGATATCCGTCATAGATCACATGCACCGCCGGGGTGTGCTGTGCGGCCTCGCGCACACCGGCAAGGTCGGCGGCGGAGAAGACTTTCACGCCCTTGGGCATGTTCTCGGCGATACGGGCGACAAGCGCGGGCTCAAGAGAAACCATTAGAGCCCCTCCGTACCCGAGCGATCCATGATGCGCGGATTCCCGGAACTGGCAGAGGCCAGCGACGGGCGAGGCTGATCCTCGGTCTCCGGAACGCCGAGGCCGACAGAGCCACGGCTGATGCCCTCCAGCAGGCGGCGGGCGTCCTCATAGCGGGTGCGAACCTCTTCCGGAGCTTCATCGCTATGGAGGCGATAGAAGACAATGTCCGGGGCGATCCGCGTCAGCACAGGAGGAACACTCGCCAGAGGGAGGCGGTAGCGCGCGGCCAGATACCCGTCGATCTCGGCGTCGGCGTCGGCAATGGCGCGCAGGAGCACGGCCTGGTCTATGGCCTCGGCCATGCTCCTGTCGGTCAACTGCACCAGTCGCTCCTCGCCGTAGCGATCGACTAACTCCTGCAGCGTGGCGTAGCTCATGCCACGTTCACCACGAGTTCGGGATCAGCGCGAAGAGCCGCTTCCTGGTCGGGGGTAGCTTCGACCTCTTCGGGCTCCGGATGGAACGGCCCGAGGCCAGCACGGAACCGGCGCGAGAGACTCTTGGTTCGCACCACGAGCTTGACCAGGCCGGACTCCTGCTTTTCGTCCCTCTTCTGAGTCTTTTCTTTCTCAGCCATCAGAGAACCTCCTTAGGCCACCCACGGCGAGACGATCATGTCGACCACGCCGAAGTTGGGGTTGGACGCGCCGTTGGCCAGGCGCTCGTTCTTGACGATCTCGATGGCCGCAGCGCGCAGGGACGGGGGAACAACCAGCACGGAGGGCTTGATGCCCAGCGGGCGGCCGCCGTCGGCCTTGGTGCTCATCATGGCGGTCATGGCGGAGTTGAAGTTGGTGGCGTTCAGAGTCTGGCGGCTCATGTAGGCCATCTGCCAGAAACCGAAGCCCGCGTTGCAGCGGTAGCGAATGCCGTAGCGGTACTCGTCGCGGACGAACACGCCCTCGTCGTTGGTCGCGGTCATGCTGTCGAGTTCCGGCTTGGTGCGCTCCTGGAAGATCAGCGGCTTGAGGGCGCGGCCGGTGTCGAGCAGGTACCAGGGCGCGCCGGGATCAGCTCCGGGGACGTCCATATTGGACACGGTTTCAGCGGACCCGGTCCCGTCAACCTCGGGGTAGATGGGGTGGTCGGTGTCGAAGAAGTTCTGCCCGTCGTAGCACAGGGTCGAAGCTCCGGCCTTGAGCAGGGCAAAGACCAGCTCGTCCGCGTGGGACATGGCGGCCCGGCCCATCTCGGAGAACAGCGGGGTGTAGATACCGACGTTGTCGTCCTCGATGTCGGTACGCTTCACGCCGACCGTGGATTCGTACAGCTTGTTCTGGACCTGGTACGCCTGGGCGGCCATATCCTTGATGACGCGGTCGCCGATCCACTCGCGCAGCTTGGGGAACTGCCCGAGCCAGCCGTACGTGTTTCCGGCGGACCCGGAGGGAACGACGGTCGCGACCTTCTGATAGTCGGTGGGGGTGTCGCCCAGCGCCTTGCGGAACGCGTCGGAGAACCCGGTGCGCAGCGAGGTGATAAGGGCGGGGGTAACGATAGCCATGTTCACTTACTCCTTTTCGGTGATGGATTCGATTTCAACGCAGCCGCGCGGGGTAATGCGGTAGTAGCTGCCGGTCGGCAACGCCATTCCCGTCTCGACAAGCACCTCGCAAGCAAAGCGCACTTCCACTTCGGAGTAGCCGCTGTCGTCTGCGACGTGCTTGACGGAAAGGCCGTCGAGAGGCGGTGTCTTGACGGTGCGAGACACATACAGCGCAGCCAACACGGCCGCGCGCACATCCTTCTGCCGCAGCGCGTGCGCCTTCACTTCCGCGAGGCGGTTAGCCATGCTGGACATCCTTCTTGGCCTGGGAAAACGCTTCTTCCGACATGCCCAGCAGGCGGGCCGCCGTGCGATCGTCCTCGGACAGCTCGGAATGGCCGTCGCCGTCCGGGCGCTTCATGGAATGGGAGGAAGCGATGACAGGAGCCGCCTCCACGTACTTGGCGAAGCCTTCGAGGTCGGCCATCGCGTAATCCTTGGCCCAGCCCTCCATGGCAGGGGCGATCTTGCCAGCGGACATCGCTGCGGACACGGCGTCCGTCGCGGCCTTGGTTTTGACCTCGCCCTCCAGTTCGGCCAGCTTTCGGGACACCGCTTCATGCTGGTCGAGAGGCACGTACTTGGTCGGGTCGGGGGCCGCGCCCTGTGCGGCCTGGGCTGCGGTCAGCAGGTCTTTCTTCTTGTCAAGCTCGGCCAGGATTTCCTCGGCCGAGGCGGTGGGGGCGAGTCCCAGCTTGTGGGCGACTCGCTCCTGCAGTTCCTTGCTCATGGGGTCTCCTTGAGAGGCTGCGGCATGCAGGTAAAGGTTGGGGGTGTTCGTCAGGCCAGCCCCGGAGAGAGACACGACCCTTCCGGTGTCCGGGTCGTATGCGAATACCGGCGACAGGTACCTGTACTCCTTGGCGGCGAGCGCTTTTGCTGCCGTCTCGGTCCACGTTGCCTGCCCCCACACGCCGTCCTCTCGAAGCTCCAGCTTCTTGATCCATCCGGCTGCGGGGACTGGTCCGGCCTTCTTCTCGGCGGTAAGGGTCTGGTGATCGTAGTCGACCACCAGGTCGATTCCCCACCCGGCAAAGGCAGACAGCACGGCGTCGGCGTCAAGCTCATACGGCCCGCGCCCGTCGCGCCCCGAGAAGTTCCCCGCCGGAACGAGATGAACCCATTCCGGCGGGGTGTCCGAGGAAGGAAGGCGGATGCTGAAACGATCGGTGAGGGTCTTCATGCGGCCATGATGGCCACATCAGAAAATAAAGAGGCGCGGAAGAGGGTCAGCATATAGCCGCTCTCTTCCGCGCCTGATTGGTGTCTTTGTCTGGTCGCCCCGTTTAACCCGTTTACCGGCGTTTACTAGGGGGGTGAAGGGGGTGGACAGGTGTCCACGCTAGGGACGATGGTTAAAAATCGTTCTGGGGGCATTCTGGCGAGTTTTCGGATTTTGCGCAACCCCTCTCGTCATCATGGCAGCATATATCCCGATACGATGGCCAGGATGGAGCCCTTGTCGCTGTCCGAAACGCCAAGGAAAGGACGGGCCGGGATGTCGCCCCAGGGGGCCGCGCCAAATTGCCCACGCTTCGCGCCGAACTGCTGCACGGCAGCATAAACCTGTGGGCTGCCGATTTCAACCCTGTCGCGACCCGCGCTGTAATGTATCATCGTGGACAGAGATTTGGTTTCGCCGATGAGCGGCTTCTTTGATCCAGCGCGGGTCTGGCCTTTCTTGGTCAGCCCGCCGCGCTTGCTGCGGGAACCCTTGTACTTGTCGACATAGGCAAGGATGGTCGCCGGGGAGTTCTCCTTCCACGCTTCGCCGTCAGGGCCGACGCCGTCGGAGAACCGCTGGATCGCGCTCTCGGCGAGCAGCTCCCCAATGTCCTGCATGGCGGGAGTCATGTTGCCGAGGCGGCGGACAAGTCCTTCCAGGGCGTCCAGAACCTCTCTGTCGTCTATGTTGACTCTGATCATACTAAAACGTACCTTTATTGGAAGGCGGCGACACACACCGTCCGGTTCATACCCGGAAGCGTCTTGGACGTAGGGGTCGGGTCGCCGCTACCTTCCCCTCTTGTAAAGAGTGATCAGCGCAGCCATGCGTCGCTTCCCGCGTAATTCGAAAACCGCTTCCATCTCTTCCCCGTCAATCTCTCCGGAAACCTTCACCAGCGGATGCCCCGTACTCCGGGAGGCCCCTGCGGCCTCCATCTTGTCAGGAGCGTTCAGCAGTCTTGGAAGGCGGGAAAAATCCGAAGGAGAAACAGGGAGCTGTCCGCGCGCAACCTCTGCCGCTTCATTGCCATGCCCCCCCAGGATATGCCGGACGGAAGACTTGTCTAGCGCATAATCGAACCCAGCGACATCGACGCCTGTCAGCTCTTTCACCTTGGACACATCTCCGCTCGTGAGCAATCCCATGGTGCGATACGGCTGCACTTCGACCTCGGCAACCTTTGACGCCCTGTCCGCATAACGCCGGACATCATCCGCCACGGAAGGTAGGCTGCGGTATGACGTGGCCAACCTGTCGCGGACAGATTCCGGAACTCCCTGCATGTACGACTTGGCCAGGGAATAATCCCACTGCTGCGTTTTGGCCGCCATCGTCCGGACGGCGTCTGAAACCGTGTCGCCGGGCATGTAGCCCCATCCACGGTCGATGCCGCTCGGCTCGCCCGTCTTGGGGTCGATTCCATTATCCGGAGCCGTGCGCACCTCGCCGCCGTACCTGTCGGCATCCTCGGGACGCCTGACGCCGACAACCCGGCATCGGCAGCCCCACCCGTTCGGAGGGTAGTGCGCCTTCCACCAAGGATCGTCAGCCCGCAGCGTGAGACCGTTCCAGGACACATGCAGCGGACGGGGATGGAGGGAGCTGTCGGAGTGCTTGTACACCCACCACTCAAAGCCGCCCTCGCGCAGTTGCGCAAGGCGACCGGCGGCGTAGCTCGTGGAAAGATTGGTCGTGTAGATAACCCTGGTGCGCCAGTTGAACTCGCCCCGGTAGTCCCAGCCGTTGCGCTCGACGATTCGGGCAAAGTCTTTGCGGAAGGACTGAATGCTTCCGCCCTCGGCAATAACCCTGTCGACCGCTGCGGCCAGGTCGGACAGCAGGTCCGCCTTTGCGGCCCCGGCCACCATGAAACCCTGATCGTGCCGTCCCTTCCAGACGTCGTCCCACTTGGCGGACGGCATCATCTTGCCGAGCTTGGCCCGGAAAAAGGCTACCTGTTCCGGAAACGGGCGCTTGAGTACGCCCGCCACCTTCGGGTCAGCTGCGGCCGGATCAGACATCGGACTCCCTCTCCACGTCGTAGCGCCCCGCCAGTTCGGCGGCGGCGAATCCCATGGCCATCACTTCGGCCAGGTCTCCATCGGGCAGATCGGCGTAGCTTGCGAGCAGCGACTCCCGAAGCGTCGGAAGGTCCGGAGCGTCCTCGACCAGCTTGCCGATGTGCTCCAGAATGGTCGCCCACCCTGGCTCGGCATCCGCAGCCATCCTTTCGGCCTGGGGGGATATGGGGGTCACATCCTCTCCGGAAGTCTCCTGGGCGTGTGCGGCGGTAGCCTTGCGGGAGTGCTTGTCTTTGTCTTGCTCTGTTTGTTTGAGATTTTCCGGCGCGGATACAGCGCCCAAAAGAGGCTCGTCGCCTTCCGCTTCGGGGATGCCCCACTTCTCACGCACCCAGCGCTCCGGCACCTTGGCACCGAGGGGGACAATCTTGGACAGCTGGTCCGCAAGCGCCACCATATCCTCGGGCTCTTCAACGAACAGTTCCACGTGAGGAAGGGGCGCATCTCCAAGGTTCAGACGCACGATGGGTCCGATAAGACCCCGGCGCAGCGTCGCAGACAAAGAACGTGCGTCGGCGCGCAAGAGGTCGCTACGAACCTCGTTGTGGACCGTGGCCTGGGCAAGGCTGCCGCTGGAACCCTGGTCGGTCGTCAGCGTCTGCCCTAGAACGGCCTTGCTCACCTGGCGGTCGAGATATTCGATCAGGCGCTGGTACAGGTCCGCGCTGGCCGTCTTGGCCGTCGACTCCTGAAATTCGATCTTGAGGCTGTCGGGAATAACGGCTGCGGCATCGGAGCCGACATCCATCACTGCCCGGCGCAGCACGTCAATGTCCTGCTGGGTGGCCGAGGCGTCGTATTTGCCCAGGCGCAGCGGCTGACCGTACAGCTCGGCGAATGCCGCCCAATCACGCAGGGCATAGCTCTTGAACACCCACGCCCACAGCGCCGAACGGGCGAGGCCGCCCATGATCGGAATGCCCGCCAGAATCCTCGGAGCATGGCAGATAAACTTGTACTCCGGCAGCTCCTGGCCATCCGGCGACCCGTCGTACAGGCGCAGATGGCGGCCGGTCTCCCGGTCGAACTGGAACCAGTGCGGCTCGCGGATCAGCGCGTCCTGGGGCAACCACCGGCCGCCCTGGGTGGACCAGAGAATCTCCGCAACGGCATACCCCTTGGACAGCGCGTCAAGCAGTCCCACCAGCAGGGCGGGGATGTCCAGCCTCTCCAGCGCGTCCTGGACAAGCTCCGCAGCCTTCTCGGCGGCGGGCGTCTCGTCGGCTGGAGAAACGGACAGCGGCAACCCTGCGGCGGCCAGCTTGCGGGTCTGCAACACCGAACGGTAGTGCAGGTCTTTCTCTTCAATGTCTGCGGCGGCCAGTAGATACTCCTTGGCGTCGCCAAGACTCGCCCTGCGCAAAATGTCAACCACGTGCGCCGGGGTGAGCGAGGCCATGGGCCGCAAGGTCCACGCCTGCCGTATGCCGGTCAACCCGGCCGAGGCCACCTCGGACTTCAGTGTCTTCTTATCTACTACCATCGTTCATTATCCTCGCTTCCGCGCCAGGTTCTCCGGCTGACCGTTTCATAGGCATATACAGGTGACGGCTCCACGGCCGCCGAGACGGCCAGAGCCAAGGCCCAGAATCTGTCCGCGTGGCTTCTGCCGCTTTCCGTGGTCCGCTCGGCGATCAGTCTCGGCGCTCCGGTCGGGCTGGCTTCGCGCTTGACGGAATGCAGGTCCGACCGCAACTCGGGCCGGGGCGGAATCCGCAGCGAGCGATCTTCCATGCGCTCCTTGAGCGCGGTGGCCATGTCGAGCTTGCGGGCTGCGGAGAACAGGACGCCTTCGACACGGTACTGGCCATGGCGACGCTTTGCCTCTTCGACGGGCATCTCGCCGAGGCCCGTCTGGTCGAGCGCGGCACGGGAGACCCGGTATTCCTTCATGATCCTGTCTAGGGCGGACAGCTGCTCGGCAAAGGACGTCCGGCGCATTTCGACCAGCTCCCGCAGCCAAAGGACGTCTCCGACCATCTCCAGCACGGCGATGACGGTCAGGTCGCCGCGCGCCGCAAAGTCCATCCCCACAAAGCAATGGCCGCCGGAGTACTTGGCGGGAATCCCCGCCTCCTCGTCCTCGCAGCTGCCGACCAGCTCATAGGGGAGCCAGGCGGAGGCCGCGTCGACGAACTGGCACTCGAACTCCTGCGCCCAGGCTTCCGGATCGGACATGCCCCGTCGCAGCTCTTCGATGTCTCGCGGGAGCCCGTCGGCGACGGCGTCGTAGATGGTCACAATGTGCCGGGAGAAGACCGACTCGGGATCTGTCATGATCTCGTGAAATTTGTCTCCGACTCCGCCGGGCGTGGATATGACGCGCAGCTTGAGGTCGGGGCGGGATATGACGGGGAAGAGGGCCTTCCATATCGCCCGGTTGTCCTTATGGTGGGCAAATTCGTCAAGAATGAGGTTTTCCGTCATGCCTCGCGCGGTGTCGGGGTTCGCGGCCACGCACCGTATGCGGCTCCCCTTGGGAAGCCTAACCTCGAAGGCCAGCTCGTTCGCGGCGAAGGGGACGGCCAACGCTTCGAAACCGGCCTTGAACGCGCGCAGGTGGAGCTTCACGCCGTTATCCATGGCGTCCAGCGCGCGGGCCTGGCTGACGGACAGAATGGTCCATCGGCGAGACTTGCCTTGCGTCTCCGCGTCAAGGCAGTCCAGAACGGCCTCCAGGGTGGTCGTGAATGTCTTGCCGGTCTGACGGCTCCACATGCCCGACTTGAACCTGGAGGTGTCGTTCAGGTATCTGCGCTGGTACGGATAAAGGACTGATTCGCTCATTCTTTCGGCCTGATTAAAAGTTCCACGTAGCGCCTGCGGGCTGCATTGTTTATACCCCTCCAGCGCTCTCGCTCCACGATCTCGCAATCCGCATACAGCTCCCTGATCAGCGGATGGTCCCCGTAGGTCAAAATCCAGTCGCCCTTAACAGTGCGCAAGCGCTCTCGAAGCTCGGCGTGGTCTATGCCGCCGCTCGCGTACAGCTTCTGGTCACCGTCCGCGTAGGTAGGGTCCAGAAAAAAGACTACCCCCCCCCCCCCGAAGGGGCGTGGTCATAAAGGTCGATCAGCCGCCGCCAGCCGAGGCATTCTATCGACACCCGAGCCAGCCGATCGGATACGGCCATGATGTTCTTGATCAGCGTATCCCGAGAAGCGGCAGCGCTCGACCTGGACACATGGAAGCCGCGACCGGCCAGCCCGGCAAAGCCGGTCCACCGTGCAGCGATCCACCGCGCGGCGCGCTGGATGTCTGTTTCGCCAGGAGACTCCAGCCAGCGCAGGCGCTCGGAACGGGAAAAGAGGCAGTACCGAAGCTCCTTGGCAAGCTCGTCGGGATGGTGCCGAGCGACGCGAAAAACCGTCACCAGCCCCTCGTCGACGTCGTTGTACACCTCGACAGGAGAGGGCTCCTTCGCCAGGAGCACTGCCCCCATGCCGCCAAAGACCTCCACATAACAACGGTGCGGCGGAAGCATGGCGGCAATGTCTTTTGCCAGCCACCTTTTCCGCCGGGATATTTCATAATGGGCTTTACATTAGCTGCCATACAGCTCTTCCTTAATGCGATTGAATGTGTATGCGTCGTAACGGGCATCGTCCTGCATGGCCTCTTCGATCTTGGCCAGCTTCTCGGCCACCTCGTCCTGCCAGCGCTTTTGAACCACGGACGCTCTGGAAACCTCCGCGATAGCCTTGGCGGCCTGAGAGAGCAGCTTGACACGCGCTCCGGCGTCGGACTCTTCCTCGGCCTCCTGCAGCGACACCATCGCATCGAACAGCTCTGACTGGACCAGGCTGATAACAGCTGCGGACCTGAGGTCCGCCTGATCCGGCGCGCTCTCCGCAATGAGCTTCGCGGCTTCCGTACTCGCCTTGATGGCCGAGAGCTTTCGCTCCAGCTTCTTTCCGTAACGATGCACGGCGGAGCGGGAGGGAGCGGCCTCGTCGGGAAACTTGCCCTGCAGGTCTGCGATCAGCTCGTCGAGCGTCAATCTGCCCTCGACGATCCGCCGCTCCAGATAGGACCGTATCTCCGGTGAAAGCTGCTGGACTGTGGATTTCCTTGCCATGCCGCTTACCACTTGGGGGGTCTTGCGACGCCTGCGGGACACGGCGCGCGGTGGTCCACCACGTCCTCACCGTCGGCGGTCAGCTCGGCTTTCCAGACAGGCCCCTTGGTGATCGTCAGCAGCTTGCGCTTTTCCAGACTTGCAAGCTCCTGCCGGACCAGGTCGGGAGTCACCGCCAGCGGGACGTCCTGGGCGGTCCTCATAAGCACCATTTCCGTGGTGCCATAGGGGCGCGCATGCCACAGCGCGTAGAGAAGCACCCAGCGGAGGGTCTCCCGTTCCGCCCTGGCGATGTCTACAAACTCATTCATTGTTCCTCCGGGCCATCAGCTCGTAGAGCCGGTCTAGCTTCACGTTCAGGGCCGTGTATTCGCGGATGGAGTCTTCCCTGCGCTGGAAGTTGATGGCCAGCTCGGATCGGCAACACTGCTGCTCGCGTCTGATCTGTGCCAGCTCCTTCGCCTGTTCGGCCTGGCGATTTTCCATATCGCTGATCATCTTGGAGACGAGCGCCCGCAGTATGCCCACGAGAAAGCCGCTCCAGGCGACCATAAGTCCTGCCGCGAACAGCAATTGTCTCTCGGTCATTTCTTGCCCCCGCCGCCCTTGAGAATGGCCGTGATCTTTTCCGCCCCGCGAGAGACAAAGTAGAACCCGAAGGCCGCCATGAGCATCTGCTTGAGCATGTCCACGTAGGCCGGGGAGACGTCGTGCTGATACAGCGAGAAGCCTGCAAAGATGGTCCAGGCCGCCAGCAGATAGATCAGGACGAGAGGTCGCACGTTCTTGGACAGCCAGCTGTCGCTGCTCATGTCCGCCTTCAACCGCTCGGTGAGCTGGTTTTCCATGTCGGCCTGGAAGGACATAGCCTGCGCCACGGCCTGCTGCTGCAGCAGTGCGAGCTTGGCCTCGGCTTCGGCCTTCTGCTCGGGAGTCATATCCGGAGGGAAGTACCCCTTGATGAGGTCGACCCCGGCAGAGATCAGGTCTCCAACAAAGGGGAGCATCATACCTCCTGGGCGAGGGCGAATATCCGCGTCAGCCAGCCCATGCCGAAGCGGTCGAAGTTTTTCGTCTGGCTGTAGCGGATCGCGCGCAGAGCCATGAACCTGACCGCGCGCCATTCCGGGTGGGACTTTGCGGCGGCGAGAGTCTTCGGCCCGATCTTGCCGTCCACAGTCGCGCCAACCGCCTCCTGGAGCATCCGCGCGGCAGCGGATACGCCCTGGTTTATGGCGGCGTCAAAGACGTAGAGGGAAAGGGGCCAGGGAAGCTCGTCGCACTTGCAAGCGTCCCAATAATCCCGCCTGTAAATCTCGCGCGCGTCAGATTCGGTCAGGGCGCGGATGTCGAGATCGGGATACGAGCGCTGGCAAATGCCCCACTTGGTCAGGCCGCCGGGGTCGCGAGGGTCGTCCGTGACCTTCTCGCCACCCTCGGCAGCCACAACCAGGAGGAACGCGGCATCGAAAATTTGAGGGGGGGGGTTGTAATTCTTTTTCATGCCCGCACGATACGGCAATGTGCGGCGGGGTGAGCGTGGAAAGCATTCAGCGGGAGCCACAAGACTACGCTTGCGACTCCCGCTGATATAAGGCTTTGGCCTTGGCTTTTTGATACAGAACTTTTCTCGGAAAAGCTATCCCCAGATCACAAGGTCGTTTCGCTCATGACCTTTTCGATGCGCCTGCGCTCGCGCTGCGTCAGGCTCCACTCGCTTTTGATCTTCTGGAACTCGGACAAGGCTGCCTCATAGCGCTTGGCCTGCAGTTCCGTTCTGCGCTGCCTGTCGGCATACTGGAGGAGAACCCAAAACGGGTCGACCTCCTCCCCGCACTTTTCACACCTCACGGTATGGGCTTGGTCGTTTACGAGCAACCGTGGGTGGTCGCACCGGCGATTCCTTGGTTTCACGGTGTAGGATGTGGCGACGCCTTTCTTGTAGTCATTAAAGTCAACAACCTTGCCCACTTCACACTCCTTTCATCACAGAGGCAAGGGCAGCTGGCCAGTCTGCTGCGACCTGCCGCCGTCCTTCTTTTCGCCACCGGGAACCCTCGTCAGGGCGCGCCAGATGGTCTTGTCGGTCAGGTTGAACTCGACAGCAAGCATGGCCACGATCGTACGGGCCGATAGCCCCTGCTCGGAGAGGCCGTCGAAGCGCTTCTGGATCGACAAGTCCTGCATGGCCGCGACGGCCGCCTGGCAGCGCGGGATATAGAACCCGCGACTGCCGCCATAGTGGCGCACGAAAGCTGCGGCGACATCTTCGCCGAGAACCTCGCCAAGCCACTCTATGCGGGCAATACCTGCGGAAATGTCTCCCTTCGGCACGTCCAGGGTGGTTCCGCCGAGCTTCTCCACGACGCGCAAGGCGAAGTCCAGGCCGATATGCTCGGCCAGCTCCCTCACGCTCGCAGGAAGCAACTCTTCCAGCTTTTGCGCGTGTTCCGTGTTCAGCTTCGGTTCGATCACTTGGACTCCTCTTGTTTCTTCCGGTTAAGAAGGGCGGTTATGACGAACGACGCCTTCTTTCGGCTGGCAAAGCGAATGTCGTCCACTTTGGCCGTATGCTTGATGAATCCGCGCAGCATCTTGTCGTCCAGTCCGCCCTCCCATCCGCGCTCGAGGGCGAGACGCTCAATCTGTGCCAGCTGCCTGGTTGTTGGCTTCGTCAGGCCTTGGCTTCCGCGTGGAGCGGGAGCAGGAACATAGATGTCCGCACCCATCTCTTTGAGCTTCCAACACCATCTGGTCAGCACCTTGTCATCCATGGCGGTGCATGAACGATGGCCGGTATGAATCTCCTGAATGGAGCGGCGCATTTCCTCATCGTCTCCCCACAGCTGCTTTGCACCCTTGTGAGCTATAAAGAGCAGTCGCCCACGGCCTGTTTTATTCATTTACTGCCTCCATTCGCCCAGAGTTTCAGCCATCCGACAACCTCTTCGGCGTCTTCCGAGCTCAGACCTTTGCGCTTGATGTGGCCACGCCACATCGCAAGCACCGCCGGGTTCGTAAAAAAGTCGGCAAGAGCCTTGCGCAGTTCGTGCTTCTTCTCGTCCTGGGTCATTGACTCCTCCGCGCCCAGGCTACGGCCTCAAGGAGTAAGCGCCGATCATCGTCAACGCGAACACGGCGAGGGTCACCTTGTCGTCAGCCTGGATCATGACCAGCAGAGCTATGCAGTCCGCGCAAAGGGCGAGGGCCAAGGGCATCCCGGAACTCTTCACAGCCCCGAACAGGAGCGCGACCAGACATACCCACGTCCTCACCTGCCACGGAAGCATCGCGGCCGGAACGCCGTAGCGGAATCCCAGGGCATAGGCTCCGAGGAAAAGCGCGGTCACCAAAGTCTGCGGGTGCGTTATTTGCATGTTTCTCCCAAGCCGCTTTGCGGCATTTCGTTTTCATTCGGCTGGCTCATCAGGCCCCGGTCGCCGTCTCTCCGGAACGACCGCCCACTCAGGGCGGTTTCGCTTTCAACAGGCGGGCTTTCGCCCGCCACAGCATGATCCAAGGGGCAAGGCACATTACTCCTTCGCCAGGCGCGCACCGATGCTCGGGTTCGAGTGCGACGCCGCGTAGCAGCAGTAGACGTGCCACAGCCCCGCAGGCGCGCCGTAGCTCCAGTGGCCGCCCACGATCGGGAAGGCCTCGCGATAGCTGTCCCAATACTGCCAATCAGGAGCTGTGGACTCGCTCTGCTCATCAGCGCCGAAGTCCACGATAAAGAGGTCGCCGAGGTCGTATTCGTTCGTCCTCTCGTCCATGAAGGTCACCGGATAAACAGCGTCGTCAATGGAGTCGGAAATCTGGCCGGTCTCGACCCATGTCTTGCGGCCGTGGCGGTCCCAGAGGCAGATTTCACCATCATCGGTCTTGAGCCCGTCAATCCACTGCCAGACGTTGCCCCAAAGGCCAACGATTCCGCGATAGGTGGCCTGCGCCACATCCTCGGCGTCAACCTCCGCCGCACCCTTGCCCCAGGCGTCCACGCGGCCGCGACCGGTCTTGTTCTGGCTGTCCATGGTGGCGTTCTCCAGCAGGTAGAGCCACTGGATCGCGGACCACTGGTAGGCGCTCCAGAGCATGAAGCCGTCAACGTCGCCCTCGTTGCGCGCGGCGGCGTCGGCCTGGAACTGCGTCAGGCTCCGGCTGACAGCGGGCTTGACTCCAGGAACGGAAGAGAGCTTGGAGCCGTCCATGCTGGCCTGGTACTTGCCGACGAACACCTGCTGCAAGTCGCCACCATCACGACGGAAGGCCGGATGGATGGAAAACCCGTCCAGAGGCTTGTCACTGATCAGCCAGGCAGGGTTCCCAGCATACTCTCCGGCCATCAGCCTGGTCCGCTTGATGTAGAACGCGGGAATAAGCACCATGTGCTGCCCGTCGATCACGACATCCTTGATTCCGCCCCATACGGAATGGGTGTCGAAAAACGCCTGGCCGGGATCGGGAACAACATTCCCGTCAGCGTCGATACGCGCCCACAGGCCGCCGTCGCTGTCCGACTCGGTAAACACCACGCCAATTGCATCCATAATCTTCTCTTCCATCGGTTTTCTCCTTTCGGCTGGCTCATCAGGCCCCGGTCGCCGATTGGCCGGGACGACCGCCCAAAAGGGCGGTTTCGCCTTACAGTTCATCCATGAGCAGCGACTTGGACGCCTTGAAGGTCACGGCCTGGCGCTCCGGGATCATGACCGGCTCACCGGTCTGGGGGTTGCGGCCCTCGCGGGCCTTGCGCGTCACCGGTTTGAAGGTGCCGAAGTGGCGGAGGTTGACGGACTCGCCGGAGCGCAGCCCGTCGACCATGGTGCGCAGCACGGTGTCGACGATCCCTGTGGCCTGGGCCTTGGTCAGTCCCGACTTGTCGGCTACGGCCTGAACGATTTCGCTTTTGGTGAGAGACATTCCTTTTCTCCTTGTGGTTGTTACGCTTCACCCTTGAGGGCTTCGGCGGATACTTCGATGTAGAACTGGTCCTTGGTCTTGCGCTCCATGCCGACGGCCTCCAACTTGCCGTCCGTCCACTCGCGCATGACTTCCTTGTTCACGGTCTCCGAGGTCTTGATGGCCTCGCCCCATCCCAAGTCCTTGAGCTTCTCAAGAACCTGGGCCATCTTGACCTTGGCCTTGGCCACGATGCTCGTGGATTGCCTGAACCCGATCACCCCATGCGGTAGTTCCAGGCTCTTGCGCTTGGTGAACAGTTCGCCCCTGTTCACCTCGGCGAATCCATTCAGCGCCGTCGCCAGGGCCTTTTTGCGCTCCTGGTGCGGAGCGGCTTCGGCGTCCGCGTTGCGCTTCACGATGTCGATGTTCTCGTTCATGTCCGCCTCGATGGCGGCGAGGCTGCGCTCGATCTCCGCCATTTCGGCCATTGCCACCTTTGCCTGCTCGACCGTGGTGATGATCTCGCTCTGCGGCTTGATCCGCTTGCTCATCTTTCGCTCCCTTCAAAGTGTTTCAGTGTTGCACCCTCCAAGCCTTCAATCCGCTCGGCAAGCGCCAGCATGTTGTTTCCCATGATCACCAGCTCCTCGTGGGCGCTTCCGGCCTTCTGCGCCAGAATCTTGAGTTCCACGCCAAGCCGGTGCGCCTCGCCGGAGATCGGTCCGTTCGGCATGGCGGTGAAAGCCTGGTTCCCTGTCCTGCGTCCGGTATCGCTTCTCTGCAGCATGTGATTCTCCTTGACTGTTGCGGGCTATCCCCTGAGTTCCGCCACCCTGCAGCCTTCGCAGTTCTGTCGGGGGCATTCGATGCAGATTTGGTCCAGCGGGGTTTCGCGCCCCTTGTCCATGGCCTCCATGAGGGCCTGGTATCGCTTCACCAAATCTCCGTTCCTGTCGTATTTCCCATTCTTGAGCAGCGAGGCGGCAGGCTTCGAGCAGCCAAGCACCGCGCAAATCTCATTTAATGTGAGCATCAGGCCGCCCCTACCTCTCTGCGGTTGGCGGTCCAGGTCAGCGCCGCCTCAAGGACCGGCATGGTCAGGGCGGAGACGTTGTTCGCCCGGCAGATGCGCAGGCATTCTTCGGCCAGCTCCACCGCCTCACCCCAGTTCCCTTTGCGGCAGCCCTGCCAGAACTTGGTGGCCGTCTCGCGGTCCACATCGCCAAAGCGGGCATTGAGCACGTGGGTGAAGGTTTCGGCGCGGTCGAGGTGTCCCATCCGCGCGCGTTTGGCTCCGATCCTGCGCCCGAGCTGCAGCAGTAGGGGCCGGGTCTTGGCGCTCACGAACTGGCGCTCGTAAATTTCGGTTCCGACCAGGAGCACCGCGAAGCCGCATTCGTCGGCGAGGTAGCGCAAGGCTTCCAGCGCCTGCCAGCGCAGCTTGTTCGCCTCGTCCAGGATCAGGATCGGGCGCTCGGTCTGGCTCGGACCCCACTCGGAAAGCATCCGCATCCATCTGGTGGACGGCCCTTCAATCCCGGCGGCGGCAGTCACTTCGCCGAGAAGGGCGTAACGGCTCATCCCCTCGTAGGCGCAAACCCTCATCGCGCCGTGGTTGGTCATGATCGCGCGAGCCGCCACCGTCTTTCCGGTGCCGGTCTCGCCGATGATCTCACCGACGGACGCTCCGGGGGTTTCCTTGAGCAGCGCAGCCAGGGCCAGCGCCTCGCGCACAAACTTGGTTTCAGCGATTTCCACATCTTCCTCCTTGGTTATGAATTACAAAACTTGCCTTCAATTATGTGCAGGGGTATCAGGATGGTCATGGATACCCAGAAAGACATTACGGACCTCGTTGCCCGCCTCAGCGAACTCGAAAAACAACACGTTCTGGTGCTTGATGTGCTGATCAACCTGCGCATGGAGTACAGCGCTCTCCTTCTCGCAATCCGCGAGCACAAGTCGCCCGTCCGCGAACACTTGCTGGACTCGCTCTATTCGCTCGAAACATTTCTGAACTTGCAGTTCGGGCAGAACCACATCGACCGCGACGCCAAGGCGAAAGAAGAAACCGGGATGATGGTCGATGCAGTCGAACGCCTCATTAAGCAGCTGAAGCGCCCGCTCTCTTTTTCCGAGCTTCAGGAGATGGCCAGCCGGTCCGACCGGAACATCCTTTGATCTAAGTCCTGCGATTCCCACGCCTTCCTCCATAACTGCGACCTACCAGCCTTGCGCCCTTAGAGCCTCGACCGCCGGGTCTTCCTTTACCCCCCAGCGATTCAGAGAGAGCTTCTCAGCATCCTGTGACTTGGCCGCGATGGTCAGCGTCTGTTCGAGCGCCTTATGGCGGTTGGCATACATCTCTTGAGCCTCAGGGGTGACGCTGATCTTGCCCGCTCCGACCTTGGTGGCTTCAATGGCTTCCCTGACACCGGCCAGCTGGGCAAATTCACGCATGAGTTCCCTCGGCTCCAGCCAGGTCACTTCGCCCTCCATGATCTGCACGGCCTTGCGGGCCTCCTTGGCCAGCTTGCCCGCGTACTTGGCACCCTGCGGGTCGGCCATGTCGTAAACAGGCATGGGCCGGGCTACGCAGAGCAGCTTAGAGTCCTTGTTGAACACAAAACTGCATGAAGGGTCGTGCCTCGGATGGCGCACGAGCAGCTTCTCACCGTCGTACTGGTGGAGCTTTTCGTGGTAATAGCGCCAGCCTCCGGCGGACACCGTTCCGGCGGTCACGACCCTTTCACTACGGTCCGAGAACGCCAGCATCAGGGCTCCCTCGTCGGCCGCCATTTTTCTCCAACCGCGCTCGGTCCATTCGCTGAGCACCTGAACAGGGGAGCGGCCCTTCATGTGGTCGCCGCCCTGCGGTGTGGCGTGGTAGTAGGGGATCGCGTCCGCGAAAAATTGCTTCAAATCCTCAAGCGGCGTGGCTTCCGGAGCCTTGCCCAGCCGCCTGGTGCGCTTCACGATGCGGTTGCCGCCCGCGTAGAGCGGATGCCAGCCCAGATGCCATGCCAGCGCGGAGAAAATGCCTTCAAGGTTCTTGGCCCTCGGCTTGAACGGCTGGGAGCGGATGATCCGGCCCTCGTCGCTGTTCAGCTGCACTCCGCCGAAAACACCGCCGGAGAAGACCGCCAGCTCGCGCCAAGCGTCGAGCATTTCGGTCCATGAATATTCCGACCCGTTGTCCAGGTAGAGCCGCTTCGGCATGCCCCAGGGTGAATGGGCGCACATGGAGGCGAAGGAAAGCGCCACATGCTCGCGCCGTACGCCGGTACCCTTGTTGGGCAGGTAGCCGGTCACATGGATCATGTTGGTGGCCGCATCCTGCCAGACGATCAGGCGCGCCCAGGCCAGCTTGCCGTCGGGCCGCAGAACAGGAATGTCGCAAGGCGATACGTCGCCGAAAACGATGTCTCCGGGGGCGTAGTTCTCGCGCGTCCTGTAGATGGGTGTCTGGTGGGTGTCGTAAAATTTCTTGGCGTCGCGCTTATAGGTGGCGATCATGGAATACCGGCGCTCCGCCTCCACAAACTTCCGGGGAACGCCGCAGCAGCGCTTCGCCACCGCTTCGGGCATCCCTGCCGCCACCGAGAGCCTGTAGAGCACCGGCTTGGCGAGGTTTTGCACCTGCCGCACGGATGTGTTCGCCTGCGCCCAGAGGCCGCGCACGGCCAGGGACATTTCCTCGGCGATCTCCGCCAGCTTCTCCCGGCGTATGCCGGACCCTGCCGCCATGGTCTCCCATTTCTGGGAGATCAGCGTCCGGGCCTGCCCCCTGTCGGTGCGGACCTTGTCCATAAGAGCGGTTATCCCGCCTTGGCGATACTGCTTTTCCCAGCGGTACAAGGTCGGCGTGGAAACGCCGTGGGCCTCGGCCAGCACTTCCGCCTTCTCGCGGCGACCCTTCGCGCGCGGTGGGAAGGATAGAAGCGGCTCGATCATCCGATACCGCCGCATGGCCTCCTCGCTGCGCCGTCTGGCGTCGCCCTCGTCCATGCTCACCAGCATGCCCACATGCACGTCCGTCGCATCCTCCCGCACCGCCGCCACAAGCGCCCGCGTCTCGGCGGGAACCTGCGCGGCGGGCGCGGGAAGATTGGAGGGGGTGGAGGTGGCTATTTCAACTGATTGACGGGCTTCATGGATGGCAAGAGCGCGCTGCACCTCGGCCGGAAGCGACGCGGCGTCGAACAGACGCTTGCGCCCGCCGCGACACGTCGCTTCGGTAAACGGCCAGGACTCGCGAAGAGCGCGTGTGCGCACGGCGCGGTCTGTGACTCCAAGCGCCTTGGCGATTATCCTAGCGTCTACGCTCATTAGATCACGCCGTCCTTGATGCCCAAGAGAACGGCAGCGCGGTGAGCATCGCCCCTGCGGCCTTTTTTTCTACCTGCCAAAACCTCATATACGGTCCGGTCCGAAA
>JARFTV010000036.1 GCA_029289325.1 Alphaproteobacteria bacterium
TTTCAGGAAGTTCATCGACGGGCTGCCGATGAACTGGGCGACAAATTCGTTCTCGGGCCGCTCATAAAGCTCCAGCGGGCTGCCGACCTGACTGATCCCGCCCCCCGCGAGCACGACGATCCGGGTCGCCAGCGTCATCGCCTCGACCTGGTCATGGGTCACGTAGATCATCGTCGAGTTCGGCATCGCCTCTTTCAGCTGGGCGATCTCGATCCGGGTTGCGACGCGCAAGGCGGCGTCAAGGTTCGACAGCGGCTCGTCGAAAAGATAGACCTTGGGGTCCCGCACGATCGACCGCCCGATCGCCACCCGCTGCCGCTGTCCGCCCGACAGGGCCTTCGGCAGACGGTCGAGATAGGGGGTCAGTTGCAGGATCCGCGCGGCCTTGTCGACGGCGGCGTCGATCTCGGTCTGGGATTTCTTCGCCAGCTTTAAGGCAAAGCTCATGTTGTCCCGCACCGTCATGTGCGGATAAAGCGCGTAGCTCTGGAACACCATCGCGATCCCGCGCTGCGCCGGGGGGACGTCGTTCATCCGCACCCCGTCGATGCTGAAATCACCGCCGGTGATCTTCTCCAGCCCCGCGATCATCCGCAGGAGCGTGGACTTGCCGCAGCCCGAGGGGCCGACAAAGACGATTAGCTCGCCCGTCTTGATGTCAAGGTTGATGTCTTTCAACACCTTGACCTCGCCATAGGCCTTTTCGACGTTCTTCAGGACCAGATCGGCCATGTGTTCCCTCTCCCTCAGACCCGTTTCGCCAGGCAGACGCCCCAGGGCGGCAGGCTTGCCCGCCCGGCGGCGACCGGCTGGCTGCCGAGTTCCGTTCCGATTGTCATCCAGTTCCCCGCCGGCAGCAGGACCTCGGCCGGGCCGTCGCCAAGATTGAAGGCGCAGAACAGCTCCTCCTCCCCGCGCCGCAGGAAGCTCGCCGCTTCGCCCTGCGCCCGGATGTCCTCCATCGCCCCATGCCGCAGCGTGGGATGCGCCCGGCGGAAGGCCAGCGCCCGGCGGTAGTGCGCGAGGGTCGATCCCGCATCCCCCGCCTGCGCCGCGACCGAGAGCGGCAGATGCGGCGGCTTCACCGGAAGCCAGGGGCGGCCGTGGCTGAACCCGCCATTCGCATTGTCCGTCACCCAGACCATCGGCGTCCGCGCCCCGTCGCGGCCCTTGAACTCGGGCCAGAACTGGATGCCGTAGGGGTCGCGCAATTCGTCCAGCGCCAGCTCCGCCTCGGGCAGGCCCAGCTCTTCCCCCTGATAGAGGCAAAGCGAGCCGCGCAGGCAGACCAGCAGCGTCGCATAGGTCCGTGCGGCCTCGTCCGACAGGTTCCAGCGGGTGATGTGGCGCACCGTGTCATGGTTGGAATAGGACCAGCACGGCCAGGCATCGGGCGCCGCCGCCCGCATCCGGGCAAAGGTTTCCTCCAGCAGGGGCGCTGTCAGCCGCGTCGGCTGCAGCATCTCGAACGGATAGCACATCTGCACCTTGTCGCCGCCCGAGGTATATTCGGCCATGATCTCCAGCCCCCGCTGGGCATCACCCACCTCGCCCACGGCCGCGGCATGGAAGGGATTCAGCACCGCGCGGAATTTCCGCAGGAATTCAAGGTTTTCCGGCTGGTTCTTTGAGAAGATGTGCAACTGGTGGTTATAGGGGTTCACGCTTGGCGCGATCGAGTCATTGCGCAATTCTTTCGGAAGCGAAGGATTGTCGCGCAAGTATTTGTCGGCGAAGTAGAAATTGATCGTATCCAGCCGGAACCCGTCCACCCCGCGCTTCAGCCAGAAGCGGGCCACGTCCAGCAGCGCCTCCTGCACCGGTTCGTGGTGCAGGTTCAGGTCGGGCTGACTGGCCAGGAAGTTGTGCAGGTAATACTGCTCGCGCCGGCCGTCCCATTCCCAGGCCGACCCGCCAAAGACCGACAGCCAGTTGTTCGGCGGTGACCCGTCCGGCTTGGGATCGGCCCAGACATACCAGTCGGCGCGGGCATTGCTGCGGTTCTGCCGGCTTTCCTTGAACCACGGATGCTGGTCGCTGGTATGCGACAGCACCAGATCGATCATCACCCGCAGCCCCAGCCCATGCGCGCGGGCGACCAAAGCATCGAAATCGGCAAGCTTGCCGAACATCGGATCGACGTCGCAATAGTCGCTGACGTCATAGCCAAAGTCCTTCATGGGCGAGGTGAAGAACGGGCTGATCCAGATCGCATCCGCGCCAAGCTCCGCGATATGGTCCAGCCGCCCGGTGATCCCGGCCAGATCCCCCACCCCGTCGCCATCGCTGTCCTGAAAGCTGCGCGGATAGATCTGATAGATCACCGCGCCCCGCCACCAGTCGGGGTCCGCCGCCAGCACCTTACGCCCCTCAACATCCATCATCGTCACTTGACCGACCCCGCCAGCAGACCGCGCACCAGGAAGCGCTGCATCGAGAAGAAGACCACCAGCGGCACCGCGATCGAGACGAAGGCCGAGGCCGACAGGATCTCCCAGTCGCCACCGCGGCTGCCCATCAGGTTCACGATATTCCCGGTCAGCACCTGCTGGTCGTTCGAGGTTCCCAGGAACACCAGCGCCACCAGCAGGTCGTTCCAGGTCCAGAGGAACTGGAAGATCGCGAAACTCGCCAGCGCCGGGAAGGACAGGGGCAGGATGATCTTGGTGAAGATCTGGAAATCCGTCGCCCCGTCGACCTTGGCATTCTCGATGATGTCGCGCGGCAGGCCGACCATGTAGTTGCGCAAGAGGTAGATCGCGAGGGGCAGCCCGAACCCGGTATGGGCCAACCAGATGCCCAGATAACCCTTGCCGATCCCGACCGCATTGTGGATCTGGAGCAGCGGGATCAGCGCCAGTTGCAGCGGCACGACCAGCAGGCCGACAATCGCCGCAACCAGCAGCGCCCGGCCCGGAAACTCCATCCAGGCCAGGGCATAGGCCGCGAAGGCCGCCACAAGGATCGGGATGATCGTCGCCGGGATCGCCACGGTCGCGGTGTTCATGAAGGCCTGGAAGATCGACTGACCGGCCATCGGGCTGAACAGCACCGTATTGTAGTTGCGCGTCGTGAACTCGGGCGGCGTCGCCGCCGTGGTGAAGATGCGCGGCAGGCGCGTGCCCTCGGTCGTCTCGGCCGAAGTGAAGACATAGGCCCCGTCCTCTTGCACCGTCACCGTCTGCCCCTCGCCCAACTCTGCCACGGCCCCCGGCTCGAAGGCCGCAGGCTCGCGCGAGTTGATGCCCCAGGCGCTGACCACCGCGCCTTCGCCGGCGAAAAGGCGCCCCTCGATGACGAAGACGCCATCCCGCTCCACTTCCGCCCCGCCGATGCGGATCGGCGCCATCTGCTGTTCCTGCGTGAACAGGGCATCCCACCAGCCCGAGGACACGATCTGGTCGCCCGACCGGAAGGAGGACACCAAGAGCCCCAGCGTCGGGATCACCCACAGCAGCACCAGAAGCCCTACCGACAGATGCACCGCCCAGGTCAGCGCGGGCTTTTTCCCTGCGATATTGTCCATCTCAGCGCATCTCCTTCCGGGCGTTCCAGACGTTCCAGACCAGGATCGGCGTGACCAGCAACAGGATGATCATCGCAGAGGCCGAACCGACGCCCCAGTCGACCGCCACGAAAAGCTTGTCATACATGTAATTCGCCAGCACCTGCGTCTCCTGCTGGCCCCCCGTCATGGCCCGGACGATGTCGAAGACCTTGAGCACGACGATGGTGATCGTGGTCCAGACCACGACGATCGTGCCCATGATCTGCGGCACCTTGATCTTGAAGAAGATCTGGAACGGGTTGGCCCCATCGATGATCGCAGCCTCGATCGTATCCTCGGGCACCCCGCGCAGCGCGGCCGAAAGGATCACCATGGCAAAGCCCGTCTGCAGCCAGACCAGCACCGCCATTAGGAAGAAGTTGTTCCAGAACGGGATCTGCAACCAGAACTGCGGCCGGCCATAGGGCAGATCGGCCGTCGCCGCCCCCCAGGCCCAGGACACCGCGACCCAGGCCAGCCAGGCCCCCACCAGGATGCCCGCTCCGCGCAGCACCCGTGCCAGCAGCGCACCCTGTGCCAGAGCCCGGACCTGCCCCCAGAGCACCCACAGCAGCGCCAGCGCCACAGCAAGAAGCAACACCGCCGGCAGGACCCGCAGGATCAGCACCGACCAGATCCCGCCCTCGAACTGCAGCCAGAGCGCGTTCAGAAGGCCGATCTGCGTCTGCCCCGCCTCGCGGGTGTCATAGATCAGCTTCCAGATCACCGAGGCGCCGACGAAAGAGATCGCCATCGGCATGAAGATCATGGATTTCGCCAGATTGCCCCAGCGGATGCGGTCGGTCAGCTGCGCCGCCAAAAGCCCGAAGGCGGTTGCCAGCGCGGGCACCACGATCAGCCACAGCATGTTGTTGCGCAGGGATTCCCAGAATTTCGATTCCCCGAACATCTGCCGGTAGTTGTCGAAGCCGACAAAGGCCAGCTCGCCCCCGATGTTTCGGTTCAGGGACAGCCAGGCGGTCGCAAAGACCGGATAGGCCAGATAAAGCCCCAGCGCGAGCAGGGCGGGAAACAGGAACAGCCAGGGACGCACCATATTGGCGCGGCTGATGTTCCGCCCGGCCTGGAGGCCACGCGCCGGAAAGATCACCTTGTCCAGAATGATGTTCGACGCCCAGAAATAACCCACGCAACCGCCTACGCCGATCACGATGGTTACCAGCGCCAGGAAAGCCTGGTCCATTCGCCCCTCCCTAGACCCGAGCCATACCTATCGTCCGGTTCATCCGGCTTCTGGTCTTGTACCCCCGGACCCGATCGGGCCCGGGGGAAGTCTCAGGTCACTTCGGCCAGCTCGCCTGCACCGCGTCGGCCACTTCCTGCGCCGACTTGCCGCCGACATAGTCGACCATGGCGGTCCAGAAGCTGCCCGCGCCCACGGCGCCCGGCATCAGGTCCGACCCGTCGAAGCGGAAGGTCGTCGCATTCGCCAGGATCTCGCCCTGCTTCTTCAGCGCCTCCGACCCGTAAAGGTCGTTGTTCACCCCGGTATGCGGCGTGACAAAGCCGGTCTGCGCCATCCAGACCTCATGCGCGATCGGAGTCTTCAGGAACTCGATGAAGGCGCGCGCCGCCTCGCTGTCCTTCATGATGAAGGCCAGCGTGCCCGCGCCCAGCACCGGCTGGCCCAGGTCCTTTTCGGCATAGGCCGGGAAGTAGAAGAAGTCCGCATCCGTGCCCAGTTCCGTACCTTCCGGGAAGAAGGACGGGATGAACGACGCCTGACGGTGCATGTAGCAGCCCGGAGGCGAGGAGAAGAGCCCCTTCGGGCTGTCGCGGAAGTCGGTCGAGGCCACAGCCGCCGCGCCGCCCTGCACGAAGGCGTCATTCTTGGCGAACCAGCCGAATTCCTCGATCGCGCCCATCACTTCGGGGCTGTTGAACGCCAGCTCGTTGGTCACCCAGCGGTCATAGACGTCCGGCGCCTGCGTGCGCAGCATCATGTCCTCGACCCAGTCGGTCGCCGGCCAGCCGGTCGCGCCGCCCGAGCCCAGACCGATGCACCAGGGCGTGCCACCGTCGGCCACGATCTGCTCGGTCAGCGCCTTCAGCTCTTCCATCGTCGTGGGCACGGCGTAACCCGCATCCTCGAAGTTTTCCGGGCTGTACCAGACCAGCGACTTCACGTCGGCCTTGTAGGGGAAGGCGAACAGGGCTTCCGCACCGTCCCTGCCCTTGTAGGTCCCCAGCGCCGCCCACGAGGCGCCCGCGCCGTAATTGGCGGTCAGCCACTGCTTGGTTTCGTCCCCCAGCGGCTGGATGAAGCCCTTGGCCGCGAGATCCGCGATCAGGCCCGGCTGGGGCAGGACCGCGACATCCGGCGGCGAGCCCGCCTCGGCGTCGATGATGATCTGCTGCTCATAGCCTTCCGAGGAGGAATAGTTCACGGTCACGCCCGAGGCGGCCTCGAAATAGGCCAGCATCGATTCGACCAGCACCTGGTCCTCACCGCGCCAGGGGCCGAAGATCGTCAGGCTCTGGCCATCCAGGTTGGTGGCCTCGTCATAGGCCGTGTAGCTGTCCCAGTTGAAGGCGCCCTCGCCCACCGGGAATTTCAGGTCCTGCGCGACCGCCCCACCGGCGGAAAGCGCCAGCGCCGCGGCGCTGACGAGGAGTTTCGTCTTCATAAGCAACCTCCCGATTCCCCCGCCCTCATGGCGGGGCGATTTCCCAACTGCGGCAGAATCGCCTCAAACCGCTTTGGATGGTTCAGCCTGTCCGATCCGGACTCACAAGTCAATCCAAAGCGCCTTCAAACTACCCAACGCGCCAGTTGCAGCGGCATCGAGGACCCCGTAAACGTTATAGGGCGCCCCTCATACCTTTTGACGCGGCGCGCCCGCCTGACTACAGTCGCAGGCTATTGAAACCGTTTTGAGCCTCCAGCGATGAATCTCAAGGAACTCGCCACCAAACTGGGACTGTCGCCCACCACGGTGTCGCGCGCCCTGAACGGCTATCCGGAGGTGAACGAGGCCACCCGTGCCCGCGTCATCGCCGCGGCCAAGCGGCACAACTACCATCCGAACACCCGGGCGATCCGACTGGCCACCGGCCGGGCCATGGCCGTGGGCCATGTCATTCCCATCGCCACCCGGCATGAGATCGTGAACCCCGTCTTCGCCGATTTCATCGCCGGCGCGGGCGAGACCTACAGCCGCAATGACTATGACATGATCCTCTCCGTCGTGCCCGACGAGGATGAGGAAGCCACGTACCGCGGCCTGAAATCAAAGGGCAACGTCGATGGCGTCATCGTCCACGCCCCCCGGATGAACGACCCCCGCATCGCGCTTCTGCGCGAGATCGGCCTGCCCTTCGTCGTCCACGGCCGCGCGACCGGCAGCTCCGAGCCCTATTCCTGGCTGGACGTGAACAACCGCCGCGCCTTCCAGCGCGCGACCGAATTCCTGCTCGACCTCGGCCATACCCGGATCGGTCTGGTGAACGGGTTGGAGTTCATGGACTTCGCGATCCGCCGCCGCACCGGCTATGTCGACGCTCTGACCGCGCGCGGCATCACGCCGGACCCTGCACTGATGTTCTCGGACGAGATGACCGAAGTGGCAGGCTTCCGTGCCACCCAGGCGATGCTGGCCCTGCCCCAGCCGCCGACCGCGCTCCTTTGCGCCTCGATGATCTCGGGCATGGGCGCGCGGCGGGCGGTGGAAAGCGCGGGGCTGACCGTGGGCCGCGACGTGTCGATCATCATACACGACGACGACCTGTCCTACATGAAGAACGGTGAGGACGTGCCGATCTTCACCGCCACCCGCTCCTCCGTCCGCGAGGCCGGGCGTCTGGCCGCCGAAATGCTCCTCGGCCTCATCGCCCACCCCGAGGACGCCCCCCAGCAGCGCCTGCTCGAGGCCGAACTCATCATCGGCCAGTCCACCGGCCCCGCACCGAAAGCCTGACCCATGCTCTCGCGCTTCGACTTCCCCGCAGGCTTCGTCTTCGGAGCCGCCACCGCCGCCTACCAGATCGAAGGCTCGGCCTTCGGCGGCGCGGGTTCTTGCCACTGGGACAGCTTCTCGGCCACCCCCGGCAACGTGGTGCGCGGCGAATCCGGCGCGCGGGCCTGCGACCACTACCACCGCTGGGAGGCCGATCTCGACCTTCTGAAATCCGCCAACCTTGACGGCTACCGCTTCTCCACCTCCTGGGCGCGGGTCATGCCGGACGGCGTGAACGTCAACCCGGAAGGAGTTGATTTCTATGACCGTCTCGTCGACGGTATGCTCGCCCGCGGCCTCAAGCCCTTCCAGACGCTCTACCACTGGGAGATGCCTTCGGCCCTGGCCGACCTTGGCGGCTGGACCAACCGGGACACCTGCCACCGCTTCGCCGATTTCGCCGAAACCATCACCCGCCGCCTCGGCGACCGGGTCGCCTCCATCGCCACGATCAATGAACCGTGGTGCGTCGCCTGGCTGTCGCATTTCATGGGTATCCACGCCCCCGGCCTGCGCGACATCCGCGCCGCCGCCCGGGCGATGCACCACATCCTTCTGGCCCACGGCCTTGCCGTCGAACGCCTGCGCGGCATGGGCCAGCCGAACCTCGGGATCGTGCTCAACTTCGACTACGCCCAACCCGCCACGGACAGCCCCGAGGATATCCAAGCCGCCGCCCGCTGGGACGGAATCTTCAACCGCTGGTTCATCGAGGGCATCACCCGCCAGACCTACCCCGAGATCGTGCTGGAGGGCCTCGCCCCCCATATGCCCGCGAACTGGCAGGACGACATGCCGATGATCGGGCAGAAGCTCGACTGGCTCGGGGTGAACTACTACACCCGTCACCTGCACGCCCATGACGCCAGCCAGCCCTGGCCGCATCTCCGCGATGTGCCGGGCGACCGGCCCAAGACGCAGATGGGCTGGGAAATCTACCCCGAGGGCCTGCAGCATTTCCTGACCCGCATGGCGAAAGACTACGTCGGGGACCTCCCGCTTTATGTCACCGAGAACGGCATGGCCAATGCCGACCAACTTCAAGATGGTGCCGTAAGCGACCGTATCCGCGAGGAATTCCTGTTTTCTCACCTCGCTGCGACCCATCGTGCCATCGCCGAGGGGGCCAACGTCACGGGCTTCTTCTACTGGTCGCTCCTCGACAACTACGAATGGGCCGAGGGCTATGACAAGCGCTTTGGCCTTGTCCATGTCGATTACGACACGCTGGTGCGGACGCCCAAATCCTCGTATCACGCGCTCGCCCGGGCCTTGGCCCGCAACGACTGAGGACAAGATGACCCTCTCGATCCTTGCCGATATCGGCGGCACCAATACCCGGGTCGCCCTGGCCGAAGGGCGCGACGTGTGCATCGACTCCATCCGCCGTTTCCCAAATGGCGACTATCAGGCGCAAGGCAAGGATATTGCCCACGTCCTGCGCGACTATCTTGACCAGACCGGCGCGCAGGTCTCGGGCGTCTGTGTCGCTGCGGCCGGGCCGGTGCAGGACGGCGTGGCGACGATGACCAATCTCGACTGGGTGATCGACGGCGCGAAACTGACCGCTGCGACCGGGGCCTCACGGGTCGCGATCCTGAATGACCTCCAGGCGCAGGGCCAGGCCCTCGGCCATATCCCGGCCGCGAACCTGCGGACCGTGATCCCCGGCCCTGTCACCCAGGGCCCGATGCTGGTCGTGGGCCTTGGCACCGGCGTCAACGCCGCCCCGGTCCACCCCGGCCCGCAAGGCCGCGTCGTCCCGCCCTCGGAATGTGGCCATGTCAACATGCCCGTCCGCACCGAAGAGGACTTCCTCCTCGCCCGCTTCATCGAACAGAAACTCCGGGCCGAAGGCGACGTGCCCCATGCCGGTGTCGAAGAGGTTCTGGCGGGCCGCGGCCTTGCCAATCTGCACGCCTTCGCCGCCCATGCCGCGGGCCACCCGGCGACGATGACCTCGGCGCAGGTCCTTGCCGCGCTTGATCAGGGCGATGCCACCGCCGCCCATGCCGCGCGGCTTTACGTTCATATCCTTGGCCAGATGCTGGCCGATCTGGCGCTTGTGCATCTGCCCTATGGCGGGATCTATCTGATCGGCGGCATGTCCCGCGCGATGACCCCGCATTTCGACCGCTTCGGCCTGACCAGCCAGTTCCGCGAGGCGCGACGCGTCGATCTCCTCCTCAACGATTTCTCGGTCACCGTGGTTGAGGATGATTACGCTGCCCTCACCGGCTGCGCGGCCTATCTGGCAAGCCAGACCTAGGCGAAGAACAGCCGCCAACCGGCTGTTCCTGCTACCATTTCCCGCTTGCGCCCCCGCCCGAGGATCGCCCGCCGCCAAAGCCGCCGCGGCCGCCGTCACCCCCGGACCGGAGGCCGAGCCTGCCCCCAACCGCCGTCCCGCGCAGGGTGAATGTCTCCCGGTCGGTATGGCCGCAGCTGGAACAGATGCGATGCTCGATCCCGCTGCCCGTGGACAGCAACCCCGGCGGCACGATCACCTCGCGCGTCCGCTCCAGCCGCAGCGCCCCGCATTTCGGGCATTTCCGCCGCGCCCGCGACCGCCACAGGATCAGCGCAAGAATCCCGCCGATCCCGCCGCCACCGATCAGCCAGGGCACGGCCGCCTCGCCCAGCCGGGTTTCCGGCGCGAAACCGTCGGTCAGCCCGACCAGCCGCCCTTCAAGGAACGGCAGCACCAGCCGTTCCCGGGCCGAGGCGATCCCGGCCTCGATCCCCGCCGCCAGCCGCCCTTCGCGGAAGTCCGGCAGGACGGCGGTGGACAGGACCCGCGCCGCGCGCCCGTCATAGACCGCGTCATAGCCCGCCCCCAGCGCGATCCGCGCCTCACGCGGCGTGGTGACGACCAGAAGGAGGATCCCGTCATTGCGACCGGCAGCGCCAATACCCCAGGCGTTGAACAGGTCCTTGGCATAGGCTTCCAGCCGCCGCCCCTCGCCGCCATGCGCCTCCAGCGTGGGCATTGTGACCACGACCATCTGCACCCCGGTCTCGTCCCGCAGCGCCTGCAACGCCCGGTCGATCCGCCCCTCCTCGGTCGCATCCAGCACCTCGGCAAAGTCCGAGACGGTGTCGCTGACAGGTGCCGGCAGCTCCTGTGCTACAGCGGTCGCGGTCAGGCCAAGCCAAAGCGCAAGGACGCGGAGAATCATCGGGCAAGCATTTCACTGACAACCTTGGCGATCAGCATGACATCTTCCCTTGTGCAGTCAAACGATCCGACCTGCACCCGAATCGCAAACCGCCCGTCAACCCGGGTCTGGGTCAGGTAAATCCGCCCGTCATCGTTGATCCGCGCCAGCAGCGCCTCGGTCGCGGCCTCCGTGTCCAGCGCGAAGGAAAAGAGCGACAGGCGCGGCTCGGTCACGATCTCGACCCCCGGCAGTGCGGCCAGCTGGTTCCGCGCCTCCTCCGCCCAGGCGACATGGTTGCGGATACGGTCGCGCAGCCCCTCCAGCCCATAGGCGCGCAGCACGAACCACAGCTTCAGCGCCCGGAAGCGGCGGCCGAGTGGCACCGTCCATTCGTTGAAATTGACCATCTCCTCCCGCCCCGCCGTCTCCAGATAGGTCGGCCGCAGCCCCAGCGTGCGCACCTGTGCCCCCGGATCGCGCAGGAACTGGACCGAGCAGTCGAACTGCGCCCCCAGCCACTTGTGCGGGTTCAGCACCACCGAATCCGCCCCCTCGACCCCTGCCCAAAGCGCCCGGAACTCCGGGCAGATCATCGCCGACCCTGCCCAGGCCGCATCGACATGGGAAGGCACGCCCTCCTCGCGGCAGACCGCCAGACAGTCCGCGATCCGGTCGAAGGCCCCCACGCTCGTCCCTCCGGCGCACAGGATCACCCCCGCCGGCACCATCCCCGCCGCGCGGTCGGCCCGGATCGCCGCCCGCAGCGCCGCCCCGGTCATCCCGCGGCTCTCATCCACCGGCACCTTCACCAGGTTCCGCTGCCCGATCCCCGCCACGCGGATCGCCTTGTCCACGCTCGAATGCGTCTCCGCACTGGCATAGAACCGCAACACCGGCTGAGCCGAAAGCCCCTCGTCCAGCCCCCGCCACTCCAGCGCCCGCTCGCGCATCGTGAGGACCGCCGACAGGGTCGCCACCGTCGCCGTGTCATGGATCGTGCCCACGAATCCCTCCGGCAGCCCCACCGCCTGGCGCAGCCAGTCGATCATCACCTGCTCCACCTCGGTCGCGGCCGGAGAGGTCTGCCAGATCAACGCGTTCGACGCCATCGCATTGACCAGTTGCTCCGCCAGCATCGAGGCAGGCGCGGCATTGGCCGGGAAATAGGCGAAGAACCGGGGATGCTGCCAATGCGTCATACCGCCCGGCACGATCCGCTCGAAATCCGCCCAGATAGCGTCCATCGGCTCGGCCGCTTCCGGAGGCGCTTCGGGCAACTGCCGCGCGACCGCGCCGGGCACCAGCGGCGCCCGTACCGGCCGGTCCCGCAGATCCGCGTGATAGTCCGCCGCCCAGTCCGCCGCCCGCTTCGACCACAACCGCAGGTCCTCGTGATTCATCCTCGCCTCCCGTTCCAGCCGCAAAAAGGCATCATCGCGGCAAAAGGGCAAGCTGCGTGCCGGATCGCGACACGGCAAGTCCTTGTTGCGGCCATGGTGACTTCGTAGGACGCGCAGGCAAAACAAGAATCGTACTGCTGCACAAGGTTGCTTACATGTCGCTTACCCGTCGTATCGCCCTTCTTGGCGCCGTTACCCTGCTTCTGTCCGCCTGCGTCGGCGGCGGCAGCTTCAAGACCGACTACACCCCCCTCTCTGCCGATGTCTCCCGTAGCTGGAACCTTGCGGACGTCCGCGTGACCGTACCGACCTCCCTCACCGTCAGCGAGGCGAAGACGCTTCTGCCCAATGCCGACATCGTCTGGCGCGAGGATCCGCTTGGCGACCGCTATGCCCAGGTCGCCAGGATCATGGATGACGCCGTCACCCGCGGTGCCCAGGGCCTGCGCGGCAAGCGTCCGGTCTTTATCGATGTCACCGTCACCCGCTTCCACGCCCTGACGTTCGAGGCAGAGCAGCGCGGCCAGACCTGGGGCGTGCACAACATCAAGTTCACCGCCCAGGTCACCGACGCCCGCACGGGCGAGGTGCTGATCCCCGCCACCCCGATCCGCGCCGAACTGCCCGCGCTCTCGGGCCAAGAGATGCGCGACGCCCGCAAGAAGGGCGTGACGCAGAAGTCGATGATCAGCAACCATGTCGCCAAGACCGTCGCGGGCTGGCTTGCGATCGGCCCCGACAACCGCGGCGAATTCTCGCGCCAGGGTAATTGAACCCAGGCCCGGCCCCCGGATTTCCGCCGGAGCTTCGGGGGCCCGGCCCGCGGCAGGGCGCTTGCGCCGCGCCCGCCGACCGTGTTAGGCCAACCACATGACGACATTGCGCAACATCTGCATCTGCTGCATTACCCGCTGACTTCGGTCGCGCGGGCGCTTCGTCATTCCCAAGGATGGACAAGCCGAACCCCGCGCGGGATGCCCGCGTGCGAAGGGACTGACATGGTGACGATCCGCCTGACCAATTCGAAGACCCGCCGGAAGGAGGACTTCCAGCCGATCGACCCGTCGCATCTGCGGATGTATGTCTGCGGCCCCACCGTCTATGACCGCGCCCATCTTGGCAACGCCCGTCCCGTGGTCGTCTTCGACACCCTCTACCGGCTTCTCCGGCATGTCTACGGGCCGGATCGCGTCACCTATGTCCGCAACTTCACCGACGTCGATGACAAGATCAACGCCGAGGCACTCCGCCGCCAGCAGGCCGGCGCGCCCGGCACGCTGGAAGAGCTGATCCGCCAGCGGACCGAGGAAACCATTGCCTGGTATCATGCCGACATGGACGCGCTCGGCGCGCTGCGGCCGACGCATGAACCGCGCGCCACCGAATATATCGGCCAGATGATCGGCATGATCGAAGGACTGATCGCCTCCGGCCATGCCTATGCGCGTGAGGGTCACGCCCTCTTCCGCGTCCGCTCCTACCAGGATTACGGCAAGCTCTCGGGCCGTTCGGTCGACGACATGATCGCCGGGGCCCGGGTGGAGGTCGCGCCCTTCAAGGAGGATCCGATGGACTTCGTCCTGTGGAAACCCTCCTCCGGTCAGGAACCCGGCTGGGACAGCCCCTGGGGCCGCGGCCGCCCCGGCTGGCACATCGAATGTTCCGCCATGAGCCACGAGCTTCTGGGAGAGAGTTTCGACATCCACGGCGGCGGGCTTGATCTGCAATTCCCCCACCACGAGAACGAGATCGCCCAATCCGCCTGCGCCCATCCGCATGGCGATTTCGCGCGCTATTGGCTGCACAACGAGATGCTGCAGGTCGAGGGCAAGAAGATGTCCAAGAGCCTTGGCAACTTCTTCACCGTGCGGGATCTCCTGGACCAGGGCATCCCCGGTGAGGTGATCCGCTTCGTCTTCCTGATGACGCATTACCGCAGCCCGATGGACTGGACGGCGGAAAAGGCGCGGCAGGCCGAGGCGACCTTGCGCAAATGGCGCGCGGCGACCGCATCCGTCACGGCCTCTGTGCCCCTACCGGGCGTGGTCGAGGCGCTCGCCGACGACCTGAACACCGCCGGCGCGCTGGCGGCGCTGCACGCGGCCGCCGGAGAGGCAGACTGGTCCGGCCTCAAGGCCTCGGCCGCGCTCCTTGGGCTCCTTGGCGATGACATGGGCGACTGGGCCCTTGCGCCGCAGGTCGATCTGTCGGCGCTGACGGAACGGCTGGCCGCTCTGCGCTCTGCCGCGATGGCCACCAAGGACTTCTCCGCCGTCGACGCCCTGAAATCCGCCCTGATCGCCGCCGGGGTCGAGGTCCGCATGTCCAAGGCCGGGGTTGAACTGGTCCCCGGCCCCGACTTCGACCCGGCCAAGCTGGAGGCGATCCCATGACACCCCTCGCGCCGGTTTCAAATTCCTTAAGCAAGGAATTTGTCAAAATCCTTGCTCAAGGATTTTGCTGTTCCACGGCAAACCTCGTTAACACCACCCTAACGCGCCCTCGCAACCCTTTGAAATCGCTCGCCCCGAAATCCTGTCCAGCGTGGACACGCCCATGACCCGCGACCGCCTCTACCTCTTCGACACCACGCTGCGCGACGGCCAGCAGACCCAGGGCGTCCAGTTCTCGACCGCCGAGAAGGTCCAGATCGCCCGCGCTCTCGACGCCCTCGGGATCGACCAGATCGAGGGCGGCTGGCCCGGTGCCAACCCGACCGACAGCGATTTCTTCGCCGCCCCCCCGCCCCTGAAGGCCACCCTGACCGCCTTCGGCATGACTCGCCGCGTCGGCCGCTCGGCCGAGAATGACGACGTCCTCGCCGCCGTCCTGAACGCCGGCACCCCGGCGGTCTGCCTTGTCGGCAAGACTCACGACTTCCACGTCACCACCGCCCTCGGCGTCACCCTCGACGAGAACCGCGACGCCATCGCCAGCTCGATCCGCCACCTTGTCGCCAAGGGCCGCGAGGCCCTATTCGACGCGGAACATTTCTTCGACGGCTACCGCGCCAACCCCCGCTACGCCCTCTCCTGCCTCGAAGCCGCCCTCGAGGCCGGCGCGCGCTGGGTCGTCCTCTGCGACACCAACGGCGGCACGCTGCCCGCCGAAGTCGGCCGCATCACGGCCGAGGTCATCGCCGCCGGCATCCCCGGAGACCGGCTGGGCATCCATTGCCATGACGATACCGGGAACGCCGTCGCCAACTCGCTGGCCGCCGTTGAAGCGGGCGCCCGCCAGATCCAGGGCACCCTGAACGGATTGGGGGAGCGCTGCGGGAATGCCAACCTGACCACCCTCATCCCCACCCTGCTCCTCAAAGACCCCTATGCCAGCCGCTTCCAGACCGGCGTGACGAAAGAGGCTCTGGCGGGGCTCCTCAAGACCAGCCGGATGCTGGACGACATCCTGAACCGCGTCCCGCTCCGCTCCGCGCCCTATGTCGGCGCCTCGGCCTTCGCCCACAAGGCGGGGCTTCATGCCAGCGCGATCCTGAAGGACCCGACCACCTACGAACACATCGACCCCGCCCTCGTCGGCAATGAACGCATCATCCCGATGTCGAACCAGGCTGGCCTGTCGAACCTCCGCGCCCGCCTCGCCGCCGCCGGGATCGATGTGGACCCGAAAGACCCGCGCCTCGGCCGGATCATCGAGACGGTGAAGGCCCGCGAGGACCAAGGCTATGCCTATGACGGCGCGCAGGCCAGTTTCGAACTGGTCGCCCGACGGGAGCTGGGCCTCTGCCCGGAGTTCTTCGAGGTCAAGCGTTACCGGGTCACGGTCGAGCGGCGGAAGAACAAGTATGACCGGATGATCTCGCTCTCCGAAGCGGTGGTGGTGGTCAAGATCGGCGACCGGAAGAACATGTCGGTCAGCGACAGCATGGACGAGGACGGTCACGACCGTGGCCCGGTCAATGCGCTGGCCAAGGCGCTTGGCAAGGACCTCGGCCCCTATCAGGCCTGCATCGACGACATGAAACTGGTGGATTTCAAGGTCCGCATCACCAACGGCGGGACCGAGGCCGTCACCCGCGTGATCATCGACAGCGAGGATGGCCAGGGCCACCGCTGGTCGACCGTCGGGGTCAGCGCGAACATCATCGACGCCTCGTTTGAGGCGCTGCTCGACGCGATCCAGTGGAAGCTGATCCGCGATTTCGGAGCGCCGAGGTGAGTGTCGACGCCTGTGCCGGGCTGGTCAGCCGGGGCGATCCGGACCGCTTCCTCGCGGTGCTGGCCGCCCCGGCCCCGGTGCGGGCACGGCTTTTCCCGCTATACGCCTTCAACCTTGAGGTCGCCCGCGCGCCCTGGGTCACGCAAGAGCCGCTGATCGCGGAGATGCGCCTGCAATGGTGGCGCGATGTGGTGGAGAATGCCGCCTCGGGTGCCGCGAAGGCGCATGAGGTGGCCGGGCCGCTGCATGAGGTGATCCGGGACTTCGGCCTGCCCATCGCGGTCCTTGACAAGCTGGTCGCCGCCCGACGCTGGGACATCCATCGTGACCCGCATGAAGGTATAGACGGGCTGGAAACCTATCTGGAGGACACCGGCGCGGGGCTGATGTGGCTGGCGGCACGGACGCTTGGCGCGTCCGAGGTAGCGGAGGCTCCGATCCGGGCCTATGGCTGGGCCACGGCGGCGGCGGGCTATCTGCGCGCGGCCCCCGAACTTGCCGCGCGCGGGCGGCAGCCCTTGCCCGAGGGCATCACTTCCCAGGACCTCGCGCGGCGGGGGCTGGAGCGGCTGGCCGAGGCCCGGGCAGCGCGGCGGCTGGTGCCGAAGGCGGTGGCCCCGGCGCTGCTGGCGGGATGGCAGACGGAAGGGATCTTGCGTCAGGTGGTTGCGGGGATTTCTTCACCCGAATTGCCCGAGGCGCAGAAGCGGTGGCGGCTGATGTGGCAGGCGTTCAGCGGCCGCTGGTGACGCTTACGGGTCGCTCATCGCGCAGCTTCGCCTTCGCATCACGGCTCCCCCGGCGATGGGCGCGTGAAATGCGACGAAAAGCCCCCTCAGGCGCGCCGGCTGTCCTGCGGGCGCAGCCAGAGCCAGATCAGCGCGCCCCCCGCGAGGATCAGGAAGGGCAGCATCGCCAGGTTCACCAGCTGCCAGCCCGCCTGCACCGACCCGCCCGAGCAGTTCATCAGCCCGCCGGAGGAGAAGCTCGCCAGCGTCACCCCACCGAAGACCACGAGGTCGTTCAGGCCCTGCAGGCGGCCGCGCTCCTCGGGTCGCTGGGCCGCGGTCAGCATCGCCGTCGCCCCGATGAAACCGAAGTTCCAGCCAAGGCCAAGCAGGACCAGCGCGACAAAGAAATTCTCTAGCTGCACCCCCGCCATCGCCACCGCGCCCGAGGCGGCGAGGATCGTGAGACCAAGCGCGATGATCCGCTCCGTGCCGAAACGGGCAATCAGGTGGCCGGTGAAGAACGAGGGCGCATACATCGCCAGCACATGCGCGGTCACAACGTCCGCGGCGCTACCCTTGTCAAAGCCGCAGCCGACCACGGCCAGCGGCGAGGAGGTCATCACCAGGTTCATCAGCGCGTAAGAGACCGTGGCGCAGATCATCGCGACCAGGATCGTGGGGTTGCGGATCAGCTCGGCCCGGCTGCGGCCGATGGGGCTGCCCTCAGCCGGAGGCTTGGGCTTGGGGATATCGAGGGCCAGGAACAGGAAGGACCCCAGCAGGTTCAGGACGATGACGGCAAGGTAGGAGCCAAGGAAGGGCACGGCCATCTCATCCGCCGTGACCTTCACCAGTTGCGGGCCGACGACAGCGGAGAGCAGGCCCCCGGCCATCACCCAGCTGATCGCCTTGGGCCGGAAGGCCTCGGACGCGGTGTCGACGGCAGCGAAGCGGTAGAAGCCCTGCGCCGACATGTAGATGCCGGTGAAAAGCCCGCCGATGCAGAACAGAAGGAAGCTGCTGGTCATCAACCCCCAAGCCCCGATCGCGGCCCCGAGCGCCCCGCCAAGCGCACCGACGACAAAGCCCGCCCGGCGGCCATGGCGCTGCATCAGCGCCGAGATCGGCGTCGCGGTCAGCATCGAGCCGATCACGGTCATCGAGATCGGCAGCGTGGCCCAGCAGGTGTTCGGTGCCAGCGATGATCCCGCGAGACCCGCAATGGTGAAGATCATCGGCATCTGCGCCCCCAGGATCGCCTGGGCGGCGACGAGGACGATCACGTTGCGGCGGGCGGTGGAGTCGCTGGTCATGCGGCATCGGTACGAGCCTTGCAGCGGAACGGCAAGGGTCGATGTCGGTTGTCTCATGCCGGGATCTTCGGGCAAGGAGGAGATATGGTAGGTCGCATCATCACATCGCTGGACTGCGTGGCCGAGGGGGCCGAGTGGCTTGCCGCGCGCGAAGAGCGGTTTGCCGAGGCCCTGCCGCTGGTCGGACCCCTGCCGTTGCGGCGCGAGGCGGACGGGTTCGCAGCGCTGTTGCGGGCGATCGTGGGCCAGCAGGTTTCGGTGGCAAGCGCCCGCGCGATCTGGGCGCGGCTGGAGGCGGCAGGGCTGACCGAGGCGGCGGCGATGGCCCTGGCCACGGACGAGGATCTGCGGGCGGCTGGTCTGAGCCGCCAGAAGGCGCGCTATGGTCGGGCCTTGGCGCAGGCCGGGATCGACTTTGACGCGCTGCGGTCCGCGCCGAATGCCGAGGTGGTGCGCGCCCTCGTCGCGGTGCCGGGGATCGGCGTCTGGACAGCCGAGATCTATGCGATGTTCGCGCTGGGTCGGGCGGATGTCTTTGCGCCCGGCGACCTCGCGCTGCAGGAGGCCGCGCGGGTGCTGTTCCGGCTTGAGGCGCGGCCGACCGAGAAGCAGCTGCGCGCGATGGCCGAGGCCTGGTCGCCCTGGCGCTCGGTTGCGGCGCGGCTCCTTTGGGCCTACTACCGCGTCGCCAGGAACCGCGAAGGGATCATGTGATGCGTACGCTGAAATTTGCCCGCAAGGGGCCGGAAAAGGCCTCGGGGCTGGTCATCTTCCTGCACGGCTATGGCGCGGACGGGGCGGATCTCCTTGGTCTGGCCGATGTGCTGGCGCCGCATCTGCCGGGCGTGGCCTTCGTGGCCCCCGACGCGCCGGAGCGTTGCGTGGGCGGCGGGTTCGGCTTTCAGTGGTTCCCGATTCCCTGGCTGGACGGCTCACCCCAGGCGGCGGCAGAGGCGGGGCTGGTCGCGGCGGCCGAGGATCTGAACGGCTTTCTTGACGCGCAACTGGTCGCCGAGGGGCTGTCACCGGACCGTCTGGTGCTGGTCGGCTTCAGTCAGGGCGCGATGATGAGCCTGCATGTCGCGGTGCGCCGCGCCAAGCCGGTCGCGGGCGTGGTCGCGATCTCGGGCCGACTTCTGGCGCCGGAGCGGCTTGAGGCGGATGCGGTCTCGAAACCTCCGGTCCTGCTGGTGCATGGCGACCAAGATCCGGTGGTGCCCTTCGCCGACATGGGCAAGGCGGGCGACGCGCTGGTCGCGGCGGGGTTCCAGACCTTTGGCCATGTGATGCGCGGCACGGGCCACGGCATTGCCCCGGACGGCCTGGGCGTGGCGCTGCAGTTCATCAAGGAACGTCTGGAAAAGTAGGGCCGCCCCCGGAAGGGACGGCCCGAAATGACTTAGAAGCGCAGCGCGACCTTGGCTTTCACCGTGGTCGCATCGATGTCGACGCCCGTTGCGTCGAAGTCGTCGAACTTGTGCTTCAGCACTTCGCCACCGACGGTCCAGCGGTCATTGACCGCATAGTCGAAGCCAGCACCGAAGAGCCAGCCGTTGTCGGAATAGTCCTCGCCGTCGACCGTCGCGCTGGCGTGGGCCGCGCCGACCGTGCCGTAAACCAGGCTGCGACCGATCTCGGTGCCGACCATCAGTTTCAGGCGCGCCACATCGTCCACCGAGCCAAGGACCGGATCACCCAGGTCGATGTCAGCGGTGTCCCAGTCGACCTCGGCGCCGGCAACGATGCTGCCCATGTCCCAACGATAGCCGGCATGGATGCCACCGATCATACCGTCACCATCATAGAGGGAGCCGTTCGAATCGACATCGGCGTAGCCGAGCTGGACACCGGCATAGGCGCCGGTCCAGTCCATGCCCGAAGCGATGACGGGCTGTGCGATCGGGGTAACAGTGGGTTCGGGCTCAACGGCGACCGGGCCGCCAGCCAGCGCGGGCGAGGCAATGGCAACGGTAGCCAGAAGTGCTGCGATAGATCTCATTTTTTGTCTCCTTGTTCCGGCAGCCCGGACGTGGTCTGCCGGGCGGCTCGCGCAGGAGGGTGGGGGTTGGCGCAGCCACCCGCAATGGCTTCTCACGTTTGCTTGATCAGCCGTGTGCAACCTGCGCGGGTCTTGGCGCATCAAGGGCGAGCCTATCGGCTGGAATTCGCTGGTTCCCGGCCCTTACGCCCGATCGGCAAGATTCAGCCATTCGGTTTCCGCGGCCTCCAGCGCAGCCTGACGCTCGGTCAAGGCTTCGGTCGCCTTGCGGAACTTCACCGGCTCACGCGTGAAGAGATCGGGATCGGCAAGGAGCGTCGAGAGCTTGCCGATCTCGCCCTCCAGCCGTTCGATCAGGGCCGGCAGCTCCTCCAGGCGCTTCTTCTCGGTGAAGGACAGGCCGGACGCGCGCGGGGCCTCGACCTTGGGGGATTCGGCCGGTTTCGCTGCAGGCTTCACGGCCACGGCCGCCTCGGGCGCGGGGCGCTGGCGGGCATAGTCGGACCAGCCGCCGGGGTAGACCGTCGCTCTGCCCTGCCCCTCCAGCGCGACGGTGGTGGTCGCCACACGGTCGATGAAATCCCGGTCGTGGCTGACCAGAAGAACGGTCCCATCATATTCGCCGAGGATGTCCTGCAACAAGTCAAGCGTCTCGACGTCCAGATCGTTCGTCGGTTCGTCAAGGATCAGGAGGTTCGAGGGCTGCGCCATCAGCTTGGCAAGCAGCAGTCGCGCCTTCTCGCCGCCCGACAGGCTGCGCACCGGCGCGCGGGCCTGGATGTCGTCAAACAGGAAGTCCTTGAGATAGCCCACCACATGCCGGGGCTGGCCCCGTACCATGACCTGATCCGCCGCGCCCGAGACCCGCATCAGCGGGTCGCCGGTCAGATTCTCCCAAAGGCTGGCTTCGGAGTCGAGCCGCGCCCGGGTCTGGTCGAAGACGGCAATTTCCAGGTTGGTCCCCAGCGTGACATTGCCCTTGTCCGGTTGAACTTCGTCCGTCAAGAGCTTGAGAAGCGTGGTCTTTCCGATCCCGTTCGGCCCGACGAATGCCACCCGGTCCCCGCGCAAGACACGCAGGCTGAAGTCGCGGATGATGCACTTGTCGCCATAGGTCTTGCTGATCGCCTCGGCCTCGATCACCTTCTTGCCCGAGGTGGTTCCGGCTTCGAAGGCCAGCGCCGCCGTCCCCTGCCGCCGGATCTGCGCTGCCCGGTCGGCACGCAGCTGTTGCAGCGCCCGCACCCGACCCATGTTGCGCTTGCGCCGGGCGCTGATGCCTTCGACGGCCCACCGCGCCTCGGCCTTGATCTTGCGGTCAAGCTTGTGGCGTGCCTCGTCCTCTTCGGCCCAGACCGTCTCGCGCCAGTCCTCGAACCCCTCGAATCCCGCCTCGCGCCGGCGCATCACCCCCCGGTCAAGCCAGAGCGTCGCCTTCGTCAGCGCCCGCAGGAAGGCCCGGTCGTGCGAGATCAGGACAAAGGCCGTCCGGGTGTCGCGAAGCTCCGCCTCGAGCCATTCGATCGCCTGGATGTCCAGGTGGTTGGTCGGTTCGTCCAGCAGCATCAGCTCCGGCGCCTCGGCCAGGAGTTTGGCCAGCGCGGCACGGCGACGCTCCCCGCCACTGGCGGTGGCGACCGGGGTCTCGGGGTTGAACTTCAGCCCCTCGGCCACCACTGCCAGCCGGTATTCCTGTCCTTCCGGCAGGGCCGAGGCGGCGAAATCGCCCAAGGTGGCAAAGCCCGACAGGTCCGGGTCCTGCTCCATATAGCCGACCGTCACCCCGGGGGGCACGGTCCGCACCCCGCTGTCGGGCTCGACCAGCCCCGCCATCAGTTTCATCAGCGTCGACTTGCCCGAGCCATTGCGCCCGACCAGCGCCAGCCGGTCGCCGGGCTGCACGGTCAGCGAGACCTCGTCCAGAAGCGGGTTGCCGCCGAATGTCAGCGAGACGGAATTCAATTGCAGAAGGGGTGCGCGTGCCATGGCGCCGAGGTAGAGGCGCGCGCGTCCGGCGTCAACGACCCGTCGGTGCCGGAATAGTCACGACAGGTGCCGCTTCCAGCGCTTGCAACCCGCCCGGTGCGGTTTACAACCGCGTGGCGCAAGACGAATGGGCCTGGAAATGACCGACGACGCACTCGTGATCTTCACCCCCTCGGGCAAGCGGGGGCGGTTTGCCCTTGGCACGCCGGTCCTCACCGCCGCTCGGCAACTGGGGGTGGACCTGGACAGCGTCTGCGGCGGGCGTGGCATCTGTTCCAAGTGCCAGATCACCCCCGGCTACGGCGAGTTTCCCAAGCATGGCGTCACCGTGGCCGAGGATGCGCTGTCCGACTGGAACGCGGTCGAGGATCGCTACAAGCGCATTCGGGGGCTGATGGATGGGCGGCGTCTGGGCTGCCAGGCCAAGGTCATGGGCGACGTGGTCATCGACGTGCCACCGGAATCCCAGGTCCACAAGCAGGTCATCCGCAAGTCGGCCACCGAGCGGGTCATGGTCATGGATCCCGCCACCCGCGCCGTCTATGTCGAGGTGGAAGAGCCCGACATGCATGAACCCACCGGCGATTTCGAACGCCTGGCCCGGGCGCTGGCCGCGCAATGGCAGGTCGAGAAGATCGAGGCCGATCTGTCCGTCCTGCGCAAGCTCCAGCCGGTCCTGCGCAAGGGTGAATGGAAAGCGACCGTGGTCCTGCACAAGGGCAACCACGACACCGCGACGCGGGTTCTGGACATCTTCCCCGGCTTCCATGAAGGCCCGCTTCTGGGCCTTGCGGTCGACCTTGGCTCCACCACCATCGCGGCGCATCTTTGCAACCTGACGGACGGGCGGGTCCTCGCCTCCAGCGGGTTGATGAACCCGCAGATCCGCTTCGGCGAGGATCTGATGAGCCGCGTCAGCTATGCGATGATGAACCCCGGCGGCGACGTCGAGATGACCCGCGTGGTGCGCGAGGCGATCGACACTTTGGCCAAGGGCATCGCCGAGGAAGCGGGCGTCGATCCGGCCGCGATCTACGAGATGGTCATCGTCTTCAACCCGGTGATGCACCACCTCTTCCTCGGCGTCGACCCGGTGGAACTGGGCCAGGCCCCCTTCGCGCTGGCAACCTCCGGCTCCTTGTCGCTAGATGCCCGCGACGTGGACCTCACCAACCTCAACCGGAACGCCCGGGTCTATGTGCTGCCTTGCATCGCGGGCCATGTCGGCGCGGATGCGGCGGCGGTGGCTCTGTCGGAAGAACCAAACAAATCCAAGGACATGGTCCTGATTGTTGATGTTGGCACGAATGCCGAGATCCTACTCGGGAACGAAAGCCGCGTCCTTGCCTGTTCTTCGCCTACCGGCCCCGCCTTCGAGGGGGCGCAAATCAGCTCGGGCCAGCGCGCCGCGCCGGGGGCCATCGAGCGGGTGGAAATCGACCCGGCCACCAAGGAGCCGCGTTTCCGGGTGATCGGCTCGGACCTCTGGTCGGACGATCCCGGTTTTGCCGAGGCGACCAAGGCGACGGGAGTGACCGGAATCTGCGGCTCGGGCATCATCGAAGCGGTGGCCGAGATGCGGCTTGCGGGACTTCTGGACGCGGGAGGGTTGATCGGCGGGCCGGACCAGACCGGCACCGCGCGCTGCGAGGCGACGGGACGGACCCACAGCTACCTGTTGCACGACGGCAGCGCCGAGGGCGGCCCGCGCATCAGCGTCACGCAGGGTGACATCCGGGCGATCCAGCTGGCGAAATCTGCGCTTTACGCCGGCGCGCGGCTTTTGATGGACGAGATGGGCGTCGACACGGTGGACCGGGTGACGCTGGCGGGCGCCTTCGGCGCGCATATCAGCCCGAAACATGCGATGGTGCTGGGGATGATCCCCGACGTGCCGCTGGACAAGGTCACCAGCGCCGGGAACGCAGCCGGGACCGGCGCGCGGATCGCGCTGTGCAACGTCGCGGCGCGGGATCAGATCGAGGCGACGGTGCACCAGATCCACAAGGTGGAAACCGCCATCGAACCCCGCTTCCAGGAGCATTTCGTCAACGCCAACGCCATCCCCCATGCCGTCGACCCGTTCCCGAACCTGAACGGCATCGTCACCCTGCCGGATGTCAGCTTCAACACCGCAGGCCAGGGCGGCGACGGCGGGCGGCGGCGACGCCGGGGATGACCTCGGGATGCGACGGCGTCTTCTTGTCGGGGGTGCGCCCCTCGCAAGGACTGCATGAAATGCATGGACGGGCCCAGCTGGCATGGCCAACCCCTTGCGCGGGGGACGAAAATCCGTAACTTCGCCTGATGGACGACCCCGTTGCCGACCTGATCGCAAGATGCGCCGCTGCCGACAGGGCGGCGTTCCGCAGCCTCTATCATACGACCTCGATGAAACTCATGGGGGTCCTGCTGCGTATGCTGGGCGAACGCGCAGAGGCGGAGGATGCCTTGCAGGAGGTCTATACACGGGTCTGGCTGCGCGCCGGACGCTATGATCCGGCCAAGGGCCGGGGCATGACCTGGCTCATCGCCGTGGCGCGGAACCTGGCCATCGATCGCCTGCGTGCCCGGCCGCAGCCCTCGGGCGACGCGGAGATCGAGACGGTCGCCGACACCGCCCCCCGCGCCGAGGCCCGGCTTGTCGCGCAAGGCGACGCACGGCGCGTCAGCGAATGTTTCGAAACGCTGGAGCCTGATCGCGCCCAGGCCGTGCGCGGGGCCTATCTCGACGGGCTCTCCTACCTGCAACTGGCCGACCGCCACGGGGTTCCGCTCAACACGATGCGCACCTGGCTGCGGCGGAGCCTGCTGAAACTGCGGGAGTGTCTGGACCAATGACCGACCTCCCCCTCAGCGTCAACGATGCCGACGACATGCTGGCCGCCGAGTATGTGCTTGGCGTGCTCGACCTGCCCGAACGTGCGGCGGTTGAAGCGCGGCTGAAGCGGGACCCGGATTTCGCGGCCCGGGTGGTCGCCTGGGAAACGCGGCTTGAGGGTCTAAACGACGGCTACGCCGAAGCCCCGGCCCCCGACCTCCTCCCCCGGATCGAGGCGCGGCTCTTCCCGACCCCGTCCCCTCCGCCCGCGCGGTCGCTGCCTTTGCTGCGCTGGCTTTCCGGCATGGCCTTCGGCGCGGTGCTGGTGATCCTGACACTCGCCACCCTTGGTCCGCCAAGCATGTTGCCGGTCGTCGTCCTTGCCACCGCCGACAACCGCCTGGCCTACGAAGTCGCCAGCATGGGCGACAGCCTGCGGATCACCCGCATCGCCGGTGTTCCCGCCGTCGCCGGCCAGGTGCACGAACTCTGGGTGATCGCCCCGGACGCGGCTCCGGTCTCGCTGGGCTTGCTGGAAGAGGATCCGCTGATCGTCGGCTACCCCACACCACCCGCGGGCTGGGTCATGGCCGTCTCGATCGAGCCGGAGGGCGGCTCGCCCACCGGATTGCCGACGGGCCCGGTGATCCTGACCGCTCTGGTCGGCGGCTGATCACGACCGCGTGAACCGCGCGACCGCGCGAAACTTCGCGAAAAACCCTCCGTTTCTCGGAAGGCAAGGCGGGACTGACCCCGCCTGCCAACCCGTGAAACGGAGAGCATGATGAAATCCCTGACCCTTGCGAGCGCGATCCTGGCCCTGTCCACCGGCCTTGCCCTTGCCGAAGCTCACGGCAACCCCGATGTCGGCGGCGCGCCGATGTTCATGGACAAGAACATCGTCGAGAACGCGGTCAATTCCGCCGACCACACCACGCTGGTCGCCGCCGTCCAGGCCGCGGGCCTGGTCGAGACCCTGTCGGGCGCGGGCCCCTTCACCGTCTTCGCCCCCACCAACGACGCCTTCGCCAAACTTCCCGCCGGAACGGTCGAAACGCTGCTCAAGCCGGAAAACAAGGACCAGCTCACCAAGATCCTGACCTGCCATGTCGTCGCGGCGAATGCCCTCGCGGCCGATATCGACAAGATGGTGGCCGATGACGGCGGGATGCACACGGTTGCCACCGTCGGCGGCTGCGAGTTCACCGCGATGGTCGAGGACGGGATGGTCAAGATCAAGGACGGCCAGGGCAATGTCGCCACCGTCACCATCGCTGATGTGAAGCAGTCGAACGGCGTGATCCATGTGATCGACACCGTGCTCCTGCCCGCGGGCTGATCTGCGCGCCACCTGCACGGCGGGTCACGACGTCGGGCAGGGACGGGCAGCCGGGTCCGGAGGGTGTGTGTCCCCTCGCCTCCGGGCTCGGTCCCGACTTGGTTGACCGCGCTGGCCGCCCCGACCTAGGCTTTGCCGCATCCCTCGGTCGGAGCCTGTCATGCGCCCTGCCCTTGCCGCCTGCCTCCTGTCGTTGCTTCCTGCCGGCCCGATCCTGGCCGATGGCCGGTCGATCATCGTCCTCGACGGATCCGGCTCGATGTGGGGCCAGATCGACGGCCGCGCGAAACTGGAGATCGCGCGTGAGGCCTTGGACTCCGTGCTATCCGCCCTCGACCCGGTGACCGAGATCGGCCTCATGGCCTATGGCCACCGCGAGAAGGGCGCTTGCGGCGATATCGAGCTTGTCGTCCCCCCCGGCCCCGGCACCGCGCAGGCGATCACCGAGGCGGCCAATCGCATGAAATTCCTCGGCAAGACCCCCTTGACCGAAGCCGTCCGCCGCGCCGCACTCGAGCTGCGCTCGACCGAGGCGAAGGCCACCGTGATCCTGATCACGGACGGGATCGAAACCTGCGCCGCCGACCCCTGCGCCCTTGGGGCGGAACTGGAAGCCTCGGGCGTGGATTTCACCGCGCATGTCGTGGGCTTCGGCCTGACCGATGACGAGGGCCGTGCCGTCGCCTGCCTGGCCCAGACCACCGGGGGCCGCTACATCGAGGCCCGCGATGCACGTCAGCTGGTTGCGGCCTTGCAGTCCACCGTCGCATCGGTCCCCGCTCCCACCTCGCCCTCCGGCGCGGTGGAGGCAACTGTCGATCCCGTCCTTCTCCTGATCGAAGGGGGCGAGGAACCGGAGGAGCGCCTCCTCGACGACGCCACCTTCGCCTTCTTTCCTATCGCCGCCGATGGCACGGTCGCCACCGATCCCGTGGAACGACTCCACGGCAGCCGCACAGTCAGTCTGCCCGAGGGCCGCTACCAGATGCGCACCAACCTGCATGAGGCCGAGGTGATGCAAGAGGTGAGGATCGGCCCCGGTTCCGCGCCGTCGACCCCAACAGCGGTGCTTGACGCCGGTATCCTGAACCTGACCCTGCGCCCCGCGCCCGAGGCCGCCCCGGACCCCGAGGCGCATTGGTCGCTTCGCGGTCCGGACGGGGTTACGGATGCGGGCTACCAGACGGCCTACCGCGTGTTTCCGGCCGGGGAATACAGCCTGATCGCCACGCTCGGCGCGGCCGAGATCAGCCAGACGGTGACGATCGAGGCAGGCAGGATCACCGATGTCGACCTTGTGGTCGGTGTCGGTGAGGCGGTGGTGGAGGCCCTTTACCTGCCGGGGCTGAAGGTCGAGGGCAGCGAATTCTTCGTCCAGATCTTCGCCCCGGACCCAGATGCGGAGGGGACGCGCAGGCCCGTCGCCCATGCCTATGGTCCGGGTGCCCGCTTCGACCTTCCCGCCGGCGACTATCTCGCCGTGGTGACGCTCGGCCAGGCCGTCGCGGAAGAACCCTTCACCGCAAGGCTGGGCGAACGGATCGCGCTGGAAATACCCCTGAACGCTGGTGTGGCGGCCTTCACCTTCGGCGACTCGGGCACGCTGCTGCAGGTTTACGCGACCGAGACGGACCCGGCGGGCAACCGCAAGGCCTTTGGCCAGGGTTTCGGCCCCGAATGGCAGTCGACCTATCCGGCCGGGGATTACCTCGCCGTGATCGACTTTGGCGGGCGCGTGACCGAGACCCCTTTCACCGTGACCGCCGGCGAGCGGCTGGAACTGATGATCTCCGCGCCCTGAGCCCACGTCGGCCGCTTGACCTTGGGTTGCGCTTCGCTTAGGTCAGGGGCAGCGGGCGGGTGTAGCTCAATGGTAGAGCAGAAGCTTCCCAAGCTTACGACGAGGGTTCGATTCCCTTCACCCGCTCCAACCGCAACCGCCGCCCCTGACCGGGCGGCGGTTTCGTTTTGCGGCGTCAGGGAACGGGCGTCCAGAGGACGTCGTCGATCCGCGGCGCGCCGGTGGCAAGCATCACCACCCGGTCAAAGCCCATCGCGATTCCGGCTGCGGGCGGCATCAGGGCCAGTGCGGCGAGGAAATCTTCGTCCAATGGATAGGTCTCGCCATAGACCCGGGATTTTTCCGCCATCTCGGCCTGGAAACGCAGGCGCTGTTCGGTGGGATCGGTCAGCTCCCCGAACCCGTTGGCCAGCTCCACCCCGCAGGCATAGACCTCGAACCGCTCTGCCACCCGCGCATCGCCGGGCACCTTGCGGGCCAGCGCGGCCTCGGCGGCGGGATAGTGGTCAAGGATCGTCACCCTGCCCTGCCCCAGCTGCGGCTCGACCTTCTCGGACAGGACGCGGCTCAGCATGTCCGACCAGGTATCATCCGGCGCGCGGCGAAGGCCGATCCGGTCCAGTTCCCCGGCCAGCCGGGCCGCGTCGGTCGTGCCGTCGGCACGGATCGAGCCGAGGAGGTCCACCCCGGCATGAAGCCGGAACGCCTCGGCCACCGAGAGCCGTTCCGGCTCGGCAAAGGGGTCGCAGGTCCGGTCGCGGAAACGCAGGCTGCCAGCCCCCGCCTCGCGCGCGGCAAGGCGGAGGAAGGCCATCGTGTCCTGCATCAGGACCTCATAGCCCTCGCCCACCCGGTACCATTCGAGCATCGTGAATTCCGGGCTGTGCAGCGGCCCCCGCTCGCGGTTGCGCCAGACATGGGAGAAGGCGTGGATTCGGGTCTCGCCCGCCGCGAGCAGTTTCTTCATCGCGAATTCGGGCGAGGTGTGCAGGTACATCGGCCGGGGCTGGCCGTCATTGCCGATCGCCTGGGTGGCGAAGCCGTGCAGATGGGCCTCGTTGCCGGGGGAAATGGCCAGGGCTGCGGGGTCCACCTCGGTGAAGCCCTCGCCGGCCAGCCAGCCCCGGATCGCAGCCTGAATGCGGTTGCGGGTCATCAGAACAGGGCGGCGGTCGGCGTGGCGGCTGGGCGCCCACCACGGGCTGGACGAAGGGGGTGCGGGATTCATCTGGAAATTCCGGTCGGGATCGGTTACGGGCGCGGGCAGATGCCGGTCGTTCAAGGACCGGTCCCCCGTTACAACAAGGACCCGACCTTTGAAAGTCATCGCCTCCTCGCTCCGCAAGGGCAACGTCGTCGAGATGGACGGCAAGCTCTACGTCGTCCTCACCGCCTCGAACTTCCACCCCGGCAAGGGCACCCCCACCACCAGCGTCGACATGCGCCGGATCTCGGACGGGACCAAGGTGAGCGAACGCTGGCGGACGACCGAGATGGTGGAGAAGGCCACCGTCGACGAGCGGGAGTATGACTTTCTCTACGAGGACAGCGAGGGCTTCCACTTCATGGAGCCGACCACCTACGAACAGGTCGTCGTGACCGAGGACGTGATGGGCGCGAACAAGCCCTACCTCCAGGAAGGGATGAAGTGCTACGTCAAGACCTTCGAGGGGATCCCGATCGCGCTGGAGGTCCCGCAGAAGATCACCGTCGAGATCGTCGAGACCGAGCCGGTCACCAAGGGGCAGACGGCCTCGTCCTCCTACAAGCCCGCGATCACCGACAACGGGCTCAGGGTCATGGTGCCGCCCCATATCGGGCCGGGCACGCGGATCGTCATCAACACCGATGACGACAGCTATGTCGAGCGCGCCAAGGACTGATCTGTCCACGGTGGACAATCCGCGCTTGTCTTGATTTATCAAGCAGTTGCCTGCGGACGTTAAGGATCTGGAAAGGTTTGGAAAGGCGTGCCGCGGGGCGCGCCTTTTCGCTTTGCCGGGCGCGGCACGAGGTTATGCTGCGGGCAAAGCGGAGGTGGGGATGCCCGGAGATCATGACGCTTACAAGCCCGCCGAGATCGCGGCGCTGATCGAGACGGCGGGAGTCGCGAAGGCCGCCTTGCCACTGCACCGGATGGCCACGCTGGCGATGCTGGCCGGGGCCTTCATCGGCTTTGGCGCGGCCTTCTGGTGCATGGCCATGGTCGGGGCCGATCCCGGTTTCGGGCCGCAAAGGGTGCTGGGGGGAGCGGTCTTCGCCCTGGGGCTGATCCTGGTGGTGGTGGGAGGGGCGGAGCTGTTCACCGGCAACGCGCTGATGGTGATGGCGGCGGTGGACCGGCGGATCACGCCGGGGGCCCTGATGCGGAACTGGGGCATCGTCTACGCGGGCAATCTGGTCGGCGCGGTCGGGCTTGCGGTTGCCTTCGGCCTGTCGGGCCTTCTGGAGGGGCCGATGGGCGAGGTTGCGGCGCGGGCGGCGGCGGCCAAGGCGGCTTTGCCGCCGTTGGAGGCCTTCGTGCGCGGGGCCTTGTGCAATGCGCTGGTCTGCCTCGCCGTCTGGCTGAGTTTCGCGGCGCGGACGGCGACGGACAAGATCCTCGGGGTGCTGTGGCCGGTAACCGCCTTCGTCGCGCTGGGGCTGGAACATTCGGTGGCGAACATGTTCCTGTTCCCGGCGGGACTTTGGGCCGGATCAGAGGCGCCCGTGGTCGGCGTGTTGGGGAACCTTCTGTGGGTCACGCTGGGGAACATCGTCGGCGGCGCGGGCGGCGTGGCGCTGGCCTATCGCTATGCCTATGGCGCGATGCGGGAAACGTAGGGTGGGCGATATCGCCCACCCTACGCGCCAGCAACGCGCAGCATGGGGTCAGGGGGCAAGCTCGCCCGCCTCGATGCGGAAGGGCAGGATGTTGCCGGGCGGCGGCAGCGGACAGACTGCGAAATCGGTGAAGGCGCAGGGCGGCGAGATGGCCCGGTTGAAATCGAGGGTGATCCCGCGGTCCGTCGCATCCTCGCCGAAGAGAAAGCGGCAGGCCGGGTAGGTCTCGCCCGCGGTGGCATCGCGGAAAACGAACATCGGCTTGCCGGATTTCCAATGCGTCGGCGTCAGGATCACGGTCTTGCCCTGATGCTGGAACGTCGCGCGGTGGGTCACGGTCGCGGCAGCGGTGGAGCCGTCTTTCATCGTGATTTCAGTGACTTCCGGGGCGAGGCTGTCCCATGTGGCGCGGATCGTCCAGTCGGGCGCATCGGGAAAATGGCGCAGCGTCACGGTCGGATGCCGCGTCAGGTCGCGGACGCGCAGGGCGGGTGTGCCGTCGACGCTGTGAATTTCCAGCAGGAACGGATCGACGCGCAGCTGCGGGAAGCCGTCGGGGACCGGCTGGAAGGGGCGCGGGTCTTCGCCCGGCCGGGCGAAGCTCGCCCCGGTCTGGCCGAGGTCCAGCGTGCCAAGAAGCTCGGGCCCCGAGGGCAGCCGGACTTCTTGCGCCGCGCCGACGCGGTGGCGGCCCGGGGCAAGGTCGATCCGGGCCACAAGGTTAAGCCAGCCGTCGGGCGCGCTGAGCGCGGCAAGGCGGGCGGCGCGCCAGTCGGGCAAGGGCAGCACTCTAGGCGGCCTCGAAGGTGATCTTCCGGCGCAGGAATTGCGTGGCCTTGTTCGAGACATAGGCCGGATCGCCGGTGGTCAGGAACTTCGACTGCGTGCCGGGGCCGAGGAATTCGCGGCGGCGGGTCAGATAATCGGCGAGGGCCTCTGCCACGAGGTTTGCCTGGGAATAGACCTTGACGCCCTGCCCCAGCGCCTCCTGGAAGGTCTTTTCCATCAGGGGGTAATGGGTGCAGCCCAGGATCGCGGCCTCGGGGTTCGGCATCCGGCGTTTCAGCGCCTCGACATGGGAGCGGACCAGGGCCTCGGCCAGGATCTCGTCGCCCTGTTCGATGGCGTCGACCACGCCGCCGCAGGGCTGGGCCTCGACATCGACGCCGATGGCACGGAAGGCCAGTTCGCGCTGGAAGGCACGGGAGGCGACGGTGGCGGGGGTGGCGAAGAGGGCCACGTGCTTGACCGCGACCTCGCGGGGCGGCGAATTGTCGCCCCACTGGCGTTCGGTCAGCGCCTCGATCAGCGGGACGAAGACGCCGAGGACGCGCTTTTCGGGCGGGAGCCAGGTCTCCTGCATCCGTTTCAGCGCGGCGGCGGAGGCGGTGTTGCAGGCAAGGATCACCAGATCGCAGCCCTCGTCCCACAGCCGCTCGGTCGCGGCGCAGGTCAGGGCGAAGATGTCGTCATGGTCGCGGACGCCATAGGGAGCGTGGGCATTGTCGCCGAAATAGACGAAGGGGACGTCCGGCAGGCGCCGGGTCAGGGCGTCCAGCACCGTGAGCCCGCCGAGGCCCGAATCGAACACTCCCACCGCCATGGCCTGCCCTTTCCCTTGCGGCGCGCGGCGGGTGCCGTCGCCTGTTGCGCGCGATCATAGGGTGCTTGGACGCGCGGTGAAAGAGGCACTCCCGCCCGGAAGATGGGGAAAGCCGCGTTGAATTGTGATCGCGTATCCCTATCTCGGCCGGGGCATGCTAGGGTGCCCTGCGTATTGGATGGGTCGGAACATGGACTGGGACAAGCTGAGGATCTTTCACGCCGTGGCCGAAAAGGGCAGCCTGACCCATGCCGGCGATGTGCTGCACCTGTCGCAATCGGCCGTGAGCCGCCAGATCCGCGCGCTGGAGGAAAGCCTGAATGTCACGCTTTTCCACCGCCACGCGCGGGGGCTGATCCTGACCGAACAGGGCGAGTTGCTGTTCGATGCGACGCAGGCGATGGTCAAGCGGCTGGACGCCACCGCCGCGCGGATCCGCGACAGCGAGGACGAGGTCTTTGGTGAGCTGCGGGTGACGACCACGATGGGATTCGGGACCCTGTGGCTCGCCCCGCGGCTGGCGCGGTTGTACGAGAAATATCCGGCGCTGAAGATCGACCTGATGCTGGAGGAGCGGGTGCTGGACCTGCCGATGCGCGAGGCGGATGTGGCGATCCGGATGAAGGAGCCCTCGCAGGCCGACCTGATCCGCAAGCGGCTGATGAACATCAAGATGCAGCTGTTCGCCACGCCCGAATATCTGGCCAGCCACGGCACGCCGAAGTCGATGGACGATTTCAGCAGCCACCGGCTGATCAGCCAGCATGCGGGGACGCCGCAGGTCGCGGCGGGGGCGCTTCTGGTGGCGGAGCTGATGACGCATGACATCCCCTCGACCCTGACGGTGAACAACTATTTCGGGGTCTTGCAGGCGGTCCTGAATCACCTGGGGATCGGGGTCCTGCCGGATTACCTGGCCGAGGATTTCCCCAATCTGGTCCGCGTCCTGCCGGATGTGGAAAGCGCCGAGGTGCCGGTCTTCCTCGCCTATCCCGAGGAGCTGCGCCATTCCAAGCGCGTGGCGGCCTTCCGGGACTTCGTGACCGAGGAGATCATGGCCTTCCGTCGCCGTCAGGCCGAGGATGCGGCGGCCTGACATTGCTGCCATGCAGCAAGTGCATATCGGGATTGCCGATTTTGCGGGCACCCTGCCCTTGTTTGCAGCACGGCTCCGGCCTATTTGCAGTCTCGAAGCGGCGATGAGCGTGCTCTCGCCCCTTCGTACCTCCCTGTTGGACTTGGCCGAGCGGAAGCTCGGCCTTTTTTTTTGGCCGACGGTTCCCCGGTGCGGGCGGCAACTTTTCTGCGAAAAATTGGCGTCGGGCGCGGGGTGGCGGTTTGCCCTTGCGCAACCTTTCCCGTATGAGGCGCGAAAGCCGCCATTCGCGCCTGCCCAAGGGGATGCCATGCAAGAACCCGCCATCACGCCGGACCTCGTCGCCAGCCACGGGATCAAGCCCGACGAATGGCAGCGGCTGCTGGAAATCATGGGGCGGGAGCCGACCTTCACCGAGCTTGGCATCTTCAGCGCGATGTGGAACGAGCATTGTTCCTACAAGTCGTCGAAGATCCATCTGAAGAAACTGCCGACCAAGGGCCCGCAGGTGATCTGCGGGCCGGGCGAGAATGCGGGCGTGGTCGATATCGGCGACGGCCAGGCGGTGATCTTCAAGATGGAGAGCCACAACCACCCCTCCTACATCGAGCCGCATCAGGGCGCGGCGACGGGCGTGGGCGGTATCCTGCGCGATGTGTTCACCATGGGCGCGCGGCCGATCGCGGCGATGAACGCGCTGAGCTTCGGCCTGCCGGATCATCCCAAGACCGCGCATCTGGTGAAAGGCGTGGTCGAGGGGATCGGGGCCTATGGCAATGCCTTTGGCGTGCCCACGGTCGGTGGCGAGGTGCGGTTGCACCGCAGCTATAACGGCAACTGCCTCGTGAACGCCTTTGCCGCCGGTCTCGCCGATGCGGACAAGATCTTCTATTCGGCAGCCTCGGGCGTGGGGATGCCGGTGGTCTACCTTGGTGCCAAGACGGGCCGCGACGGGGTTGGCGGGGCCACGATGGCTTCGGCCGAATTCGACGACACCATCGAGGAAAAGCGCCCGACGGTGCAGGTCGGCGACCCCTTCACCGAGAAGCGTCTTCTGGAAGCCTGTCTGGAGCTGATGGCTTCGGGCGCAGTGATTTCCATTCAGGACATGGGCGCGGCCGGGTTGACCTGTTCGGCGGTCGAGATGGGGGACAAGGGCGGGCTTGGCATAAAGTTGCAGCTTGATGACGTGCCGCAGCGCGAGACCGGCATGACCGCCTATGAGATGATGCTGTCGGAAAGCCAAGAGCGGATGCTCATGGTGCTGAAGCCGGAAAAGGAGGCCGAGGCGCGGGCGATCTTCGTGAAATGGGATCTCGACTTCGCCATCGTCGGCGAGACGATCCCCGAGGACCGTTTCCTGATCCTGCATGGCAACGAGGTGAAGGCGGATATCCCGCTGTCGAAACTGTCCTCCAGCGCGCCGGAATACGACCGGCCCTGGGTGGCGACCCCGGCGGCGGCGCCCTTGGGCGACGTCCCGGCGATCGGCGCGATGGATGGGCTGCGGGCGCTGATCGCCTCGCCCTCCTATGCGCACAAGGGCTGGGTCTTCGAGCAGTATGACAGCCAGGTCGGGGCCGATACGCTGGTCACGCCGGGCCTGCCGGCGGGTGTGGTGCGGGTGCATGGCACGGGCAAGGCGCTGGCCTTCACCAGTGACGTGACGCCGCGCTATGTGAAGGCGAACCCGCTGCAAGGCGGGCGGCAGGCGGTGGCGGAAGCCTATCGCAACCTTTGCGCCGTGGGTGCGCGGCCCCTGGCCACGACCGACAACCTGAACTTCGGCAACCCGGAGAAGCCCGAGATCATGGGCCAGTTCGTGGGGGCCTTGCAGGGGATCGGCGAAGCCTGTCTCGCGCTGGACATGCCGATCGTGTCGGGCAACGTCAGCCTGTACAACGAGACGGATGGCAAGGGCATCCTGCCGACGCCCACGATCGGGGCGGTGGGCTTGCTGGCCTCGATGGACGAGCTGATCGCGGGCAAGCCGCTGGCCGGCGATCTCGCGCTGCTGGTGGGTGAGACCAAGGGGCATCTGGGCCAGTCCGCGCTGCTGGTCGAGGCGTTCGGGATCGAAGCGGGCGATGCCCCGCCGGTCGATCTGGCGGCCGAGCGGGCGCATGGCGCGTTCATCCGGGAGAACCGGGCGCTGATCCGGGCCTGCACCGACCTGTCGGACGGCGGTCTGGCGCTGGCCGCCTTCGAGATGGCCGAGGGTGCGGGCGTCGGCGTGGCGCTGGACGCGGACGAGACGGCGGTCCTGTTTGGCGAGGATCAGGCGCGGTATCTGGTCGCGGCCTCGGCCAAGGAAGCCGAGGCGCTGGTCGCGGCGGGCAAGGCGGCGGGCGTGCCGGTCGCGGTCGTCGGCCGGTTCGGCGGCGATGCGGTGGCGTTCGGGGCGGATGCCGCCCCGCTGGCGGACCTGTCGCGGCTTTACCGCACGGCTTTTGCCGAGGTGGTCGGCCTCTGATGCTGCGCCGGGCGACGCGGGCGGATATCCCCTTCATCCGCAGCCTGACGACCCGGCCCGATTACATGCCCTTCATCGGCGATGCCGAGACGGCGCAGCTTATGGCCTGGATCGACGCGCCGGGTTCGGAGATCCTGATCTGGGAACAGGGCCCGGCGCGGGCCTTCGCGATCCTGCATGGGCTGGACAAGCCCGGCCGGGTGATCGAGATCTTCCGGCTGGCGCTGGAACCGGCGGGGGGCGGGCACGGCCGGGATTTCATGGCCGCCTTGGTCGAGCATGGGTTCCGCGAGTTGGGAGCGGCCCGCCTGTGGCTGGATGTGAGCGCGGAAAACCCGCGCGCCTTGCGCTGCTATCTGGCGGCGGGATTCCGGCAGGAAGGCACCCGGCGCCGCCACTGGTTCCGCCCGGCACTGGAGCGGGCGGTGGATCTGCACATGCTGGGGCTCATGCGGGAAGACTGGGAGGCCCTTGAACCGGGCCGGGTCGAAGCCTAGGGTTGAAGGCGGAAGAAGGAGACCCCGGCGATGCCCATCGAAGCCCGCGACATCGAAGCCCTGCTGCGCGAAAGTTTTCCGAACGCGAAGATCAGCGTTCAGGGCGATGATGGCGCGCATTTCGCCGCCGAGGTGATCGACGAGTCGTTCCGGGGGATGAACCGTGTCCAGCAGCAGCGCGCGGTCTATGCGGCGCTGAAGGGCAGGATGGACGGCCCCAACGGCGCGCTGCATGCGCTGGCCTTGACGACCAAGGCCCCGGACTGAGGCCATGCTTCCCTTGCGTGTCACGGGGCGGGCCCCCATCTCTGGGCCCTGGTGAAGGGGCTGAAAGGCGGCGCGATGGCTATGGGCGCAGGATGGGGCGGGCTGGTGACGGTCCTGCTGCCGCTGATCGGGATCGCAACGGTCCTGCGGGCGCGCGCGGCGCGCCGGCGGGGCGGACCGGAGGTGGACGCGACCCTTGCGGCGCGACAAGCTGCCACCCTGGAATCAGAGCGCCGCATGGCGGCCTATCTGGCGCAGCGCAGCGCCACGCGTTATGACGTCACCGATGACGAACAGGAGATCAGGCGATGAGCGCTGAGGCGACGATCCGCGAGACGATCGAGAAGAACGATGTGGTGCTGTTCATGAAGGGCACCAAGATGATGCCGCAATGCGGGTTCTCGTCCCGCGTCGCGGGGGTCCTGAACTTCATGGGCGTGGAGTTCCAGGACGTGAACGTGCTGGCCGATGCCGAGATCCGTCAGGGGATCAAGGATTTCAGCGACTGGCCGACGATCCCGCAGCTTTACGTCAAGGGCGAGTTCGTGGGCGGCTGCGACATCGTCACCGAGATGACCCTGTCGGGCGAGCTGGACCAGCTGCTGGAAGCCAAAGGCGTGGCCTTCGACAAGGCGGCGGCGGACAAGATCCGCGAAGCGAACGCCTGAGATCGGGCGCGGCCTTCTTGTGCGACGGCATCTTCCCGTCGGGAGGACGCCGAGCGAGGACCGACGCAACCATCGACGCCACTGGAAGAAAGGGAAGGGTCCGCTTAGGCGGACCCTTTTCAGTGTCGTAAACGCTCGGCATCAGGTCGATCGACCTGTGGAATGGCGCCAGGTCATCCGGCCTGGCAGGCCAAGAGCGGCGCCTCGCCCTCGGGCGTTTTCCAGTACAGCGTCGCCGCATCGCCCTTGGTCCACCAGACGTAGCCCGACCCGTCCGAGGGCCAGCCATAGCGCGCGCCGGACGCCGCGACCTCATTCAGCAGCGTGATCTGGCGGCCATCGACATGGATAACCGCCAGGCTTTGTTCCGGGCCGTTCACATAGGTCGCCGGGATTTCCACCCCGCGATCGCAGGTATAGGTCGCGGTCGAAAAATCCTGCGCCAGGGCGCCGCCCGGCAGGAGCGCGACTGCCAGAACCGCCCTCACGCCCGCACCTGTTCCTCGACCCGGGCGGCCATCGCCTCGGCCCGGGCGGCGATCTCGGCCAGCGTCTCCACGACCTGCGGCGGCACGACGGGCACATCGCGGGTGGCGACGGGACGGGCCTCAAGCTCGGCCACGCGGGCGCGGAGGGTGCGCAGCTCATCCTCGACCGCGGCGGTCTTGTCGGCGAGCATCAGGCCGGCCATCAGCAGCATCCGCGCTTCGGGCAGGCGGCCAAGCTGTTCAACCAGCGGCGAGGCCTCGGCATCCAGCATCCCGGCGGCGGCGCGCAGGAACTGCTCCTCCCCCGCCTGGCAGGAGACGGTGAAGCTGCGGCCGCCGATGGTGACTTCGATCTCGGGCATGTCAGGCCTCCGTCAGATGGGGTTCGAGGGCGGCGAGAATCTCGTCCATCTCGGCCATTTCGGTCAGGCGCAGCGCGCGGAGCGCATCGAGTTCCGCAGCCATTGCCTTGTTGATCAGCTGCGGCTCGGTCACCCCGGCGGCCTGGGCGGCGCGGAGCGCGGCAAGCTGGTCGCGCAGGGCGGCATTGGTCCGGCGCATCCGCTGCAGCTCCAGCCCCTGAACGTCAAGCTGCTGGGTCAGGAGGTCGATCTTGTCCTGCTGGTCGGCCTTCACCTCCCGCTCTTTCAGCGAGCGCAGGCGGTCCTTGAGCTGGGCGGTGAGGGATTTTTCCTCGGCCAGCTGGGCGCGCAGGGTCTCATCTGCGGCGGGGGCGGGTTCGGATGCAGCGGGTTCGGGGGCCGCGGGGGCCACCGGGGCCGCACCGGGCGTGGCGGAAAGGCGGTCGACGCCCTTGCCGATCCGTTCCAGCGCGGCCGTGATGCGCTGTTCAAGTTGCGAGATTTCCTGCATCGCCACCCCTTATGAGCTGTTCCTTCGGGCCTGCCGACTTTCCGCCGGTCGGGTCCGTGCCTGTCCTGTCAACTGTCCGAATCGGACCCTGCGGGTCAAGACCGATCTTAACGCGAAACCCGGCGAAGGGGACGGGCCTTTCTTCCCAAGGGTTTGGGGTCCGAGCTTGATCTTGCCCGGTGCCGTCGTTAGGACGCTGGGCCAAAGCCCCTGCCCTTGCCCGAAGGAACCCGTGCCGTGGATATCCAGACCCTCCGCCAGACGCACCCCGACCACTGGATGCGCGCAACCGCGATCCGCGCCCTGACGCTGGATGCGGTGGCGGCGGCGAACTCCGGCCATTCAGGGATGCCGATGGGCATGGCCGATGTGGCGACCGTGCTGTTCGAAAAGCATCTGAAGTTCGACCCGAAGGCTCCGCGCTGGCCGGACCGCGACCGCTTCATCCTGTCGGCGGGCCATGGCTCGATGCTGATCTACTCGCTCCTCTACCTCACCGGGTATGAGGACATGACGCTGGACCAGATCAGGAACTTCCGCCAGTGGGCCGCGATCACGGCCGGTCATCCGGAATACGGCCATGTCGCGGGGGTCGAGACGACGACGGGGCCGCTGGGCCAGGGCATTTCCAACGCCGTGGGCTTCGCGATGGCCGAGGAGTCGCTGCGGGCGCGTTGGGGCGCGAAGGTTCAGGATCATTACACCTGGGTCATCGCCGGTGACGGCTGCCTGATGGAGGGCGTGAGCCAGGAGGCGATCGGTCTGGCGGGCAAGCAGCAACTGAGCCGCCTGATCGTCCTGTGGGACAACAACGGGATCACCATCGACGGCAAGGTGTCGATCGCCGACGTGACCGACCAGAAGGCGCGATTCGCGGCCTCTGGTTGGGACGTGTTTGAATGCGATGGCCATGATCCGGTGGACATCGACCGGGCGCTGACGGCGGCCAAGGCCAGCCCCCGCCCGGCGCTAGTCGCCTGCGCGACGCATATCGCGCTGGGTCACGCGGCGCAGGACACGTCAAAGGGCCACGGCGCGCTGACCGACAAGGCGCAGCTGCAGGCGGCAAAGGATGGCTATGGCTGGACCGGCGGGCCTTTCGAGGTCCCCGCAGAGGTAAAAGCCTGGTGGGAGTCGCTGGGCGCGCGCGGGGCCAAGGCCCGGGCGGAGTGGGAGGCGCGGCTGGCCGCCCTGTCGCCCGCCAAACAGGCGGAATTCGCGCGGATCTTCGCGCTGGAGGCTCCGGCGAAGCTGGCCTCGGCCATTCGCGGGGTGAAGAAGCAGGCCGTGGCCGACCTGCCGAAGCTCGCAACGCGGGCGGCCTCGGAAAAGGTGCTGGCGGCGGTCAACCCGATCCTGCAGGAGACCATCGGCGGCTCGGCCGACCTGACCGGGTCGAACAATACCAAGACGGCGGATCTGGGTGTCTTCACGCCCGAGGACCGCAAGGGCCGTTACGTCTATTACGGCATCCGCGAACATGGCATGGCCGCGGCGATGAACGGGATGGCCCTGCATGGCGGCGTGCGGCCTTACGGCGGGACCTTCATGTGCTTCACCGACTACGCGCGTCCGTCCATGCGTCTGTCGGCGCTGATGGGGGTGCCGGTCGTCTATGTGATGACGCATGACTCCATCGGCCTTGGCGAGGATGGGCCGACCCACCAGCCGGTCGAGCATCTGGCGATCAGCCGGGCGACGCCGAACACGCTGGTGATCCGTCCGGCCGATCTGGTCGAGGTCGCGGAAGCCTGGGAAATCGCGCTGACCGAGAAGACCCGGCCCACCGTGCTGGCGCTGAGCCGCCAGAACCTGCCGGCGGTGCGCAAGAGCCATACCAACGCCAACCTCGTCTCGCGCGGGGGCTATGTGCTGGCCGAGGCGACGGGCAAGCGGCAGGTGATCCTGATGGCGACCGGGTCGGAGGTCGAGATCGCGCTGAAGGCACGCGAGGCGCTGGAAGCAGAGGGGATCGGCACGCGCGTCGTGTCGATGCCGTCGATGGAGCTCTTTGCCGCGCAGGACGAGGCCTACCGCAAGAAGGTGCTGCCGGCCGGGCCGGTCCGCGTGGCGGTGGAAGCCGGCGTGCGGATGGGCTGGGATCGCTGGCTTCTGGGCGAGCGCGGGCGCGAGGCGAAGGCCGGGTTCGTCGGCATGTCCTCCTTCGGCGCTTCGGCCCCGATGGAGCGGCTGTATCAGGAATTCGGTATCACCGCCGAAGCCACCGTCGCGACGGCAAAGTCGCTGCTCTGACGATCGTAGGGTGGGCGATATCGCCCACCCTACGTGACGGATCCCGGCAAGACGAGCGATGCGCGGCATGGCCTGGTGGCGGGGACTGGCTCCGGCAATGGCGGGGCCAAGGGCATCGGACCTTGCCCGGGCCGGGCTGGGGGCCGGGATCGGATTGTTCCTTGCGGGACTGGCACTGCGGGGCGGCGGGCTAGGCTGGCTCATCGCGCCGTTCGGTGCCTCGGCCGTGCTGGTCTATGCCATGCCCAACAGCCCGCTTGCCCAACCCTGGTCGGTGGTCGTCGGCAACACGTTTTCGGCCTTGATGGCGCTGGTGGTGGGCCTCGCCCTGCCCCAGACGGATCTGGCGCCGTGGTCGGTGCCGCTGGCGGTCGGCCTGGCGATCGCGGCCATGCTGAGCTTGCGCGCCCTGCACCCGCCGGGGGGAGCGGTGGCCCTGCTGGTCGCCGTCACGGGCGCGGCGGAACCCTTGCGGATGCTCGCCTCGGTCGCGGCCGGATCCTGCCTTCTCGTCGGGATCGGCATCCTGTGGAACCGCGCGCTTGGCCGGGTCTACCCGTTCCGCCAGTTGGACCGGATCGGCGCGCATGGCACGCAGGATCCCTCACCGGCGGCGCGGATCGGCCTTGATCCTGCCGAACTGGCGGCGATCCTGGAGGAATACCGCCAGTCGGCCAACCTTGGCGTCGCGGACCTTGCCCGGCTGGTCGGCGCG
>JARFTV010000037.1:0-25002 GCA_029289325.1 Alphaproteobacteria bacterium
CGACCTCATGCACGAGGGCAAGTCCATCCGCGCCGTGGTGGTGTTCTGATCGCCACACGACATGTGACCACGGTCCCGCACCCGGGGCCGTGGAAGCGCCGACAGGTCCGGGTGCTGGGCTGGCTTGCAGGGTTCTGGCTGGTCTCGGACCTGGGTTACTATTTCGGGCTGCCAGCTCTTGGCATCGGGACGGATTACAACCGGCACCCGATGCCGATCGCGACCTTCTACCTGTTCTGGTCGGGCCTGGCCGCGATCGTCTTCTGGCCACTTTACAGCCGCTGGAACAGCGACGGCCCCTGGCCCACGCTGCGCAACCGCGTGCTGGCGGCGCTGATCTGGACCACCACCTTCGCCGCGGCGCTGGCCTTCCTGCACTGGGGGCTGCCCGCACTGCCACAGGCGACCTGGCCCGAGGATCTGGGCCAGCCGCCAGACCTACTGATGGCGACACCGGCCTATTTCTTCCCGAAGACGGTCGAGATCCTGTTCCAGCAGCTTCTGGTGCTGGCGATGGTCGTCAGCCTGTCGATCGACGGTCTGCCGCTGCGCGCGATCTCGCTCTTCGTCGCACTGCTCTTTGGCGGGATGCATGTCCTGCTGGCCTTGTCGGGGATCCCGCCACGCGCGGTGATCATGTTCATCCTGGCCTCGACCGCCTTCGGGCTGATTCTGCCCAGGCTTATCCTTCAGACGCGCTTCGGCCTGGCGGCGGCCTTCGCCCTCCACTGGGCGTTCTATGTCGTGGTTCTGGCCCAGGCCCGCATCTTCGGCCCCCATGTCGCAAGTTCCGTGGTGGGCTGACGGCTTGGTCAGCGCGCCGACCATGGCGGCGGCGACGCCGTCATGGTATCCAAGCAAGCAACCGATATCGCGATTGAAAGCGTCACGTCCCGACGGCGATCAGGGGGCCCATTACGCAGGATGCGGGCGGTTGCCTTCGGGGCCCCGCCTCGACCAGCCCGGCCTGATGGCCAACCCGCGCCACTGCCTGCCAGGAGCCCCATGCCCAGTACCCACGCCCCCCGCCTTGCCGTCCTGATCGACGCCGACAACATTCCTGCCCGCCACATCGAAGCGGTGCTGGACGAGCTTGCCACCTACGGCGAACCCTCCGTCCGCCGTGTCTATGGCGACTGGTCCTCGCAGGCGCTGTCGCAGTGGAAGGAAAAGGCGCGCAGCCTCGGTCTGGTGATGCACCAGCAGTCGGCCAACACGCGGGGCAAGAACGCCAGCGACATCGGCCTTGTGATCGACGCGATGGACATTCTGCACGCCGGCAAGGTCGATGGCTTCGTCCTGGTCTCGTCCGACAGCGATTTCACCCGGCTCGCCAGCCGGATTCGCGAGGATGGGCTGCAAGTCATTGGCGTGGGCGAAAAGAAGACGCCCGAATCGCTGCGCAACGTCTGCAATCGGTTCCTCTTCCTGGAAAACATCGCGGCTGGTCCCGAAGCGATCGTGGATGCAACCAGCCCCGCCAAACCCGCGAAAGAGCCCACCAAGGCCGAGAAGGACCCTCCGTCCAAGGCGATTCCGCTGGTGCTTGCTGCGATGAAGAAGATCGGGATCGAGGAAGATACCTATTCCCTTGGCCAGCTTGGTCAGGTCCTGACCCAGCTTTACCCCGATTTCGACAGTCGCAGCTATGGCAGCGCCAAGCTGTCCGATCTTCTGAAACGTACCGGGCGTTTCGACGTCCAGAAGGGCGAGGGCAACCACCTGATCGTCCGCGACAAGGCCTGATCAGCAGACGTCGCCGGAGAGGTCGCGAAGAGCTCCACGGCCCTCGGGCGGGCCGTGACACTGTCGCTGCCGTGCATGACTGAACCCCCGCTCTCTCGAAATCGGCATTCCCGAAACGCGCCGCAGCACCTAGTTTAGGCGGAAAGGAGAGCCGCCATGACCGCAATTTCCCTTGGCCTCGATACCTTCGGCGATGTGAGCCTGGGCCCCGACGGCAAGCTGCAACCCATGGACCAGGTCCTGCGCGAGGTCGTGGACCAGGCGGTCCTTGCCGATGAGCTTGGCATCGATTTCATCGGGCTGGGTGAACACCACCGCGACGATTTTGCCATCTCGGCGCCCGAGATCGTGCTGGCCGCCATCGCCAGCCGGACCAGCCGGATCAAGCTGGGCACCGCCGTGACGGTGCTGTCGACGGATGATCCGGTGCGTGTGTTCCAGCGTTTTGCCACGCTGCATGCCCTGTCCAACGGCCGGGCAGAGCCGATCCTGGGCCGGGGATCCTTTACCGAAAGCTATCCGCTTTTCGGCCATGACCTGGAGGATTACGAACAGTTGTTCGAGGATCGCCTCGACCTGTTCGCCCGGTTGACGCGGGAGGCGAAGGTGACATGGTCCGGTCCGACCCGCGCGCCCCTGCAGGGGCAGCCGGTCTATCCGCAGCCTGCGCAGCCGATGACGGTCTGGGTCGGCGTCGGCGGCAGCCCGGAAAGCGTGGTCCGGGTAGTGCGGCAGGATCTGCAACTGATGCTGGCGATCATCGGCGGCGATGCAGCGCGCTTTGCACCCTATGTCGACCTCTATCAGCGTGCCTGCGCCCAGCTGGGCCGGCCGGTGCGACCGGTGGGCGTCCATTCTCCCGGTTTCGTCGCGGCGACGGACGCGGAGGCACAAGAGAAGCTCTGGCCGCATTATGCCGCCATGTACGGGCGGATCGGGCGCGAACGCGGCTGGCCGCCGGTCACGAAGGAGAAGTTCCACGCCGAGGTGGAGCATGGCGCGCTTTACGTCGGTAGCCCCGAGACGGTGGCGCGCAAGATTGCCCGGACGGTTCGTGTGCTCGGCATTCAGCGCTTCGACATGAAATATGCGACTGGCCCAGTGCCGCATGGCGATTTGATGGAGTGCATCCGGCTTTACGGCGAGCGCGTGATCCCGTTGGTGCAAGAGATGCTCGCCGACAAGGCAGCATGACGCATTTGGTAGGGTGGGCGATATCGCCCACCCTACGCCTGCATGTCATGACCCAAGGTGGCGTGTGCCACGACGGGCGGCGATCTGCATCTGCTTCTGACGCTCACGGAACCGGGCGCGGTCGGTTCCCGAATAGTCGTTAACACAGGCCGGACAGCAGACGCCCTCCTCATAGGTGGGATGCTGCCGGTCGGCCTCGGTCACTGGCCGCCGACAGGCACCGCAGGTGCCAAGGCCGCCGGGCACCAGCCCGTGGCCGACGGACACACGGTTATCGAAGACGAAGCACTGTCCCTGCCACAGACTCTCGGCCTCGGGCACATCCTCAAGGTATTTCAGAATGCCGCCCTTCAGGTGGTAGACCTCGTTCAACCCCTGACCCAGCAGATAGTTCGTGGACTTCTCACAGCGAATACCGCCAGTGCAGAACATAGCGATCCGCTTGCCCGCGAACCGAGCGTGGTTTTCCTTCCACCAGGTGGGAAACTCGCCGAACGCGCGCGTCCCGGGGTCCACTGCGCCCTTGAAGGTGCCGATCGCGACCTCGTAATCGTTGCGCGTGTCGATCACCACGGTGTCGGGATCACTGATCAGCGCGTTCCACTCGGCCGGAGCGACATAGTTCCCGACACGCGCCAGAGGGTCCACATCGGGCAGGCCCATTGTCACGATCTCGCGCTTCAACTTCACCTTCATCCGGCCGAAAGGCATGGTCTGGGCGTAGCTTTCCTTCCATTCCAGCCCGTCGCAGCCCGGCAAGGCACGGATGGCCGCCACCACCGCGTCAATCCCGGTGCGCGGGCCGGCGATGGTGCCGTTGATCCCCTCGGGTGCCAGAAGGAGCGAACCCTTGACCCCCTGCGCGAGGCAAAGCTCCAGCAGCCCCGGCTTCAGGGCGGCGGGGTCGGGGAAGCGGGTGAAATGGTACAGCGCGGCGACGATCAGCATGCCCCCCCTTTGCGCCCGCCCCGGCCGGATTTCAAGGCGCTTCGCTTGACGCACCCCTTCGCCGGGACTTACGCAAGGACAGCAGCCCGAGGGAGTGACCGCCATGAGACCTGCCACCGAAGCCCTGATCGTGATCGACGTGCAGAACGACTTCTGCCCGGGAGGCGCTCTGGCCGTAGCGGGCGGGGACGAGATCGTGCCGGGCATCAACGCGCTGATGAGAGAGTTCCAGACCGTCGTCCTGACGCAGGACTGGCATCCGGCGAACCATCTTTCCTTTGCCGACAACCACCCCGGTGCCGCGCCCTTCTCGCTGACCGACATGCCCTATGGCAAGCAGGTGCTCTGGCCCGCGCACTGCGTCCAGGGCAGTCCCGGTGCGGCCTTCCATCCCGGCCTTGCCACCGATCCGGCCCAGATGGTGATCCGCAAGGGCTTCCGTCCCGAAATCGACAGCTACTCGGCCTTCTTCGAGAATGACCGGACCACCCCCACCGGCCTTGATGGCTACCTCAAGTCGCGCGGCGTGACGACGCTGACGCTGGTTGGTCTCGCCACCGACTTCTGTGTCGCTTACTCGGCGCTTGACGCGGCGCAGCTGGGATTCCAGGCCACGGTCCGCCGCGACCTGTGCCGGGCCATCGACCTGAACGGCTCGCTTGCGTCCGCGCTGGACCAGATGCAGCACGCTGGTGTGGGCCTCGGATGAGGACGCTGGCCGCCCTCTTCCTTGCGACCGCATTCCAAATGGCGGAGGCCGGGGCACCGCGGGCGGCAGAGTCGTGCCTTGTACCCCCCTACATGGACGACGCGGAAATTCAGGCCCTCGCGGTCGAGTTGACGACCGTGCTGGCAGCCTATCCCTCTCTGGACAAGGCGTTCCACACGGCGGCTCCGGCCCTGTGCCTCAATGATGGGCTGTTTCACGAACAGGGATATTACGAGCCCAAAACGAACCGGATCGTCCTTCGCACCGGTCTGGACCCGGACCTGCGCCTGGCGATTCTGATCCACGAAGTCCGCCACCTGGAGCAATACAACCGCGAAATCTGCCCGACCACGCGGATGGCGCTTTCGGATTACATGACCGTGCGTCTTGCGCTGGAAGCGGACGCGGCGGCCATTGGCGTCCACATAGCCTGGGACCTGGCGCAGGCCGGTCGGCCCGGCCCATGGGAGAAGTTGCGCGACTGGCCCTCGCACAAGGACCTCACCGCGCGCTATGCCAGCGAGATCGAGGCGGGCGGCGACGACATCGCGGCGACGGCGGCCACCTATGCGCAGTGGTTCGCAGATGAGGACCGGCGCGCCATGTATGCCTTCGCGATCTGCTCCAACTATCTGGACACACTGGACCGTGACAAGGTCAATGCAGGCCATGACAAGCTGCCCGAAGACATGGCGGCGCGGGTCTGCGTGATGCCGGACGGCCGCCCCTATCCCTGCGAGCTGCCACCCTGACCAGCATCCGGGGCCTTGCCTTGCACCCTGCCGCGGGCGAAAACGGAATTTGCCCAAAAGGGCGCAGGAATACAGGGGACCACCATGGTCGACATTGCCACGCGCGTCTGGAACCACAAGTGGAAGATCGACCCGATCGTGCGGTCGCTCATCGACACCGACTTCTACAAGCTCTTGATGTGCCAGTCGATCTTCCGCAACAAGCCGGACACGACGGTGGTCTTCTCACTCATCAACCGCTCGACCAGGATCCGGCTGGCCGAGCTGATCGACGAGGGCGAGCTGCGCGAACAGCTGGATCATGTGCGCTCGCTGTCGCTCAGCCGCGGGGAAAGCACCTGGCTGCGCGGCAACACCTTCTACGGCAAGCGCCAGATGTTCCGCCCCGATTTCATGGAGTGGTTCGAGGGAATGCGCCTGCCGCCCTATCACCTTGAAAAGCGGGATGGCCAGTTCGAGCTGACCTTCGAAGGCGCATGGCCCGAGGTCATGCTCTGGGAAATTCCGGCGCTGGCCGTGCTGATGGAACTGCGCAGCCGCGCCGTCCTGAACGAGATGGGCAAGTTCGAGCTTCAGGTCCTCTACGCCCGCGCGATGACCCGGCTTTGGGAAAAGATCGAGCGGTTGCGCAAAATCGACGGGCTGAAGATTGCCGATTTCGGCACCCGGCGGCGGCACGGGTTCCTCTGGCAGGACTGGTGCGTCCAGGCCATGCAGGAGGGGTTGGGGTCCAAGTTCATCGGCACCTCGAACTGCCGCATCGCCATGCGCCGCGACATCGAGGCGATCGGGACCAATGCGCACGAGTTGCCCATGGTCTACAGCGCGCTTGCAGATTCGGACAACGAACTGCGCCAGGCTCCCTATCGGGTTCTTGCCGACTGGCATGAGGAACACGACGGCAACCTGCGGATCATCCTGCCCGACACCTATGGCACCGAGGGTTTCCTGAAGAACGCCCCGGACTGGCTGGCAGGCTGGACCGGCATCCGCATTGATTCCGGCGATCCGGTGGTGGGGGCGGAAACCGCGATCAGATGGTGGCTGGACCGGGGCGAGGACCCGCGCGAGAAACTGGTGATCTTCTCGGACGGGCTGGACGTCGAGAAGATCGAAGAGCTTTACGCCCGCTTCACGGGCCGGGTGAAGGTCTCGTTCGGCTGGGGCACGATGCTGACCAACGATTTCCGCGGGCTGGTCGCGGGCGACGCCCTGGCACCGTTCAGCCTTGTCTGCAAGGCGCAGTCGGCCAACGGCCGGCCGACGGTCAAGCTGTCGGACAACCCGGCCAAGGCCACCGGCCCGGCCGAGGAAATCGCGCGTTACCGGCGCATCTTCGGCGTCGGCCAGCAAGAGGTGCAGGAAGTCCTGGTCTAGCCGATTGCGCGCAGGATCAGGAAGGTCAGCGCCGAAAGCCCCGCCGTCATCGGCACCGTGATCACCCAGGCAGCCCCGATCGACAGGACATGCGCCCGGCGCACCAGCTTGCGCCGGCTGCGCTCTTCGGGAAGGACGGGCTTGCCCTTCTGCAGGTTCAGCGCCCGCGCTTTCCGTTCCGCCTCCCACTCACGGTAGAAGCCGACGCCGAACACGCCCCCGACGGCGATATGGGTGGAGGACACCGGCAGGCCCAGCCAGGAGGCGATGATGACCGTGATTGCCGCCGAAAGCGCAACGCAATAGGCCCGGATCGGGTTCAGCTTGGTTATCTCCTGCCCGACCATGCGGATCAGCTTGGGCCCGAACAGCATCAGCCCGAACGAGATCCCGAAGGCGCCGATCATCATCACCCACAACGGGATCGACACCTTGGCCGCGGTTCCGTGATCCTCGACCGCATGGACAATGGCCGCCAGCGGGCCGACCGCATTGGCCACGTCGTTCGCGCCGTGGGCAAAGGACAGAAGCGCCGCCGACAGAATCAGCGGAACGCCGAACAGCTTCTTCAGCGATTTCTTGCGGTTCTCCATCCCCTCGGACTGGCGGCGGATCACTGGGCGCATCGCCAGTGTCGTCACCACCCCGACCGCAAGTCCGATCAGCAGCGCGTTGCCCAGCGAGATGTCGATCAGCTTCTTCAGCCCCTTCATCGACAGATAGGCGGCGAAGGCCCCGGCCATGATCCCGATCAACAGGGGCACCCAGCGCCGGGCGGCACCGATCTTGTCTGGGACGTCATTCACCTTGACCTTGATGAAGGCTAGGAACAGCGCAGCGATCACCCCACCCATGACTGGCGAGATCACCCAGCTTGCCGCGATCTGGCCCATCTTGCCCCAGTCCACCGCGCCGAAGCCCGCCGCCATGATCCCGGCGCCCATCACCCCACCCACGATGGAATGGGTGGTCGAAACCGGCGCGCCGAACCAGGTCGCCAGGTTCAGCCAGAGCGCGGCCGAGACCAGCGCCGCCATCATCGCCCAGATGAAGACCTCGGGCGCGGCCACCGCCTCGGGTGCGACGATCCCGCCCGAGATCGTGTTCACCACATCGCCCCCGGCGATCAGGGCCCCCGCGGTCTCGAACACCACGGCGATCAGGATCGCCCCGCCCATGGTCAGCACCTTGGCGCCGACCGCAGGACCCATGTTGTTGGCAACGTCATTCGCACCGATGTTCAGCGCCATGTAGGCCCCGAAGGCCGCCGCGATGACGATGACGAAATTGCCCGGCTGGCTGCCGGTCAGCAGGAAGGCCAGAAGCGCGCAAAGCACGACGAAGACGAAGGCGATGCCCATCGCCACGACTGGCCGACCGATCGCCGCCGTCGCCGCTTCAAGCTGGCTGAAACGGGCCAGATCCTTGTCCAGTGTCTTCCACTGGTTCACCGGAGGGGTCGTCGGATCTGTCATGGAATCGCCACGCCACCGTTACGTCGCGCGGTCAATAGCCGTTCGCATACCCTGTCACAAGCGATTCAGCACACGATCCGCACAAGTGACTGCACGTTCCAGATGGCTTTTGTGAACCGGGTCGTCCGCTGCCAGCCGAGGCATCGTCCAGCCGACCGACGCCAGAGTGCGCGCCAGGGTAAATGCCTCGACCAGTTCGGTGTCGGTCGTCCCATACCCCGCCATCAGCGCATCGCGAAGCTGGGGGTGTTCAGGGTGCTGGACGGTCTGCACCAGAGCCGTGCCAAGATCATGCAGACGAAAGCCGAACCCGCTGTCGTCGAAATCGATCAAGGATATCGAACGTCCGTTCACCAAGACATTCTCCCGCAGCACATCGGCGTGGATCAGGCCGACCTGTCCGTCCAGCGTTTCGCGCAGCATGTCGCGGGCGCGGATCAGCATGGCGCGCTGATCGGGGGTGGCAGCGGGATGCTCCCAGAACCGGCCCCACAGCGGGTCCTCCCCCACCAGCCCGTCCCGGTCCCAACGCGGACGGGTGAAGTCAGGCGGCAGGCTCAGCCGGTCCGTCGCCCGATGCACCCTGGCCAAGAGCGCGCCAAGGGCCTCGTAAAGCTCCAGCACCCGCGCCAGCGGGCGCGGGTTGGGCTTTGCCGCTTCGCCCAGAGCCTCGCCGTCCATCCACGCGATGGCCGAGGCGCGGCGGCCGTCGGGCAGGTCCACCAGCAGACGGCCATCGCCCGACGGCAAGGCCGCGGGCACCGGCAGGCCCGCCTTGGCCAGTTCGGCGCACCACCACAGTTCCGACCGGATCGCCTCGGGCGACTGATACCCCGCCCGATGCAGGCGCAATGCCGCGCGACCGCCGGGGGTGAGCATCTCGTAGACGTGATTCTCGCGGTCGCGGATCAGGCGGATGATCCGGCCGTCCCAGTGCGCTGCGGCGGTTTCGGCGGGGGTCACTCTTCGTCCCCCACCTTGCCGCGCAGAGCCTTCACCTCGCCCCGCGCCGTCTTGGCCGCGATCCGGCGGCGCTGGCTGCCAAGGGTCGGCTTGGTGGCGATCCGCCGCTTCGGCACGACCAGCGCCGCGCGGATCAGCTCCACCAGCCGCTCCCGCGCGATCTCGCGATTGCGGGCCTGGCTACGTGTCTCATCGACCTGAAGGACGATCGCTCCCTCTGTCGTCCAGCGCCGCCCGGCCAGCTTTTTCAGCCGCGCCTTCACCCCCGGTGCCAGATGCGGCGACCGCTCTGCCTCGAATCGCAGCTCCACGGCGGTCGAGACCTTGTTGACGTTCTGCCCACCGGGGCCCGAGGCCCGCATGAAGCTTTCAGACAGCTCCCATTCGGCGATGGTCAGGGTTTCGGTGACATGCAGCATTCGGGCAGGCTATTCGGGGTGGCGCCAAAGAGAAAGGGTTGCCGTTGCGGGCAACCCTTTCCGAGATCCAAGGAGATGGGCCAGTTAGGCATCCAAATCCAATCGGTAGTTTATTTTCCAGGGGCTGCCCTCAGAAAATACACCCTCCGACTGTCCCGACACCTCTCTCCAATATCACTCTAGACACTGGATCACCTCCTTTCAAATGGTTGCCGATAAGGGGAGCGTGACACAGATTTTGTGTTTGTCAAAACAAATCACGCTACCCTTGCGGTAAGCCGCGCGACTGCCCAACGAAACGGCAGCAGCGCCAAAAGGGCCATGGCCAGCTTCACCAGCAAGTCGCCGATGGCCAGCGAGACCCAGAACGGCGCCTCTGGTCCCAGCCCCAGAAGCGGGGCCGGGGCGGTGGCCCAGGACACGTCATTCGCGGGTTCAAGCAGCACCAGCGCGGCCGAGAAGGCGACGGTGAAGAAGATCGCAGTGTCCAGCGTCGAGGAGATCAGCGTCGACACCAGCGGCGCTTTCCACCAGTTGCCCTGCCGCAAGCGGTTGAAGACCGCGACATCCACCATCTGGGCGCAAAGGAAGGCCAGGCCCGAGCCCAGCGCAATGCGCAAGGTGACCAGCGGGCCGAACTCGCCCATGATCTGGGTGCCGACGAAGGAACACAGGATGCCGACGACGAAACCCACCAGCACCGCGCGGCGCGCGGCGGCGGGGCCTTCCAGCCGGTTCACCAGATCGGTCACCAGAAAGGCGAAGGGATAGCTGATCGCGCCCCAGGTCAGGAATGCGCCAAGCGGGTATTGGACAAGGATGTTCGAAGCGACGACGATCGCCGCCATGGCAAGGATGCCGGGCAGAAGGATGCGCATGTTGTGGTCCGTTTTGACAAGGTCGCGGAGACTTGGCCCCACCATTGGGGCGCGGGCGGCCTATACCCGCGCGCCTCCCCTGTCAATCTAATTGGCGGCCAGCACGTTCTGGCACTGCTTCGGCAGGTCGGCCATCGTGAACTCGCGCGGGCCCTTCTTGCGGGGCGCATCCTCGTCGCGGGGCTTCTTGCCGTCGGACTTCGGCGGGTTCAGGTAGTCTGTCACCCACCACATCAGCGTATCGTCGCAACCGTCGCCATTATTGGAAAGCTCGGCGACCGTGGGCGTCTGCGTCTCACACAGCCGGGCGCCCTTGGGGCATTTCAGACGGACGTGGAAATGCGTGTCATGGCCGGCCACGGGGCGGATCTTCTGCAACCACTTCTTGTCCGAGCGTTTCGCGGTCCGGCACATCTCGATCTTCACGGCCGCAGCCACGAAGATCCGGTCGACCCGCGGGTCCAGCGCCGCCTCCTGCAAGAGCCGGTGGTGCACCTTGGTCCAGTTGCTGGTCACGCTGCGCTGGTCGGCCGACCGCACGGGGATCGAACTGATCTCCTCCCGTTCGGCCCGGCTCAGCGACAGGCTGCGCGGCGGCAGCATCCAGACATCGGCATCCAGCCCGATCTGATGGCTGGCATGACCGCTGGTCATCGGCCCGCCGCGCGGCTGGCTGATATCGCCGATGTAAAGCCCCTGACCAAAGCCGATGGCGCGGGCAGTCTGCGACAGGTCCATCAGGAACTGGATCGTCACCGGATGCCCGTAGTTCCGGTTTCGCGACAGGCGCATCGCCTGCCAGGTCGGCCCGGTTTCGGGCAGTTCAACCAGCCCGGCAGCGCAGCCCCGGGCATAGCTTCCGATCGGCATGGAATCTTGCGCCGAGGGCACGGCCATCGCACCGAAGAGGCGGTTGGCCAGTTTCTCGGCATGGGCCGGGGCTGCCAGGGCGCAGGTCAGAATCAGGGTGCGAAGGATCATGCGGGCATCTCGCCTTTGGGTTTGACGAAGGATAGCAGCAGCAATCCGACAAGGAACAACACAATCAGAGGAGCAATCCCGATCCTCTGCGACCCGCTCGCGGTGGTGGCCAGCGCGATCAGCGCCGGGGACATGAAGCTCGCCACCTTGCCGGACAGGGCGAACAGCCCGAAAGCCTCGGTCGCGCGGTCGGGCGTGGTGTGGCGCGCCATCATCGTGCGGCTGGCCGCCTGAAGCGATCCGCCCGCCGCCCCGATCAGCGCGCCGCAGACGAAGAAGATCTGGTCCGGCAGGCTGGAGGCCGGGTCCATCGCCATGCCCCACAGGCTTTCCCGTGTCATGCCGACGATCACCACGCAGACAAGGATCAGGACAAGGATCGACACCGTGATCACCGGTTTCGGCCCGAAGGCCCGGTCCGCCCGCCCGCCGATGAAGGCAGCGACCATCGCGGTCACCGCACCCACAAGACCGAACACCCCGATCTGGATGATCGACCAGCCCAGCACGCCCGAGGCATAGACCCCGCCGAACCCGTAAAGCGCATTCAGCGCATCGCGGTAGAACAGGGACGAACCAAGATAGGCCGCGAGACTGCGGCGATAGCGCAGGGACCGGATCAGGTCCTGCAGGCTGGCGAAGGCGCGGCCCAGATGCAGCGGCCTGGCATCGGTCCGGGGCTCGCGGACCCACAGGAAGAAGGGAACCATGAACACCACGAACCAGAGCGCGGTAAAGGGCCCGACAAACCGCGTCCCCTCGCGCGCCTCGGGATCAAGGCCGAACAGGGGCTCGATCCCCAGCAGGGTCAGGCCGGTGTCGGCACTTTCCGCGAAGAACAGCAGCATGACGATCAGCGCCAGCAGTCCCCCCAGATAGCCGAAGGCGAAACCCGAGCCCGAGATCGCCCCCAGATCGTCCGCCTGGGTCAGCGAGGGCATCAACGCATTGGTGAAGATCGTTGCGAACTCCATCCCGATGAAGCCGATCCCGAACAGGCAGACCGCGTAAAGCAGCATGTTCTCGCCGCCGCCGGGGGCCACCCACCACAGGCCGGCCGAGCCAAGAACGTAGAAAAGCGAGAAGCTCCGCACCCAGACCATCCGCCGTCCGGTCCCGTCGGCGATGGCCCCCAGGATCGGCGCAAGCAGCGCCACCGACAGCGAGGCGATGGCCAGCCCCCAACCCCAGAAGGCTTGCGCCGCGGCCTTGGCGGCGGCCTCGTCCATCCCCTCGGCCATATAGGTGCCGCGGGCGATCTCGGCGAAATAGGGGCCGAAGATGAAGGTCAGAAGCAGCGTGTTGTAGGGTTGGCTGGCCCAGTCAAAGAAGTACCAGCCCCAGATCCGCTTCCAGTTGCCCTGCATGCCCGCCCCCTTGTTTTGGCGGGAAGTGAACCCGGAAACGCCCCGTGGCGCAAGGGACGGCTCTTCGCACCGCCACCGCTCGCCCATCGCAAGAGACAGCGCGAGGAGATGTCGCAGACTGACGACGAGCGGATCCTTACCGCTGTGGCGGCCAGGGGCGCGCTGCCTCGGCCCCGGTCCAGGCCACCACCCAGTCGGGCAGGGGCGGGCTCTCTGCCTCTGCGCCCATCGCCAGCGCCATTTCGCGCGGCGGGACGATCCCCGCCTTCGACACGATGGCCGAGCGGATCAGCACCTGAGAGGTGCATTCCTCGCCCTTCCACATCGACTGGTCCATGTAGAGAAACCGCTCGTCCCAGCCCAGGCAGCGCGTCCGCATCGTCAGACGCATGAACATCGTCACCCGTCGCCGGTAGCGGGTAGAGGACCCCGCAACCGTCAGCCCCCAGCCCTTGTCCCGCAGAACCCGCTCCACCCCGGTCCGCCGCGCCAGCGGCAGGCGGCCCAGGTCATACAGCGTCAGCGTGCGGCCATTGTTCAGCTCGACCCAGGGGTCAAGGTCCCAGGGCCAGCAGATCAACGCGCTCTCATGCGTGTCGAACAGGCCCAGCGGCGGCTGGCGGCGGGCAAGGGCCATGACGCGGGCCATGCGCAGGAAAGGATACATCGGGAACCTCCGGTCGCCTGCCTGACCCGCCCTCGCCGCGGCGTCAAGCATGACGCTGCGATGGGCATTGCCCTTCCCGCCCCCCGCGGCTACCTCTGGGTCACCCAAGCCCGGAGCGCCCGATGACCTCGCTTTTCCAGATCCTGATGCTCATTCTCGACATCGCGCAGTTCATCATCATCGCGCATATCATCATGTCCTGGCTGATCAACTTCCAGGTCCTGAACCTGCGCCAGCAGCTGGTGGCCTCCATCTGGGATGGGTTGAACCGCCTGCTCGAGCCGATCTATTCCTTCGTCCGCCGCTTCCTGCCGAACCTCGGCGGACTGGATCTTGCGCCGCTGGTCGTCCTGATCGCGGTCTATGCACTGCGCATCGTGCTGGTCAACAACGCCGCCGTCTTCCTGTAAGCCTTGGACCGCGCCGCACAGCTTCTGCATTCCGTCTTCGGATTCCCCGATTTCCGCCCCGGCCAGGCGGAGATCGTGCAATCCGTGCTGGAGGGCCGCAACACGCTGGCCATCATGCCCACCGGGGGCGGCAAGTCGCTGTGCTTCCAGTTGCCGGCGCTCTGCCGGGACGGGGTGACGGTCGTCATTTCCCCCCTCATCGCCCTGATGCGGGATCAGGTCCGCGCCCTGCGCGCAGCGGGGGTCGAGGCCGGGGCACTGACCTCGGGCAATACGGATGAAGAAACGGAAGAGGTCTTTCAGGCCATCGACGAGGGTCGGCTGAAACTCCTCTACATGGCGCCGGAACGGCTTGCCTCGGGCGGGGCGCAGGCGCTTCTGCGGCGGGCAAAGTGCAGCCTGATCGCCGTGGACGAGGCGCATTGCGTCTCGCAATGGGGCCACGACTTCCGCCCCGACTACCTGCGGATAGGTGAGCTGCGCCGCTCGCTCCGCGTCCCCCTCGCCGCCTTCACCGCCACCGCGGATGAGGAAACCCGGGCCGAGATCGTCACCCGGCTTTTCGACGGCGAACAGCCCGCCACCTTCCTGCGCGGTTTCGACCGGCCGAACATCCACCTTGCCTTTGCCGTCAAGGACAAACCGCGCGAGCAGATCCTCCGCTTCGCCGCCGCGCGCCGGGGGCAGTCGGGCATCGTCTACTGCGGCACCCGCAACAAGACCGAGGTGCTGGCCCAGGCCCTGCGCGAGGCCGGGCATCCGGCGGTCGCCTATCACGGGGGGATGGAGGCCGACGAACGCCGCCAGGTCGAAACCCGTTTCCAGCGCGAGGACGGGCTGATCGTCGTCGCGACCATCGCCTTTGGCATGGGGATCGACAAACCCGACATCCGCTGGGTCGCCCATGCCGACCTGCCCAAGTCGATCGAGGGCTACTATCAGGAAATCGGCCGCGCCGGCCGCGACGGATCCCCGGCCGAGACGCTGACGCTCTACGGTCCCGACGATATCCGCCTCCGCCGCAGCCAGATCGACGAGGGCGCCGCCCCCTCCGACCGCAAGGCCGCCGACCACGCCCGGTTGAACGCGCTTCTCGGTCTGGCCGAGGCTTTGGCCTGCCGCCGTCAGGTGCTGCTCGGCTATTTCGGGGAACAGGCCGAGCCCTGTGGCCATTGCGACCTCTGCGACCGGCCCGCGCAGCTGTTCGACGCGACCGAGGCCGTGCGCAAGGCCCTGTCCGCGATCCTTCGCACCGGCGAATGGTTCGGCGCGGGGCATCTGATCGACATCCTGACCGGCCAGGCGACGCCAAAAGTGCGCGAACGCGGCCACGACCAGCTGCCCACCTTCGCGGTCGGGAAAGACCTGTCGAAACCCGCCTGGGGCGCGGTGTTCCGCCAGATGATGGGCCGCGATCTCGTCCGCCCCGACCCCGAACGCCACGGCGCGCTCCGCATGACCGAGGCCGCCCGCCCCGTCCTGCGCGGCGAGGCTCAGGTGACGCTCCGCAAGGACACCATCACCGCCGCCTCGGACCGCGAGCCCGTGGTCCGCGCCCAGGTTGCAGACGAGGATCTCGGCCTCCTCGCCCTTCTGAAGGCGAAACGCCGCGCGCTGGCCGAGGCGCAGAATGTCCCGGCCTATGTCGTCTTCCCCGACCGCACCCTGATCGAGATGGCCGAGAAGAAACCTGCCACGCTCGACCAGATGGCCGGGATCACCGGGGTCGGCGCGCGCAAGCTGGAAAGCTACGGCGCCGCCTTCCTCGAGGTCATCACCGGCGCGGCCGAAGGGGTTCACCCCGCCCGGCTGCGGCTCGTCGGACGCCCCGAAGGCGCTGTCTTCGACCGGCTGGCCGAGGTGCAGCTGCAACTCGCCCGGGGCGAGGACGGAACCGGCAAATACCTGACCTGCACCAACTCCACCCTGCGCCAGATCGCCGAACGCCGCCCTTCTACCCTGTCGGAACTGGCCGCGATCCCCGGCATGGGCGAACAGAAGATCGACCGCTTCGGCCCTGCCTTCCTTGCCGTTCTGGGCGAGGGCTGAGCCCGGCTTGTCCTTGGCCCGCCCCCCGCGTAGCCTGCCCGCCATGACCACCGGAACAGGAGCGGAATGAGATACGCACAGCGCATGGCGGATGTCCGCCCCTCGGCCATCGGCGAGCTTCTGGCCCTTGGTGCCGACCCCTCCATCATCTCCTTTGGCGGCGGCTATCCGGATGCAAGCCTCTTTCCCGCCGAGGCGCTGGAATCCTGCTTCCGCGACGCGATCCGTGCGCCGGGCGGGGCTGCGATGCAATATGCCCCCTCGAACGGGCTGACGCATCTGCGCGACCAGATCGCCGGCCTGATGACCGCCGACGGCACGCCCTGCACAGGGGATGACGTGCTGATCCTGCAAGGCTCGCAGCAGGGGCTGGACTTCGCGGCGCGGATGCTGGTGGACCCCGGCGACGTGATCGTGACCGAGGACCCGACCTTCCTTGGCGCGCTGATCGCCTTCCAGCCCAGCCAGCCGCGCTATGCCGTGGTCCCGGTGGATGCCCAGGGGATGCGGACGGATCTTCTGGCCGAGGTGCTGGCGGCGAACCCCGCCGCCCGGATGCTTTATACCGTGCCGGATTTCCAGAACCCGACCGGGGTCACCCTGTCGCTGGAGCGCCGCCACCAGTTGATCGCGCTGGCCAACCGGCATGACCTGATCGTGGTCGAGGATACGCCCTACCGCCACATCCGCTTTGCCGGGGAAAGCCTGCCCACCCTGAAATCGCTGGATACCGAGGGGAGGGTGATCCACCTCGGCAGCTTCTCCAAGGTGCTGGTTCCGGGGCTGCGGCTGGGCTGGGCGGTGGCCGCGCCCGAACTGCTGATGCGGATGGGCTTTCTGAAGGTTGCGGCGGATACCCAGACCTCGACCCTGAACATGGCCGTCGCCAGCCTGTTTCTGGAACGCTACGATCTCGCCGCCCACATCGCCACCCTGCGTCGGGCCTATGCAGCGAAGAAGGACCTGATGCTGGATGCGATCCGCCAGCACTTCCCCCAGCAGGTGACCGCGACCGACCCCGAGGGCGGGCTCTTCACCTGGCTCACCTTCCCCGAAGGCTTCGACGCCACCGCTTTCATGCGCGATGTGGCCCTGCCTCAGGCCCGCGTCGCCTATGTGCCGGGTGAAACCTTCTTTCCCCTCGCCCCGCGCCCGAACCATGCGCGCTTCAACTACTCCGCCCAACCGCCCGAGAAGATCCAGACCGGCATCGCCGCGCTTGGCCGGGCGCTCAAGGCCCATTTCCTGTAGGTCCCGATGCCCGTCACGCTGCACGCCGCCCCCGCACCCGACCTCACCCCGGAGGAAATCGCCCGTTGGCACACCGTCCCGGTGGCGGTGGCCGTGGACCTTGGCCGCGACGCGGGCCAGATCGACCCGGCGATCCGCCCCTTGCGCCCGGCGGGGCAGCAGCCGCGGCTCTTCGGTCAGGCGGTGACGGTCCGCTGCGAGCCACCGGATTTCGGCGCGGTCCTCCATGCGCTGGACGTGATCCAGCCGGGTCAGGTCCTCGTGATCGACGCGGGCGGCCACCGCGACACCGCGATGATCGGCGACATCCTCTCGGGCCACCTGCGGCAGAAGGGCGTAGCGGGCCTCGTCTGCGACGGCGCGGTGCGCGACACCGGCACGCTGGGCCTCTGGGACGACTTTGCCGTCTTTTCCCGCTGGATCACCCCGCGCGGGCCAAGCGGAGCCGACCGGGGCGCGGTCAACCTGCCCGTCGTGATCGGCGGCTGTCTGGTGCGGCCCGGCGACCTTGTGATCGGCGACGACGACGGCCTCGTGGCGCTTACCCCGCATGTCGTCCGCAGCCGCATCGCCGATGCCGAGGCGAAACTCGCGCGGGAGGCCGACTGGACCCGCGCCCTCGCCCAGGGTCAGACGGCCGCCCATGTCTTCGGGCTGCCCGCACCCCTCCGCGCCTGACAAAGGAAATCCGCCAGACGCAGCGCGCGCCTGGCGGACTTCGATCCGGTTCGGGCAGCGGGCCGGGAGGAGGATGGCCCGCCGCCCGGTCCGGCTCAGCTGTGATAGGCCTGCTCGCCGTGGCTGGTGAGATCCAGCCCCTGACGCTCGGTGTCGGTGTCCACCCGGAGGCCCATGGTCATGTCGACCAGCTTGAAGGCCGCATAGGACACGACGCCCGACCAGACGATGGTGATCAGCACGCCCTCGATCTGGACCCAGAGCTGCGGCAGCATCGCATAATCGTCGCCCATGGTCCCACCGAAGGTCGCCGCAGCGAAGACGCCGGTCAGCACCGCGCCGACAATCCCCGAGACCCCGTGGATCCCGAACACGTCCAGGCTGTCGTCATACTTCAGCTTCAGCTTGACCACCGTCACGAAGAAGTAGCTGGCGAAGGTGGCCAGGATGCCCAGAGCGATGGCCCCCATCGGCCCGATCGATCCACAGGCCGGGGTCACCGCGACAAGCCCGGTGATCATCCCCGAGGCCGCGCCCAGCATCGACGCCTTGCCACGCTGCACCGCCTCGATCGCGCACCAGGCCAGCGTCGCGGCCGCCGTGCAGATGAAGGTGTTGATCATCGCCAGTGCCGCGCCGCCGTTGGCTTCAAGGTTCGAACCGACGTTGAAGCCGAACCAGCCCACCCACAGCATCGAGGCGCCGATCATGGTCATCACCATCGAATGCGGTGCCATGTTGTCCTTGCCATAGCCGACCCGCGGCCCGATCACGATGGCCCCGACCAGCGCCGCGATCCCGGCGTTGATGTGGACCACGGTGCCGCCCGCAAAGTCCAGCGCGCCCTTCGCGTAAAGATAGCCGTTCGCGTCCCAGACCATATGCGCGATCGGGAAATACGAGAACGTCCCCCAGATGACCGAGAAGACGAGGACCGACTTGAACTTCACCCGCTCGGCGAAGGCACCGATGATCAGCGCAGGGGTGATCGCGGCAAAGGTCATCTGGAAGGCGATGAACAGGTATTCCGGGATCACGTACCCGTCCGAGAAAGTCGCCGCCATGCTGTCTGCCGTGACCCCCGACAGGAACAGCTTGCCCGTGCCGCCCCACCAGGGCGAGGTCGAGCCGCCGAAGGCGAAGGAATAGCCGTAGATCACCCAGACCAGCATCATCACGCAGGCGATGACCGTGGTCTGCATCAGGATCGACAGCATGTTCTTCGACCGGACAAGCCCGCCGTAGAACAGCGCAAGGCCGGGAATGGTCATGAACAGGACCAGGACGGTCGAGACCATCATCCAGCTCACGTCGCCCTTGTCCATGACGGGCACGACTTCCGCGGCCACCTCGGCAGCGGCTTCGGTCGCCTCTTCAGCGACCTCCTGGGCCCAGACGGGCAGGCTGGCGAACAGCGAGGCGCCAAACGCGCCAAGGCCAGCGAATTTCATGTGGTTGCTCATGTCAGTGCTTACCCCTTCCCCACGCCTTCACAGCGCATCGTCATCGGTTTCGCCGGTGCGCACCCGCACGGCATGTTCCACGTCCAGGACAAAGATCTTTCCGTCCCCGATCTTCTCGGTCCTGGCTGTCTTGCGGATCGTCTCGACCACCTGGTCGGACAGCGCGTCCGAGACCACGATCTCAAGCCGCAGCTTCGGGACGAAGTTCACGGCATATTCCGCGCCGCGATAGATTTCCGTATGGCCCGACTGGCTGCCGAACCCCTTGATCTCGGTCACCATCATGCCGCGCACGCCGATGGCGGTCAGCGCCTCGCGGACCTCCTCCAGCTTGAACGGCTTGATCGCTGCTATGATGAGCTTCACGTTCTTCCCCCTTGTGTCTTGCATCCCAGGGTTCGGGACCCTCGACGGGGATGAGGCGGGGGATTGCTGCGGTCGCACAAGAAACCGGGGCCGGTCGGATGGCCCAAACCACGCCAGATCGCACAATTTTTGCACTCGGCTGGCGTAATGCCCGTTTTTTGAGCGGCAAGGTAAGGCGAATCGCCGCCGGCCGACCTTCGCTTTCCGGTCAAAGGCGATTATGTTGGGCCAACAATCGGGCCGGATAACCGGCCTTCGTCCTCAAATGGCGGGCAGTTGGGCATGGCAGCAGGTAACGGGGGCAAGCGGCCCCTGGTCGCGGACAAGCGGTACACGTCGCGCACGGGCGGCAACGGAGGCTCGGCCAACGGCGGCGCCAAGAAGCCCGCCGCGCCAAAGCCGCGCCGTACCCGCACGCCCAAGCCGCCCAGACGCCAGCACGGGCTGATCGCCGGCTTCGTGCTTCTGATCTGGCGCGTCCTCTGGGGCGTCGCCTGGCGGGCAACCGCCATCGGCGCGATGGTCCTCGGCGGCGTCGTCTGGTACTTCCATTCGCAGCTTCCCCCCGTCACCGAGCTGATCGACGGCCGCGCCCGCGGCTCGGTCACCATGCTGGACAGCGAAGGCCAGGTTTTCGCCTGGCGCGGTGAGACCTTCGGCGGCATGATCACCGCCGACAGCGTGGCGCAGGACCTGCACGACGCCGTCATCGCCACCGAAGACCGCCGTTTCTACTGGCACCTCGGTGTCAGCCCGCGCGGCATCGCCAGCGCCGTCCGCATCAACCTGTCGGAAGGCCGCGGCCCGTTCGAGGGCAACGGCGGCTCGACCATCACCCAGCAGACCGCCAAACTCCTCTGCCTTGGCGTCCAGTGGGACCCGACCCAGTGGAAAACCGAGGCCGATTACGAACGCGACTGCCGCCGGGGCGGGATCTGGCGCAAGATCAAGGAGGTCCCCTATTCGCTGGCCATGGAGTTCAAGTACTCCAAGGAAGAGATCCTCACGATCTACCTCAACCGCGCCTACCTTGGCGCTGGCACCCGTGGGTTCGAGGCGGCGGCGCAGCGTTATTTCGGCAAGTCCGCCAAAGAGGTCTCCACGGCCGAGGCGGCGATGCTGGCGGGGCTGCTGAAAGCGCCCTCGACCTTCGCGCCCACCGGCAACATGGACCGCGCGCGCAGCCGGGCGAACGTGGTCATCGGCCTGATGGAAGAACAGGGCTACCTCACCAAATCCGAGGCCGAGGCCGCGCGCCAGAACCCCGCACAGCTTTCGGCGGCGGCACGGCAACGCTCGGGCGGGTATTTCGCCGACTGGGTGATGGAGACGACGCCCGACTACCTCGCCCGCGACACGACCGAGGATGTCATCATCGAGACGACGCTTGACCAGAAGATGCAGAAACAGGCCGAAGAGGCGCTGGCCTGGGTCTTCGAGAACAAGGTCAAGGAAGGCTCGCGCGCTCAGGCCGCCATCGTGGTGATGAGCGCGGACGGCGCCGTCCGGGCCATGGTGGGCGGCCGCAACACGCCCAATGCGGGCGACTTCAACCGCGCGACCCAGGCCCTGCGCCAGACCGGATCGACCTTCAAGCCCTTCATCTATGCCGTGGCGATGGACCTTGGCTACAGCCCGATGGACTATGTCGAGGACCGTCCGCTCTGCATCTATACCGCGGGGTCCGGCGACTGGTGCCCGCAGAACTACGACAAGGAATACAAGGGCACGATCACGCTGACCCAGGCCCTTGCCGAAAGCCGCAACATCCCCGCCGTGCGCGTGTCCGAAGCCGTCGGCCGTGATCTGGTGCAGCAGGTGGCCAGCGACTTCGGCCTGGCGCAGAACTTCGCCAAGGGCCCCGCACTGGCACTCGGCGTGTCGGAATCGACGCTCATCGACATGACCGGGGCCTTCGCCGGCATCCTGAACGGCGGCTCGGCGGTGACGCCCTACGGGCTGCAGGCGCTGAAGCTGAAAGGCATGGACGAGCCGTTGTTCGGCGCGGGCGGCGGGATCGGCGAGAGGGTGATCTCGGAAAAGGCGGCCCATGCGCTGACCTACATGATGCAGCAGGTGATGATCTCCGGCACCGGCGGCCGGGCGCGCCTCAAGGACCGCGAGTCCGCGGGCAAGACCGGCACCACGCAAAGCGCGCGCGACGCCTGGTTCGTGGGCTTCACCGCCGATTACGTGGTCGGCGTCTGGATGGGCAATGACGACAACTCGCCCCTGACCGGCGTGACGGGGGGCGGCCTTCCCGCCGAGATCTGGCATCAGGTCATGGTGCGGATCAATGAGGGCGTTCCCGCCCGCCCGCTGATCACCGAAGTCCCGGACTCCACCTATGATCCGGTCGGCGAATGGTCGGGCGAAGGCGCGATCGCGGCCGAGGACGTGCCCTATTTCGACGACCCGAACGCACCGCTCTTCGACGGCCAGGGCTATGCCGATCCGTTGCCCGAAGCCTATACCGCGCCCCTGCCCGAGGCTTACACCGCCCCCCTGCCGCAAGACCTGCCCTATATCGACGGCCCGCTGCCCGAGGGCGCGGTGCGCGAGGGTCCGGTCGAGGGGCCTTTCATGGATGATCTGGCCGAGCAGATCCTCAACGAGATCCTGGGCGCGCCGGGGAACTGACCCCGGAGCGCCCGCGCCTTACCCCGCGCCTTACAGCGAGTTGAGGTCGGCGGTCAGCCGGTCAAGGTTGCCGCCACGCTGATCCAGAAGCGCACCCATCTCGGTCCGCTCGGAGGCCAGCATGTTCACGCCCTCGATGATGATGTTGAAGAACAGGCTCTTGCCCGACTTGTCGCTTACGTGCCAGCGCACCTCGAAGGGGCTTTCCCCCTTGAGATAGGCAGTCGAGATGACCTCGTAATAGCTCTTGACCGCCTTGGCCTCGGCCACCTCGATCCGCCCGCCGATGAACTCGCGGAACCGGCGACCGTACTTGCGGCTGATATAGCCCTGGAAGGCCTTTGTATAAGCGGTCATCTGCGCCTTCGACGCCTGCCGCGCCGCCGGGCCCAGGACCGACCGGGCGATCGCCGGCACATCGGCATAGCGCGCGAACAGCCGTTCGAAATCGGCCAGCATCGCGCCTTCCGACTTACCCGAGTTGATGATCCCGTTGATGTCGCCCACCGTCTGGTCAACAAGCGTCTTTGCCTGTGCCGCCGTCAGCGCCAGCGCCGGAAGGGGCTGCGCCACGACAGCGGCTGCGGCGGCCAGTCCGGTTGCGAAACCACGGCGCGTCAGGGTCAGGTCATTCGGCATAGGGATCCTCATAGGGGTCGATGAAGTCGTCGTCGTCGCCCGAGCCCGTCCCCTGTCCAAGCTGGAACCGGCGGTTCTGCAGGTACAGAAGCCGTGCCTGGGCATAGCTGTCCGCGCTGTCATATAGGATGGACTCTACCGTTTCCGAGAAGCGGTTGCGGTCACCAAGGCGTGAGAAAAGCTTCATCGCCGTGGCCGCAGTCGCCTCTTTCTCCGGCAGCGCCAGCCGCACCGGGTTCAGCGCGATGTCCACCACCATCCCCACCGTGTCCCGCGTCGTCGAGGGACCGGCCAGCGGAAGCTCCATGTAGACGCCCTCGCCCACACCCCAGACATGCAGCGTCTCGCCGAAATCGGTCGGCTTGCCCCGCACCCCAAGCGCCGAGGAGAAGTCGAACAGCCCGCCCACGCCGAAGGTCAGATTGGTCGCCAGCCGCAGCGTGTTCTCGGCCGCATGGCCCAGACGGAACTGCAACAGGTTGTTGGCGATGTCCCCCGGCAGATCCAGCGTGTTGGCCAGGTTGCCGACCACGCGCTGCACCGGCTGCGGAACAACCCCGCCATAGCCTTCCGAGGCGGGCCCCACCAGCGCCCGGTCAACCCCGCGGTTGAACTCATGCACCTTGCGGTTCGATGCCTCATAGGGGTCATTGATCCCGCCGGGACCCGCAGCCCCCGCGCAACCGCCCAGCAGCATGAGAGAGATTAGACCCGCCCGGACACCCGTCGGCGTAAATGAATTCTTCAGACCCATGGACCTACAGTTTCCGTCAACCAGTGCAGCTAAGCATAGTCGCGCACGGCGGTTGGCAAGGCATAAGTCCGTGACTTGCCGAATACAACGCCGAAGCGTGTCGGATCGGTCGCGCTGGCAGGATGCTGCCAAGGAACCCGCATGGCCCCGCCCAACGACCTGCGCCCCGGCCTGCAAGAGCTTGCCCTTGCCCGTGCCGGCCTGACCCGGCCGCTCGCGCTGGCGCTGGTGTTTTCCCTTGCCGTCAACCTGCTGATGCTGGTGCCACCGATCTACATGCTGCAGGTCTACGACCGCGTCCTGACCTCCCGCTCGGTGGAAACGCTGCTTTCCCTGACGCTGGTCGCGGGGTTCCTGATGGCGATGCTCGGGCTGCTCGACCATGCCCGCGCCCGGATCACGGCCCGGGTGGGCGCGCGGCTGCAGGCGACGCTGGATGCCAGGGTCATGCAGGCCGCGCTTTCGCGGTTGGCAGATGCCCCCGGCGACCACACCGCGCTTGCGGCAGAGCGTGACCTTGATGCCATGGCGCGGCTCTGGGCCTCGCCGGCCCTGCTGGCGCTGTTCGACGCGCCCTGGACGCCCCTGTTCATCGCGCTGGCCTTCCTGTTCCACCCCTGGCTGGGTTGGCTCGCGCTGGCAGGCGCCGGGGTGCTGGTCGTTCTCGCGCTGGCCAACCAGTGGCTTGGCGCGGGGCACTCCAAGACAGCCGCACTCGCCACGATGAACGCCGACCGTCTGGCCGACAGCCTGAAGCATGAGGCCGAAGGGCTCCGCGCCCTTGGCATGACCGACGCGGCCCTCGCCCGCTGGCACAAGGCGCGTGAGGCGGCGCTGATCGGGGGGCTTCGCGCCTCGGATGTGACGGGCCGTTTCGCGGTCGCCAGCCGCACCTTCCGGCTTTTCCTGCAATCGGCGATGCTGGGCCTCGCGGCCTGGCTGGTCCTGCGTGACCAGCTTTCGCCGGGGGCGATGATCGCCAGCTCGATCCTCATCGGCCGCGCGCTGCAACCGGTCGAGCAGACCGTGGCGCACTGGCCCCTGATCGCCGCCGCCCAGCAGGCGCGACGGCGGCTCGCCGGACTTCTGGCCACGGTCCCCGCGCCCCGCCCGCAGACGCCCCTCCCCCGCCCCCGCGCCGTGCTTGAGGTGAAGGGTCTTACCGTCGTGCCGCCCGGCCAGCGCACCCCCGTCCTGCGCGGCGTGGGTTTTTCCCTGCATCCCGGCCAGGCACTTGGCGTAATCGGTCCGTCCGGCGCGGGAAAATCCGCGCTTG
>JARFTV010000037.1:25012-25672 GCA_029289325.1 Alphaproteobacteria bacterium
CGCTTGCGCGGGTGCTGTGCGGCCTCTGGCCCCCCGCGGGCGGGGAGGTGCGGCTCGACGGCGCAAGGCTCGATCAGTTCGACCCCGCCACGTTGGGCCGCCTGATCGGCTACCTGCCGCAGCGGGTCACGCTGTTCGAGGGCACCGCAGCCGGGAACATCGCGCGCCTTGACCCCGACGCCCCGCCCGATGCCGTCATCCGGGCCGCGCAGGCCGCGGCGGCGCACGAGATGATCCTGCGCCTCCCCCAGGGCTATGACACCACGGTCAGTCCTTCGGGGGGGCCGCTCTCCGGTGGGCAGGTGCAGCGCATCGGGCTGGCGCGGGCGCTTTTCGGCGACCCCGTGCTCCTGATCCTGGATGAACCGAACGCCAACCTCGACCATGAGGGCTCACAGGCCCTGAACCAGGCGATCCGCGCGGCAAAGGCGCGGGGGGCGGCCGTGCTGGTCATGGCGCATCGCCCCGCGGCCCTGCAGGAATGTGACCTCCTGCTGGTGCTGGACGATGGCGTGATGACCGCCTGCGGTCCCCGCGACACGGTCCTGCGCAAGACCGTCCGCAACGCCGAAGTCATCACCCGCGCCGATCCGGGGGCCGCCGCATGACCCAAGTCTCCTTCCGCGCCCCCGCGCTTCTGGGCCTCGCCGCACTTGCGAC
>JARFTV010000037.1:25682-41029 GCA_029289325.1 Alphaproteobacteria bacterium
GGGCCGCACTCACCCCGCTGGCCGGGGCCATCGTCGCCCCCGGCCGGATCGAGGTGGAACGCAACCGCCAGGCGCTCCAGCATCCCGACGGCGGCCTTGTCGCGCAGGTTCTGGTGGCCGAGGGCGACCTGGTGCAGGCCGGGCAGGCCCTCCTCCGCCTCGACGGGGCCGCGCTGCATTCGGATCTGGCCATCGTCGACGGCCGGCTGGCCGAACTGGCCGTCCGCACCGCCCGGCTTGAGGCCGAGCGTGACGCCCGGACCCGCCCTGCCTTTCCGCCCGGCGCGGCGGCCGAGGGTGAGCTGCTCCTGTTCCTTGCCCGCCTTGCCACGCTGGAGGAAAGCCGCGCCCTTCTCTCGCAGCGCCTCGACCAGATTCGTGCCCAGGGCCGGGGCATCGCCGCCCAGCGCGCCGCCGCCGCCACCCAGGCCGCGCTGATCGAACGAGAGCTTTCCAGCCAGCGCCAACTGCAGGCCAAGGGTCTCGTCCCATCCGCCACGCTCCTCACGCTGGAGCGTGAGGTTGCCCGCCTTGACGGCCAGCTGGGCGAACTCGACGCCACGCTCGCCCGGATCGAGGATCAGTCGACCGAGATCCGCCTCCAGATCGCCGCGCTCCAGACCCTGCGGCGCGAGGAGGCCATCGCCGAACTGCGCCAGATCGAACCCGAGGTGCGGGAACTGACCGAACGCCGTCGCGCGCTTGCCGAACGGATCGCGCGGCTGGACCTCCGGGCACCGGTCGGGGGCATCGTGCTTGGCCTGCAGATCACCAGTCCCGGCGCCGTCCTCCGCCCGGCCGAACCCGTGCTGCATATCGTCCCCCAGGACCGCCCGCTTGTGGTGACAACAAGGATCCCGCCCATCCACATCGACGAGGTCCACCGCGGCCAGCGCGCCGAACTGGTGCCTACCGCCTTCTCAGGCCGCGACCGCCCCCGCCTGACGGGGCTTGTCCTCCGCGTCTCGGCCGATGCGTTGACCGACCCCAATACCGGAACGGCCCACTATCAGGTCGAAATCGCGCTGGATCCGGCGGCAACAGCCGGCCTGCGCCCCGGAATGCCGGTCGAGGTCTATCTGAAGACGGCCACCCGCACCCCGCTTGCCTATCTGACCGCGCCCCTTGCGACCTATTTCCAACGGGCCTTCCGTGAAAGCTGACGACCATGAAGATTGACCGTGAAATGGCCACAAACATCGGTTTATCTGCCCGACGGTTGAGCGATTCGGACGAAGCAGGACAGAATTGGACAAGATCGCAGCATTCCGCACCAGCATGCGGGAACTGACCACCGACAGTTTGCGCAGCCGTCTGCTGGCCGCGCTGGAACATGCCAGCCGGACCTGGCTGAACCGTGCCTTCGCCGCGGCCGTCCGCGCCTTTCTGGTGATGACACTGATCGTGCTGCCCTCGGTCGTCCTTCCCGGTATCGGCACCGATACCAAGCAGATCGTCGCACTTGTCGGGCTCTTCGCCGGTGCCATGGTCTTCTTCGAATACAACGCGGTCTATCCCAGCCTCGTCGAATTCCGCGACGGCGCACCCTACAATCGCATCCGCTATCTGATGCTGTTCGCCATCGTCCTCCTCCTGTCGGTGATCGTTGCCAACCGGGAGGATCCGACCACCGTCTCGCGCCTGTTCCGCGCCTTGGGCGAGGTTGTCGGCACCGCGCTCGACTTCCCCTATTCGCCGGTGCGCCTCGCCACGCTGATGCTGGCCGAAAACAGCACCGCGGCTCAGATCCTGGACGTCCGCACCGCCGCTGGCACGGCCTATATGGTCTCGCTCCTGTCGCTGGCGATCTTTGTGATCGTGCTGAAACTGGCCGGCTGGCCCTCGACCAAAAGCGCGTTCAACGTCTGGGTCAACCTGCCCACGTTCGAGCCCACCGCCCATGGCGACGTCGTCGACCGGCTGGAGCGGGATTCGCGCGTCAACCTCGCCGTCGGGTTCCTGTTGCCCTTCATCGTCCCCGCGCTCATCGTCGGGCTGACCTCGGGCCTGCCTCCGGCGACGCTCACCTCGCCCCAGACGCTGATCTGGACCATGGCCGCCTGGGCCTATCTTCCCGCCAGCCTTCTGATGCGCGGCGTCGCCATGGCCCGGATCGCGGACATGATCCGCACCAAGCGCGACCTGAAACTGGCCGAGGAAGCCGCCCTTGCGCCCCCCCACCGCGATGAGGATGAGGACGACGACCTCTGATCCGCTCCCTCGCTTTTGCCCTTTCGCTGGCAGCCGCCCCCCTCGCGGCCGAGACGCTGCGGATCGCCACCTGGAATGTCGGCCTTGACCGGCGCGGGCCCGGCCTTCTGGTTCAGGACCTCACGCGGGGCAAGGACCCGCAGATCGCCGCCATCGCCCGCGTCGCCGCCACGCTGGACGCCGACGTGCTGCTCCTCACCGCCGTGGACTATGACCGGGGCGGGGTGGCTTTGGCGCTGCTCGCCGACCGTCTGGCGGCCGAGGGCGCCGACTACCCGCACCGCTTCGCCTTCCGGCCGAACACGGGGACGCAGACCGGCTTTGACGTGGATGGCAATGGCCGGCTGAACGATCCCCGCGATGCGCAGGGTTACGGCCAGTTCTCCGGTCAGGGCGGCATGGCGATCCTGTCGCGACTGCCCTTCGACACCGCCAACGCCCGCGACCATTCCGCCTTTCTCTGGCGCGACCTGCCCGGCAGCCTGTCCCCCGACGCGCCCGCCCTCGCCCAAGTCCAGCGCCTTGCCACCACCGGCTTCTGGGACGTCCCCGTACTGACCCGCGCCGGACCGCTCCACCTTCTGGCCTGGCACGCCACCCCCCCGGTCTTCGACGGGCCCGAGGATCGGAACGGCAAGCGGAACCATGACGAGGCCGCTTTCTGGCGCCATTACCTCGACGGCGCCCTGCCCATGGCCGCCCCCTCCGCCGCTTTCGTCCTTCTGGGCGATGGCAACCTTGACCCCGCCGACGGCGACGGGCTGCGCGAGGGGATCGGCGCGCTTCTGGCCCACCCCGCGCTGCAGGACCCGCAGCCCCGGGGCACGCACGACCGGCATGAGCCCAGGCAGCGCGGCGACCCTGCGCTGGACACGGTCCTTTACGCCGAACTTGGCGGGCTGCGGCTGGATTACGTCCTGCCCGCCGCCAGCCTGACCGTGACTGGTGCCGGGGTGCTCTGGCCCGCGCCGGGCGATCCGCTGACCGCCGACCTTGCCACCGCATCGCGGCATTTCCCGGTCTGGATCGACATCGACCTTGCGGAACCTTGACCCTGCCCGGCCCTTTGGCTAGGCCAACCGCGACCCAGAACCCGCGCGGAGCTTGCGACATGGCCAATCCCTCCCTCCTCATCCTTGCCGGCGACGGCATCGGCCCGGAAGTCATGGCCGAGGTGAAGAAGATCATCGGCTGGATGGGCACCAAGCGCGGCGTCCAGTTCGACGTCTCCGAGGATCTCGTCGGCGGCTGCGCCTATGACGCGCACGGCACGCCCTTGACCGACGCGACCATGGCCAAGGCGCAAGAGGTGGACGCGGTTCTCCTCGGCGCGGTCGGCGGTCCGAAATACGACAAGCTGGACTTTTCCGTGAAGCCCGAGCGTGGCCTCCTGCGCCTGCGCAAGGAGATGGACCTGTTCTCGAACCTGCGCCCGGCGCAGTGCTTCGACGCGCTGGCCGATTTCTCCAGCCTGAAGCGCGAGGTCGTCGCGGGCCTTGATATCGTCATCGTCCGGGAGCTGACCAGCGGCGTCTACTTCGGCGAGCCGCGGGGGATCTTCAAGGAAGGCAACGAACGCGTCGGCATCAACACCCAGCGCTACACCGAAAGCGAAATCGCCCGCGTGGCGAAATCGGCCTTCGAACTGGCCCGCAAGCGCAACAACAAGGTCTGCTCGATGGAGAAGGCCAATGTCATGGAATCCGGCATCCTCTGGCGCGAGGTGGTGCAGGAAGTGCACGACCGCGACTATCCGGATGTCGAACTGTCGCACATGTATGCCGATGCCGGGGCGATGCAGCTTTGCCGCTGGCCCAAGCAGTTCGACGTGATCGTGACCGACAACCTGTTCGGCGACCTGCTGTCGGACGCCGCCGCGATGCTGACCGGATCGCTCGGGATGCTGCCCTCGGCCTCGCTTGGCGCGCCGATGGCGAACGGCCGTCCGAAGGCCCTGTATGAGCCCGTGCACGGCTCGGCCCCGGACATCGCGGGTCAGGGCAAGGCCAACCCGATCGCCTGCATCCTGAGCTTCGCCATGGCGCTGCGTTACAGCTTCGACATGGGCGAAGAAGCGACGCGGGTGGAGAAGGCGGTCGAGAAGGTGCTCGCCGATGGCGTCCGCACCGCCGATCTGATGGGACCGGAAGGCGGCACGCCGGTCTCGACCAGCCAGATGGGCGACGCCATCGTCGCAGCGCTGGACGCAAGCCTTTCGGCCTGAGCCTGTCCGGCACCCCTCCTCGCACGCTTGCGTCTTCTCGTCGGGAAGGCGCAGGCGCACAGGGCCAGCAGCCTTACCGGACAGGCCCTTCCGCCTCGTTCCGGTAATGCGCGATGCGTTCGGCGTGGTCGGCCACACGGTCAAGCCAGCGCAACGCATCGGTCTCACGGAACACACCCGGCAGGTCGATCATTCCGGCATGTTCCCGCAGCATCGCCCCGCGCCGATGCTTGCGGGCAAGGATCTGCACCCGCTCCTCAAGCCGCCGGGCCTGTCCCGGCCGCGGGCGCTGCCGCAACGCCGCCGCCACGGCCCGCGCCGGTCGCGCCAGCTGCGGGCTGTCGGCCAGATGCGCGATCCGGTCGGCCTCGCGCGTCCGGGCCGCAAGACGGGCCAGGTGATCGACCAGATGCATCAGCGCCGCCATGCGGGCCAGCGCCTCGGGCCGGTCCTGCGGCAGATGCAGCTGTGACAGCCATTGCTCCAGCGCCAGTCGCGCCGGGTCCAGCTGCCCCGACAGCGCCGCAAGCGGCCGCAGGTCGCGCCGGTCGCGTGGGGCAAGGGCCGCGCCCAGCGCCGTGCCCGCCGCCTCGGCCATGGCCCCCGCCGTCCGGGCGGCGGCATCCAGCGCCGTCCCCGGATCGGACAAGAGCGCGGGGTCCAGCGCTGCAGCAAGCGTTGCGGGCCGGTCCGGCACCAGCCGGTGCATCATCCGCGAGAAGGCTCCGGTCAATGGCAGAAAGACCAGCGTCCCGACAAGGTTGAAAAAGGTATGGAACAGGACCAGGGCGGTCTGCGTGTCGCGCTGAAGCGCCATGCCGGGCAGGATCGCCAGGACGAGATCAAGCAGGAAGAAGGCAATGGCAGCCGTGCCCGCTCCGAACAGCAGGTTCGCGATTGCAGTCCGCCGCATCTCGACGCCGCCGCCCATCGCGGCAAGCAGCCCGGTCAGAGTCGAGCCAAGCGTCATGCCGATCACCATCGCCGCCGCCTGTGCCAGATCGATCGCGCCCCCGCCCAGCAGAACCAGCGTCAGCGCCACCCCGGCCGATGAGCTTTGCATGACGGCGGTCAGCCCCATGCCCAGCAGGACAAGGACCAGGCGGCCGGCCCAAGCCTCGCCCTCCGGCAGCGACTTCGGCGTCACCAGCCCCTCCATCCCCGCCATGGAGGCCTGCATCAGGTCCAGCCCGATGAAAAGCAGCGACAGGCCGGCCAGCATCCGGCCCAGACGCGCCAGCCGTCCCTCGCCAAAGATCCCCGCCAGCGCGGCAAGGAACAGCAGCGGCAGCGCCAGCGTCCCGAGCTTCAGCTTGACCCCCACCAAGGCGACAATCCAGCCGGTCGCGGTGGTGCCGACATGCGCACCGTAAAGCACGCCCAGCGACTGAGTGAACCCCAGCAGGCCTGCCCCGACAAAGCCGATGGCCATCACCGTCACCGCGCTTGACGACTGCACGGCAGCCGTGATCGTCGCCCCGGTCATCACCCCGCGCAGGGGCGTCCGGGTCATGCGCAGAAGCCAGCGGCGCAGGCGTTCCCCCGCCATTTGGCGCAAGGCGGCCGTCATCGTCTCCATTCCGAACAGGAACAGGCCGATGCCGCCCAGAAACCCCAGCAATCCCCCCGTCATGGCGCGAGGGTGACCGAACCCGGGGCCGCTGGCAAGCCATCCGGGCTTGAGCCTTCCAGCACGATCTGCCACAAGGCCGTTAGCGCGAACGGTCCCCCTGACAAGGGTGCGGCAGCAACGGATGCTCCGGAATGTCTGACAATCTGAAAGGTGCGGCCCTGTCGCTGGCCGCTTTCGGGGCCTATGCGACGCATGACGTCGTGGTGAAGTATCTGGGCGGGACCTTCACCTCGTTCCAGATCATGTTCTTCTCCGGTCTCATGGGGTTTCCGCTGGTCACCATGCTGCTCATGGGCGACCGCAAGGACGGCACGCTGATCCCCCGGCATCCCTGGTGGTCGATCCTGCGCTCGGTCGCGGCGGTGGCGACGGGGGTCATGGGCTTCTTCGCCTTCTCGCAACTGCCGCTGGCGATCTGCTACGCGATCTTCTTCGCCATGCCGCTGCTGATCACCCTGCTGGCAATTCCGATGCTGGGTGAACGTGTCGGCCTGCGCCGCGGCGTCGCTGTCGTCGTCGGCCTCCTCGGCGTCCTCATCGTCCTGCGTCCGGGCGGCGGTGAGGGGTTCTCCCTCGGCCACCTCGCCGCGATCGGGGCAGCGGTGACCGGGGCGCTTACCAGCGTCATCGTCCGCAAGATCGGCGGGGCCGAGAGGTCGGTCGTCCTCATGCTTTACCCGATGGTCCTGACCTTCTTCGCCATGGGCGCCGTCATGCCCTTCGTCTATGTCCCGATGAGCGTCACCGACCTTGGCCTGACCGCCGTCATGGCCTTCCTCGGGATGCTCGGCGCGCTGGGAACCATCGCCGCCTACCGTCTCGCCCCGGCGGTGATCGTCGCCCCGATGCAGTATTCCCAGATCATCTGGGCCGCGCTTTACGGCTGGCTCTTCTTCAACGAGACGGTCGACCTCTACACCGCCATCGGCTCCGCTGTGATCATCGGCTCGGGCATCTACATCGTCCTGCGTGAGGGCACGCCCTCGGTCAGCCAGAACCGCCCGGTCCTTGAAAGCCGCTCCCGGATGGAGGTCGGCACGCAGCCTCGCATCTCCAGCTGGCTGCGCCGTTTCGACCGGGGCGGAGATCAGGCGTAAGGCCCCTTGCCAAAGCCTGCGGGACGGGGTAACCCCCCACCCACGGTCGGAGCGTAGCGCAGTCTGGTAGCGCACCTGCTTCGGGAGCAGGGGGTCGGAGGTTCGAATCCTCTCGCTCCGACCAAATTCCCGCATATTCCATGGCATCTGGATTCCAACGCGGAACTGCGGCTCCCGCGATACAATGACGGTGTGGTCTGTCACAGACACGCCTATTGCAGCGGCCGCAAGGCTTGGGTTAGTGGGGGAGCAGTGCCCTTTTCAAGGAAGTTCTGCGCGCCGCGGACGCCGCCCATCGCGGGCCTGTGGCACCAGTCGCGGAACGGCATCGGCCGCCGCAAGGACACCTCGCTCAGCCTGAAGCACCGCGTCTAGCGGCTGCTCCAACGGTCGGCGATGAAACGGGCGGTCATCAGGTCCAGATGCGCCCCGCCGCCGTTCTTGGCGATGGTGATCTCCGCCTCCGACCGCCGGGCATAGAGCGCGGGATCATCATAGAAATCCGCCAGGATATCGCCTTCCGTGATTGCGCCACTGGCCAGGGGCTCCATGATCTCGCCGATATGGTGGATCGTCGTCGCACGGCTGTCCACAAACAGGCGCGCCCGCTGCATCGCGTGGTCATCGACCTCGCGCATCCCCGGCTTGAAGGCGCCGATCAGGTCCAGATGCTGGCCCGGCCGCAACCACTCCCCCCGGATCAGCGGCGCGGTCGCCATGGTCGCGGTGCAGATCACATCCGCCGCCCGGACCGCCGCCTCCAGATCCTCGGCCACCGGCAGGCCCATCGCCTCGGCGCTATGGCGGCTGCGGCTCCAGACCGTGAACCGCGCCTCGGGGAACAGGCTGGAATAGGCCTCGACCATCGACCGCGCCACAGTGCCCGCGCCGACCAGAAGGAACTCCCGGCTGTCCTTCCGCGCCAGTCGGCTGGCCGACAAGAGCGAATCCCCCGCCGTCTTCCACTTGGTCACCAGATGGAAGTCCACGATCGCCGACAGCACCCCCGTCACGTCGTCGAACAGCGTCACCGCGCCGTTGATCGTCGGCAGGCCATGCGTCGCATTGCCCGGATGCACCGTCGCCACCTTCACCAGCGACCCCAGCCCGTCGATCCAGGCCGCCCGGTCGAGCAGAGTATCGGCCCCCCGGTGCAGGAAAAGGTCCTTGATCCCGGCCCGTGGCAGCCGATGCCCGGCCTCCAATGCCGCCAGAAGCCCCGGCCAGTCCAGCAGCGCCTCGGCCTCCTTCGGTACGATCTCGGTCACAGCCCCGCCTCCCCTTCCGTCAGCAATCCCTCGGCTACCAGCCGCCGGGCCCAGCCCTGCCAGCTTTCGAACTGATGCGTCCGCCAGCCCCGCCGCGCGGCCGCCGTGATATTGTCCGCCCGGTCGTCGGTAAAGAGAAGCCGCTCGGGCGCGATCCCGCTTTCCGCCTCGACCATCGCATAGATCCGCGGGTCGGGCTTCATCACCCCAAGCCGGCCCGAGACGAATTCCCGGTCGAACTCGCCCAGGAACTCCAGCCAGCCCTTCGCCGCCTCATAGGAATAGCGCCCGAAATTCGTCAGCGCAAAGACCGGCACACCCTTCCGCCGCAAGGCGCGCAGCAACGCGATCGACCCCTCGATCCGCGGGCTTGCCAGATCGGCCCAGCGGTCGTGCCACATCCGCACCTCCGCCGCCCAGACCGGATGCCGCTCGGCCCAGTCATAGACCGTCTCGCGGAACAAGGCCCCCGCATCGAGATGCTCGTTCATCCCGTGCAGGTCCACCTCGGCGAACAGCGCGCGACGCCGCGCCTCGCCGATCTCGCGGTCGTAGAAGGATTCGGGGTTCCAGCCCACCAGCACATTGCCGATGTCGAAGACGACCGCCTCAGGTTGCATCCACCTGCCTCCGCATCGTCTCGCGCCAGATCACATACAGGCCCGACCCGCAGATCAGCGCGATCCCGACCCAGGCAGTCGCATCCGGGAAGGTACCAAAGACCAGCACGCCCCACAGGATCGCCATCGGCATCCCGACATATTCGAACGGCGCGATCAACCCGGCCTCGGCGGTGCGATAGGCCTGCGTCACCATCAGCCCGCCGATCCCGACCGACAGGCCGGTGGCAAGGAAGACCGGCCAATCCTCCAGCGGCGGCCAGATCCAGGGCCGGAACAGGAAGGCCCACAGCTTGTCATCCGTCTCCAGATGCCCGTCGCCGACCCAAAGGCCCATGGCGATGCTGATCACGATGAACCCGGCCTGCACGTAAAAGCTCAGCGTCATGGCGCTTTCCGTGCCACCCATGTGCCGCGCCAGCAGGTTGCCGCTGGCGTAAAGGACGGCCGAGATCAGGACCAGGACCGCCGCGGGCTGGATCATCCCGGTGCCGGGGCGCAGCATGACGATCACGCCGATCATCCCCACGCCGATCGCCGACCAGCGCCGGGGGCCGACCTTCTCGCCCAGGACGACGATCGACAGCAGCGTCACGACGATCGGGCTGACATAGGCCACCGCCACCGCATCGGCCAGCGGCATCGCGGCCAGGCCGACGAAGAAGGTCACGTTCGACAACATGATGATCCCCACCCGCAAGAGATGGGTGCGGGGACGGCTGGTGGCGATCTGCGACCAGCCGCGATCCGAGACATGGATGACCACAAGGATGCAGGCCATCGCGACGACGGCGCGGATCAGGATCACCTGATGCAACGCATAACCGCTCGACAGGAACTTGATCGCCATGTCGTTGATGGAAAAGATCAGCGTGCCTGCTGCTGCGAACAGCACCCCGGCCAGGGCTTGATTGCGTGCCATGGCCGCAGATGATCCGGGCCGCCGCCGGCTGTCTGTTCCGCCCGCGACATGGCATGGCGCGGGCAGGCGGGCGTCAGGGCGTCGGGCTAGGCTCGGCCGTGGCCCTGTCTTCGGGTGCCGTCCCGGCCTGCGCATCGGGCTGGGTCACGGAAGGAGCCTGCGCCGCTGCCTCGGCCGCGGCCGCGGTGACCTGATCCAGCAGGGCCTGAAGCGCCGCCGCCTGCTCCTGCAAGGCGGCAAGGTCGGACTCCAGGCTGGCAGAGGCTTCGGCCAGCGCGGCCTTCTCGGCTTCAAGCGCGACCTTCTCCGCCTCCAGAGTGGCGTTCCGGGCCTCAAGCGCGGCCTTTTCCGCTTCGAGGCTGGCCCGCGCCTCTTCCAGCGTGGCCCTTTCGCCTTCCAGCGTCGTCAGGCTTGTCGCCCGGCTGGCCAGGTCGGACTGGAGACTGTTGACCCGCTGGCTGGTCTGATAGGCATAAAAGCCCAGGATCGCGGTCGAGACCGCCAGGATCGCAAGCACCAGGTTCTTCATCGGCAAGGCTCCAGCTTGTGGGGTCATGTGCCAAGACAGCACAGCACCGGGCCGCAGACAACCGCTTTGCGCCGGGGCATCGGCGCAAAAGTTAAGAAACCATGAACGGAAACCGGCAAGTCTTTGATCTTGCAGGATTAGCCGGATTTGTCCACCGTGGACACCTGCCGCAGAACCCGGTCCAGCACGTCGCGGAACCGGCTCCGGTCGGCCTTCCCGAAGGGGCGCCCGCCCCCCTGCCGGAACGGATCGGCCGCCCGAAGGTCCGCCATCAGGTCCCGGGTAGCCAGCGCCATGCCGACGTTCGCCGCCGTCAGTTCCTCCCCCGTCGGCTTCACCACCCTCGCCTCGGCCGCCACGCAGCGGGCCGCCAGCGGGATGTCCGTGGTGACGACCACGTCCCCCGGCCCGCAGGCCGCCGCGATCCACTTGTCCGCCTCATCCGGCCCCTCCGAGACGAAGACACTCTCCACCAGCGGGTTCTGTGAGGGCCGGATTCCCCCGTTCGAGACCAGCACCATCCGCACCCCGTGCCGGGTGGCGACCGCCTCGGCCTCGGCCTTCACCGGGCAGGCATCGGCATCGATGAAGACCGTCATTTCGGAGCCGCGAAGACCTGGACCCAGTAGTACCGGAACGGCCGGCTCTGCCCCTGGATCGGCCGGTCGTCGGGCTGGTAGACCACCGCGATCCCGGTCTCCTTCAGGCGGCAGTTCAGAATGTTCCGCCGATGCCCCGGACTGCCAAGCCAGTTGCCAAGGACCTGCGAGACGGACTCCTGCCCCGCCGCGATGTTCTCGGCCGCGGCGCGGAAGCTGTAGCCCTGCCGCCGGATCCGGTTGCCCGACTTGCTGCCATCCTTCCCGGTGTGGCCGAAGAAGTTCTGCTCGGCCATCGCCTTCGCATGGGCCCTCGCGGCGGCCACCAGTCTGGAGTTGACCTTCAGCGGCGCGCAGCCCGCCTTGGCCCGCTCGGCATTGACCCCGGCAAGCACCGCCTCGGCCGCATCGGCTGCGGCGGGGGCGGGCTGGGTCAAGGCAAGCGCGAGGAGCAGGGCCTTAGTCCAGGAGGGCCGCAGCATGGAACTGGACATGGTCTTCCATGAAGCTCGACACGAAGAAATAGCTGTGATCATAGCCCTTCTGCATCCGGAACGTGCCCCCCTGCCGGGCGGCGGCCATCGCCTCGGCCAGGGCCTCGGGCTTCAGCTTGTCCAGGAATTGGTCCGAGGTCCCCTGATCCACAAGCATGGGCCCGTCAAACCCCCGCCGCCGCATCAGAAGGCTGGCATCATGCGCCGCCCAGGTCGACTCGTCCGGGCCGAGATAGGCTGAAAGCTGCGGACGGCCCCAGTCGCTCGCCGTCGGATTGCAGATCGGCGCGAAGGCGGAGACGCTGGCGAAGCGGCCGGGAAAGCTCATCGCGATGGTCAGCGCGCCATGGCCACCCATGGAATGCCCGGTGATCGCCTGCGCTTCCTCGGCCAGCGGGAAGGCGTTGAACAGAAGGCGCGGCAGTTCCTCGGTCACATAGTCCCACATGCGGAAATGCGGTGCCCAGGGCTTCTGGGTCGCGTTGACGTAGAAGCCCGCCCCCTGTCCAAGGGCAAAGTCGGGGTCGTTCGCCACCCCCTCGCCACGTGGCGAGGGGTAGGGGAAACAGAGCGCGATCCCAGCCTCGGCCGCCCAACGCTGGGCCCCGGCCTTGATCATCGCGTTCTCATGCGTGCAGGTCAGGCCGGAAAGGAACCAAAGAAGCGGCACCGGTCCGTCCTCGGCCTGGGCGGGGAGGTAGAGGCCGAAGGTCATTTCGCAGCCCGTGGTCTGCGCGGCGTGGCTGTATACCCCTTGCACGCCCCCGAAGGCGCGGTTCTCCGAGATGGTTTTCATGGTCAACTCCCTTGGCCGATCAGGGCAATCACAGCCGTCACCGTCAGGACCGAAGCCGCGGTGGAGAGCAGGATTGCGGTTGAAACCCGTTGCGGCGCAACGCGGTAGTGCTGGGCCAGAATGAACACGTTGCCCGCGACAGGCAAGGCGGCTGCGGCGATCGTGACCCCCGCGGCATAGCCTCCGACCCCGAAAGCCCAGCAGGCCGCCGCCACCGCCGCCGGATGCAGGACCAGTTTCGCCGTCGAGAGCCAGGCCGCGACCTGCAACCTCTCGGCCGACCGTCCGGCCAGCGAAGCCCCGATCGCGAAGAGCGCGCAGGGTGTGGCGGCCGCGCCAAGCAGCGACATGAATTCGTTCACCGGGCCGGGCAGTGCAAGGCCGGTCGCGCCCCAGGCGATGCCAAGGACGGTCGAACCGATCATCGGGTTCTTCGCCAGCCCGACCGCGAGGATGCGGAAGGTCTGCGCGCTTACCCGCCCGGCCCGGAGCCCGGTGATCGACATGGTCAGGATCGAGGAGAAGACGATCAGGTCAACCGCCAGCACCAGAAGCACCGGCCCTACCGCATTCGGCCCCAGCAACAGCGCCAGCATCGGGATGCCAAGGAAGCCGACATTGCCGATCACCCCGGTATGCGCCTCGAAGACCGCCTCTTCCTTGCCCGCCCCGCGCCACAGCGCCACGACGGCCACCAGAAGCCAGACCACCGACGTGCCCAGAAGATAGGCAAGGACCAGGGGCCAGGACAGAATGGCGGCGATGTCGAGGTTGGCGGCAAAGCCGAACAGCATGGCCGAAAGCGCGAAGTAGAAGACGAAGCGGGTCAGGTAGACCGTCGCCTCCTCGCTGAAGAACCGGGTGCGGACGGCAAGGTAGCCAAGACCGATCACGGCGAAGAAGGGCAGGATTTTCAGGAAGATCTCGACCATGGCCCGTGGTGTCACGCGGGGCCGGAAAGGGCAAGATATCCGGCCGAGAATCGGCCTTTGCCGCGAGGCCGGGGCCGTTCAGCGCGCCGAAACGCCTTGTGGCAAAAGCTGGGCAGGCCAGACGGGGCGAATTGTCCCCGAATCCGCAACAAAGCCACCGGGCCGCGACAAGGCGCTTTCTGGCAGAAGATTTGGGCGTCTGGCCGCGATGACAGTCCCGTGGCCGATCCCGGCGAAACCCTGGGAATGTGGCGGAAAAGGAACGAATTGGCATCACGATTTGGCCCAACTCGGGCCTTATCACGAGAGGATTGAGGTCGGCGGGTGGGGCTGGCCGGTATTCCGGGTAAAGAAATGACATCGGCTGCTGCAAGGATCGACGATATCGGCGAGGAACGTTTCGCCGACGAACTGAAACCGGGGACCAAGCTCCTTTACGGTCAGTTCACGATCGAATCCTTCCTGAACAGCGGCGGTTTCGGCATCACCTATGTGGCGAAGGATTCGCTATCGCGCCAAGTGGTGGTGAAGGAATGTTTCCCCGCCAGCTTTTGCCGCCGGATCGACAACGCAGTCGGTCCCCGCACGCGGCAGCGGCTGGACGAATACCGTTCGATCGTGAACCTCTTCCTGCAAGAGGCGCAGAACCTCGCGCGGCTGGACCATCCCAACATCGTCCGGGTCCATCAGGTGTTCGAGGATAACGAGACCGCCTATATGGCGATGGACTATATCCAGGGCCCCGACCTGCTTGAAACGGTGGAAGGCAAGATCCCCCGGCTGGCTCCGCAGGAGATCGTGGCGATCCTGGGCAAGGTGCTGGACGCGGTGGGCTATGTCCATGAGCAGGGGCTTCTGCACCGCGACATCTCGCCCGACAACATCCTGCTGGACCGGGCGACCGGCAACCCGGTGCTGATCGACTTTGGCGCCTCGCGGAAAGAGATGACGCGAAAAAGCCGGGCGCTATCAGGGCTGCGGGTGGTGAAGGACGGCTACTCGCCACAGGAGTTCTATATCGCGGGCAGCAAGCAGGCGCCGTGCAGCGATCTTTACGCGCTTGGGGCCAGCTTCTACCACCTGATCACCGGTGAGACCCCGGCCTCGTCGCAGGAACGGCTGTCAGCCATCGCCAGCCGCGAGGCCGACCCGCACCGCCCGCTGGCCGGCCGGATCAAGGGCTATCCGCCCGCCTTCCTTGCCGCTATCGACAAGGCCATGGCGATCTTCCCGCGCGACCGGATCCAGAGTGCGGCCGAATGGCAGGCGATGCTGCGCGAACCGCCGTCCCCGGCCGTGGCGCTGCGCTCGCCGCAGCCGGTGATCCCGGCGGCAGCCGAGCTTCGGGTGGTGCAGACGACGCGGACCCCCGCCGATCCCTTCCCCGAAGTGGCGGCCGAGACGTCGATCCAACCTCCGGTGGCCGCCCGGAAATCGCGGGCGCGGACCTCAAGCCGAACGGTCATGATGCTGGCGGCGGCGGCGATGCTGCTGGGGGCGGGCCTGCTGACTCTGGCGGTCGACCTGCGCGGGCGGTCGGCGGCCGTGGCCGTGGTCACGCCCTTGCCCGAAGTGTCGGCCAACGCGCCTTTCACCCTGTCGCGCATCGTGCGCCTGCCCTTCCTGGCCGATCCGGCCGATCCGTCGGTGGTGGCCGGGGTCCTGCCCGGCTCGCCTTTGTGGATGCAGCCGGGCCAGCGGATCGTCGAGGTGAACGGCCAGCCGCTGCAGGACGGCGCGGCCCTGCCCGCCATGCTGGCGCAGGGGGTCGACCTTGCGACGGTGGGCGAGCTCAAGGTGATCGTCGGCTACGAGGCGACCCCCGGCGCCGACATCGTCCGCAAGATGGAGACGCTTCCGGTCGTGGTCGAACTGCGCCTTTCCAATGGGCTGACCTTCGACATGGTGGACACGCCGACCGGCACGCAAACCGTGGTCGCCGCCGTGCCTGCCGGGGCGGGGACCGATCTTCAGGTCGGGGACGTGCTGCTGGTCTATCGACCGACGGGCGAGACGATCGGG
>JARFTV010000038.1:0-35227 GCA_029289325.1 Alphaproteobacteria bacterium
AACCTCGACAAGGCCCGCCGCCTGCTGTGGCCGATCAAGAAGAAGTACGGCAACCGCCTGTCCTGGGCCGACCTGATGGTCCTCGCCGGGACGGTCGCCTATGAATCGATGGGCCTCAAGACCTTCGGCTTCGGCTTCGGACGCGAAGACATCTGGGCGCCCGAAAAGGACGTCTACTGGGGCTCCGAGAAGGAGTGGCTGAAGGACGAGCGCTATCCGACGAAGGAAGACCGTTCTTCGCTGGAGAACCCGCTGGCCGCCGTGGTCATGGGCCTGATCTACGTGAACCCGCAGGGCGTGGACGGCCAGCCCGACCCGCTGAAGACCGCGCATGACGTTCGTGAAACCTTCGCGCGGATGGCGATGGACGACGAGGAAACCGTCGCCCTGACCGCCGGTGGCCACACCGTCGGCAAGGCGCATGGCAACAACGACGCCAGCCTGATCGGGGCCGAGCCGGAAGGCGCGGAGCTGGAAGAGGCAGGTCTGGGCTGGAACGTCCATGCCAAGCGTTCGGTCGGCCGCGACACGATCACCTCGGGCCTGGAAGGCGCCTGGACCACCAACCCGACCAAGTGGGATGGCGGGTATTTCCACCTGCTTCTGAACTACGACTGGGAACTGGTTAAGTCCCCGGCGGGTGCCTGGCAGTGGCAGCCCATCGGCATCAAGGAAGAGGACATGCCCGTCGACGTGGAAGACCCCACGATCCGCCGGATGCCGATGATGACCGACGCCGACATGGCGATGAAGATGGACCCGAAATATCGGGAAATCTCTGAACGTTTCGCCAAGGATCAGGCGGCCTTCTCGGATGCCTTCGCCCGCGCCTGGTTCAAGCTGACCCACCGCGACATGGGGCCGAAGGTCCGCTATCTCGGCCCCTGGGTGCCGCAGGAAGACCTGATCTGGCAGGACCCGGTTCCGGCTGGTTCGACCTCGTGGAACGTGGACGCGGTGAAGGCGAAGATCGCGGCCTCGGGCCTGTCGATCAGCGACATGGTCGCCACCGCCTGGGATTCGGCCCGCACCTTCCGCGGCTCGGACAACCGGGGCGGCGCGAACGGTGCCCGGATCCGTCTGGCCCCGCAGAAGGACTGGGAAGGCAACGAGCCCGCCCGTCTGGCGCATGTCCTGTCGGTGCTGGAGCCGATCGCCAAGGAAGCCGGGGCCTCGGTCGCGGATGTGATCGTGCTGGCGGGCAACGTCGGCGTGGAACAGGCGGCGAAGGCAGCCGGGTTCGACGTGACTGTGCCCTTCCACCCCGGCCGTGGCGATGCGACGCAAGAGCAGACCGATGCCGAGAGCTTCTCGGTGCTGGAACCGCTTGCGGACGGGTTCCGCAACTGGATGAAGAAGGACTATGCCGTGACGGCCGAGGAGCTGATGCTCGACCGCGCGCAGCTCATGGGTCTGACGGCGCATGAGATGACCTGCCTGATCGGCGGGATGCGGGTGATCGGCACCAACCACGGCGGGACGAAGCATGGCGTCTTCACCGACCGCGAGGGCGCCCTGACCACCGACTTCTTCGCCGGGCTGACCGACATGGCCTACAAGTGGGTGCCGAAGGGGACCAGCCTGTATGAGCTGACCGACCGCAAGACCGGCGCGGTCAAGTGGACGGCGACGCGGGCCGATCTGGTGTTCGGTTCGAACTCGATCCTCCGCGCCTATGCCGAGGTCTATGCCCAGGACGACAACCGCGAAAAGTTCGTGCGTGACTTTGTCGCAGCCTGGGTGAAGGTGATGGAAGCTGACCGCTTCGATCTCCGCGCTTGATTCGATTTCACGAGTAAGTTGCTTGCGAGTAATGGACGGCCCGGCGGGAAACCTCCGGGCCGAACCATTTTACCCAATCCAACCCGAAGCCGGGGTCTTCAGCACCACCTTGGTCCAGCTGTTCTGGTCGTCGCGAAAGCTCTGATAGCCCTGCACCGCCTCTTCCAGCGGCAGACGATGGCTGATCAGGAAAGTCGTGTCGATCTCGCCCTCGGCGATCCGGTGCAGGAGGCTGGGCATGTACCGCTGGACATGGGTCTGGCCGGTGCGCAGCGTCAGACCCTTCTGCATGACCGCGCCCGTCGGGAAGCTGTCGGCAAAGCCGCCATAGACCCCGGGAACCGAGACGCGCCCACCCTTGCGGCAGGCGTGGATCGCGCTGCGCAGCGCATGGATGCCATCGACGCCGATCCCCACCGCCTGCTTGGCCCGGTCCAGCAGCCGGTCCGGGGCAAGGCCGTGGCTCTCCATCCCCACCGCATCGATCACCGCATCGGGACCGATGCCGCCGGTCATCTCAAGCAGCGCCTCGGCCACATGGCTTTCGCGGTAGTTGATGACCTTCGCGCCCAGACTTTCGGCCAGCTCCAGCCGCCTTGGATGATGGTCAATGGCGATCACCTGCCCCGCCCCCATCAGCAGCGCCGACTGGACCGCGAACAGCCCCACCGGCCCGCAACCCCAGACCGCGACCGTGTCTCCCGGCGCGATCCCGGCATTCTCGGCCGCCATCCAGCCGGTGGGCAGGATGTCCGACAGGAACAGCACCTGGTCGTCCGGCAGGTCATCCGGCACCACGATGGGGCCGACGTCCGAGAAGGGCACCCGGACATACTCCGCCTGCCCGCCGGAATAGCCCCCCGTCAGGTGGCTGTAGCCGAAGATCCCGCTCATCGCATGGCCGAAGGCGGCTTCGCTGGCATCCTGCTTTTCCACCGGGTTGGAGTTGTCGCAGGCCGAGTAAAGCCCCGAGGTACAGAAGAAGCAGCCGCCGCAAGAGATCGTGAAGGGCACGACGACGCGCTGACCCTTCTTCAGACTGCTGCCCGACCCCACCTCCACGACACGGCCCATGAATTCGTGGCCAAGGATATCGCCCTGCTCCATCCCCGGGATAACCCCGTCGAAGAGGTGCAGGTCCGAGCCGCAGATCGCGGTCGAGGTCACTTCGATGATCGCGTCGCGGGGGTTGACGATCTTCGGATCGGGCACCGTCTCCACCCTGACGTCCTTGGTGCCATGCCAGGTCAATGCGCGCATCGCGGCCTCCTATTCTGCGGGGCGGCGCGCCGAGGTCGCGATCTCGCCGGTTTCCATAAGCATCTTGAGCCGCTTCAGCTCATGCCGGGCCTGCATCGCCGGGGCGCGGGCCGAGGCCTTGGCGACCAGTTGACCAAGCCGGCCGAAAGGCGGGTCCCAGGCAATGATCGCGGTCACCTGCGTACCGCGCCCACCGGGGGCGTCGGCGAACATGACCTTGCCCGACGTGTCGATCTGCGAGCCCTCGACCGCGGACCAGGCGATCACCTCGTCGGGTCGGTCGGTGACGATGCGAGTCGCGACCTCGACCGTCTGGCCCATCGGGGCGCGGATCGTCCAGCGGGTCGTGTCGCCCTCCTCGGTGATGGTGTCGACGTTCTCCATCACCTGCGGCAGGTTCTGAAAGCGGCGCCAGAAGGCGTAAAGCTCGGATCTCGGCCGGGCGATGGTGACGGTATAGGCCTCGACCGCATATCCACCCCAGCGCCAGCGCCGGGCGGCATGGCCGGGCGCGCTGTCGCGTTTGCCGCGGGGCCGACCCGCGTTGACATAGGCAAGGACGGCCAGCGCCGCGACGCCTCCCCCCAGGATCACCCAGCCCGCCCTGTTTCGTCCTGCCATGCCTGCCCCCTGCGCCGGTCCGAGGGGTGAACCGGCCGGGGCGGCGATTGTTCCGTCAGCCGTTCAGAAGCCGGTGGACATGCGCCGGACCCGTGGGACGGATCCCGGTCGGGTTCAGCGCCTTGATCGAGTAATAGCCGCGCGTGATGTGGTCGAGGTTGACCGTCTCGCGCACCCCCGGCAGGGCAAGCATCCGCTCCAGATAGGCAGAGAGCCGGGGATAATCCGCGATCTGGCGGCGGTTGGTCTTGAAGATCCCGTGATAGGCCGCGTCGAAGCGGATCAGCGTGACGAAGGCGCGGATGTCGGTCTCGGTCAGCCGGTCGCCGAAGAGGTAGTCGCCGGTCAAACGCGCCTCCAGCTCGTCCAGCATGGCGAAGACACCATCCACGGCCTCGTCATATGCGGTCTGCGTCTGGGCGAACCCCGCCTTGTAGACGCCATTGTTCAGCTGGTCGTAAAGCCGCTCGTTGAGGGCGTCGATCTGGTCTGACAGGTCCGCCGGATAAAGCCGCAGCTCCGAGGGCACGAGCTGTTCGAAGGCGGTGTCGAACATCCGCACAATATCGGCGCTTTCATTGTTCACCAGCAGGTTACGCTGCATATCCCACAGGACCGGAACAGTCGCCCGGCCACTGATCTGCGGATCGGCGCTGGTATAAAGCTCATGCAGATGGTCCGCCCCGAACAAAGGATCGGCATCGGCCCCCGGATAGCCGCCGAACTCCCAGCCCTGCGCGCCAAGCGTCGGGTTGACGACGGTCACCGGGATCAGCCCGGCCAGACCTTTCAGCGCCCGCGCCATCAACGCGCGTGAGGCCCAGGGGCAGATCAGCGCCACGTAAAGCCGGTAGCGCCCGGCCTCCGCCGCAAATCCACCCTCGCCGGTCGGGCCGGGGCTGCCGTCGGGCGTGATCCAGTTGCGGAAGGTCGAGGTCTGGCGCAGGAACCGCCCCTTTTCGTCAGCCTTCTGTACGGGTTGCCAGTCGGCCACCCATTTGCCGTTCATCAGCATGGTTCGTTCCTCAAGCGTGGAAGACGAATGATCGCATCGACACCGAGCCGAGGTCGATCGCATCGGTCATGAAGGTCAACTGGTCCCGGTCGTCCGAGGTTCCCGCAATGGTCAGCGCCGGCATGTAGTGGTCGACCGTCGGATGCGCCATGCGCAACAGGCTCCCCAACGTCTTGCTGTCGGCCAGAGCGGCAAGGTCTCGGTCCTGCAGGCGGCTGGCGAAGAACTGGTCGAACTCCACCGCAAAATCCTGCGGCTGGCCGCCGAAGCGCATGGCGCGCAGGTTGTGGACCACGTTGCCCGATCCCAGGATCAGCACCCCTCGGTCGCGCAGTTGCGACAGGGTGCGCCCGACCTCCAGTTGGTGCTCTAGCCCCCGGCCCATGTCGATTGAGACCTGAAAGACCGGAACATTGGCCTGCGGATAAAGGAACCGCAGCACCGTCCAGGCGCCGTGATCCAGACCCCAGGTGTCGTCGGTGTCGGAATGGTGGCTGGCCAGCAGGGTCGAGACCTCGCGCGCCAGGTCCGGTGCCCCCGGCGCGGGATAATCCATTGCGTACAGCGCGTCGGGGAAACCGTAGAAATCGTGGATCGTCTTCGGCAGCGCCGAGACATCGACCAGCGTCGTGCCGCGCGTCATCCAATGGGCCGAAACGACAAGGATCGCGGCGGGCTGCGGCAGGCTTTGGCCCAGCGCAGTCCAGGCGCGGCTGTAGGCGGTATCCTCCAGCGCGTTCATCGGGCTGCCGTGGCCAAGGAAGACCACAGGCATCCGGGCCGACGGCGTCAGCCGATCTCGCAGGCGGTTCAGGTCGGTAATCGCGCTCATCGGCGTTTCCTTTCGCTGGGAAGGCCGCCCCCGACAGGGGACGGCCGGACGGTCCTCAGGCGGCGACGAAGCCACGGGCCGAGGGGCGCAGCGCCAGCGCGCCCGAGCCCAGCAGCGCGATCGCGCCGTTGATGATCGCCCAGAACACCGGGAACTCCCAGCCACCGCCCTCGGCCGAGAAGAGCCAGCCGTTCCCGGCATGAACCCAGGCCGCGCCCATAAGGACCGGGATCAGTGCAAGCGCCACCGCGCGGGTGCCCACGCCAAGGATCAGCGCGACGCCCCCGGCCAGCTCGGCCGCGATGGTCAGATAGGCCAGAAAGCCGGGCAGGCCCAGGCTTTCGAAATAGCCCACGGTGCCGGGAATGGTGAAGACCAGGACCTTCAACAGGCCGTGGGCGATAAACAGCACGCCGCTGGAAACGCGGAGGAGCAGGGCAGCAGTGTCGGTATGGGTCATGGCAGGGATCCTTTCGGGGCCGCATCGGCGGCGGTGTGTCGATGCGGTGAAGCTAGACCTTGACCGCCGCGTATGAAATGGAGACGTTATGGAATGACTATCCACAGAACGTTCCGAATATGGACCTGATCGACCAGCTGCGCGCCTTTGTCGCCACGGCCCAGACCGGGTCCTTCACCGCGGCGGCCGAACAGATGGGAGTGTCGAACCGTCTGACCTCGAAATATGTCGCCGAGCTTGAGACGCGGCTTGGCGTGCGACTTCTGCAACGCACCACGCGCAAGGTCGGGCTGACGCCGTCGGGAGAGGATCTTCTGGCGCGGGCCCCTGCCCTTCTGGACGATCTGGACGCGCTGATCGGCGAGGTGTCCGAGGGCTCGAAGGGCTTTGGTGGGGTCATTAGGATCTCGGCCTCGGTCACCTTCGGCGAGATCTGGGTGACGGGGATGCTGGAACGCTTCGCGCGGCTGCATCCGGGCCTCAGCTTCGATCTGCGGCTTGATGATCGGCATGTCGACCTTGCGACCGAGGGGATCGACCTCGCCTTCCGCATGGGCCGGACCGAGACGCGATCCCTGAAACTGCGCAAGCTGGGGATCTTCCGCTCGGTGCTGGTCGCCAGCCCGGACTATCTGGCCCGCCGGGGCGCACCCGCGACCCCGGAGGATCTGGTCGCCCATGACTGCATCCTCGACCTCAACCGCCGCAATCCCCGCCGCTGGAGCTTTGGGCCAGACGCACGGACCGTCCCGGTGCGCGGCCGGTTCCAGGTGAACTCTGCACGGGCGGCGGTGGAGCTTGCGGCCCAGGGCCAGGGCCTCGCCTATGCGCCGCGCTTTGCCGCCCGATCGGCGCTGGCAGCGGGGCTGGTCGTCCCCGTCCTGCCCGACCTTCCCGGAGAGACAAGCCCGCTCAGCGCCGTCTGGCTGGAGGGCCGGGTCCTTCCGCGCAAGGTCCGCGCGCTGATCGACTTTGCCGCGGGGGACATCCGGCAGGCCGACCTGCTGTAGCGGCCAGTCCGCCACCTGCCTGACGTCGCGGCTTGATTGATATCAAGACGCCCCCGGAAATACTGTGCAAGGTGTTCGGCAACCGATCGACGAAGGAACCTGTCGCAGATGAAAGCGGATTCGGACAAGGCACTTCCCCTCGCGCTGCAGACCGGGCCAGAACCGGCAGAGCAGCCGCGCCGCCGCTTTCGCCGGGCATATCTGCTGGTGCTGCTGGTCCCGGTGTTGATGTTCTCGGGCGCGGTCATCGGGATGTATTTCCAGCCGCCGATGCTGCGGGCCTTCTACGCCGTAACCGGCCTGCAACCCGGTGCCGGGTCGCAGACGCCCATCGCTCTGCCCCCCAACGTGGAACTGCCGCCGCGCATGGCCGAGACGATGCTGCCGACCGATGTCATCGGTCTGGCACGGATCATGCCGCTGGGCGATGTCTCGGTCGTCGCCGCCCCCTATGGCGCGGGCGATGCCAGGGTGGCCGAGATCCTCGTCTCGGTCGGCCAGACGGTCGAGAAGGGCACCCCGCTGGCCCGGATGGACAATGCCGCAGCGCTGGAAAGCGCGATCCTTACGGCCGAGGCCAATCTCGCGGTCCGCGAGGCCGCGCTGATGCAGACCCGTGCCGCCGTCCAGTCCAGCCGCGACGAGGCTCAGGCCTCTCTCGATCAGGCGATGACCACTGCCGCCGAAACGGCGGCGACCCTGCAACGGACCGAAGAGCTTTTCCAGCGCGGCGTCGCCACCCAGACCACGCTGGACACCGCGCGCACGGCGGCCGAGGGCGCGCGGCTGGCCGTCACCCGGGCCGAGGCGACACTTGCCCGTTTCTCCTCGGTCGCGCTGGAGGATCAGCCCGACGTGGTAGTGGCGGCGCGCAATGTCGATGCCGGCCGGGCCGAGCTGGCTCGCGCCCGGCTGGACATGCAACGCGCTGTGGTCGTGGCGCCGATCGACGGGGCGGTCCTGGACATCAAGACCACCCCCGGCCAGCGCCCCTCCGCCTCGGGAATCATGGAGATGGGCGACACCAGCCGCATGATGGCAGAAGTCGAGGTCTGGCAGGACCGGATTACCCGGGTAGAGCCGGGCCAGCCGGTGGAACTGGCCTCGCCGGTATTGGCCCGGTCCTTGCAGGGCAAGGTCCAGTCCATCGGGCTGACCGTCGGCCGTCAGGGGCTGATCTCTGACGATGCGGCCGACAACAAGGATGCGCGGGTGATCCGCGTGCTGGTGGCGCTGGACCAGCCCTCCTCCGCCATCGCCGCGCGCTTCACCAATCTCGAGGTGATCGCCCGCATTGACACCAGTGCGCCCAAGGCCGCGCCATGAGCCGGCTTCTCCAGCGCCTGCTGGGCCGGTTGCCGATCGGCTGGCTGCAACTGACCCACAACCGGATGCGCTTCGCCGCCGCGCTCGTGGGCGTGGCCTTCGCCAATGTGCTGGTGTTCGTTCAGCTGGGCATCATGAATTCGATGGGGACAGCGGTGCTGAAACCCTACAGCTTCTTCCAAGCCGATGTGATGATCTCGGCCGCCGATGCCAATGGCCTGACCGACGGCGGCAACGTGGCGCGGCAATGGATGCTGCAGGCGCTCGCCGACCCGGATGTAACCGACGGCATGGGCCTTATCATCGGCAATACTCCCTGGGATCGGCCGGACATCGACATCAGCCTGACGACGTTCGGCGTAGATCCGGCGAAACCCGGCTTCCTCGCCCCCGAGATAGCCGCCGAGGCGCATCTTCTGCAAGTGCGGGACGCAGCTTTGATCGACCGGCTGGCCCGCGGCATCCGGCGCGACGAGGCCGCGTCGATCCGCCCCCAATCCCCCCTGCGGTTCGAGACCCAGGGCCGCACCCTGACCGCCTACTCCACCTTCGCGGGCGGCGGCGGATTTGGCGGCGACGGCTACATGATCGTCTCGGACCAGACCTTCCTGTCGCTGCTGCCCAGTCGTCGCTCGACCGCCCCGGACCACATCCTGCTCAAGCTCCGCCCCGGCGCGGATGTTCCGGCCGTCGTCGCCCGCCTGCACCGACTGATCTCCGATCCGGGGTTGCGGATCCGCAGCTATGCCAACGCCGCGCAGGAAGAGCTGACCTACCAGCAGACCAAGCGACCGACCGGGGTGATCTTCGGCTTCGGCGTGCTGATCGGGGTGCTGGTCGGGCTGGTCATCGTCTACCAGGTCCTGTCCTCGGACGTGGCCGACCACCTGCGCGAATATGCCACCTTCAAGGCGATGGGCTATGGCCCGGGCTTCTTCTTCGGCATCGTCCTGGAAGAGGCGCTGATCCTCGGGGTGCTGGGCTTCCTCCCCGGCGTGACCATCGGCGCCAGCATCCTGACGCTGATGGGCAAGGTCACCACCCTGCCCCTTGCCGTGACGCCGGGCATGGCGGTCACGGTCTTTGTCGGCACCGTGGTCTTCTCGGCCCTCTCCGGCGCCATCGCCACCCGCCGACTGGCCGCCGCCGATCCGGCGGATCTGTTCTAGAGGCCGCCATGGACCCTTCCCCCATCGTCGAGATCGCGGGCCTGAACCACTGGTTCGGCAAGGACGCGGCGCGCAAGCAGGCCCTGTTCGACATCTCCCTGCAGCTCAAGCGGGGCAGTTTCACCGTGCTGATGGGCCCCTCCGGCTCGGGCAAAACGACGCTTCTGACCCTGATCGGCTGCCTGCGCGCGGTTCAGGACGGCCAGCTTCTCCTGCTCGGGCATGAGCTGCGGGGGGCCGACAACGCGACCCTCGTGCGGATGCGGCGGCAGCTCGGCTTCATCTTCCAGGCACATAACCTGCACGAAAGTCTGACCGCGCGGCAGAATGTGATGGTCGGCGCGCAGGTCCACCCGGCCGTGCCGGACGACCTCGCCTCCCGCGCGGCCGAGCATCTTCTCGGCCTCGTCGGCCTGGCCGAGAGGGTGGATTACCTGCCCGCGAACCTTTCCGGCGGGCAGAAGCAACGCGTCGCCGTCGCCCGGGCCCTGGTCGGCGGTCCGGCCCTTCTGCTGGCGGACGAGCCGACGGCGGCCCTCGACAAGGACAGCGCCGCCGAGGTGATCGACCTTTTCCGCCGCCTCGGTGCCGCGCGGGGAATGACCACCCTCCTCGTCACCCATGACAACCGCATCCTCGACCGCGCCGACCGCATCCTGACGCTGGAGGACGGCCGGATCGTGGCCGACGAGACCCGGCGCGGCCACTGATCAAGGATCAGGCTCAGCCGCCCAGTTCCCGCTCCAGCCGCGCCATGAGTTCATCCGCCGGGGCCAGCATGCCCCGGACCAGCTCGGAGTTCTGTCCCGTCACCCGCAGATAGGTCGCAACGGCCGAGAACCGCCCCAGCGCCATATAGCTCGCCGCACCATCCCCGAGATTGACCTGCGCGATGGCCGACATGAAGCACATCCCGGCCTCGACCTCGGCCAGCAGGACCGGATTGGCGTTCAACCTCGGATAGGCTTCGAACCCCTCTGCCATCTGCGCCAGAACGCGCCGGGCCAGGGCGAGCCCCGCCTCGTAATGCCGCTGGTTGATGAGCGTGGCGCAGGCATGGTAGACCGCCCCGAGATCGGGATAGCGCGACAGATCCAGCGATCCGTCCATTTCCCCATCCAGCACCGCAGGCCGATGCGCCAGATCGGCCGAGGGCGCGTTCTCACGGGTGTAAAGCCGGATCGCCTGCCAGGCCGCCTTGCCCGCAGCACTTTTCGCTGCGCGACCCAGCGTGAAGTCCAGCAACTGGCCCGCGAAATCCTCGGCATTACGGCTGGCCTTTTCATAACTGACGAACAGCACGGGGGCAGAGGTCCGCTCGATCAGCGCAAGCGAGGCCGCGTAAAGCGTCAGGGCCTGGCGGGTTTTCCTCAGATAGAATTCAGGTTCTTCGGCCTTCTTCAGCGACCGCCGGCCCTCGATCCGCTCCCGCATCGCGGCGGCGGTGATATCCCGCGTAACCAGAATGAACCGCGGGTTCACCAGCGCCGGCAACAGCTCCTCGACATAGAGCGCGGACAGCGGGTCCTTCCATCCCCAGACCGCATGGCTCGCGTTGCGCGCGTCGATCGTGCGGCGGATGGCGTCCAGATACCCGGCCCGCCGGGGCCCATCGGCCAGAGCCGCCAGATCGCCCTTGTGGCAGGTAAAGGCGAGATCCTCATTGTTCGCCTGGTCGATCTCCTCGCCCATGAAGACCCCGGCAAGGCGCAGCGCCCCCGCGATCAGCGAGGTTCCTCCCCTTGGCGCGCCCAGCACGACAAAGGTCCGGCGCGCGGCCGGTGCAGTGCTGGGGCGAATGGAGAACCCCGCCTTGCTGTTCTTGCGCTGCAGCATCTTCACCCCTTTGATTGACTCGGACAGCCCTTCAAAACTCCTGTGGTTGTAGACGCGCACCTCGGCAAGGGCAAGGAAGCCCCGGACCGGGAAGAGACCGCAATCAAAGTTGCGTTGCATCTCCGGCATTGCTACTCAACCAGAAGGAATGCTTGGGGGTGTGCAAGTGGCCGGTGAACGGATTAACAGTTGCGGGTTCTTCGTGGGCAAGACGGCGCAGCTTGGATCGCCCCGCACCTATGTCGTCCTTGGCGTTCCCCGCGGCGGCACCTCGATGTGCGCCGGCGCGCTTCGTCTTGCCGGAATCCACATGGGCGCGGAGATCACCGTCAACACCAACGAGGACCGGGATTTCGTGGCGCATGGCGGCGATATCGCCCTGTTCGACCATCCCGAGGGCCAGGAGAAGTACGTGGCGCAGCTCCGCGAGGTCATCGCGACCAGGAACGGCTCGCATGAGGTCTGGGGCTGGAAGGACCCGGTCAGCGCCCTGTATCTGGACCGGATTCTCGGCGACCTGCGCAATCCGCACCTGATCCTGATCATGCGGGATTCGGCCGCCGTGGCCATGCGGGAATGGGTCGCCCTGCCGCAAAGCCATCTCGGCGATGTCAGCCCGAACTTCTACTTCGATCACCTGGAGCGGACGGTTCACCTCTATTCCCGCGCCATCGAGACCGTAAGATCCAGTGGCCTGCCCGGCCTTGTCCTCAGCTACGAGCGGTGTCTGCGTCAGCCCGGGGATTTTGCCCGCCGCATCCTTGCCTTCACCGGCGCGGCCGAGCGGCCGGATGCGGACGATCTGGCGGCGCGGATCGCGGGCTATGTCACCCCGGATGCCGTCACAGGCCGCCTCACCCCTACCCAGAACAACGAGATCCCCGCGCGCTCGCTACGCAACGACCTGTCCTTCTACGGCAGCCTGGACGACGCCTATCGTGCCTGCGCCACTCTGGTGAACACGCGCGAATATTCCGACGCCCTGACCCTCAGCTCCAGCATCCTGGCGGCAGGGATGGGGGGTCAGCGCGTCGCGCCGCAGTTTGTGGTGCCCGCCCAGCGTTTCGCGGGGATCGAGGGCGGGCTGCGCTTCATCCGTGCCGTGGCCTTCACCAACACGGGAGAGCCGGTGCGCGCCCTGAACGAAGTCCTGCATTTCAACACCACCCGCGCGTTCCTGGCCAAGAACGGGATTGCCGACCCGATGGTCGAAAATCTTTGCGAACCGGTGGAGCGCCTGCAGCAGACGCTGGAAACCACGCTCTTCGGGGCAAAGGCCGTGGCCTCCTGACAGGAGGGGCTGGCTACAGCGCCGTGCGCTGCACCTGCACGGCCTCGATATGCAGCCGCGCCAGCATCGGATCGCCGCCGCAGGCCGCGACCTCGGCCAACCAGGCCCGCGCATCCGGCCCCGCCGCGTTCTTGCGGCAGAAGTCGGCCTTCAGGAAGGGGAAGCCCGCCCGCATCAGTTCGCGCCAGAGGTGATGCGTCGGGTTGAAGGTCGGACGGATCTCGCCATCCGCGCCGGTCAATTCGGCCAGCGGGAACAGGCACTGCGATTTCAGGCCGGCCAGCTGTTCGCAGACATTGCGGAAGAAGACTTCGTACAGGAAGATCGCGGCGGTCTTGTCGGTCGCATCGACGACCGTCTCAAGAAAGGACCGAACCACCGGATTGGCCAGCCCGTCCCGTTTCAGGCCCCAGAAGAAACTCTGGAAATGCGGATTGGCAAAGTCGGATTCCGTCAGGAAGAACAGCGGCTCCGGCGCCTGGACGATCCGCTGGACAACACGGTCGAAGCCTCCGAACGGTCCGACGAGGCTGTCATTGGTGAACAGCACAAGCTCGGCCTGCCACAACGACGGCAACCGCGCCAGCGCATCGCGCCAGGCCCCGAAATCCAATCCCATGTTGTCGCGCAGGATGACGACCCGCGCCAAATCAAGCGCCTCGGGCGGAAGACGGTGCGGGCCGGTCTCGTTCAGGATCAGGACGGTCTGGAACCCCTGCGCCTTCAGCGCGGCCAGATACTCCAACGTATAGGGCAAAAGCCGCCCATCCGGCGCGAAGGAGACGAAAAGGCAGACCCGCTGCCCCGACAGGTCGGCCCCCGCCTCGCCATGGATCGTCATCCGCGCCTTGCGATCTGCCAGCTGGACGGGACCGGGGCAGTACCGCTCCAGCGTCTCGAAACGGCGCCGGGTGAAGTCAAGCTGCGGGTGCAGTGCCGCCGCACATTCGGCCGAGAGATAGCGCAAGGCGGTATGACGCTCGTACAGCAGCAGCCGCGCCTCACGCGAACGTTCGGCGCGCCGCTCGGCCGAGAGGCTGCCGCCCCGGGCGTGCCCGACGAAACAGTCCTCCGCCACGCGCAGCTCATAGCCCGCGTCCAAGGCACGCAACGACAGATCCTGAAACTCGCCATAGCCGTTCGGGAACAGCTCCACATCCAGCCCGCCCAGCGCGTCATGGATCTTCCGATCGACCAGCACACAGAAACCATGGACCAGCGCGGTGCCGGGCGAGTCAAAGACCTTCAGAAGCTGCAACCGTTCCTGCAGCCGCCGCATTTCGACGGCCGAGGGCATGGGGTTCGACGCATAATTCCCCGTCGCATCAAAGACCTCGCCCAGGCTTTGCCAACCGGCATTGTTCGACCAGGGCCCTACCATCGCCACCCGCCCCGAGGCGGGCATCGCCGCCCCCAGCCGCTCCAGCCAGCCCTCTCCGACGATGCAGTCGCTGTTCAGCGCGACGAACCGCCGGGCCGCGCTTTCCGCTACGCCCAGTGCCACCGATCGGGTAAATCCGGACGGTCTCCGCGTTCGCACCAGTCGGATATCGGGACGGCCCTTCGCCACCTCCCGCAGCCACTTCCGTGTCGGCCCCGAAGAGCCGTCATCCACCAGAATGATCTGCCCCAGCGTCGGCGTCCGGTGTCGCTCCACGCTTTCAAGGCAGGCTTTCAGATGGGACAGCCCGTCATGCACCGGGATGATCACATCGGTGACCGGCAGGTTCCGCCGCCGCACCCTGGGGGCCGGGCGGGTCCGCGGCACCGGCAGGCCCACGCCGGTCACGAACTCGGCCACCCTCTCGGCCGGGGCCGAGGCCACAAACTCCGCATAGATGCGCCTGAATGCCTTTAGGGGCGCGGGCAGTGTCGGGAAAGCCTCTGCCAGGCGCGCCGCCAGCACCAGCGCCGCCTCGTGATCACCAAGCTCACGGTTGACCTCGCATTCCAGCAGCCCGACCTCACCCAGCTTGGCCCCCCGGTCATGCAGCCAGGCGAGATCCGCAATCGCCTCTGTCGGCCGCCCCAGCCGGATCAGCGCCGAGGCGCGGACAAGCCGCATGTCCACCGGATCCGACGTCTGGCGCAGCGCCTCTTCGGCTTGGGCCAGTGCCTGCGCCGGGCAGTCGGCGGCAAGATAGGCTATCGCCAGCGAGGCATGGGCGGCCGCGAAGTCGGGTTCGATGTCCAGCGCGGAGTGATAGCAGCGGATCGCCTGGGCAAGCCTGCCCTGCCGATAGCGCGCGGTGCCAAGTCCCAGATGGCCCTCCGCTTTCCCAGGGTCCCGGCGCAGGGCGGTGGCCCACCAATCCTCGGCCTCGTCATGGCGCTCCATCGCCAGTGCGGACTGCCCAAGGGCGGCATACAGAGCATAGGATCGAAGCCCCGCCCGCTTTGCCCGCAGAAGGACGGCACGGGCAAGCCCCGCCTGCCCCGCCGCCAGATACTCTTCGGCTTGAACAAGGGGATCAGACGCAAGGGGATCGGACGCAGGCGCCTGTGCCCGCGCTCTTGCAATGTGAGCGACCATGGATCAACCAGTGGCGTAAACGCCTGTAACGGGATGCCACACGGGACTGCCATCACGCCCCGCGCCGCGATCAGGACGGGCGCCGCCAGCGGCGCCCCGAGGGTCAGCAAACGCTCTTGATATCCGCCCAGCCAGCCGAGAACTGCGGACGGCTGTTCAGGAAATCGTATGTCAGCGTGATCGCGCTCTGGTCGAAGGTATAGCCGACGCCCGCATCAATCCCCCAGTAGCCGTCAAAGAAATAGGTCGCGCCAACGGCGCCGACAACCTCCTCCGGCTGATCCGAGGACAGGACCTTTCCCGTCAGACCCAAGGCGGGCTTTTCCCCGCCGCCAAAGTTTACGGACAAGCCCAACATGACCGTGGGATCGGCGAAGGTCGGGCTGGAAAGCAGCAGCGTAAGAAGTGCTGTGGAGCCCGCAAGTTTCTTCATAACAATTTACCTCACATCCATTACGTGTGCCAGCATCCTAGATACAACCGGGCGCAAGTCAATTCGACGCCGGTCAAATTACAACCGAAAGTTTAAACGAGTCCCGCACTTGCACCATTTTCGCAACAGCCGTCCGGCCGCCGGAAGGGCCACCGCCGCTCCTGGCAAAGTGGCAGGTGCCCGGGCTGGAAAAAACCGCTAGCCCTGATGCGACGCACAACCGGAGACCGCCTGCATGACCATCCGCCTCTTCTTTTCCCCCGCCTCGCCCTATGTCCGAAAGGTCATGGTCGCCGCCCATGAACGCGGGCTGGCCGACCGGATCGAGAAACTCCCGGCCGCCGCCTCGCCGGTCAAGCGTGACGCCGCCATCCTGCGGCACAACGCTACCGGCAAGGTGCCCTGTCTCCTCTTGGCTGACGATACGCCGCTGTTCGACAGCCGCGTCATCAGCGCCTGGATCGACGCGCAGGGCGTTTCCGGCGTCGCGCTATACCCGGAAGGCGACCGCCGCTTCGCCGTACTGACGCTGGAGGCGCTTGGCGATGCGATGCTGGATGCGGCGCTCCTGCACCGCTACGAGAATGTCCTGCGGCCCGAGGACAAGCGTTGGGACGATTGGGCCCGGGGGCAGATGGAGAAGATCGACTCCGGCCTCGATGATCTGGAGGGCCGCTGGTTCGACCTCCTGGCCGAGGGTTTCCACGCAGGGGCCATCGCCGTGGCCTGCACCCTGGGCTATCTCGACTTCCGCTTCGCCGCGAAGGACTGGCGCAGCGGCCATCCCCGGCTGGCGGGCTGGTTCGCCAAGGTCTCGGATCGCCCCTCGATGCTGGCGACGGTGCCGGTCGGCTAAGGCGGTCCGCCGGGCCGGGTCACACCGGCCCGACTGGGCTCAGGCCTCGTATCCCGCGATCAGCTGGCGCAGGCCGACCATCGCCCCGGCGATGATCGCGGCCAGCGTCACCGGCCCCGACCAGGCCAGCGTCGCAAAGCCGGTCACGCCCTGCCCGACCGAGCAGCCCATCGCCACCACGCCGCCGATACCCATCAACGCCGCGCCACCGACCTGCCGCCCCAGCTCGCGCGGGTCCTCGCAGGCTTCCCAGCGGAAGAGGCCGCGCAGGATCGACCCGATCAGCGAGCCAACCATCACCCCCACGACCGAGCCGACCGAGAAGGTGATCCCCCCGGCGGTGGAGGTCATCAGGAAGAGCAGCGTCCGCCCGACGGGGGCCGTGTAGGACGGCCCCTCGACCGTCACCTCGCCCAGGCTCTCGGCCGCCAGCCACGAGGTGCCCAGGAAACACCAGGCGACCGCCAGCCCCGCCGCCACGCCCCAGCCGATCTGGCGCGGACTTTCCCGCAGGCCGCGCCAGGCCAGGCCCCAGACCAGAAACCCGCCGGCGATGACCAGGATCACCGCGACGGGGGGCAGGCCCAGCTGGCCCAGGTCATGCAGGATCCCCTGCGGCCCCACCGCCTCGGGTTGCGGGAACAGCATCACCCGCAGCGGGGCCAGCGGTCCCGACAGGGCGATGAAGCCGAAGATCCCCATCACCACCACCACGACCAGCGACCGCAGGTCGCCGCCGCCGAACCGCACCAGCGCACCGAAACCGCAATTGCCCGCCAGCGCCATGCCATAGCCGAACACCAGCCCGCCGACGATGGAGCCGAGCGCGTTCCACTTGATCGCGTGGTAGAACGTCCCGCCCAGATCGATCACCCCGGCCAGCGCGCCAAGCTGCGTCGCAAGGATCGCCACGCCCAAGACCAGACCCCAAAGCCGGATCCGCGTCGGATCGCGCCCGTAGACCGCGGATTCCAGCGCGCCAAGCGTGCAGAAATCCCCCAACCGCGCCGCAAGCCCCAGGACCACGCCCCCTGTCAGCCCCACCAGGGCCGCCAGCACTCCGATCGGAACCGTCTCCAGCATCCGTCCTCCTTGGGCTGTTCAGCCCTCATCCGGTCCGTAAAGCCGCGCCAGCACCTCGATCACCGCGGTGACCTTGGGGTCCAGCAGGGAATAGAAGATCGCCTGTCCTTCGCGCCGGGCGCTGACCATGCCCTCAAGCCGCAACCGCGCGAGTTGCTGGCTGACGATGGCCTGACGGGCGGACAGAAGGTTCTCAAGCTCGGTCACGCTTTTCGGGCCGGTCCGCAGGTGGCACAGGATCGCCAGCCGCCCGTCATGCCCCATGGCCTTCAGCAGCGTCGCAGCCTTTTCGGCGCGCGCAACCAGCCCCTCAAGTTCGGGATGCGCGTCGGAGGCCGCTTCCTCTGCGCCTTCATCGTGAAGCTGTTTCTCCGCTGCCAAAGCCCCGCCCCGGATTGTCCGTCCCCCGTTATTGCGTCTCCCTTCCGCAAAGGGCAACCCACCTGTCACCCCCGCCCCGCGCTTTGTCCGCGCAGCGCGGCGCTGCGGCCTCAGTCCTGGTCTCCGCCCTGTCCAGCCCGCGCGACCAGCTGCGCCAGCATGGGCCAGAAGAAATCCTCGCCCGGATAGCCCGAGATCCTGCCCGTCTCCACCCCGTCCTCGACCAACACGAACGTCGGGGTGAAGACCGGGGGCGAGACCAGACTGATCCCCTCGGGCAGCGGGTCACGCAGCTGCAACCGGCGTAGCGGGGCCGCCTTGCCCTCCTCGGTCAGCGGATATTCCGGCGCGACCTCGGCGTTCCAGGCCGCGCAATAGATGCAGCCCGGCTGTTCGAACATCAGAAGCTCCAGCTCGCCTGCCGATGCCATGATCGACGACGCCAGCAGAAACACCGGGGCAAGACGGCGGAGACAAGCCAAGTTGACAGCCTTATAGAAACATAGAACTATTGTAATCTACCTTTGCCTTTCCGGCAAGGCGGCGCTTCCGGGGAAGATGGACGATGCTTGAGATCACGTTCGGCGGTGCCGCCCTGGCAGGACTTCTGTCCTTCCTGTCGCCCTGCATCCTGCCCATGGTGCCCTTCTACCTGTCCTACATGGCCGGACTTTCGGTCCGCGAACTGCGCGACGGCGACACCATCGCTCCCGGCGCACGGGGACGGCTGGTCCTGCAAGCACTCGCCTTCGCCATCGGGGTGACGACGATCTTCGTCCTCCTCGGACTTGGCGCCACCGCGCTGGGCCGCAGCTTCGCCCAGTGGAAGGAACCGCTCTCCTATGTCGCCGCCGCCGTCCTGGTCCTGTTCGGGCTGCATTTCCTTGGCGTCTTGCGCATCGGCTTCCTTTACCGCGAGGCGCGGGTGGACAGCTCGGCCAACCCGCGCACGCTGGCCGGGGCCTATGTCATGGGCCTTGCCTTCGGCTTCGGCTGGACGCCCTGCGTCGGCCCGGCGCTGGCCGCGATCCTGATGGTGGCCAGCGGCATGGGCGACCTCTGGCACGGGGGCCTGCTGCTGCTGGTCTATGGCCTGTCTATGACCCTGCCCTTCGTGCTGGCCGCCTTCTTCGCCGGACCGTTCCTTGGCTGGGTCGCCCGCCACCGCAAGCTGATGGGCCATGTCGAAAAGGCGATGGGCGTGATGCTGATCCTCTTCGGCATCCTCATTGCCACCAATACCGTCAACCTCATCGCCGACTGGATGATCCGCACCTTCGACTGGTCCGCGACCCTGACCTGAGAGGACACCCCATGCTCCGCCGCCTGTTCCTGCTGGCCGCCCTCGCCCTCACCTCCCCCGCCCTGGCGGTCGAACTGGGGGATGACGGGCTGCACAAGCCCGACTGGCTGCGCGAGACGTTCAAGGACCTGCGCGACGACCTGGCTGAGGCGAATGTCGAAGGCAAGCGCCTGATGATCACCTTCGAACAGCGCGGCTGCATCTACTGCACCGAGATGCACGAGAAGGTCCTGACCGATCCCGCGATCGAGGCGCTGATCCGCGAACATTTCTTCGTCGTGCAGCTGAACCTCTTTGGCGATGTCGATGTGACCGACTTCGACGGCACGGTCCTGTCCGAAAAGGCCATGGCGCTGCGCTGGGGCGTCATGTTCACGCCGACCCTGGTCTTCCTGCCGGAAGAGGTGCCCGAGGGCGTCTCTGCCGCCGACGCCGCCGTGGCCATGATGCCCGGCGCCATCGGCCCCGGCATGTTCGAATCGCTCCTGATCTGGGTCCGCGACCGCCGATACGAAAGCGGTGAGAACTTCCAGCGATTCGTGGCCGAACGCCTGTCCCAGGGTCAGTGATCCGCCTGAAAAATTCCCTAAATATAGCTATATAGGTTTTCTACTATATTTTTGTTGCCTGCGACGTCCTGCCGCTGCATAGTGGGTATGCGGAGGAATACAGGGGAGGATAGGAATGATACGCCAGCCCAGTCTGGTGGCAGCCTTGGCGCTGTCGCTTGCGGCACCCGCTCTGGCCGAGACCACGCCGAAGGACGTGATCTTCGAGGACGGCCGGGTCGAGCAATCCCTCACCGGCACTCCGGGCGATCCGGCGAACGGGATGAAGGTGATGACCACCAACGCCCTCGGCAATTGCGTGGCCTGCCACGTGATCGAGGCAATGCCCGACGTGCAGTTCCCCGGCACCATCGCCCCGCCGCTGGACGGCGCCGCCGACCGCTGGACCGAGGCCGAGCTGCGCGGGATCGTCACCAACGCGAAGATGACCTTCGAAGGCAGCTTCATGCCCGCCTTCTACAAGACCGAAGGCTTCATCCGCCCCGGCGACGGCTACACCGGCAAGGCCGCCGAAGGCGAGCTGGCCCCGATCCTGACTGCCCAGCAGATCGAGGACGTGGTGGCCTACCTCCTCACCCTCAAGGAATGACGCGCCCCGCGCGCTTACAGACAGGAGAACCGAAAGTGACCCTCAGCAGACGCAAGGCCCTGACCCTCGGCCTCGGCGGCTTCGCCTTCGCCGCCATCCCCGGCCTTTCCGCCGCCTCGACGGTCGAGGAGCTGACCGCCGCCTTCACCGCCGGCGCCGCCCCGTCCAGCGACGGCATCACCCTGACCACCCCGGAAATCGCCGAGAACGGCAACACCGTTCCGGTCTCGGTCGACGCCCCCGGCGCGGTGGCGATCCTGCTGCTTGCCTCGGGCAACCCCGAGCCGGCCGTGGCCACCTTCACCTTCGGCCCCGCCGCCGGCCGCCAGTTCGCCGCGACCCGCATCCGCCTGGCCCAGACCCAGGACGTCATCGCCATGGCCAAGATGGCCGATGGCTCGATCAAGCAGGCCCAGGCCACCGTCAAGGTCACCATCGGCGGCTGCGGCGGCTGAGGCAAAAGGAGAGACATCATGGTCGAAGAAGTCAAACCCCGGGTCAAAGTCCCCAAATCCGCCGCCGCCGGTGAGGTCGTCACCATCAAGGCGCTGATCTCGCACAAGATGGAATCCGGCCAGCGCAAGGGCTCGGACGGCAACCTGATCCCGCGCCAGATCATCAACCGCTTCACCTGCGACCTGAACGGGGTCAACGTGATCGACGTGGCCATCGACCCGGCCGTGTCCACCAACCCCTACTTCGAATTCGACGCCAAGGTCGACGCGGCGGGCGAGTTCAAGTTCACCTGGTATGACGACGACGGCTCTGTCTACGAGGACGTGAAGCCGATCGAAATCGCCTGACGCACCGGCAAGGGGAGGAGAAAGCCATGCACCGCACAGCAACATCGCTTGTCGCACTGACCTTCGGTCTGGCCCTCGCGGGCGTGGCCTTCGCCGAACCCGTCGAGGACACGCTCATCGTCGAGACCGAGGACGGCACGATCGAGATGGTCACCAGCGCCCCCGCGCCCGAGTTCCTGCAGGACCGGATGGATACCATCTACTCCGGCTGGCACTACCGCGAGGACGAGACGCGCGACCTTGAACGCGACGATTTCGACAATCCCGGCATGGTCTATGTCGACCGCGGTCTCGACCTGTGGAACTCGGCCATGGGGGCAAACGGCGAAAGCTGCGCCGGCTGCCACGAGGGGCCGGAGTCCATGGCCGGCCTCCGCGCCGTCACGCCGCGCGTCGATGAAAAGACCGGCAAGCTCATGACGGTCGAAAACTACATCGACGCCTGCGTGACCGAACGAATGGGCCTGGAATCCTGGAAATGGACCGGGGACCAGATGAAGGACATGATGGCCCTCATCTCGATGCAGTCGCGCGGGATGCTGGTCAACGTGGCCATCGACGGCCCGGCCGCCGCCTTCTGGGAAAAGGGCAAGGAGATCTACTACACCCGCTTCGGGCAGCTCGAGATGTCCTGCGCCAATTGCCACGAGGACAACCAGGGCCAGTTCATCCGCGCCGACCATCTGTCGCAAGGCCAGATCAACGGCTTCCCGACCTACCGGCTGAAAGATGCGGGCATCCTTTCCGCCCAGCAGCGTTTCGTCGGCTGCGTCCGCGACACCCGGGCCGAAACCTTCAAGCCCGACTCGGATGAGTTCAAGGCGCTGGAGCTTTACGTCGCCTCGCGCGGCAACGGGCTGTCGGTCGAAGGCGTCTCGGTCCGGCACTGATCCGGCCACGACACTGACAAGACAAGGCAAAGGAAGAACCCGGTCGGCAAGGGCCGACCGGGTCCGTCCATCCTATGACCAAGGAGAACGGGATGATCACCCGGCGCGAATTTCTTCAGGCCTCGCTGGCCGCCTCAGCCGCCTACGGCGCATCGGGCCTTGGCAACTGGTCCCGGCTGGCGGCCCAGCAGGCGCTGAGCCAGGACCAGCTCCTCCAGTTCGACGATTTCGGCAATGTGACCCTGATCCACATCACCGACATCCATGCCCAGCTGAAACCGATCTACTTCCGCGAGCCGGAATGGAACATCGGTGTCGGTGACGCCAAGGGCCAGCCGCCGCATGTCGTCGGCCCCGCCTTCCTTGACATGTTCGGGATCAAGCCCGGCACGCCCGAGGCCTATGCCCTGACCTATCAGGACTTCCAGTCGCTGGCCAAGGCCTATGGCCGGATGGGCGGGATGGACCGCGTCGCCACCGTCGTCAAGGCGATCCGCGCCGCCCGGCCCGACGCGCTGCTGCTGGACGGCGGCGACACCTGGCAGGGGTCCTACACCTGCCTCAAGACCGCCGGGCAGGACGTGGTCAACGTGATGAACCTGCTCAAGCCCGACGCGATGACCTCGCATTTCGAATTCACGCTGGGCATCGACCGCGTGACCGAGATCGTCGAAACGCTCGACTTCCCCTTCCTCGGCGCAAACATCTTCGACGCCGAATGGGAAGAACCAGCCTACGAGCCCTACAAGATCTTCGAACGGGGCGGCGCGAAGGTCGCCGTCATCGGCCAGGCCTTCCCCTATATGCCGATCGCCAATCCGTCCTGGCTGTTCCCGAACCTATCCTTCGGCATCCGCGAGGAACGCATGGCCGAGGTGGTGCAGGAAGTCCGCGATGCCGGGGCCGATCTGGTCGTCCTGCTGTCCCACAACGGCTTCGACGTCGACAAGAAACTCGCCGGCCGCGTGCCCGGCATCGACGTGATCCTGACCGGCCACACCCATGACGCGCTGCCGGAACCCGTGCTGGTGGGCCAGACGATCCTGATCGCCTCCGGCTCGAACGGCAAGTTCGTCTCCCGCGTCGATCTGGACGTGCGCGACGGCCAGATGATGGGTTTCCGCCACAAGCTGATCCCGATCTTCTCGGACGTCATCACCCCCGACGCCGAGGTCGCCGCCGCCATCGAGGCCGAGCGCGCGCCCTTCAAGGCCGAACTGGAAGAGGTGCTGGGCCAGACCGACAGCCTGCTTTACCGGCGCGGCAACTTCAACGGCACCTGGGACGACCTGATCCTGGACGCCCTGCTGGAAGAGCGTGAGGCGGACATCGCCCTTTCGCCCGGCTTCCGCTGGGGGCCGTCCCTCCTTCCCGGTCAGCCGATCACCCGCGAGGATCTCTATAGCTGCACCGCGATCACCTATCCGAACGCCTATCGTTCGGAAATGACCGGCGAGATGCTGCACACGATCCTCGAGGACGTGGCCGACAACCTGTTCAACCCCGACCCCTATTACCAGCAGGGCGGCGACATGGTCCGCGTGGGGGGCCTTGCCTATTCCATCGACGTGACCAAGCCGCAGGGCAGCCGTCTGACCAACCTGACCATGCTCAAGACCGGTGCGCCGCTGGAGCCCTCCAGAACCTACGTCGTCTCGGGCTGGGCCAGCATCAACCCGGATACCGAAGGCCCGGCGATCTATGACCTCGTCGAGAGCTACATCAAGCGCAGGGGCACCATCGCGCTTGATCCCAACACCTCGGTCGCCGTGACCGGAACCTGAAGGAGCGCGTTCGCCAGATGACCGACGAACCCAAACCCAGCCGCCGCGCCTTCCTGGCCGGCACCGCCGCCGCCGGGGCGGGCCTTGCGGCCTCTGCCGCCTCGGCCCAGACCGCCGATCCGCTGATCACCGAAGTCCAGGAATGGGCCTCGGTCTTCGGCGACCCGGTCGATGCCACGCCCTACGGGATGCCGATCGAATTCGAATCCCACGTCGTCCGCCGCAACGTTGAATGGCTGACCGAAAGCACCGCTTCCTCGATCAACTTCACGCCGATCCACGCCCTTGAAGGCACGATCACCCCGCAGGGCTGCGCCTTCGAGCGCCATCACTCCGGCGCGATCTCGCTGTCAAAGCAGGACTACCGGCTGATGATCAACGGGTTGGTGGACAAGCCGCTGATCTTCACCTTCGAGGACCTCCTCCGCTTCCCGCGCCAGATCTCCATCGCCTTCTGCGAATGTGCGGCCAATGGCGGCATGGAATGGGGCGGCGCGCAGCTTGAAGGCTGCCAGTTCACCCAGGGCATGATCCACAACATGGAGTATACCGGGGTCATGCTGCGCGACCTCCTCGCCGAGGCGGGGGTAAAGCCAGAAGGCAAATGGGTCTATGTCGAAGGCGCCGACGCCTCGTCGAACGGCCGCTCGATCCCCCTTGAAAAGGCGCTGGACGATGTGATGGTCGCCTTCTTCGCCAATGGCGAGGCGCTGCGCAAGGAACACGGCTACCCCGTCCGCCTTGTCGTGCCCGGCTGGGAAGGCAACATGTGGGTCAAGTGGCTGCGCCGGATCTCGGTCTACGACCAGGCCGTCGAAAGCCGCGAGGAAACCTCGAAATACACTGACCTCATGCCCGACGGCCGGGCGCGGAAATGGACCTGGGTGATGGATGCGAAATCCGTCATCACCGCCCCCTCGCCGCAAGTCCCGATCCGCCACGGCGCAGGCCCCCTCGTCATCACCGGCCTCGCCTGGTCCGGCAACGGCAAGATCACCCGCGTCGACGTCTCGACCGACGGCGGCAAAAGCTGGCACCCCGCCCGCATCACCGGCGAGGCGCGGTCCAAGGCGCTCACCCGGTTCCACTACGACATGACCTGGGACGGATCCGAGATGTTCATCATGTCCCGCGCCGTGGACGAGACGGGCTACGTCCAGCCCACCAAACAGGCCCTGCGCGAGATCCGCGGCACCAACAACGTCTACCACAACAACGGCATCCAGGTCTGGTGGGTGCGCGCCGACGGAGAGGTCGAGAATGTCGAAATCGCCTGAGTTCCCGACCATCCTCCTCGTCACCGGCTGGGCCACCGCCGCCTCGATCGCGGCGCTGCTTGCCATGACCAACGGCAGGGCGCCCGAACCCGCCCCCATCGTGATCGCACAGGTCACGACGCCACCGGCCGAACCCGCCGCCGAACCCGCGCCGGCGGCGACCCCCGCGGCCAGCGCCCCCCTCGGCCTGGGCCGCCCGGCCCTGCCCGAGGAAATCGCCGCCTGGGACATGACCATCCTGCCCGATGGCACCGGCCTGCCCGAAGGCTCGGGCGACGTGCTGACCGGCGAGGAGGTATTTGCCGAGAACTGCGCCTCCTGCCACGGCGAATTCGCCGAAGGGCTGGACAGCTGGCCCGTCCTGGCCGGCGGCAACGGCTCGCTCACCGATCCGCGTCCGGTCAAGACCATCGGCAGCTACTGGCCCTACCTCTCCACCGTCTACGACTATGTCCACCGCTCGATGCCCTTCGGCCAGGCGCAGACGCTGACGGTCGACGACACCTATGCGATCACCGCCTTCCTGCTCTACTCCAACGGGCTGGTCGACGACGACTTCACCCTCACGCATGAGAATTTCACCACCGTCGCCCTGCCCAATGCCGAAGGCTTCTACCCCGACGACCGGGCCCAGACGGAATACCCGCGCTTCAGTGCCGAGCCCTGCATGACCGACTGCCGGACCACCCCGCCCGAGGTCACCAAACGCGCCATCGACCTGAACGTCACTCCGAAGGATGCGGACGGCAAACCCGCGGGCACCCTTCCCGCGCTGGAATTCGCCGCCTCCACCGACGCGGGCGAAGCGGCACCGACCGAAGCCCCGGCCACGACCGAAGCCCCCGCCGCGACCGAAGCTCCGGCCGAGGAACCCGCCGACCCCGGCACCGACCACGCCCTGGTCGAGGCGGGCGAAAAGGTCTTCCGCAAATGCGCCTCCTGCCACAAGGTCGGCGAGGATGCGAAGAACGGCGTCGGCCCGGCCCTCAACGGCATCGTCGGCCAGTCCATCGCGGCCGTGGAGGATTTCAAATACTCCAAACCCCTCGCCGACCTCGGCGCCGCGGGCGGGGTCTGGGACGCAGCCGCGCTGCATGCCTTCCTGGAAAACCCCAAGGGATTTGCCAACGGCACCAAGATGGCCTTCGCCGGCCTGAAAAAGCCCGAGGAACGTGACGCGGTCATCGCCTATCTCTCGACCTTCACCGACGACTGACGCAGCACCCGTCCCCGGTCCACCGGGGACGGGCGTGACCCTTGCAAAGGCCCCGCCATGCTGACCCGCCGCCATTTCCTGACCGCCTCCGCCGCCACGCTGGCCGCCCCCCTCGCGCCCCGCCGCCTCTGGGCCGCCAGCACCCTGACCCTGGGCGAGCGGCGGATCGACACGCTTTCGGACGGCAACCTTGCCCTGCCGCCCGATTTCATCCTCGGCGGCCTGCCCGAGGCCGAGCAGCAGGAGATCCGCGCCCGCTTTGGACTGCCGGACGGGGTGCTGACCCCGCCCTGCAACGTCACGCTCCTGCGCGATGGGACCAATACCGTCCTCTTCGACGTGGGCTCCGGCCCGGACTTCCAGCCCTCTGCCGGAAAACTGGCCGAGGCGCTCTCGGCCCTCGACCTGACTTTCGAGGACGTGACCCATGTCCTCTTCACCCATGGCCATCCCGACCATCTCTGGGGCCTGCTGGATGACTTCGACGAGCCGCTCTTCGCCAATGCCCAGCACATGATCGGCCAGGTCGAACATGACTACTGGACCGACCCGGAAACCGCGACCACCATCGGCGGGGCGCGCGCCAGTTTCGCCGCTGGGGCCTCCCGGCGGCTGGCCGTGATCGCGGACAGCATCCGCCTTCTCGCCGATGGCGAAGAGGTGCTGCCCGGCGTCACCGCCCGCCTCACCCCCGGCCACACCCCCGGCCACCTCGCCTTCGAGATCGCCGGCCCGGCCCCCGCCATGGTGCTTGGCGACTGCATCGGCAACCACCACATCGCCTTCGAACGCCCCGACTGGGCCTCCCTTTCCGACCAGGACCCGGAACTTGCGGCGACGACCCGCAGCACCCTTCTCGACCGGCTGGCCAGCGATGGCCACAGCATCATCGGCTTCCACCTGCCCGAAGGCGGGATCGGCCGGGTCGAACGTACCGAGACCGCCTATCGCTTTGTTCCCGGCTGATCGCACAGCCCGCAGAAAGGGGTTTTCCATGACCAGAACGACCTTCGCCGCCGCCCTCGCCCTTGGCCTGTCGGCCGGCGTCGTCGCCGCTGACGAGGCGACGACCTATCCCTTCGACGGCTCCTTCGACGAAGCCACCTTCGCTGTCGAGGCCGCCATCATCGGCAAGGGGTTGGTGATCGACTATCGCAGCCATGTCGGCGAGATGCTGAACCGCACCGCTGCCGATGTGGGCAGCGAGGTCAGGCTCTTCGACAATGCCGACGTGTTCCTCTTCTGCTCCGCCGTCGTCTCGCGCAAGGTGATGGAGGCCGACCCGATGAACATCGCGCATTGCCCCTACGGCGTCTTCGTCACCGACCGCGAGGGGCAGGTCGCCGTCGGCTACCGCCAGATGCCCGAAGGACCGATGCAAGAGGTCCAGGCCCTGCTGGACGAAATCGCGCGTGAGGCGACGGGGCAGTAACCGCAGCACTTCCGCACCGACATCGGCGGGCCGACCTGCGGCCCCCGACCTTCAGCCACCGACATGGCTCCGCAGGTTCGGCCGTCCGCCGGCAACCTGCCCTTTCCGGCAGGCCAGATGGGTTCCGCTTGCCCGTTTCCTGAGACGGGCAAGATGGTTTACGATCCGTGAACGCCCACGGACAAGCCATTGAAATCCCAAGGACCTCTCAGATTGTCCACCGTGGACAGCCGCTCAGGCCGCCACCCGGCCCCTCGTCCCGACCTGATCGACCAGCCAGTCCGTGATCCCGGCCCCCACCCACATGCAGAACAGCGCCAGCCAGGCCGTGGCGACGAAGATCGACCCGCCGGTCAGCCCCGCCCCGATCGCGCAGCCCCCGGCCAGCATCGCCCCGAACCCCATCAGCGCCGCCCCCGTCATCGACCGCCGCATCTGCCCCTCGCCCTCGAAGCCCTGAAACCGCAGCTCCCGCCCGATCCAGGCCGAGACCAGCGCCCCCAGGAAGACCCCCGGCACCAGCCCGATATCGAACCCCAGCACGGGATCCTCGGTCAGGAAGAACATCAGCGTGTTGGCCGAGGGCCCCGAGAAGGTGGCCGAAGTCACCGCCACCGGCTCGAAGGCGACCTGGGCCAGACTGAAGGTCAGGACCCATCCCAGCGCGACCGCGAAGCCCACGCCCGAGGCGAAGACCATCACCGGCAGCCCCACCCGGTTAAGCCGGACCAGCACCACCGCCAGCGCCGCGATCGCCAGCCCAAGGACCAGCCCCGCCCCGTCCGGAAGCCCCGCGGCGTGCAGGAGGTTCACATTCGCCCCGCCCGGCGTGACCCAAAGCCCCGCCGCCCAGGCCCGGACCGGGGCCAGCCAGCCATGCAGCGACATCTGCGCCACCACCGCGAAGATCAGCCCCGAAATCACCGCCCGCAGGTTCCCCGTCGCCGCCAGCACCAGAAGTCGGCCCGAACAGCCCCGCGCCAGCACCATCCCCGCGCCGAACATCAGCCCGCCCAGGATCGCCCCCGACCACGAGCCCGTCACCGCCATCATCCGCGCCTCCTCTACCCGGAAGAGACCCGAAAGATGCGCCGACTGCACCCAGACCAGCGCCGTCGAGAAGGCCAGCAACCAGACCGCCACCCGCGGCCCGAGCTTGCCCCGCGCAAACTCCACCGTCGCCGCCCGAAGGCAGAACGCCGACCGCTGCGCCGCGACGCCGAACACCGCCCCCGTCACCAGCCCCATGAGGCTGGCCAGCAGTGTTTCGTCGACGTGGTCAAGCAGCGAGACAAGATCCATGACGGCTCCTTCAACTCTGGAATCCTAGGACAATGCGGGCCGCACTACCTTGATCTGGATCACCCGCGCGGGCTCAGCTGCCACCTGACGCCCGGCGCAAGGTGCCTTCCAGCGGCACGGCTGCCGACAGGGTGTTGGATATCGTGCCGTATTTCAGGACGTTGCGGTGCAAGAGATCCAGCCGCTGGTCGGTCTCCGCACTGTCCACGACGATCTCATACCGGATCAGCGTCAGCTTCGGCGGCGCATCCTGACGCACGGCCTCGAGCCGAACCTCGGCCCCGTCGATCTGGAAATGCAGCATCGGCGTCACCCGCTCGATCCCCTTCAGCATGCAGGCGGCGAGTGCCGCCAGCAGGAGTTCCACCGGGTTCATGGCATCGCGCCGCCCGGCCAGATCGGTGTCGAGCGTGACTTCCGCCTCCTTCGCAACGGCCAGGCTGCCATGCGCATCGATGCGGCGGGCATGGACGCGATACTCCATCAGAGCAACTTTCCGATTTCCGCGGCGCTCAGCACCTTGCCGGTCGAGACGACCTTCTCGTCGATCACCAGCCCCGGCGTCGACATCACGCCATAGGCTGCTATTTCGGCAAAGTCCGTGACCTTGACGATCTCGGCCTCCCTGCCTGCAGCCGCTGCGGCGGCCTTGGCGTTTTCCCCCAAGGCCACGCATTTCTTGCAGCCCGACCCGAGGATCTTGATGATCATGATGCGGTCCTTTCTCAGATGAACCAGTTCGATATCGCGTTGAAGATCAGCCCGATGGACAGGATGCCAAGGGTCACGACGCCGGTGAAGGTGACCAGCAGCGGCATCTTCACCACGCGCTTGAGCATGATCAACGACGGCAGCGACAGCGCGGTCACCGCCATCATGAAGGCCAGTACCGTGCCCAGACCCACGCCTTTGCCGACCAGCGCCTCGGCAATCGGCAGGGTGCCGAAGATGTCGGCATACATCGGGATCCCTACCAGCACCGCCACGGGGACCGACCACCACTTGTCCTGCCCCAGAAGGGCCGAGATGACGTCGGCGGGCACCCAGTTGTGGATCGCGGCCCCGATGCCGACGCCGATCAGCACATAGGGCCAGACGCGGTGCACGATCTCCACCACCTGATCGCGCGCATAGGCCAGCCGCTCACCCCGCGTCATGGTCGCCGCCTCGCCCGAGACCGGGACCGTTCGGACGAACTCCGCGACCTGCCCCTCCATCCCGAGGCGGCCGATGATCGTCCCGCCGAGGATCGCCACCACCAGCCCGACCACCACATAGGCCAGCGCAATCGGCCAGCTGAAGATCGAGGCCAGCAGGATCACCGAGGCCAGATCCACCAGCGGGGAGGAGATGAGGAAGGAGAACGTCACCGCCAGCGGTAGCCCAGCGGCCGTGAAGCCGATGAACAAGGGGATCGACGAACAGGAACAGAACGGCGTCAGCGTGCCCAGAAGCGCCGCGAGCGTATTGGCCCCCAGACCGGACCGCCCGCCCAGCATGGCGCGCGTGCGTTCGGGCGGGAAATGGCTTTGGACATAGGAGATCACGAAGATCAGCACCGCGAGAAGGATGAAGATCTTGATCACGTCATAGACGAAGAACTGCACCGACCCGCCCAACCGAGAGGCCGGGTCGAGCCCGATGGCCGCCACGCCGGCACCGACCAGATCGTTGAGCCAGGTCATCCGCAGCACCTGGTCGTTGAGCCAGCCGAACACGCTCACGCCGTCCGCTCCGTGACCATGACCTGCCGGTCGAGCGCCGCTTCGACCAGACAAGCAAGGGATGGCGACAGCTCCGGGTTGATCCGGTACCGCACCCATCGTACCTCGCGCCGGCCCAGCACCAGCCCCGCCTGCCGCAGCACCTGCATGTGCCGCAACATCCGGCTTTGGGTTGCGCCCAGCTTCCGCGTCAGCTCGGAGACACAATGCTCTGACCCATCCGCCAGGCGACGCATGGCTTCAAGACGGGTCGGTTCGGCAAGGGCGGACAGAACGGCTAGGATCATCGGCGGCGCTCCACTTGAAGCGCATCTGCGCAAAGGCGGGCCTTCCCTGCCGTGATCTGGATCAAGCGACCATGGGCGACGACCGTTCAAGGACACCAGAGTAACTGACGGGACCGGGGTGGTGGAGAGCACCGGCCGTGCCCTGCTCCGAAGAAGGCAACCTCCCCCGTCACCGGTCCGGCAACGGCTGCTGCGTCAACGGTCGGTCCTGTTCGATTTGACAGAGGGCTTCGCAGCGCGCTGGGACGATCCGGGCATATGCCGATCAGTGCCATCGGCGCGGCGTCAAGGGACGCCATCCCCGATGTCGCGCAAGAAAGGTCGCGAGCGGAATCACCGGGGTGGCGCGTCACGAGGTCAGCCTTGCGAATGTCCGTCCGATGGCGGTCGAACGGAAAGGTTCCGATCCTCGGGGCCAGAAAGCGAGACGCCGCAAAAGGCCACTGCTCAGCGATTCGCACGTCGTCCTCGTGAAATTCATCCGTTTTGACCGTGCCCATGGATCATCTCCTTTGCTGCACGTCACGTGACCAAAGGAGCGGCACCAAATCGCGACAAGCCCAGCCTCCATCTAAAGTGGCGAGATGGATCTATCGACACGCTATCGCGGTCGGCTTGTTTGTGGAACTGATTTCACCAGTGTCAGCACTTAAGTGCGAGCGGCCTGGCAATTGTGAAGACTGGAGACTCGAAAGAACGATCGTGATGGCCAGGGTCTCCAGGGTTCCTTTCCGCTTCCAGCGCGATCAAATGAAGCAGTTTTTGGTCTGCGCCAAACGGCACAGGTCAATAAGCAACTATGGCACTGCAAGTGACGCAGAAGCCAAACTGAAGGTCATGATCCTTGATGCGAGCGAACTCAAATTGGATCCGGTTTTTGAAGAGCCCGCTCATGCAGGTTAATTTTCTTCTCCGCTATCTGCTTCTCGTGTTGGGGCTTTTCGCTTTCGCGCCAGGATATGCGAACGCGGAGGTAAGTTATCAAAGCTTTGCATCCGCTACAGGCACGGGTAATTCCGTTTCAGTCAATAAACCGACAGGCACCGCCACGGGCGACCTGCTGCTTTTGTCCATTTCATTCGAGAAGGGATCCGACGTAAGCATAACCGCGACCGGCTGGACGCTGGTTAGACGTACCGACCAGTCAACCAATGTGGGGATGGCGACCTATTTCCGTGTTGCTGCGGCTGATGAGGCAACGTCTTACACTTTCACTTTGACACAGGGACCGAAGTGGAGTGCGGCAATTGCGCGTTTCACCGGGGCCAGTGTGCCTGCGTCGCCCGCTACGTTGCAATCAGTAGGAAATAGCAGCGGGACATCATCAACAAGCGTTGTTGCGCCTGCAATAACGACCACTGGCCCAAACGCGATCGTTCTGGCCGTATACACCAACAAAAAGAATTCGACTTACACGGCTGCCACTGGAACTACCGAGCGATTTGATGTGCCGAACACCAGTGGACTGCCGTCCCTGATGCTTGCGACCTATCCCCAAGCAACAGCAGCTTCCACTGGCACCAAGACGGCGACAGCCACCGACTCGGAGGTGTGGGCAGCCCAGCAGATTGCGCTGTACCCAATCCCAGCGAATGCAGCGCAATCGACCATAACTGCCAACCCGACTTCGATTCTCGCCGACAACACCACGACCTCGACGATCACGGTCCAACTCAAGAGTGCGGCCGGGGCGACCCTCACGACAACGGGTCAGTCGGTCTTCTTCACCACCACGGCAGGCACGCTGTCGAGCACCTCGGCGACGACGACAAACGGTGTGGCAAGCGTAACCCTTAAAGGTGCGTCGGCCGGTACGGCAACTGTCAGGGCCTACCTGGGCACCTCCGCAACCGATCCCCAGATCGGGGGCAGTTCGGGGGTCACAGTCACCTTCCTTTCAATCGTCAACCCGACGATTACGGCAAACTCTGCCCTATCCCAATCTGCCGTCGTCGGCACTGCCGTCGCCACGCCTCCAAGCGTTAAGGTTTTGGACGCCAATGGAAATCCCGTTTCCGGCCGGACCATCACCTTCGCCATCGCTTCCGGAGGCGGAAGCCTGACCGGAAGCAGCGCCACGACGGGTTCCGATGGTGTGGCAACGTTGGGCAGCTGGACTCTGGGGACCACGGCGGGTGCGAACACAGTAACGGCAAGCGGGGATAATCTTATCGGCTCGCCAATCACCTTCTCTGCGACGGGCACCGCAGGCGCAGCCGTTTCGCTAACGAAACTCTCCACCGACCCGCAGACGACAACCATCAACACTTCCGTGTCCTCGCCGCCAAGCGTCAAGGTGGTCGACCAGTACGGCAATGGCGTGCCGGGCCAGACGGTAACCTTTGCCGTCACGTCCGGGGGCGGCGCCGTCACCGGAGCGGTCCGAACCACGGATTCCAACGGGATAGCAACGGTGGGGAGCTGGATCCTTGGACCAGTTGCCGGAAGCAACGGGCTGACAGCCACCAGAGCCGGGCTGACATCCGTGACCTTTGCGGCGACTGCCACAGCGGGCAGCGTGTTTCGTACCGTGCAGGACGGCAACTGGACCAGTCCGGCAACCTGGGCCGGTGGCCTGGTTCCACAAACCGGTTCGGATATCTCGTCCAATACGACCATTACCATCAACCATGTGGTGAACTACAACACGGGCAACCCAATCAAGAATCGCGGGACCATACGGATCCAGACTCCACTTGATGGTGGTCGTGCGCAGCTGAACGTGCCAACCAACATCAACTTTGAAAATTATGCATCCGGAAAAGTCTATATCACGAACGCTGCCTACACGCAGTATCGCTTTGTGAATGGTGGTTCCTTCGGGACCAAGAACAGCGGAACGTTCAAGAATATCGGCGGTTATGTCGAAGTCAGGGATTCTTTCGTCGAAGTTGCGCAAGACTGGGTCAGCGAATCTGGTGGCAACCGGCTCTTTATCGGTGGCTGCCTGCTGACAGGCCAGAACTTTTCTGCCACCGGATCGGGAACCGTAGATGTTCTTCATGATGCGAGCCTGTCCATCGGCTGGCATGGAAGCGGGAATTTTCAGTTCAGTTCCGGTTCCATCGATTTTCGGGGCGTACAGATTCAGCTGGCCGGAACCTCGGGAAACTTCGAGCTCAATTCAGGCAGTGCGACAGGACAGGTCGATTTCATCACGCTGAAGAACAACGTGACCGGTAACACCGGGTCGGGCAGTATCAAGCGTGATGGGAGCGTATCGGGTTCTGGCCCGGCGCTGAGCTCTTACTGGGCGGAGAGCGCGGGAAAACTCATCGGCACCTGGACGCCCGCTCCGGTGCGGCAAGACCTGACAAGTCAGTTTTACCCGGCTAATTGCGGGACGTATCAGAACTTCATTCCGGCCCCAGGCATCGCGTTGGTCAAGACCGGGACCTATGTCGATTCCAACGCGGATGGTGTTGTCAACGTCGGGGACCGTATCAATTACACCTTCACGACGGAGAACACCGGAAACGTCACGCTCACGAATGTCTCGGTCACCGACCCGAAGGTCTCGGCGATCACGCCCGCGACGCTGGCGAGTCTCGCGCCAGGCGGAATTGCAACCTTCACCGCGACTTATGACATCACCGCTGCGGACATCACTGCGGCCAGCGTCGTCAACACGGCGACGGCAACAGGGAGCCCTCCGACCGGGCCCGTGGTGACCAGCACGGATACGGAGACCACGCCCCTGGCGGCCCCGGCAATCGCGCTGGTCAAGACCGGGGAACTGTCGGGCGATGAGATCACCTACACCTTCACGGTGACCAACACCGGCAACGTGACGCTGACCGCCCTCTCGGTCGAAGACCCGCTCGAGGGGCTGTCGGAGCTGACCTTCGACGACGAGACCAGCACGGCGACGTCCGCAACAGAGCTTGCGCCGGGGCAGATCGCCATCTTCACCGCCACCTACACGATCGCCCAGGAGGACATCGACGCCGGCTCGGTCCTCAACACCGCCACGGCCAGGGCCTTGCCTCCGGGCGGCGTTGAGGGTGAGGACGAGGTCACCGGCGAGGACAGCGTGACGGTGAACGCGGACCCCTCGCCTGCGCTGACGCTGGTCAAGACCGCCGATGTCGAGGGCTTCGCTGCGGTCGGCGATGAGATCACCTACACCTTCACGGTGACCAACACCGGCAACGTGACGCTGA
>JARFTV010000038.1:35327-41007 GCA_029289325.1 Alphaproteobacteria bacterium
GCCTCCGGGCGGCGTTGAGGGTGAGGACGAGGTCACCGGCGAGGACAGCGTGACGATCTCCCACCTGGGGGCAGTGACGCTTGAAAAAGCGGCAAGCACCGGTTCCGCGCTGCCAGGCGATGTTGTGACCTATACGTTGAGACTGCGGAATTCCTCCGGCGACAGATCGGAGACCGTCGATCTGGTAGATATCCTGCCCAATGGGTTCAGCTATCGTCCCGATACAGCAACGGTAGCCGGACAGCCGGTCGAACCGAGAGTGGCTGGGAAGCAGTTGAAATGGGACGCGATAGAGATCGCGCCCATGGGCACCAGCGTCGTGACCTATGACGTCGTGGTCAGTGGCGCGGCGAAAGTGGGAAGCTTCGTCAATCGCGCGCGTGCCTTCGACCCATTGACGGGACAACCGGTCACGGAAGAGGCCAGGGCAACGGTTCGCATCGAGCCCGATCCGGTGTTCCAATGCGCGACAGTGATTGGCCGTGTCTTCGATGATCGCAATCTGGACGGTTACTTCAACACGGCGAAGTCAAAGAGCAAGGCCGTCTCGCCAGAAGTGGTGGAACGCGGCTTGCCGAACGTCCGGCTGATCGCGCCGAACGGGGTCTCCGTCACGACGGATGAGCATGGCAGGTTCAGTCTGCCTTGCGCGGTCCTGCCACGTCAGATCGGGTCGAACTTCATGCTGAAGCTTGATGAACGGACCCTGCCAGCGGGCTATCGGCTGACCACCGAAAACCCGAGGGTTGTCCGTACGACCGCGGGAATGCTGTCAAAGATGAACTTTGGCGCGGCACGCACTCCTGTTGCGCGCATAGACATCTCGGAAAAGGCGTTCCTCCGCCCGGATGCGTTGAAACCAGCTCTTTCCGACGGATTGCGCGAGCTTGTGGCGTCCATCGCCAAACGACCCTCCGTCGTCCGAATTGTCTATCAGGCGGCAGAGACGGAAACCAATCGTGAAGCAAGCAAGAAGCTGCGGATCATCGAGCGCCACATCCGCAAACTCTGGGCTGAGCACGGGAAATATTCCCTGACAGTTGAAGCGCTTATCGAGCGTGCAGCGGGACGGGACAAACGGAAATGAGGAAGCAGGCATTGGATCGGAACAACATCGACAAGACCTCGAACACCGGGGTTTTGTGCTTGCTGGCGGTTTCTGCCGGCCTCGCGGCCAGCCCGGTGGCGGCGGAACAACTGGACTGCGCGCTTGTCGGCGGGGTCTTGCCCGAGGGATGCCTGCACGCAAACGCCGGACACGTGGTGGCTCGACCGGCCTCGTTGTCCGCAGAGCATAAATCTGCCGGAGACCTGGGTTCGGACGGTTTTGCCATCTCCGTCGAGAGCGGCATTACCGAGGACCGGAAACACATCTCTGGAGAACCGGCCGCGACGGCACGACTGAAGAAGCTGGATCAGGCTCGGACCGGCCTTGGTCTCCAGGTGGCCGTGGATGGGCTGGGGGCAAAACCCGTTCTCGCCGTGACAGCGGGTGGACAGCGCGCATACCTGGCGGGCGAAACCGTTCGCTTTGCCAGTATCACGAACTATCCGGCCTGGATTCAGCGCGCCGAGATCGCCATCTTTGATCCCGACGGATCGGGTGCGCCGCTTGCGGTCATTCCTGCGACCGTGAACGGGGTGACACCTTGGGTCATGCCGTCGGATGGGCCGGAAAGTCTGGTCTATGTCCTGCATGTCTATGATGCGGGTGGACGCAGGGACGAAACGCTTGCGCAGTCTATCGTCCGGACCGAAAGGAACGGCGACGAGACCGGAACGACCCCGGATATCGACCTGCTGTTGCAGGCAGAAGATCAGACCGCACGTCGTGGCATTCCGGTGCATGGTGCCTTGGTCACCTTGTCAGCCGTAGATTTGCCCGCGGATGCGACTGTCGCCTTGCTGGGGGAAAGAATAAAGCCCGGCGTGAGGCGACAGGTCACAGTGCAGCGGATATTTCCCCCGGGAACGCATGAGGTGGTGATCACTGCCGGACGGCAGAGCAGCAAGCAGAAGATCATCATTCCGCATCGCGACATCTTCGCCACCGCCATCATAGATTCTACGATCGGCCGCGACAGCTCGACAGATGAAACGTGGACCTCGGGTCGGGTCTCTGGCTTTGTGGACGGATATCTGGCCAGCGGCGTGCGGCTGCGCGCCTCGGTCGACACACGGGAAGCAGAGTTCCGGGACCTTTTCCGCAACTTTGGTCGGCGTTTCCCAGATCAGGTTCTGCGCCAGATCGACGACCGCGATGTCTGGGTTGTGACCGGGGACGACTCCAAGACCGAAAACCTCGCGCCGACATCGGGCAGGCTTTTCCTTCGGCTGGAGGATGGACCTTCGTATGCGATGTGGGGGGATTTCCGGCCGGACGACGATCTGGAGCGTGTCGTCCGGACGGACCGGACGCTGTACGGGGCGCTAAGCCGATGGGAAAGCAACGAAGCCATGCCAAACGGCGAGGCTCGGGCCACTGCAACGGCCTATGCGGGTCAGATAGATCGACTTACCCAACGGGATGTCTTCCGCGGCACTGGCGGTAGCACATACTTCCTGTCGCGCCGCGATATCGAGACCGGGACCGAAACCCTGATCGTCGAGGCGCGAGATCCTGTATCCGGCAGGATCCTGTCCAGCCGCCGCTTGGTGGAAGGGCGCGACTACCGGATCGATTACACGCAAGGCGTCGTCATTCTGAACGCGCCACTCGTGCCCAGTAGTCAAGGTCCGGGTCTGGTTACCGACCGGCCTCTGGGGGACTATGATATCAACCTTGTCGCTCAGTATGACTATGTTCCGTCATCGGGCGCCGATCTGGCCGATGCCTACGGTGGGCGGGGGGAAATCTGGCTCACGCCGAACTTGCGGATCGGGGCCAGCGGCTCGCGGGAAACCACGGGGCTGGCCGACAATACTCTGACCGGCGCGGACATTCTTCTGCAGCGGCACGAAGGCACCTATCTTTCGGTGGACGTTGCCCAGAGCGAAGGCCCTGGTCCCGGTTCGCGCCTGTCACTGACCGGCGGAATGGACCTCGCGCCCGATCTGCCGTCAGCAGGTGTTATTGGGCAGAAGGCTGATGCGATCCGCGCCGAGGGCCGACTGGATCTGGCCGATATCGGCAGTCAGGGCCACGTTCTGGCCTGGTACGAGAACCGGGAGGCGGGGTTCTGGTCACCGGATTACAACTCGGTCGAGCGGCAGGTCAGCCGCGGCATGTCCGGCGAAGTTGCATTGGGCAATGTCATCCTGACCTTTGGCAGTGAAGTGGCGCAGAGCGGGGTCGACAAGAAAACGACCATGACCCGGCTTGGGATCAGGTCGCAGGTCCGTGAAGATCTGACCCTTGAGGTAGAGGCGGCGGTCCAGGAACGTCGCAATCTCCGGCTGGATGCGTCGCCGGGGGAAAACGGATCACGGACCGACGTTGCGGCGCGCCTGACATGGGACCTGATGGATGATGCCCGTGTGTGGGTCTTCGGACAGACCTCCGCTCATACAGAGGGCGATGTCCTGCCCGATGATCGCATCGGTGTCGGCGCTGAGATGGACGTGTCCGACAAGCTGTCGGTGTCTGCCGAACTGTCCAACGGGCGCCAAGGTGTGGCGGGTCGTGCCGGCATCAGCTATCGGCCGAATGATATGGCCACCTACCGTATCAACATGCATGATGACGGCACACAGCACGGCCAGAGTGGCCGGCAGGGACTGAGCTTCGGCCTGGATCGCAAGATCAATGACCGCTGGGCGATGACAAGCGAAACCCTTGTGGCGGGATCCGGGAGCGACCGGTCAATCGCCAGCAACTATGGCGTCACCTTTTCCCCTACCGCCAACCGTCAATATTCCTTGGGTATCATCAATGGGACATTCAATGAAACTGACGGCCGAAAGATCAACCGTCGTGGCTTGTCCTTTGGCACGACCTTCAGCAATGGCGATGATTATGACTATCGGCTTCGTGTCGAATACCGTGAAGACCGCCTGACCGGTTCCCCGTCGGTCGAAAACCGGGATACCTTGCTGCTGTCCGGCAACTATTCCTACCAGGCGTCCGAGGATTGGCGTCTGGTAGCCTCGGCGGACATCGTCAAATCGCGCGGTGGCGACGACGCCATGCCCGATGGGCATTACGTGGAAGGCAGGATTGGTTTTGCCTACCGTCCCGTCGAGCATGACCGCCTGAACGCGTTGTTTGGCCTGATCCTTCTGGATGATCAGCCCGGGCCTGACCAGGTGAACATCGATGGTGATGTGAACGGCCCGCGGCAGCGGAGCTTCATTCTTAATGCTGCCCTGTCCTACGACCTGAATGAACGCTGGACCTTGGGCCTGAAGTACGGATTCCGGCATCGGGAACAGACTGACAGACTCACGGAAGCAACAGTGGACTCCTCGGCCCATCTGGGAATCGTTCGGCTGGAATACCGGGTGGCCCAGATGTGGGATATCATCGGAGAAGGCAGGCTGTTCCACTCAGATACCGCCGAGGCCTACGAGAGCGGTGCATTGCTCGGCATCTATCGCGAGGTGAACCCGAATGCTCGTATCGGTATTGGCTATTCTTGGGGAGGCGTTCAGGATGACATGCGGAGGATCGAGCCGGCAAAGCAAGGCCTCTTTCTCAATGTCATCGCCAAGTTCTAGAGGGTGAATCCGGGCACCCGAGAGTATGATTATCCGCAGGGCCACGCCCTGCGGCCTTCGCCTGTAAATCGGCGTGCAAGACTGCCCTCTATCGGCGTCCAGAATTGGCCCACATTAGGGTAGGTCCCGTTGATCCGCTTGGGGGACCTGCCCCCTGGTCGTCTCTTGTTCATAACGGGGGCTCCTGGGGTTGTAGTGGTCGGCTTTGGCTGGGAAAGCGCTCCGGGCGCAGAGCCCTCGTATTGCCTAAGCGCGCTCGGCGCGCTTCTGCGAGCGTCCTGTCGCCAATCGAGGAATGTGGCCTGACGGTGTAGTAGTCGTATGGCCAGATGGCGAGCTTGCGGTAAATATTAGCCAGGCTGCCGAAGATCTCTTCGTTCATGCGCTCAACCCGCAGGCTTCCGCTGAACGCCTCGATATGGCCGTTTCTTGCTGTGGCTCGCCCGGGTCGACGTAATGTCACTCGACGTTGTTGATCTTAGCCCATTTCAGGATCGCATTGCCGGAGAACTGGAGTACCGTTGTCCCCGACCTGAACACGCCCTTGCGCTCCAGCATGATGGCAATGCGCCCATAGCGGAAGTGGCAAGGCTTCTCAGGAATTCTGGGGCATCTCCTCAAGGATTTCGGGGTTATCGGGCGACCACTCGCTCCGCACCGTGCAGCGGGCGCTTCAGCTTCGCGTTCTCGTCCTCAAGCTGCGGTGTGCTTGGCGGCGGACAGTCCCTCCCGCCATACTCGGCCTTAGCTTGTGGAACGTCGCGGAGTTGACCGAGGCGCTGCACGATCCATCCTCGCAGGCCAAAACCGCAACGCTGATCCGCAGTCTGCTGACGACGATCCGCCTGATTCCGGTGGAGGGCCGGGTTGTTCTGGAGTTGGTGGGAGAGCTTGCGGGTCTTCTGGCTTTGGGGGTCCAGAATGACAAAAGCCGCGCTGGTGGCGCGGCTCGTTTGAGTTCGACTGTAGTGGTTGCGGGGGCAGGATTTGAACCTGCGGCCTTCAGGTTATGAGCCTGACGAGC
>JARFTV010000081.1 GCA_029289325.1 Alphaproteobacteria bacterium
GCGGCAGCATCGTCCGCGTCTCGGGCCTGCGCTCCGCCTATTCGATCCGGATCGGGACGCAGGTTCTGTGCATCGAGCGGGTGGATGGCGGCGTGACCACCGACCCAGCCCTGCTCGCCAAGCTTCAGGGATGGGAGTTCTGACATGGCGCAACCAGAAATGACCGATCCGCAGAAGGGCACTGAGCCAGACTACAAGGTCGAGCGACCCAAGCCGAAAATGACCCGGCAGCAGCGACTTGGCATGGGAGCGCTACTAGCAGGGGCGAGCCTTGCTGCACTCTGGACAGTTTGGCCCTCCAGCCGCGCCATCCCCGATGTCGAAACCTCCGCCGTCGAGGAATTCCAGGATCAGGCGGGCGGCTCTCCCTTCGGCGCCATCGAACCCGGACCGGACGCGAAACCCGCGAGCGATGGGTTCTCCGACATCGAAGGGGAACTGGCCTCACAGCGGGAGGACCTCGAAGCGCGGAACGCCACGCTCCAGTCTGAGGTGGAGCGGCTGCAGCGCGAGCTGGGGGATCTTGCCGACAGGGCCGATGCCGAGAAGGACCAGACCGCCAAGGAACTGGCGCTCGCTCTCGAAGAAGCGCAGTCGCAGAACCTTGCCCTCATGGAAGACATGCGGCGGCAGTTCGATCAGGAAATCGCCGTCCTGAAGGCAAGCGCCGATACAGCTAGTGCCGCCGATGCCGCACGAGAAGCCGATCTGGCCGCCAAACGTGCCGAGCGCGAGGCTCAGCTTGCGGCCCGCGTGGCCTCGCCTTCGGTCGTCTTCGACGATGGCCAAAAGGGTGGGGCAGGGGATGCCGGTATGGGGATGTCCGAAGCCCCTGCCGAGGGTCGAGATGCTGCGGGGCGGGATTTCGTGCAGTCGGTGCGGGAAGCCACCGCCACCGAGGTGAGCCAGGTTATCGCCAATCCTTCGAACACCGTCCTGCAAGGCACGATGATCGAAGCGACGCTTGAGAATGCGGTCGATTCGAGCCTGCCTGGCCAGATCACAGCGATCGTGACCCGACCGGTCTGGTCCTTCGATCAGGCGCAAATCCTGATCCCCGCCGGCGCGCGCCTTTTCGGCGATTATTCCTCGGACGTGGCCATCGGTCAGGGCCGCATTCTTGTGGCCTGGACGCGGCTCGTCACCCCGGACGGGCAGTCCGTGCAGATGGAAGCCTTCGGTGGCGATGCCCAAGGTCGCTCCGGCATCACGGGCAGGGTCAACACCCGGTTTGGTGCGAGGTTCGGGTCGGCTGCACTCATTTCCCTTCTCGGGGCCGCCCCCGCCGTCGCCGCCGCGAAATACACCGACGAGGTTAGTTCCGACACGGCCGAGAGCATGGGCGAGGATCTGAGCGCGGCCATGGGTTCCGCGGTCGAAGCCTATACGAGCCTGCCGCCGATCATCACCGTCGCCCCCGGGGCCGCAATCACGGTCATGGTCGACCGCGACTTGGAAATCTGGTGATGGATGATCGGCCAAGTTTCCTCGGGACTTACCTCACGCCGCTCGCCCCGCTGTTCCTGCGGGACGACTTGGTCGAGGTGGCGATCAACCCGGATGGAAAGGTCTGGATCGAGCAGAAAGGGGCGACTCACATGGAGCGGGTCGCGCATCTCTCGATCGATCGAGTCCTGTCGACCAACCTCGGCCAGGCCATCGCTTCCGCCGTCGGAGTGCAATTCTCCGACAAGAAGCCCACCGTCTCCGGAAAAATCCTCTGGGGTGACATGGCGATCCGAGCGCAGGTAGTCGCACCGCCCATCGTGGAAGGCGGGATGGCCATCACCTTCCGGCCGTTCAAGGTCGCGGCCGATCAGCTGATCGAGCCGCGACTCTTGCATGGTGCTCTCGTCGATCTCGACGCCAAGCGTCGGGAAAGGGCAGGGGAGGCGATGAAGCTTGCTGAGGCCGGGCAGGTCGTCGAGGCCATGCGACTATGCGTCGAGGAGCGCATGAACATCCTGATCTCAGGTGGTACCTCGACCGGTAAGACGACCTTCGCGCGGTCGTTGTTGTCGATGGTGGACCCGGGGGAGCGGATCCTGACCATTGAGGACGCCTATGAGCTGTTCCCCCGTCAGGAGAACGCCGTGGCCCTTAAAGCGGATCGCAGTGCCCAAGGCGAACGGACGCCTGCGCGGTTACTCGAAGCCTCGCTCCGAATGCGGCCGGATCGGATCATCCTCGGCGAACTGCGGGGCGAGGAAAGCCGGACTTTCCTCGAAGCGATCAACACCGGGCATGGCGGGTCGTTCACAACCATCCATGCGGACACTGCGCGGAAGGCCATCGACCGGTTGGCGATCATGGTGATGGCCGCCGGGCTGGGCATGGGGTTCGAGGAGGTGAAGCGGCACTGCGAGGGAAGCGTGGACCTGGTGGTGCAGCTTTCGCGGCAGGGCGGGCGGCGCGGGGTGGCGGAGATACTGTGTCTGTGAAGGTCGTGCAGAGCCGTTCTTTGCGCTCTTCCCGCGAGATTCCGGGGCAGTTTATCAAATGTCGCTACCCCAACTTCGCCAAGATAGCGGCGGTAGTGTCTTCCCGCTCCTTTTGAGCCTCCATCGCCATCTTTCGCCAAATCTCCCGGACAAGACCGTCCAGGTCCTCCCGCACCTCGGCTCGCCCAATCTTTTCGATCGCCTTGCGACCGGCAGCCACCATTCGATCGGTCGGCTCAAACGCCGCATCCGTCTTCCTTGCCATTCTCTGTCCTCTCGCTCTTGTTGAGATTTCACCTGCCAGCAGCTCAGCTGGTCGGGAATCTGCCATCATTCAGCCGCTCGGCATTACCAGCCCTTTGCGCTGTGCGATCCTGCGTTGGCCAATCGCCGCTTCCTTGAGTTGTCGGAAGGCGGCAGTTGCCTGAGGAAGTTGTTCAGCGGTCGCTGCGACTGTCGCGCCTGCCATAGCCAGTCCGGACAGCAGTGCTGCCCTGTCGACGCTTGCCTTTGATCCGCGAGCCAAAACTGTCGTCAGGTTGCGGAGGTTCCTCGCCCGATCAATCGGCCCAAAGTGCCGATCCTCATAGTACCGGATGTGTCGCGCCCGTATCGGATACTGTCCCTCGGGCAGAACCAGCACCTCATCCAGCGGAAACCGCAGCACCTCGTTCGCCGAGATCAACGGTCGCTCTTCTGAGCGCCTGCTGACATTCGCGCTGTCTTCAAGTGCACGCACCCGCGACTGGCTTTCGGTCACGGCCGTGATGGTGGATCTCCCCAACGCATTCGACAGCACCTCGGCGGTCCGATCATCCTGGGGCGTCATGTATATCTGCACACCAGCCCCGCCCTGCAGGGAGCGCCGCCCGGTTTCGCCATAGATGTCATCCAGACCGGGAATGGTCTGGGAGATGATAAAGAAACGGCCGCCGAAGCTGCGGATGGTCTTGATCGAGGAGAGGACAAGGGGCTGACGGCCGAGTTGGTCGAATTCGTCCATGAGGAACATTACCGCATGGGGCTCGTCCGGTCCCGGCTCGCGTCGCTGGAGGGAGGCGATGGCATCGGCAAAGAGCAAACGAACGAGGGGGGCCAAGGTTTTCAGGTGCTCGGGCTGGACGACGATGTATAGGCTTTGGGGATCGCGGCGGAAGGAAGAGAAGTCGAAGTCGCTGGCCGAGGTCACTCTGTCGACCGCGGGGTCGTTCCAAAGCTCGAGACCGGATCCCTGGATGACAGACACATAGGCCCCGAGGGTTTTTTCCGGGACGTCGGCCATCTCGAGGAAGGTACGGGAGACGATCGGGATGTTCGTGGTCTCAGCAATGGTCGTGTAGCTTTTCTTCTTGTCGCCGCCCCCAGCCATGATTTCGCCGGCAAACCCCAAAGTCGGGCGGCGCTGCTCGATGGCGTAGAGACAGGAGGCGATAAAAAGCCGCTTGCCCGCGTTGAAGAAGCTCTGTGCGCTTTCACCTTCCGGGATGAGGAAGAGATCGGCCATCGAGTTTAGCGCGGTGTACTGACGCTCGGCGGAGGGCAGGGCGGCGATCCGGGCAAGCGGATTGAACCGGTGCGAGCCACGGTCTTCATCGAAGGGCGATAAGTACCAGATGCCGTTCTTCAGGCCATGCTTGCGGTGGATGGAGGTTTTCGCAAAGTTCTCGCCCTTCACGTCGAGGATGATCGCTGAGCCTGAGAAGTGGAGGAGGTTCGGAATGACGAAGCCGACACCTTTTCCCCGACCAGTAGGTGCGATCATCATCGCGTGCGGGAAGCGGTCGGGCGGCGCCATCACGAAGGACGCATCGGATTTCGGGAGGCCGAGCTTGCCGAAGATGAAGCCGTTCTGATCGAGGGTCCCGACCATGTGGTTGCGCTTCAACTCGCGGCGCGACTGGAAATGCGCGTCGTCGTACTGGTTGAGCCGCCCACGATGCACCCCGGCAAGACCGACCAGCGTTAGTGCGACCGTCACGGCACCTGTGATGATGAGCGCGCCCTGCAGGACCGAAGGCCGCGCGACAAGGTCGGCCCAAGCATAGCGCAGGAACCAGGGGCCCATCGGGCTCAGGGTATCGAGGCTCTCGCGGAAGGCAGTGATCACGTAGATCGTGGCCAGCATGCCGCCGATGTAGAGACCGGTCAGGAGGCCAAGGACCAGCGCCAGCGGATACCGCCAGGCGGTGTCGAGGTTCGAAAGCATGGATCTGTCCTCAGAGTTCGTGGCCGGTGTCGCGCTCGATGGTGCGGTCGCGCTGACCGAGTTCCGCAGCGCGATGCTGCGCCCGTGCTAGGTCAGCCCAAGGTCCGACCTCATTCGATGCACCAAGGTCACCCTCGTTCTTCAACTCATGCGCCACCGCAGCCCGGAGCGCTGGATCGCGAACCTGTTTGTTGAGCGGAGCGAGGTCCCCAGACCGAACGCGGTCCAGGTCCTCGGGCTTCAGGGTGTCATGCATCCGGCCGACGATTGTCTCGAGCGCGGGCACCTCTGACAGGCGCGAATGCCGATCGGCGGTGAGGAGCTGATCCTTTGCCAGAGCTTCGGTAAGGGCATGGGCCAGATCGAGGCCTTTCAGCGCGCCATCGATCTCCTGACCGAGCGCACGCTCCGTCTCCATCCAGAACACCTTCTGCATCGTGTTCGGCTGCGCGTCGATCCAGCTTGCCCGCTGTCCTTCGCTGCGTTCCGCCAATGTGAACCGCGCAACCATTTCTTCGACGGATGTGCCTGCGATGCGAAGCTCGTCCTCCCGAATGGAGAAAAGTGCCGACAACCTCTCACCCACTTCTTCCCGGACATGGGCCAGCGTGGCGCGCAGACCCGCGTCGAGCGAAACGCCCTCGGTCTGGCCCTGGTCCAGTCGCGCCAGCGATGCGAGGGTCGCGTTATGGTAAGGGTCGTCGCCTGGCTCCAGAACCCGGGCATGTTGGGCCAGAAGCAGGTTGTCGGGAGCAAGCTTCAAGGAGGCCCGCGCCTGCGCGGCAAATCTGTGCTCCAACGCGACCCGCTCGGCGGAGGGTTCCATAGCGCGGATTGCCTCCCAGGCCTCGGTGGCCGAAGCGATCATCTCGCTGCGCGCGGCCTCAATCCGCGCGGCGGGGTCGCCTTCGGCGTGAAGCGAGAGATCTGGCATCAGGGGAACTCCTTGTCTGAGAGCAGCGGCAGAAGCGCCAAGCGCCTGCGCCAGCCGGGAAAGGTAGGAAGAGCTGCCCGTACCGGCGCCGCTTCTGGCGGCGAGACCTGCGAGGTCGCCCAAGGCGTCGTATTCGCGGGCGAAGCCCTGCAGCGCGGCAAGCCGCCGACTGCGCTCCCCGTCCGTCAGCGGCGGCGGGGCAGGGGGCGTGGGTTTTCCACCCTCTCGCGAGGCACGCAACTCTGACTGTCGCGGCGGATTCTCGATGATGCCGCGCGAAAGGCGCGATGAGGCAAGGATGTTCAGCCCATGCGACTGGCTGATCTCAGCGTGAAGTTCGCGCATCACATCGAAGTTCAGCGCGGCATGACGACAGATCGACAAGAAGCGACCTTCCTCGATGCCATGCTTGTCGACCACGAAATGCGCGTGCAGGTGGTCAGTGTCCTTGTGAAGGGCAGCGACGTAGCGCCAGACATCCCCATACTCACCAGACCCGAACACGGCCTGCCCCCATTCCCGGGCGATGACCTCGGCGCACTCGGCGTCCACCCCGCGCGGGAAACTCAGGACGATGTGATCCGCATGCCCACGACGCGGCGCGCCTGCCCAGGTCGAAGACCAGATGTCCGCCGTCCTCTCTGTTCGCGCAGGATCGAAGTCACGCTCATAGCCCGCCAGATTACACCAGGTGCTCTGCACCCCCTCTTCCCGGGCCACATAGTCGAGAAGGCGCTTCAGTTCCTGCGGCGTTCGGGCACTGCCCGCTGCGATCCGTTTGACGACCGACTGCCAGCCGCACGGCCCGCCCGCGTTGCGCAGAAGTGCCCGGGACTGACGGTCCTTGGGTGAGCCGAGACGGGGCGACGCGCCGTCGCCACCGCCGCGCCCACGACGCCGGTCATCGAGAACATGACCGAGAACCAGATCCTCGACGGAAGGCGAGTGGGTCATTTGGGCGCCTCGGCAGAGGCGTCAGCGGCAGGGACGAAAGAAGAGGCTTGATCGCGAAGTCCCTGCTTGGCCCTCAGTGCCGAGAGGAGATGGACCACCTCTTCAACCAGGTCATCGACCCGCGCCCCCAACTTGCGCACGAGGGCGGCATCGCGGGCATTCCAGGTCAGGCGTCCGACCGCCCCTAGACGGGCGATCTGGTTGAGGTTGTTGCCAACGGCCGACAACTCCCGTCTGGCCGCAGCGATGGCATCCAGCTCGTCTGCCTGGATGGCCAGACGATCGCTTGCCTGTC
>JARFTV010000082.1 GCA_029289325.1 Alphaproteobacteria bacterium
GCCAGAAGTTCGGGCCAGGTCGTCGGCACCTTCAGGCCGAGCTGGTCATAGACTTCCTGGTTGTAATAGAGCACCTGGACGTTGCCGTTGACCGGCACCCCCATCAGCGCACCCCCCTCAGCGAAGGAGCCCGTGGCGGCGTCCCAGTTGGTGGTCATGCCGTAGGTCAGCACCCCGTCCTGCAACGCATAGCCCGGCCGCAGCGTGTCGAGCGGCGCGAGGAAGCCGCCCGCGTAGATCTCGGCCAGCCACAAGGAGTTGATGTTGACCAGATCGTAGGTGCCGGTGCTGTCGCGGACCGAGTTGCGGATCTTCTCCAGAAGCCCGCCGAAGGGCGTCACGTCGAGCGTCACGACATTGCCCGTCTCCGCCTCGTAGCGATCCACCATCGCCACGAAGGCGTTGAGCCAGGGCGACTGGTTGATCGCCATGGTGATGTCGGGCTGGTCCTTGGCGGCAGCCGCACCGCCGGCCAGGGCAAGCGCCGCCGCACTTGCCATCAGGAACTTCATCATCTTGCCTCTCCTCCCCTGGGTTTCGTGTCAGTCATGCCCGCGCGGGGCCTCCAGCCCCATCCAGGCGAAATATTCGGGCGGCGCGTCATGCGCGCGCAGGATGCGCAGGATCTCGGCCGATAGCCGGGCCTCCACCGCCGCATCGCGGATCGGGTGCAACTGATGCGGATCGGTCGCGTTGTGATAGACCGCCGAGTCGAAGGCGACGAACTGGGTTCCGTCCAGCCCCGGCGGCCGGCGCGCCTCGTTCAGCGCGTCGTAGCGGATCAGCCTCTGGCCCTTGGTGAAGTCGAAGGGGCCGGCCATCCGGCCGGTGGCCAGTTCCTTCAGCGTGAAGAAGCCGGTCATGTGGGTGGGGATCAGCGTGTATTCCCCCAGCCGCTCGTCGAAAAGATCGGCAGGATAGCGGAAATAGCTGTATTCGCCGTCGGTCACGCCGACCGGCCCGCCGAACATCCCGAAGGCCAGCGCCGAGGGCCCCGCGGCGCCCTCGATCAGCGGCAGGATCGACCGGCCCGTGACCTCGGCCGGGACCGGCTGGCCGAAGATGTCCAGGAAGGTCGGCATCAGGTCGGTGGTCTGGGTCAGCGCCGCCACCCGCTGCCCGGCCCGCCCGGCATGGCCGGGGTGGTGCAGGATCAGCGGGATATGCGAGATCTCCTCGTAATAGGGCGTCAGGTTCTTGCCCCACCAGTCGTGCTCGGCCAGCAGGAAGCCGTGATCGGTGGTCAGCACCAGACAGGTGTCGCGCCACAGGTCGTGTGCGTCGAAATGGTCCAGCAGCTTGCCGAACCAGGCGTCGCACATCGCCACCAGCGCGGCATAATTGGCGCGGATCTCGGCGATCTCCTCGGGGCTTTCCTTCACGGGGGCGTATTTCGGCCAGTCGAGGATCGGGCCGTTGTAGCCGGTGCGGTAGGGCTCGCGGTATTTCTCGGGCGCGAAGAAGGGCTCGTGCGGGTCGAAACATTCCAGTTGCAGGAACCAGTTGTCGGCGCCCCGGTTGTCCTCGAGGAAGGCGAAGGCGCGGGCAAAGCAGGCGGGGCCGGGAAAATCCTCCTCCGCCCGGATCTTCTCGCGGTTGATCTGGTGCTGGCGGCGCTTGGGTTCGGTCGGCACGTTGTAGTGCTTGTCCGAATACATCGCCTTGAAGCGGTCGAGCGGCGGCTCGACCATGGCGATCCAGGGGTCGTATTCCTGCCCGCGGATGAATTCCCAGGTCTTGTAGCGGCTGTGATAGGTCGCGCCGCCGTCCTCGAAATAGTGGAAATGGTCCGAGATCAGGTGGCTGTGCACGCCCGCCTGCCGCAGCATGTCGGGCATCGAATTGTCGAAGGGTTCCAGCGGGCCCCAGGAGCGGTGCATGAAGTTCAGCCGCCCGGTGTGCATGTCGCGCCGGGCCGGCATGCAGGGCAGCGAGCCGACGTAGTGGTTGTCGAAGGTCACCGCGCGGGCGGCGAAGCGGTCGAAGTTCGGCGTGGCGATGCCCGCGCCGCCATAGCAGCCAAGCGCATGGCGGTTGAGCGAATCGAACAGGACAAAGACCGCGCGCATCGGATGGGTGCCTTTCGGGTAGCCTCGGCCCGTCATGCTAGACACCCCCGGCCGCAACAGGTAATACTGTTTTGGATCAGAGATATAAACGGAAGTTATCGCAATGGATCAGGTCTGGCGTCTGCGGCACTTTCTGGCCGCCGCCGAACTGGGCAGCCTTCAGGCAGCCGCGCGGCAGCTCAACACCAGCCAGCCCGCGCTGACCAAGTCGCTGCGCGAACTGGAAAACTTCCTTGGGTCGGCGCTCTTCGAGCGATCCTCGCGCGGTGTGGTGCTGACCCAGGCCGGACAGGTGCTGCTGTCCCGGGCGCGCGAAATCGAGGCGCAGTGGGACGGCGCGCTGATCGACCTGAACGCCACCCGCGACGGCGCCCGCGGCGAGTTGCACATCGGCGTGGGGCCGACCTACGAGGCCGCCTTCATGCCGCGCGTGCTGTCGGCACTGTCCGGCGAATTTCCCAACCTTGGCCTGACGGTGCGCACCGGTGTCGGCTCGGTCCTGCTGCCGAAGCTGACTCTGGGCGAGATCGGGCTCTATATCGGCGGACTGCGCAGCGCGACGGACAAGCCGCTTGAGGACCTGGCCGAAATCCCGCTCTACGAACAGATCAACCGGATCGTCGCCGCCGCGGACGATCCGCTGGCCGCCTGCCCGCAGGTGCCGGTCGCCGCGCTGGCCAAGCGCGCCTGGGTTCAGTTGAGCTACGACACGATGGCCCTCGACCATCTGGACCGCATGTTCGCCGCAGCGGGCGTCGCCCCGCCGCGCAGCACGGTGTCTACGCACTCGCTGTCGCTTGCGCTGGATCTGGTCCGGAACGAAGGCTTCCTGACCAGCCTGCCCGAGCCGCTTCTTCACCCGCGCTTCGCCTCGGGTCTGCGCGCGCTGCAAGTGCCCGGATACCACTGGTCGATCATGACGGGGATCACCTACCGCAATTCGATCCGTGCCTCCCGTCCCTTCCTTCGTCTTGCGGAAATTCTGGTTGCGGCTGTTCGTGAATACGGCTTGGCGGGAAAGGGCCATTGAGATCCCTGGGTCAGGCCCCCTTGTTGCTGGCCCATGCTCGCCGCAAGCTGATCGAGACCTGCAAGATGAACGTCGTCGGCCCCCCGCCTGGCTGTCAGCCACGCTCTCCGCCATCGTCCGGGGCCACAAGCAGAGCCGGATCGACGATCTCCTCCCCTGGAATTGCGCCGCAAGCGGTGTGATCGGTACACCGCTTGCAGCTCATCCCAAGCTGCCTTTTACACGTCAGGGGCTTGCGAAGATCCCGCCAGGCCGGCATCGGCGAGTTGCTCAGGATCGGGCAGGTCGCGCAGGGATGTCATCCCGAAGGCGGCGAGGAAGGCATCGGTGGTGACGAAGGTATAAGGCGCTCCGCGGCGGGGTTCCCGGGGTCCGGTGCCGATCATGCCACGATCCGCCAACCGCCCGATAAGATCACGGCTGATCTCTTTGCCGAAGATGTCCTTCAACCCGTCACGGCTGATCGGCTGGTGAAACGCAATCGCCGCCAGCACGGCAAGGTCGAACTCTGACAGGTTCAGGGCCTGTCCCCCCACATCCGCCGCCGCGCGGATCGCGGGCGCATAGGCGGATCTGGTCCGCAGCATCCACCCGGCCCCCACCTGCGCCACCTCATAGGGGCGGTCCTCAAGATCGGCGGCCAGATCCTCGATCAGCAGATCGACCGAGGCCCCCTGCCCCACGACACGCGCCAGATCCTCGCGCGCGACCGGCGCGGCGCTGGCAAACAGCACCGCCTCGATCCGGCGCAGCCATTCCCGCCAGCGAAGATCGGGCGGCAGATCAGCCAGTTCCCGGTCAAGCCCTCTGTCTTCGCGCCGTGCCATGCTCAGACCCCATACAGGCGGAACGTGTCGCGCCCGGTCAGTTCGCGCAGGACGCCAAGGCCCACCAGCCGATCGCACAGCCGCCGCGCCGCCCGGTCCGACATGAAGCTCAGGGCTCCGGGCGCTAGCGCATCCTGCGACAGGAACAGCTCCACCGCCCGCGCGGCCCCCTTGGCCCGCAGCTTCGGCACCGCAGCGCGCAGCCGTGCGGCCCCGCGCGCCAGTTCGCCCGCAAGGGGCAGCGCCTGTTGAACGCCCTTCACCGCAGCCCGGTGACAGCAAAGCCGCAGATCATCGCCCCGCAGGCGCAGGGCGCGCGCTGTCATGACAGGGCCCAGAAGCGGCAGCAGATGATCCCGCCCCAGGGCCAGCGCAAGCACTGCATCCGCCAGGATCAAGGCCGCAATCTCGTCCCGAGGATTGTCGGTCAGCACGGCCTCGATGACCTGCGCCGCGCGGTCGACCGGGGTTGGCAAGGTGACATCAAGGCTCAGAGCAATCCGCTCCGGCGCGACACCTTCCAGCGCGCGGCCCAGATTTGTCGCCGAGATCGACCGCGACACGGCGCGCGACCATTGCCGCAGGATGGTTCCCGCAGGACCGGGGTCATCGCCCGGTTTGGACAGATGCAGGGCATCGCGCAGCGCACCGGCTCCCTCGCGGCGTCCCGCGATACCTGCTGAAACCTCAGCCGCCGCCAGCGCCAGCCGGTCACGCCACAGGGCTTGCGGCACAGGATCGGCGGCCGTCGCCAGAGCGAGGTGCGCCAATGCGGCCCCAGACCGGAACGCGGCCACCTCAAGCGTTTCCGGCTGCTTGGCGGTGATCCAGTCCGGCAGAGGAGCCAGCATCGGGAGGGGTTCTGATGGCGTGACGCGGGTCTTTCTCATGCGATCACGCTAATTTGCAACGGCGCTTTTTACCAGAAAATAGCGCATAAACCGCCCCAACTTGCACAATCCATTTACGTCCAATAATCTTACATTATCGGACATAAAGAAGATATGCTCAGAGGCATGACCGAAACACCCGAGAAATCGCCTTCAAACCCCCCGGGACCTCCCGATCGCCACGAAGGGGACGAGCGAGCTGATAGGGCGCGCGACACGATCGCCCTGCCCGCGCACGTCGCTGGCTCTGGCGCGCTGGACCGCCTCGTCGAAACTGCGCGGGACTATGCGCTTCAAGCGGCGTCGGAGAACACGCGATACGCCTACGCAAAGGACTGGGCTCATTTCGCCCGCTGGTGCCGGATGCGCGGCGCGGACCCCCTGCCCTCGTCGCCCCAGCTGATCGGGCTCTACATCGCCGATCTGGCAGCGCCGGGCGGCAAGGCCCCATCGCAGTCGGCGGCCCGACCCCTCTCGGTCTCCTCAATAGAGCGGCGGCTGTCCGGCCTGACTTGGGGCTACGCGCAGCGCGGCGAGAGACTGGACCGCAAGGACCGCCACATTGCCAGCGTCCTGGCTGGCATCCGCCGAAAGCACGCACGGCCACCGGCACAGAAAGAGGCCATCCTGCCGGAAGACCTGCGAGACATGCTGGCCACCCTGCCCCACGATCTGCGCGGCCTGCGCGACCGCGCCATCCTGCTGATCGGCTTCGCGGGCGGCCTGCGGCGGTCAGAGATTGTGAGCCTTGATCACGGCAAGGACGACACGCCTGACAGTGGCGGCTGGGTGGAAATCCTGGAGAACGGCGTGCTGATTGCCCTGCGCGGCAAGACCGGCTGGCGCGAGGTGGAAATTGCCCGGGGCTCCTCTGATCAGACCTGTCCCGTCCATGCGCTGACGCAATGGCTGCACTACGGCCGCATCGATTTCGGCCCCCTGTTCGTCGCCGTCTCTCGCAACGGGCTCAAGGCCACCTCAGAGCGGCTCTCCGACAAGCACGTCGCCCGGTTGATCAAGTCCTGCGTCCGCGAGGCAGGACTGCGTCCCGACCTGCCAGAGGCCGAGCGGCTGCGCCTGTTCTCTGGCCACTCCCTGCGCGCGGGGCTGGCGAGCAGCGCCGAGGTCGATGAGCGCTACATCCAGAAGCAGCTTGGCCACGCCAGCGCCGAGATGACCCGCCGCTACCAGCGCCGCCGCGACAGGTTCCGCGTCAACCTGACCAAGGCGGCGGGGCTGTGACGGTTTCATCGCTTTCTTTCATCCGGAATATCCGTATAATCCGGATCTGAAATCAAGGAGTCTGTCATGAAGACCATGTCCGCCACCCTCGCCAGCAAGGAGTTCGGGCGCTTCATCGACGCGGCGCAACGGGAACCTGTCTTGCTAACCAAGAAAGACCGTCCGGTCGCTGTCACGGTTTCGGTGGCCGACTGGGAAGAGCTGGTTGCCCTGCGCATCGAGCGCGGCATTGCGGCCGGCCTGACCGATGCTGCGGAAGGGCGTGTGACCGAAATGACGGACGAAGCCATCGAGCAACGCCTGGCGCGGTTCCGGACCCGGCATCCTGACCCATGAGGGTCTTCCTGACGGAAGCGGCCGAGGACTGCCTCTGGGCGATCTGGGACCATGACAGGCTCTATTCGGAGAGCCTCGCGGACAGATTTCAGCACGACATCGACCGGTTCATCCGGGATACCATCGCCGCCAACCCCGAGATCGGCCATCTTTGGCATGCCCCTCGTGGCATCCGACGGCTGATTTTCCGCCGCCGTCATAACATATTCTACGCTCTGCGTGACGATGCCGCCTTCGTCCTGTTCATCTTCGATGGCCGCATGGATATCAACCAGCAAATCGCGGAGGCCGGGCTCGACATTGATGAGTTGATCGTGCGCTCCGAGGACTGAGCAATCACGTCTCCCCCTGCCGAACCCAGCCAACCGGTCGTTTAGTAGTGATATTGGAAACTGCAAACGGCCTGTTTTGATGCCCCTGA
>JARFTV010000039.1 GCA_029289325.1 Alphaproteobacteria bacterium
GCGGGTGCGGATCGTCACGCTGTCGCGGGCCAGGAGGTCCGCTTCCATGGCTGCCAGCCAGCCCTCGACCGGCTGGCCATCGACCTCTGCCTGATCGACGGGGGCACGGCCGCCCAGCACCGGGGCCTGTTCCAAGAGGATCACGCGTTGACCGGCATCCGCCGCGGCCTTGGCGGCCTTGAGCCCCGCGACCCCTGCCCCGATCACCAGCACATCGCAGAAGGCATAGGCCTGTTCGTAACGGTCCGCGTCGCGCTCGGTCGGTGCCAGCCCCAGACCTGCGGCGCGACGGATGATGGGTTCGAACAGGTGCTTCCACGCCGGGCGCGGGTGGATGAAGGTCTTGTAGTAGAAGCCCGCGGGCATGAAACGCGAGGCATAGTTGTTCACCACACCCACGTCGAATTCCAGACTGGGCCAGTGGTTCTGCGAGCTGCATTCCAGCCCGTCGAACAACTCGGTCGTCGTGGTGCGCTGGTTCGGCTCCAGCCGCCCGCCGGACCCGAGATTCACCAGCGCGTTCGGCTCTTCCGGCCCCGAGGCGACGATGCCGCGCGGGCGGTGATACTTGAAGCTGCGGCCGACCAGAACCTGGTCATTCGCCAGCAGCCCGGCCGCCAGCGTATCGCCCTGGAAGCCTTTCATGCGCTTGCCGTTGAAGGTGAATTCGACGGGTGCGGTCCGGTCGATCAGCCGGCCGCCCTTGGCGAGACGCGTGCTCATTTGTAGCCCTTCCAGTCAGGCCGGCGGGCCTGGATCTTCGCGATGATGTCGGCGGGGGGTTCGGAAGTCTGCGCGGGGTAGGTCCCGAACACCTCCAGCGTGGCGGTGCAGCGGGCGGCAAGGAACCACTTGCCGCAGCCGTAGCTGTGCCGCCAGCGTTCGAAATGGACGCCTTTGGGGTTCTTGCGGGCGAACATGTAGGCTTCGAACTCCTCCGGAGAGGAGCCGGGCCCGAAGCGCTTCAGATGCGCCTCATAGCCGGGGGAGAGCTCGGTCTCTTCGGCCTTCACGCCACAATATGGACATTCAAGGATCAGCATGGCGGTCCTTCCGGGTGATGCAGTGGGATCATTCCTCGACCTCGGTCTGACCGATGCCGCGGTTGAAGAAGGTAAGAAGCTCGTCCAGCGGGACGCTCAGGCCCGGGGCCAGCCCGGCCAGCCAGCCGCCGACCCGGAACGGGGCGAGTCCGGCAGACTGCAGAAGATCGACGATGGCCTCGTCTGCGGGCGTTGCCGCGACCGAGCGGACAAGGACCAACGTCGGGCCGACCTCGGCGAGATCGACGCTGCGCAGCACCTGTTCCTCATGCCCACCGGCATTGACCACCAGCACATGAGCGGTCTTGATCCCAAGCTCGCTCAGGACGGAGTCCAGGCGGATGAAGGGCACTTCGACGCTTTCGAGATCGGCCTCGGTGGCACCGCGCGGCAGGATGCGGTCCCGGATGATGGAGGCGCGGTGCCGCGCGAGCTTGGGGTTCCGTTCCAGTGCCTCGGGCGTCAGGAAGTGCAGCGGCAGGTTCGCGGCAATGTCGGAAATGCCAAGGTTCAGCACCGCCACGCGGTCGCTGGTGGCGTGCAGCGCCTCAAGCGCGGCGAAATGGGCGGGATGCGGCTCGATCAACAGGCCGGACCAGCCTTCATTGCGGAAGCGGTCCAGAAGGCCGGGGCCGCCCGCGCCGGTGCCTGACCCGACCTCGACCGCAAAGACGCGGCCTTCGTGGCGGTCATGCGCAGCGTTGAGCAGCATGGCTAGGATGGGCGCGTCCAGTCGCCACGGACGGCGCATCCCGAAAGTGCCGAGGGGGCGGACCATGTCTCAGCCCCCGCAGTCTGAAAGGGCGGGCGCCCCAGGGCGCCCGCCGCAAGGGTTACGGCTGGGCCGGAGCCACAGGCTCGGCCTCGCCAGCCGGGGCAACAGGCTCGGCACCGTCAACCGGGGCCGCGGCGTCCGGGGCGGTCGGCTGGATGGTGAGGTTGGTCGAATTGTCAACCGGAGCCGCCGGCGGCTCGATTGTGACATTGGTGTCGCTGCCGGTCGGCGTGGTGGACACGGGGCCCGGTCCGCCGAACACAAGCCAGAGGATGAAGCCCACGGCAACGACAAGCCCGCCGACGATGAGAGCCATGCTCGCGCCGGAGGTTTCGGTCGTGCGGGTTTCGCGGACGTAGGTCTTGTAGTTGTCCTGGTCAGCCATTTGGAAATCTCCATGCAATGATGAACTGGCATGGAAACTCGCCCCCCGGTAAGGGGGTTCCGGCGCTGCGGCGCATCGGCAGAAAGACGCCGCCGTCCGAACATCAGTGCGCCACCCCCGCGGCGACGGATTCGTCGATGAACTGGCCTTCCTTGAAGCGCCACATGCTGAACTCGGCCGCAAGCGGGCCGGGCTCGCCCTTGGCCATCAGTTCGGCCATCGCCCAGCCCGAGCCGGGGATCGCCTTGAACCCGCCCGTGCCCCAGCCGCAGTTGATGAAGCAGTTGCCAAGCGGCGTCTTGGAGATCAGCGGCGAGCGGTCGCCGGTCATGTCCACGATCCCGCCCCACTGGCGCAGCATCTTCAGCCGGCTGATCATGGGGAAGGTCTCGACCAGCGCGCGGAGCGTCTCCTCGATGTGGTGGAAGCTGCCGCGCTGGGTGTAGTTGTTGAAGCCGTCGGTGCCGCCGCCGATCACCATCTCGCCTTTGTCGGATTGCGACATGTAGCCATGGACGGTGTTGGCCATCACGACCACGTCCATGCAAGGCTTGATCGGTTCCGAGACAAGGGCTTGAAGCGCCACGGCCTCGATCGGAAGGCGGAAGCCCGCCATCTCGGCCAGCTGGCCGGAATGGCCGGCGACGACCATGCCCAGCTTCTTGCAGCCGATGAAGCCCTTGGTCGTGTCGATGCCAGTCACGTTGCCGTTTTCCGACCGCACGCCCTTCACTTCGCAGTTCTGGATGATGTGCATCCCCATCGCCGAGCAGGCACGGGCATAACCCCAGGCGACGGCGTCGTGGCGGGCGGTGCCGCCGCGGGCCTGGTAGAGCGCCCCGAGTACCGGATAGCGCGGGCCGTCGATGTTGATGATCGGCACCAGCTCCTTGACCCGCTGCGGCGAGATCCATTCCGTCTGCACGCCCTGCAGCGCATTGGCATGGACCGTGCGCAGATAGCCGCGCACTTCATGATGGGTCTGGCCCAGCATCAGCAGGCCCCGCGGACTGAACATGACGTTGTAATTCAGCTCCTGGCTCAGCGTCTCGTAAAGGCTACGAGCCTTCTCGTAGATCGCGGCCGAGGGGTCCTGCAGGTAGTTCGAGCGGATGATGGTCGTATTCCGCCCGGTGTTGCCACCGCCAAGCCAGCCCTTCTCGATCACCGCGACATTGGTGATGCCGAAATTCTTGCCCAGGTAATAGGCCGTGGCCAACCCGTGGCCCCCTGCCCCCACGATAATTGCATCGTAGGACGCCTTGGGTTCGGGCGAGGCCCAGGCCCGCTCCCATCCCATGTGGTAGCGTGCTGCCTCGCGGGCGATGGCAAAGACCGAATAACGCTTCATCGGGGCCTCGTCTGGAAGATCGGACCTTGCGTCCGTCTGCTCTCTCTATGATCGGTTGCCGGTTTTAGCCGCAGACATTCGCGGCACAATCGGGAAATATGCGACATTCGGCGACGCGTCCGGGATTGTGCGGGAGCCTGCGGCCGATTGCCCCTTTCGTGGACTGTCCCGAAGGACTACATCGGGCGCGACGGAACATCGCGGGCGGCGGCAATGGCGGATTGGGATTTCTGGGCAGTGGCGCTGCTGGCCGCAGTGGCGGTGGCGGCCCTTCTGATCCAGGCGCTGCGCCGGGGCCGGGCCGAGGCTGCCACGGCCGAGGCGGACCTTGCCGTCTACAAGGACCAGATGGCAGAGATCGCCCGCGACCTTGCGCGAGGCACCATCGGCACCGATGAGGCCGAGCGTCTGCGCGCCGAGATCGGGCGCCGGGTCCTTGACCTCGACCGTCAGCGCGGGGCCGACAGCCGGTCGTCAGAGGCACCGGTCGCGCCAGTGGCGGTGCTGGTCGCGGCGACGATCCTGGGCGGCACGCTCGCCGGCTACTGGTATCTCGGCGCGCCCGGCTATCCCGACCTGCCCGTCGAGCGCCGCCTTGCCGCAGCCGATGAACGCATGGCGAACCGCCCGAGCCAGGCCGAGGCAGTGGCCGTGGCCGCCCGGATGCCTCCACCCGAGGCGGACCCGGAATTCCTCAGGCTGATGGACGCCCTGCGCACCGCCGTGGCCGAACGCCCGGACGAACTTCGCGGGCTGGAACTTCTGGCGCGCAATGAGGCCGCGCTTGGCAATTTCCCCGCCGGCGAGGCGGCGCAACGCCGGCTGATCGAGCTGAAAGGAATGCAGGCAACGGCGGAAGACCATGCCGCGCTGGCCGAAATCCTCATCGCGGCGGCGGGCGGCTATGTCTCGCCCGAGGCGGAGGCCGAATTGCAGCAGGCGCTGGCGCTGGATCCGACCGAGGGCCTTGCGCGCTATTACGCGGGCCTGATGTTCGTGCAGGGCGGGCGCTATGACCGCGGCTTCGCGCTCTGGCGCGACCTGCTGGAGACTGGGCCGGCAGATGCTTCCTGGATCGAACCGCTCCGGGCGCAGATCGAGGAAGTCGCCTGGCGCGCCGGGGTGAGGTACAGCCTGCCCGCCCAGCGCGGTCCCTCGGCTGGCGACATGACGGCTGCCGCCGAGATGAGCCCGGAAGAACGTCAGGCGATGATAGAGGGCATGGTCGCGCAGCTTTCTGATCGACTGGCAAGCGAGGGCGGCAATGTCGAGGACTGGAACCGCCTGATCCGGTCCCTGGCGGTGCTGGAGCGGCTGGATCAGGCGCAGGCAGTCTATGACGAAGCGAAGGTGCGCTTCGCCGGGCGGCCAGCCGAACTTTCCTTCCTGCGGCTGGCTGCGGTGGAAACGGGGCTGAACCCGTGATCTGTGCGTCGGTCGAGGATTTCGTCGCCGCCCTGCCCCCGAACCGGGCCGTCGCGGGCCTTGATCTCGGAGACAAGACCATCGGTGTCGCGCTCTCGGACCTACGGCGGCAAGTGGCCACTCCGATCGAGGTGATCCGCCGCGAGAAATTCACGCTGGATGCGGCGAAGCTGCTGGCGCTTTTGTCCGCGCGCGGGGCGGCCGGGATCGTCCTTGGCCTTCCGCTGAACATGGACGGTACGGTCGGCCCCCGTGTCCAGGCAACCCAGGCCTTCGCGCGGAATTTGGAAAAGCTGACCGACCTGCCGATCTGCTATTGGGATGAGCGGCTATCCACCGTCGCGGCCGAACGGGCGCTTCTGGAGGCGGATACGTCCCGGAAGCGTCGGAAAGAGGTGATCGATCAGGTGGCGGCAGGCTATATCCTGCAAGGCGCGCTGGACCGGATGGCGCATCTTGGCAGCAGGTGATGGCGGGAGTGGCGGAGTGAAGGACGACGTCTGGAAACGCGACGAAATCGCCTCGCCTTGCGTGAAGCTTTGCGTCGTGCACCCCGAGGAACGGATCTGCGTCGGCTGCTACCGCAGCATCGACGAGATCAGCCGCTGGTCGCGCATGACCCATGAGGAACGCGCCACCGTGATGGAGGATCTGCCCTCCCGCGCGCCGCGCCTGTCAAAGCGCCGTGGCGGGCGGCAGGCCCGGCTGGACCGTTAGCCAGGCGGAGTGCCTGCGGCACGGAGTCTTGAGGGCGCCGGCGCGGGACTTCGCCCGCTTGGCTTCCGCCTGGGGGCATTCTGCCCCCAGACCCCTTGAAGATATTTGAGGAAGGGAAAGCCTAAGGGTTGGTCAGCCAGTCGCTGACGCTCCGAAGCTGCGGGCGCAGGTATGCGATCATCCGACCCTCGGCCGGGGCTTCATCCAGCGGTTTCCAGGCGGCGACGCCGTGCAGCGTCAGGCGGTGGAGGAGCGTGGCCTCACCGGGCATTGCGATTAGTTCGATCCGGCGGCAGGAGGCGAAGACCTCGCGTCGGGCCTGTTGGTAGGGGACGGTGAGGTCGATCTCGCCCCAGGTTTCGGGCGGATGCGGGGTCAGCGCCGCAAGGAGGGCCGCGCGAAGGATCTCGTGGCTACCCTCCCAGACCGTCAGGGGGGAGGCGCCGGTCCGGTTCAGCGGAAGGCCCAGGATCCAGGCATGGGGCTCCTTGACCATGCGGCGCTTGTCGGGGCCGATGGGGAGAAGACCGTCGAGATGGGCCGCATCGCGATCGCGGCGGAAGGCGAAGGCGGCGGGCGTCTCCTCGGGCGAGGGCTGGGGATAGCCCGGGCGAATGACCGAGAGCTGCGCCCTGTGCAGGGGTTCCGGAGCAAGCGGTAGAGCCTCCCAAGGGAAGGGCGTGCTACCGATGCTGCCGTCCGGCGTATTCGGCAGCGCATCGACACCGACGAACCAGGTGCCACCGCAGCGCCACGGCTCGGCGCTGGTAGCGAGCACGATCTGCCCGGCCTCATGGGCGGACCTGGCCCAGGCAGCGATGGCCGGATGCGGACCGATCCGCCGCCAACCCCGTTCTACCATCCCAGAACCTTGCGCAGCATGTTCAAGGCGACCAGTGTGAGGAAGATCGCGAAGGCGCGTTTCAGGGGCTTGGGGTTCATCGCATGGGCCAGCCGCACGCCCAGCGGCGTGGTCAGAAGCGTCGTCCCGATCACCACCAGGAAGGCCGGCAGGTTGACTGCACCCACGGTGTAGGGCGGCGCTTCCGCGACCGGCAGGAGCAGGAAGCCGAGCACCGCCGGCACCGCGATCAGCACGCCAAAGCCCGAGGCGGTGGCGACCGCCCGGTGGATGGGCATCCCGTACAGCGTCATCAAGGGCACCCCGAAGGTGCCGCCGCCGATCCCCATCATCGCCGAGAAGAAGGCCACCGCACCCGCCAGGAGGCTGCGGACCGGCTGGCCCGGCATCGCCTGTCCCAGCCGCAAGCTGTCGCGACCGAAGGCCATCCACAGCCCTGCCAGTCCCGCAAGCACCCCGAACACCGCCTGCAATGTCATCGACGACACGCGCGTGGCGACGAAGGTCCCAACGGCGGCGGCGATCACCAGGGTCGGCCCCCAGGTCTTCAGGACTTCCCAGTCGACTGCGCCCTTCTTGTGGTGCGACGATACGGATCGGATCGACGTGATGACGATCGTCGCCATCGAGGTCGCCACACAGACCTGCATCAGCTGGTCGCCCCCATAGCCGAGGCTGCCGAAGGCGTAAAAGAAGGCCGGGACCAGCACGATCCCGCCGCCCACGCCGAGGAGGCCCCCGATCACCCCGGCAAAGGCGCCGATCACCAGAAGCGCGGCGAGCATCGGCAGAAGAATGGAAAGTTCGGGCATGTCGGGCACCTGTCGCTCAAGCCATCCGGACATAGCCCGGCCCTTGGCGGCTGACCAGTGACAAAGGCTCTGGCCAAGCTGGATACCGAATGGTATGCAGCGCCTCCGCCGAAGGCGAATACTGTCCCGTCATCCAATAGGCATCCCGATGTCCGATCGTATTCTCCGCCCCGCGCTGGTGCTGGGCCTTCTGTCCTGCGTCGGCCCCTTCGCCATCGACATGTACCTGCCCGCGATGCCCACCATCGCCGCCGAGCTTGGAACGACGGCGCAGGCGATGCAGGGAACGATCATCGCCTATTTCCTTGCCTTCGGTCTTGCGCAACTCGTCTACGGGCCATGGGCCGACCGGTCGGGCAGGAAGCCACCGCTCTATGCCGGGATCACGATCTTCCTTCTGGGCTCGGTCTTCTGCACCTATGCGCCGACGGTGGAATGGCTGCTGATCGGCCGTGCCATCCAGGGGCTTGGCGGGGCAGCGCTGATGGTCGTCCCGCGTGCGATCATCCGCGACCTGCATACCGGGCCGCAAGCAACGCGGCTGATGGCGGCGGTGATGATGGTGATCTCGGTCTCGCCCATGCTGGCGCCGCTGGCCGGATCGGGGCTGATCGCGGTATGGGACTGGCGGGCGATCTTCGGCGCGCTGGCGCTGGCCGCGGTTGCAAGCCTGGTCATCCTGGCGCTCTTCCAGCCTGAGACTCTGCGCCCCGCCGATCGCCGCCCCATCAACGCGCTAGAGATGCGCCGGGGGGCAGCGGTGCTGCTTGCCGATCCTCTGTTCATGGGGCTGACCTTTCTCGGCGGCTTCGGCATGGCAAGCTTCTTCGTCTTCATCGCCAGCGCGAGCTTCGTCTATACCGGAGCCTTCGGGCTTTCCCCCACCGGCTTTTCCATCGCGTTCGCGGTCAATGCGATCGGTTTCTTCGCGGCCTCGCAGATGGCCGGGCCGCTTGGCCTGCGCCATGGCGCGCCGACGGTCATGGCTCGGGCGTCCCTGGGCTTTGCGGCTTTCACCGTGGCGCTTTTCGTCCTGGCCCTGGCCGGAATGGTCGGCCTCTGGCTATGCGTGGCGGGGCTCTTCCTGGCCAACGCCTGCCTTGGCCTGATTATTCCGACGGCGATGGTCATGGCGCTGGATGAACACGGCGATATCGCGGGCCTTGCCTCCTCGCTTGGTGGCACGCTGCAGATGCTGGCGGGCGGAGCGATGGTCGCCGCCGTGGGTCCGTTCTTCGACGGAACCGCCACGCCGATGCTGGGGGCCATAGCCCTGTGTGGTGTGCTGGTCCTGGCGCTGTCGCGGCTGGTCAGGTCGCGTCAGGCGGCCGCGCTGGCCTGAAGCTCGGCCAGGGCAGCGTCCACCACCTCAAGTCCAGCGCCTTCGCGCGTGGCGCGTTCCGACAGGATGCGCCGCCAGCCCCGCGCGCCCGGACGGCCGAGGAAGAGCCCAAGCATGTGCCGCGTGATCTGGTGCAGGCGCCCGCCCGAGGCGAGATGCCGGGCGATATAGGGCCGCATCGCCTCGACCACGGCAAGACGATCCGGCGCATGGCTCTCGCCCCACAGCGCGTCTGCCCCGATCAGCGTATTCCCCGGATCATGATAGGCCGCACGGCCGATCATCACCCCATCGAGGCCGGCGTCAAGGAACCCCCTCGCCTGCTCCAGACTGGTGATCCCGCCATTGATGCAGATGGTCAGCTCGGGGAAGCGCTCCTTCATGCGGAGCACCAGATCATGGTCCAGGGGCGGGATCTCGCGGTTTTCCTTCGGGCTCAGCCCCTGCAGCCAGGCCTTGCGCGCATGGACGATCACGTGGCGCACCCCTGCCGCGGCGATGGTCTCGATGAACTGCGGCAGGATCGTCTCGGGATCCTGATCATCCACCCCGATCCGGCATTTCACCGTGACCGGGACGTCCGTCTCGTCCATCATCGCGCGAACGCAGTCGGCGACAAGGCCCGGCCGCTCCATCAGCACGGCGCCGAAACAGCCCGACTGAACCCGGTCCGAAGGGCAGCCGCAGTTCAGGTTGATCTCGTCATAGCCCCATGCCCCGGCGATCCGCGTGGCGGCCGCGAGTTCCACCGGGTCCGAGCCGCCCAGTTGCAGCGCCACCGGATGCTCGCTGTCGGAATAGTCCAGAAGCCGCGCCTTCGGCCCATGCAAGATGGCGGGGGCGGTCACCATTTCGGTGTACAGCATCGCCCGCCGGGTCATCTGGCGGTGGAAGACCCGGCAATGCCGGTCCGTCCAGTCCATCATGGGGGCGACAGAGAGCCGGTGCGCCTGCGAGGCAGGCGACCCCATGGAGAATAAGGATCTGTTCTCAGACATCTACGCTGCCGTTTCCTGCCATTTGCCGCCCTTTCCCGCCGCTTATGGGCGGGGCGGATGAGGGCTGGCACCATATTGTACCAGCGTTGGCACCAGAAACTGGCACCGAAAGAGGCGCGCATAGCACAGCCTGACAAGTGCGAAAAGCGACATGTCGCGTTGCACGGGCGCTTTTGCGGACATGTCGTTCGCCCGCCTCCGAGGCAGCGGTTCGAAGCAAGGCGGCCGCTTACAGACGCAGAGCCGGCGCCGACACGCCTTGGTTGATCTGCATCAAGGCGCCCTTTGTGACGGCAGTCAAACTCCCTTCCAGCGAAAGGCTGGGAACGATGGCCGCGATTCGACGGTTCGGAAGGGGCGAGACTGACCGCAGAGGGTGGATCCTGCTGCGCTGCTTCGCCGTCGCGCTGGTCATTCTCGGCCTCGGCCTGACCAGCCACGTTCCGGCAGATATGCACCCCTCCCCCCACGCACATGCCCATGTGGAAATGGCGGTTCAGCATGATCTGACAGCCGCGACCGATGGCTGCTGCGAAACCGACGGGGCTCGGCATGGCGAGGCGTGCTCCACTCATGCGCCTTGCACGATCTGCCAGCCCGGACAGACGGCCTGGCAGGTGCCCCCGCTTTCCTCTGTGTCTCTCGATGTGCCACAACCCGGGGTACCCGAGGGGCTGATCTGCGATCCAGCCAGTCGCCCACCCAAAGCCGTGTGACCGGCCCGACAGGTACGCCTGTCAGTTGGCCCGGCCGGGTCCCAGACCATGCTGATCCGGCATCCTGCGTAACCAAGACGCCCGCTGGACCGCTGTAGATGCGGCGATGCAGGCATCCAAAGTCTGGTTCCGGCCCGCAGTCCGCGCTTCCGCAAAGAATGCCCTTGCGACGCGGTGATCCGGGACCTTCGCGAAAGATGGTGTCCTTCGATGACAGACAAACCCCATTTCACCACCCGACGCGGCTTCATCGCCGCGGCCGGCTTTGGCGGCACGGCGCTTTACGGGCTCTGGGTCGGCTACGGCGCCGCACCCGGACCGCTCGCCGTGTTCGGTGCCCCCCATGGCGAGACGGCTGGGGGCCACGCGGCCCCTGTCGATGCGCAGCCGTCCAAAGCTGACACCCTGACCCCAGAGGCCTTCGAGGCGCGCGTGCGCGACTTCGTGTCCCGCTTCGGCGAGGCGGACGGGAGCGTGCGGCCCCAAGCCGGTGTCCCGAGCCAGACGGCAAAGTCTGAAGCCGCGACACATGGGTCGCATGGCGGTCATGGCGCTCACGGCAAGCAGGCTTTGGAAACGCATGCTTTCGAACCCGCTCTGGACGCGCATGCCCACCGGGCGGCCGCCGCACCGATAGATGTCTGGCTGCAGGCCGGGCAGTTCTTCTTCGAGCCGGCGCATCTGCGCCTCGCGACGGACCAGCCCTACAGGTTTCGAATGATGGCCACCGACGTCTCGCATGGCGCCTCGATCCAGTTCGGGGCCGGGGGTCGGATGATGCGGCTTCGCCCGAACCAATTGGTCGAGACCGAAATCACCCTCCAGCGGCCCGGCGAATTCCTGATCTACTGCACCTATTATTGCGGCCCGGCGCATGATGTCATGCAGGCCCGGCTCAGCGTGACGGAAGGGGGTGCGGCATGACCCGCCCGCTGCAAGACCGCCTCGGCCGTCTGTCAGGCTCCGACCGGCTGCTGATTCAGACCATGTCCGGCATTGCCTTGATTGCCCTCGTGCTGGGCATTGCGGGCGGAATCGGCGTCGCACTGGCCCGCGCGGGCTGGACCGACCTGATCCCGGAAAGCGGCTATCGGCTTCTCACCCTGCACGGGGTCGCGGTCTTCTTTTACTGGCTTTACCTGGCACAGGGCGCGATCCTGCTGGCACTATGCGCCGGGGAAAGCGGAGACGGGCTGCGGAGTCGCGGCCTGGCCTGGTTGGGCCTCGCGCTGATGCTGGGGGGCATGGCGCTGTCGTTGGGCGCCATCTCGGATGGCACGCCGCTTCTTTACAATGGCACGCCGGAGCTCGCGGTCCACGAACTCGGGCGGCTGGCCCTGTTCAATGTCGGGTATGTCCTCCTTGGCCTCGGCCTGCTCGCGCTGCCCCTCGCCGGGGTGGCTACGCTGCTGTCCTCCGTCCGGCGCGCGGGGTCCCTGTCGGCCACCGGCTTTGCGCTGTTCGCATGGGCCGGGTTCCTGGGAGTGACCGGCTTCGCGCTGATCTATGTCTTCGCGCCGGGCCTCTTTTGGGCGCTGGGTTGGGGCGGCATGCCGGCGAACCACAGCACCAACTGGCACATCGTCTTTCACAACATGCATTACCTGCCGCTGATGGCCACGGTCATCATCTGGTATGTGCTGATGCAGGACCTGCTCGGGGTGAAATCGGTCTTCGGCGCCCGGTTCTCGAAGCTGGTTTTCGCGGCCTATCTCGTCTTCGTGCCACCAACCTCGCTTTACCACATGTTCCTCGAGCCCGACCTGCCGGGCGCGGTGCGCATCGCGGGATCGCTGCTGTCGCTCTTCGTCAGTGTGCCGACGCTCACCGCCTTCCTGATCATCGTGGCCTCGATCGAGCTTCATGCCCGCAGTCGCGGTGGACGCGGGCTGTTCGGCTGGATCCGGATGCTTCCCTGGCATGAGCCCGCCATGGCCGCCGCGGGCCTTGCGATGGTGAACATGGCCTTTGGCATCACGCTGGCCTTCGTCCTGATCCAGGCCGATCTGGCGCCGCTTCTGTCGGATACGTTCTTCGTGCCGGGGTATTTCCACTTCTTCACGGTGGGAACGGTCTCGCTCAGCCTGCTTGCCGCCCTTGCGCTGATCCTGCCTGCCCTGTCCGGGCGGGGATTGGCCCTGCCCCGCCTGGTGCGCTTTGCCCCGCATCTGGCCACGCTGGGGCTTCTGGCCTTTGGCGGAGCCGGGGTCGTGGCAGGATATCTGGGCGTGCCGCGCCGGGTGATCGATGCAGGCTATGGCGGCGAGGCCCCTGCCCTCTGGTCCGCGCTGATGGGCTGGGTCGCCGCCGGCGGAGTGCTGATGGCGCTGGCGCTGATCGCCTTCGCGCTTTCCGTCGCCGCGACCCTGCTGCCCCTGCAGGCGCGGCGGGCTGCCCCGCCGCCGCACTGGGACGCAGTCGTCCAGCCCCGACCGGGGACTGCTGCTCTGATCGGGCCGCTCGCCGTGCTGGTGATCGTCCTCGGCATGTATGGCGCGACCGCGGCCGGGTTCCAGATCATGCGCTCCTTGCCGATCGCGGCGGCGGGTGGCGGCCACGCCCATTGAAGGAAAGGAAATGGACATGAAATTCGACACGATCCTCATCTTCACCATTGCCGGCGTCTGGTCCGCCCTTGCCCTTGCCTATGCTCTCGCGCCTTGGCCGGGGATGATTGGCTACGCCTGGGTCTGGGGCTTCGGCGCGACCCTTTTCCTGGGGCTCGGGATGGCCCTTCGAGCCGCAGGAAGGCGCGCAGAGAGGGCTGAGCAATGAACACGACCCCGGATCTTGCCGACAGGCCGGAACCACAAACTCTGCAAACGAAGGAAACGACGATGAAGACGTTCACGACATGGGCCATGGCCCTTGGTGGCGCGGTCCTTCTGGGGAGCAGCGTCTTGGCGCAGACAACCGATGACGGCCACGCCGAGCATCATCCCGACACGGCAGAGCCAGCGGCCGAAGCAGAGGCTCCCACTGGGGACGGCCCCGCACTGCCCGGCATGGGCATGATGACGCCGGAAATGATGCAGATGATGCACGGCATGATGATGGGCGCTGGAAACCCGTCCGGCATGATGGCCTGCCCCGGGATGCAGGGCGGTCCGGCCAGCATGGCGATGCCGGGAATCGCCGGGCAGACCCCACAAGGCCCACAAGCCTTCCTGTTCGGAGCGCCGCTTGACGCGCCCGAGGAAATGACGGTGGATCGGGTGCGGGCCTTGCTGGAAGACGAGCTCGCGATGCTGGGCAATCCCCGCCTGAAGCTCGGCGACATCAGCGCCGCGGACGATGGCAGCATCATCGCCGAGATTCTGACCGTGGATGACTCATTGGTCCAGAAACTCGCGTTCAACCGTTACCCCGGTCTCGTGCGCCAGATCGACTGATCCCGGCCGGGGCGGGACCGTCCCGCGCGGTCACGGACCGGATCAACTTGGCAAAGCAGCAGGAATCGCAACATGACCCATGATCCACTGCAGGACCATTCCAGACACCACGGTCCGCCCGGCCATGGGCATCATGGCGTCACGACGACCCAGCCGCAGGGGCAGACCGGCCACGGCGGGCATGGGGGCCATGACCACTCGGTCATGGTCGCCGATTTCCGTCGCCGCTTCTGGGTGACCCTCGTCCTCACACCGCCGGTTCTGCTGCTGTCGCCGATGATCCAGCACTGGTTCGGTCTGGCAGACACCCTGCGTTTCAGCGGCGACAGCTATGTCCTCTTCACGCTTTCGACCATCGCCTATCTCTACGGCGGCTGGCCGTTCCTGACCGGGTTCACCGCAGAGCTGCGCAAGGGCCAGCCGGGGATGATGACGCTGATCGCGCTCGCGATCTCCGCCGCCTATCTCTTTTCGGCAGCCGTGACCTTCGGCTTTCCGGGTGAGGAGTTCTACTGGGAACTGGTCACGCTGATCGCGATCATGCTGCTTGGCCACTGGATCGAGATGCGGTCGGTCATGGGCGCGTCGCGGGCGCTGGAAGAACTTGTCCGGCTGCTACCGGACAGCGCCACGCGGCTGGCCCCGGACGGCACTCCGGAAGAGGTGCCGATCACTGCGCTCACGCCGGGTGATCGGGTGCTGGTGCGGCCCGGCGCGAAGGTGCCGGTAGATGGACGGATCATCGAAGGCGCCTCTGCCTTCAACGAGGCGATGCTCACCGGAGAATCGCGCCCTGTGTCCAAGGCGGCAGGAGCAACGGCCATCGGCGGTGCGATCAACGGGGCCAACGCCGTCACGATCGAGGTCACCGCAACCGGCGACGCCACCTATCTTGCGCAGGTCATCGACCTGGTCAGGAAGGCGCAGGCCACCCGGTCCCGGACCCAGGATCTTGCCAACCGCGCCGCGTCCTGGCTGACCTACATCGCCCTGACCGTCGGTTTCGGAACGCTGTTCGTCTGGTGGCTGGTGCTTGATGCGCCAATCGCCTTCGCGATGGAGCGGATGGTGACGGTCATGGTGGTTGCCTGCCCGCATGCGCTTGGCCTTGCCGTGCCGCTGGTGGTGGCGGTCAGCACCTCGCTTTCCGCAGGCAATGGCCTCCTCATCCGCGACCGCGCCGCTTTCGAACGGGCGCGCAACCTTGACACGGTGGTGTTCGACAAGACCGGCACGCTGACCGAGGGGCGTTTCGGCGTCAGCGACATCGTCCTTCTGGACGGCGGCGACGAGACGACCGAGCTTGCCTTTGCGGCGGCGGCCGAAAGCCAGTCGGAGCATCCGATCGCGCATGGCATCGTTGCCGAGGCCCGGTCCCGCGGTCTGACCATTCCCAAGGCAAGCGCGGTCAGCAACATCACCGGCGAAGGCATCGTCGCCGAGGTCGACGGCCAGGATCTGCGCATCGTCAGCCCCGGGCATCTGGCGCGCCAGGGCAAGCCCATTGCGCATGAGGGGCTGAAGCGACTTGAAGGCGAGGGCAAGACGGTCGTCGTCCTGCTGCGCGACGGGGTGCCGCGCGCCCTCTTCGCGCTGGCCGACATCCTGCGCCCGGAATCGCGCGCGGCCATCGACGAACTGATGTCGCTCGGCATCACGTCGGTCATGCTGACGGGGGACGCCGAAGGCGTGGCGCGGACGGTGTCCCGGGACCTTGGCATCACCGAATTCTTCGCCGAAGTCCTGCCCGACCAGAAGTCGCAGAAGATCGAGGAACTGCAGGCGCGCGGCCGCATCGTTGCGATGGTCGGGGACGGCGTCAACGACGCCCCGGCGCTTGTCGTCGCGGACCTTGGAATCGCCATTGGCGCGGGAACAGACGTCGCCGTGGAATCCGCTGATGTCGTGCTCGTCCGCAGCGACCCGCGCGACGTGGCAGCCATCCTGAGCCTGTCGCGGGCAACCTATCGCAAGATGGTCCAGAACCTCATTTGGGCGACGGCCTATAATGCCATTGCCGTGCCGATGGCGGCGGGCGTGACCTTTGGCACCGGCTTCATGATGACCCCCGCCGTGGCGGCCGTGTTCATGTCCGCAAGCACCGTCATCGTCGCCATCAACGCCCAGTTCCTGCGATCCTACAGGAGGCATGGACGAGTCATCGCCTCACACGGACGTCCGCCGAGTGCCTTGCCGACATCCTGATCGGTCCCGGCTGCTTGCCGGGACCCACCCTTGTCGTCCGGTATTAACCCAACACCGTCTTCACGGCGCGTTCGGATGCGGCGATCACCGTATCAGCCTCAGCACGGGTCATGCACAGGGGCGGCGCAAATCCGAGGATATCACCCTGCGGCATCGCCCGGCCAATCACACCTTCTTCCAGCAGTGCGGCAGCCACCTGCGGGCCGACCTTTCTCGCCGGATCGAAGAAGCGTCGATCATCCCTGTCTTCGACAAACTCGACCGCTGCAAGCAACCCGTCCCCGCGCACCTCACCGACATTGGCATGTCCAGCCAGCGCGGTGGCCAATCCCGCCCGCAGATAGGCGCCCGTCTCGCCCGCGTTCTGCACTAGGTTCAGCTCGTCAATCAGCTTCAGGTTCGCCACACCAGCCGCCGCGCACAGGGGATGGGCCGAATATGTCCAGCCATGCCCGATCGGCCCGAACTGGTCCGAGCCCTGCACCAGGACGTCCCACATGCGCTGCGACACGATGGAGCCCGACAAGGGCGCATAGGCCGAGGTCAGGCCCTTGGCGATGGTGATCAGGTCCGGCTCCATCCCGTAATGGACCGAGCCGAACATGGTGCCCAGCCGGCCGAAGCCCGTGACCACTTCGTCGGCGACCAGCAGAATGTCGTATTTCGTCAGCACCGCCTGGATCGCGGCCCAGTATCCCTTGGGCGGGGGCACGATGCCGCCGGTGCCCAGGATCGGCTCGCCGATGAAGGCGGCGATCGTGTCGGGGCCTTCGGCCAGGATCAGCTCTTCCAGTTTCGCCGCACAATGGGCGCTGAACTGCTCCTCGGTCTGGCTGCGGTCCTCGCGGCGGAAGTAATAGGGCGCCTCGGTGTGCAGGATCGGCGCGCGCGGCAAGTCGAAATGCGCGTGGAACAGCGCAAGGCCCGTCAGGCTGCCGGTCATCACGCCCGAGCCGTGATAGCCCCGCCAGCGGCTGATGATCTTCTTCTTCTCGGGCCGGCCCAGGATGTTGTTGTAATACCAGATCAGCTTGATGTTGGTCTCGTTCGCGTCCGAGCCGGAGAGGCCAAAGTAGACCCGGCTCATGTTGGCAGGCGCGCGTTCGACGATCATCCGCGCAAGGGTGATCGACGCCTCGGTCCCATGGCCGACATAGGCGTGGTAATAGGCCAGCTCGCGTGCCTGTTCGGCGATGGCCTCGGCGATCTCGGTCCGGCCATAGCCCACGTTCACGCAGTAAAGGCCCGCAAAGGCGTCCAGGCTGCGCTTGCCCGTACTGTCGACGATATGGCAGCCCTCGCCGCCCGTGATCATCCGGCGCGGCGTGTCGCCCCGGGCGTGCATCCCCATATGGGTCGAGGGGTGGAAGAAATGGTCGCGGTCCCAGGCGTTCAGGTCGTTGTCGCGGTCAAGCATGGTTGGTCCTTTCCCGCGCTCAGGCGGCGGTGTCGATGCAGAGATATTTCAGTTCGGTGAAGGCTTCCAACCCGTGGCGCGAACCCTCGCGGCCAAGACCGGACTGCTTCCAGCCGCCAAAGGGGATCGGGCCGCCGGTGATCTTCACCCGGTTGACGGCCACCATACCGAACTCCAGCGCCCGGGAAAGCCGCAAGGCGCGGGCCCCGTCGCGGGTGACGACATAGGCCACAAGGCCATAATCGGTGGCATTGGCCCGGGCGATGACCTCGGCCTCACTGTCGAAGGGCAGGACCGAGGCGACGGGGCCAAAGGTTTCCTCTTGATGGATCAGCGCATCTTCGGGGGCGCCGGTGATCAGGGTCGGCATATAGGCCAGCGGCAGGTCAGGGTGAACATGGCCGCCGGTCACGACCTTGGCGCCGCGCTGGCGGGCGTCGTCAACCTGCGCCGCGACCTTGGCAAGGGCGCGGGCGTGCATCAAGGGGCCGATATCGGTGTCAGGGTCCAGACCAGGGCCCACCTGCAGCACGGCAATACGGGCCGCGAAGCGGCGGGTGAACTCCTCCAGCACCGGCCGTTCGACATAGATCCGGTTCGCCGCCAGGCAGTCCTGCCCCGAAGTGGCGAATTTCGCGTCCATCGCGATCTGCACCGCGCGGTTCAGGTCGCTGTCGGCAAAGACGATCAGCGGAGCGTGGCCCCCGAGCTCCATCACAAGGCGCTTCATCGTCGGGGCGCATTGCGTGGCGATCAGGCGGCCGATCTCGGTCGAGCCGGTGAAGGACATCGCCCGCAGGCGCGGGTCGGCGCACATCCGACCGACGATCGTGGCCGCGTCACCCGGAACCACGTTCAGCACCCCCGCCGGCAGGCCCGCGCGTTCGGCCAATTCGGCAAGCGCCAGCGCCGAAAGCGGCGTCTCGGCCGATGGATGCACGACGCAGGTGCAGCCTGCCGCCAAGGCCGCCGCGACCTTGCGGGTGATCATCGCGCTGGGAAAGTTCCATGGCGTGACCACGCCGACCGGGCCAAGCGCCTCGCGCCGGACGATCATCTCGACATCGCGCAGATGCGGGGTCACGCCCTCGACATTCACCCGGGGCGCCTCGCCGGCATACCAGTCCAGGAACTCAGCCGCATAGGCGATCTCGCCCCAGGACTCGGCCAGGGGCTTGCCCTGTTCAAGCGTCATCAAAAGCGCAAGGTCCCCGACCGACTCACGCATCAGCCCGGCCCAGCGGCGCAGGACCTGCGCCCGCTCCTGCGGCAGGCGCGCAGCCCAAGGCCGGAAGGCACGCTCGGCAGCGGCGACGGCGGCGTCGGTCTCGGCAGCGCTCAGCGCTGCGACCCGGGCCACAAGCGTCCCGCTCGCCGGATCCGTCACCGCGAAATCCGCCGCCCCCGGCCCGGCCGTCCAGCGCCCGCCGATATGGCCGAGGGTCCGCAGCAGCGCCCGGTCCTGCAGACGGGACAGCGCGGGATGTGACGGCGGCGGGGCGTGAAGGGTCATGGTCGGAACTCCTGCGTTTCGCCAAAGTCTGGCGCGGCTCGGGCAGAGAGGGGGACCATTTCCTCCCCTTCCCATGGACCGGACCGCCTGTCCGCTACGGCACGCGTAGAGAAAGTCTCTAATCCTGGACGAAAAGGCTCATCGGCAGATCGCTGCCTTCCTTCACCGTGCGGGTCACGATGTAGGTGAAATAGCGGTCGATCCCGATCTCGTCCGCCAGAAGCCGGTCGATGAGACGCTGATAGGCGTCGATGTCACGGGCGACGACCTTCAGGATGTAATCCACCCCGCCACCGACCGACCAGCAATCGGTCACCGCCTCCTGCGCAGCGATGGCGCGTTCGAAACGGTCGAAATCCTGCTGCCGGTGGTTGGCCAGCGTCACCTCGACCAGCACGGTCGCAAAGGGCGCGACCCGGCGCGGAGCAAGGCGCGCGTGGTAGCCCGCGATCAGCCCCGCCTGCTCCAGCTTGCGCAGCCGCAGCCAGCAGGGCGTGGGTGACAGGCCGACCAGGTCCGCCAGACGCAGCTTGGTGATCCTCCCGTCGCGCTGGACGGCGGCAAGGATTCGCAGGTCGATCGCATCCAGTTTCATGACGGCCCCCTTACGCCCGCATAATGTGCACAACGAGGCGGAAATTGGAAGCATCTACCGAGCTGTCAACGCCCTCACGGCCATATTGACAGATAGTTGTATACAAGTAAGAAAGGCAGCCAATCGGCCACAGGCGCCGGGGATCGGGAACGGGAACGATGCGCAACTCGGCATTCAACATCCTGCGGCAAGGGCTGACCGGAAACCGGGGCTGGCCCCGCACATGGCGCGACCGGACACCGAACCGGCGCTATGACGTGGTGATCGTCGGTGGCGGTGGCCACGGGCTGGCCACGGCCTATTACCTGGCGCGGCGACACGGTCTGCGGAACATCGCGGTTCTCGAAAAGGGCCATATCGGCGGTGGCAATGTGGGGCGGAACACCACCGTCATCCGCTCCAACTACCTTCTGCCGCCGAACACCCAGTTCTACGAACACTCCATGCAGCTGTGGGAAGGCCTCAGCCAGGAGCTGAACTACAACGTCATGTTCTCGCAGCGCGGCCAGATCGTCACCGCGCATTCCGAGGACCAGCTCGACAGTTTCGCCCACCGTGCCAATGTGATGCGCGCCAACGGGATCGAGGCCGAGATCCTGGACCGCGCCCAGCTGCGCCGCGTGCTGCCCTATCTCGACTGGTCCGACCGGCAGCGGTTCCCGATCTGGGGCGCGATCCTGCAGCGCCGGGCTGGCACGGCGCGCCACGATGCCGTGGCCTGGGGCTATGCCCGTGCCGCCGACCGGCTGGGCGTGGACATCATCGAGAATTGCGAGGTCACTGGCATCCGGCTGGAGGCGGGCCGCGTCACTGGCCTCGACACCACACGGGGAGAGATCGCGGCCGACCGGGTGGGCCTGACGGTCGCGGGCCACACGACACAGCTCTGCCACATGGCCGGCATCACCGACCTGCCCATCGAAAGCCATGTCCTGCAAGCCTTCGTGACCGAGCCTGTGAAACCCCTCGTCCACCACGTCGTCGCCTATGGCGCGGACCATTTCTACATCAGCCAGTCCGATAAGGGCGGTCTCGTCTTCGGCGGCAGCCTCGACGGCTACAACTCCTTCGCCAGCCGGGGGAACCTTGGCATCGTGCGCGAGGTGGCCGAGGCCGCCATCGCGCTGATGCCCTGCATCGCGCCCCTGCGCCTTCTGCGGCACTGGGGCGGGATCATGGACATGACCCCGGACGCAAGCCCGATCATCAGCCGGACCCCGGTGGAGGGGCTCTATCTGAACGGCGGCTGGTGTTACGGCGGATTCAAGGCGACCCCGGCGTCCGGGGTCTGCTTCGCGCATCTTCTGGCCACGGGCGAGGATCACCCGCTGGCGGCGGGCTACCGGCTGGACCGGTTCCGCACCGGACATCTGATCGACGAGGCGGGGGCCGGTCCCTTCGCCTGGCTGCAATAGGAGGAAGCGGTGCTGCGCATTCCCTGCCCGTGCTGCGGGCCACGCGACCATGACGAGTTCCGCTATGGCGGCGACGCCTCGGTGCCACGCCCGGCCCCGGACGACCCGGACCCCGAGGCGTGGCACGCCTATGTCTACCGCCGCCAGAACCCCAAGGGCGCGCACCGGGAATATTGGCAGCATGTCCTGGGGTGCCGGCAATGGCTGGTGGTCGAGCGGGATACGGTCAGTCACCGGATCGGTTCGGTCGTGATGGCGCGGGAGTGGCAGGCATGACCCGGCTGTCACAGGGCGGCCGGATCGACCGCAGCCGGATGCTTCGTTTCACCTTCGACGGCCGGACCTTGACCGGCCATCCCGGCGACACGGTCGCCTCGGCGCTTCTGGCCAACGGCATCCGGCTGGTCGGTCGCAGCTTCAAGTATCACCGCCCGCGCGGCATCCTTTCCGCCGGGGCGGAAGAGCCGTCGGCGCTGGTGACGCGCATCACCGGCGACCTGCGCGAACCGAACCTCCCCGCAACCATGCTGGACCTGGCCGAGGGGATAGTGATCGAAAGCCAGAACCGCTGGCCCTCGCTCAGCTTCGATCTGCAGGCGGTGAACGGCCTCCTGGCACCGTTCCTGGGCGCGGGGTTCTACTACAAGACCTTCATGGGCCCGACCAGGGGTGCCTGGAAGGTCTATGAGCACTTCATTCGCAAGGCCGCAGGTCTGGGCCGGGCTTCCGAGGCTGCGGCCTGGGAAGCCGCGCCGGTGCGGAGCGACTTTGCCGATCTTGCGGTGATCGGCTCCGGCCCCGCCGGTCTTGCCGCCGCGCTGGCCGCTGGTGCGGCCGGGGCGCGGGTCATGGTGATCGAACAGGATGCGGTGCCGGGCGGACGGCTCCTCGACTGCCCGGAAGCCTCGGTCGAGGCGGCGTGGCGGCGCGCGGCCCTGGACCGGCTGGCCGGGATGCCCTCTGTCCGGGTGATGACCCGGACCACGGCCTTCGGCCTTTACGACGGCAATTTCCTTGGGCTGGCCGTCCGCGACGACGCATCCGGCATTGGCGCACTGGTGCAGCTTCACGCGCAGCGCATCCTGCACGCGGGCGGCGCGCTGGAGCAGCCGCTGGTCTTCCCCGGCAACGACCGGCCGGGCGTGATGCTGGCCGGTGCGGCGCGGCGCTATCTCACCCAGTTCGGCGTGCTCGCCGGGCGGCGGGTGCTGGTTCACTCCTGCACCGACCACGCCTGGCAGACGGCCTTCGATCTGGCGGATGCCGGGGCCGCAGTGGTCATCGCCGACCAGCGCCCGATGCCCGCCGCCCTTGCTATCGCCGCGGGTTCACGGGGCATCCGGGTGATCGACCAGGCGCGGATCACCGCCACCCGGGGCCGCAGCGCCATCCGGGCCGCCCGGGTGGAAAGCCCGACCGGGACGGAGTGGATCGCCTGCGACCTCCTCTGCACCTCCGCCGGCTGGTCGCCCGCGCTACACCTGACCTCGCATCTCGGCACGCGGCCGATCTGGCTCCCGGAGCTGAACGCCTTCGTGCCGGGCCCCTTGCCGCCCGATCAGGCCGCCGCCGGGGCCGTCACCGGGGCGCTGACCACAGGCGCCGCCATCGCCCAGGCGGCGGAAGCCGTTCGCGCGCTGGGGTTCGCTGCCGAAGCGCCCGCCCTGCCCGATCTTCCCGAGGAACCCCACGCGCTTACCGCGCCCGTCCAGACCACTGGCCGGGGCAAGGCCTTCGTCGATCTCCAGATGGACGTGGCATTGTCCGACATCGCGCTGGCCCGGCGCGAGGGGTTCGAGGCAGTCGAACTCCTGAAACGCTACACCACCACCGGCATGGGCACCGATCAGGGCAAGACTTCGAACCTCGCCGCGCTGCGCGCGATGGCGGACCGACGCGGCATCGCCCCGGCCGAGGCCGGAACCACCGTCTTCCGCCCGCCCTTCACGCCGGTAAACATCGGCACCCTGGCCGGCCGCGCCCTTGGCCAGCACTACAAGCCGATCCGCCACAGCCCGATGCACGACTGGCATCTCGCCAACGGGGCCGAGATGATCGAGGTCGGCCTCTGGATCCGCCCGTGGTTCTACCGCGCGGCGGGCCCGGACGCCGGAGCCGCCTACATCGCCGAGATGAAGACCGTACGCCAGGCGGCGGGCCTCATGGACATTTCCACTCTCGGCAAGATCGAGATCACCGGACCGGATGGGGCCACGCTGCTTGACCGGGTCTACGCCAACGGCTTCGCGAAACTGCCCGTGGGCCGCGCCCGTTATGGCGTAATGCTGCGCGACGACGGGATCGTGATGGACGACGGCACCACTTCGCGACTGACCGACGAGCGGTGGTTCATGACGACCTCCACCGCCAGGGCCGCCGAGGTGCTGTCGCGGCTGGAGTTCCTTCTGGACACCGCCTGGCGCGACCTGCGCGTTGCCGTGACCTCTGTCACCGACGAATGGGCCGCCATGTCGATCGCCGGGCCGCAGGCACAGGCGATCCTGACACGGGCGCTGCCGGACCTCGACCTCTCCGAAGCGGCGCTGCCGCAGATGGGCGTGCTTCAGGCCACCTGGCGGGGCAGCCCGCTCCGCATCCTGCGGATAAGCTATTCCGGCGAATGGGCCTGCGAGCTTCATGTCGGGGCGCGGGCGGGCGAGGCCCTCTGGCGTCATCTGCTGGAAACCGGGGCGCCGCTTCTGCGGCCCTATGGGGTGGAGGCGCTTGGGGCGCTGCGGGTGGAAAAGGGCCATGTCGCGGGACCCGAGATCGACGGCCGCACCACTCTGGCCGATCTCGGCATGGGCCGGATGGTGGCCAAGCGCAACGCCTATGCCGGGCATGTCCTGTCGCGACGCCCCGCGCTTACCGCCCCCGACCGCCTGCAACTCGTCGGGCTCGACTGTCTGGAGCCCGACAAACGCCTCCGCGGCGGGGCGCTGATCTACGGCCCCGGCCAGCCCGAAAGCGGCCACGGCCAGGGCCGCGTCACCTCGGTCACCTTCAGCCCCGAGCTTGGGCGCTACATCGCCCTGGCCCTGTTTGCCGGGGGGATGGCGGCCGAGGGGCAGGAGGTGGCGACGGTCCACCACATCCGCGGGGAAAGGGTGCGGGCGCGGATCGTCTCGCCGCATTTCCTGGATCCCGAAGGCGAAAGGATGAAAGGATGACGATGCAGACCGCCCTTGCCCCTACCGATTGCCCGATCCTGCAGGCCGATGGCTGGCCGGGATGCGAGGCCGCCTTCGAGACTGCCCTGTCGCGCCAATGGGGCGTCACCCTGCCAGCCACAGTCGGTGACTGGATTGCCACGACCGAGGCCCGCATCCTGCGCCTCGCGCCGCGTCGGTTCTGGTGGATCGGCGACGGCCCCATGACTCCCGCGTCGCTGGACGGGGCGGGCACGCTGACACCGCTGGCCGAGGGGCGCGTCGCCTTCCAACTGGACGGCCCCGCCGCCCGCGCTCGTCTGTCCGAGTTCATCGCGGTGGACTGGGACGAGATTGCCTGCCGCCCAGGTCGGGCGGTGCTGGCGGGGATCCATCGGATCCCGGTCTGCGTCCTGCGCCTTGCGCCGGAACGGTTCCAGCTGATCGCCCCGCGCACCTTCGCCCGCTCGATCGCAGAGCTGCTGTAGAACGGGGGGCCGGAAGGCCCCCCACCTATTTCAGGATCGGCCCCGGATCGGTCCGGTTCAGCACCTCGGCCCCCTCCGCCGTCACCAGCACGGTGTTCGACACGAAGTCGTCTCCCTGCCCTGTCCCCATCAGCCAGGACAGGACATGGAAGGTCATCCCCTCGGCGATCACCATGTCCGAGGTCGGACGCAACCCCACCACCGTATTCCCTCCGGTCCAAGACGGCGGCAATCCCACACCCACGGCATAGCCGCAATGGTGGCGTCGGTAATGCGCCAGCCCCGCAGCATCGACCACGTCTTGCCAGGCCTGGTAGACTTCCGCAGCCGGTTTGCTGGGCCGCAGCGCCGCGACCACGGCGTCGAAGGCCGAGCGTGTCACTTCGGCCATCCGTGCATCGGCATCGGAAATCCCCCCGATCCGCACCAACCGACCCAGCGGCGCATGATAGCGCGAGACGCAGCCGGCCAATTCCAGGAACACCGGCTCGCCCTTGCGATAGGCACCCGAGCCCCAGGTCGTATGCTCTTCACCCAGCCGCGCGCCGGGGCGGATGAAGGGGCCGAACCCCGGCGGATGCCCCCCGGCACGGGTCATCGCGGCCAGACATTCCGCCACCACATCCACCTCGCGCGCGCCGTCATGGATCGCAGCGATGGCGGCCCCGGTCGCGGCATCGGTCACGGCCGCGGCCCGGCGCATCAGGGCCTGTTCCTCGGGGCTTTTGACCAGCCGCAGGTCGTCGATCAGCCCTCCCAGATCCTCCCACCGGGCGGACACCTGCGCGGTCAGCGACCCGGCAAGCCCATAGCTCATGCCCGAGGTCCAGGTCTCCAGTCCCAGCCGCTCCCCGGCCAGACCTTTCTCGCACAGGACGCGCGCGGCCTCGTCGGCAGCGGTCTCGTTGTCGGGGTGACCGCGGAACTCGGCCAGTCGGACCTGCTTGGCGATCGTCACCCGCTCCATCGCCCGCGTCACAAGGACGGGTGTCCCGGTGACCGGCAAGATCAACAGATGCGGCGCGAAATAGCCCCAATGGTCCAGCCCGGTCAGCCAGAACACGTTCTCGGGCGAGGCAAAGACCCCGCCCGCCAGCCCCCGCGCCGCCAAGGCCGCGCGCACCCGGTCCAGCCGCGCGGCAATCTCGGCGTCGGAAAAGGGATTGCCCTCCATCACGACACCACGATGAGGTCGCGCGGCGCGTCGCAAAGCCGCTCGCCCCCGCTGGCACCCACGACAAAACTTTCCGAGATCGCCGCGCCATAGTCCTGCAACCAGAGGCCGGACTGGATGTGGAAGCACATCCCCTCTTCCAGCACGGTTTTGTCGCCCGGACGCAGGCTCGCGGTGCGCTCGCCCCAGTCGGGCGGATAGGCCAGACCGATCGGATAGCCCACCCGGCTGTCCTTGCGCATCCCGTGCTTGCGCAGGACCGCCTGCCACGCCGCCTCGACCTGTTCCGCCGTATTGCCCGGCCGCGCCATTTCCAGCCCGGCATCGACGCCCTCGACGATGATCTTCGCCAGATCCCGGATCTCTTGCGGCGGGGGGCCGATGTGGAAGGTCCGGGTCAAGGGCGCATGATAGCGGCGGCGGACCCCGGCGATCTCCAGCATGGCCAGCGCGTTGTCCGGCAAGGGCTTGTCGGTCCAGGTCAGATGCGGGGTAGAGGTCCCCTCGCCCACCGGCATCAGGGGCACGATGGCGGCATAGTCGCCCCCGGCCCCGGGGACCCCGCGCGTCAGGGTGTCCAGCACCGCCGCGATCACATCCTGCTGCGGCACGCCTGGGCGCATCACCCCGGTGGCCCGCTCGATGGCCGCGGTGCAGATCTGCCCCGCCTCCCGCATCAGCGCCAGTTCGGCCGGGGATTTCACCAGCCGCGCCCAGTTCACCAGATCGCGGTTGTTGTCGAAACGCGCCTCGGGCAGGCCTGCCACCAGATGCTGGTGACAGCGCGCCGTATAATAATGCGCGTCCATCTCCACCCCGATCCGCGCCCGACCCCAGCCCCGGTCGCGGATCAGCTGCGCAAGCTCGTCATAGGGATGCTCGACCTGATGCTGCACCAGCCGTTCCGAGAAGGGAAAGATGTCACCGTCCGGCAGATAGGTGGTGATCCGCGCCGATTTCGCGTCCTGCGCCCGGCCGAACCAGATCGGGTTGGCGGCATCCACATGCAGGACCACGCATTGCGGCACATAGAAGGACCAGCCGTCGAAGCCGGTCAGCCAGCACATGTTGGCCGGATCCTGGCAGACGATCAGGTCGAACCCCGCCTTGCGCATCCGCTGCTGCACCTCACGGGTGCGGCGGGCGTATTCCTCGGGCGGGAACAACTTGTCGAATATCTCCATCTGGGTCTCCTGTCTCAGGATTGGATGACGGTGCCAGCCCCGGCGCCGCGGGCGGCCTGCAGGGCATGGGTGGCGATTGCGGTGTCCTGCGCCCCGGTGCCGGTCAGGTCGCAGATGGTGATGTCACGGTCGTCGCGCCGACCCGAAGCCTGCCCCGCAACGATGGCCCCCAGTTCCGGCGGGTCGCGGTCGACAAGCACGCCCGCCGCGCGGGCAGAGCGCAATTCTCCCAGCAGCGCGGCCTGGCTGACCCGGTCGCAAACATAGAGATCGGCCCGTGCAATGGCGGCCGGCTCGATCTCGCATTTCCCCGCCTGATCCGAGCCCATGGCGGTGATGTGCAAACCCGGATGCAGCCAGTCCTCCCGCAGGATCGGCTCACGCGAAGGGGTGGTGGTGACGACCAGCTGGCTTTCCCGCACCACCGCCTCGGCCGGAGCCACCAGCGCCTCGATCCCCAGCCGCACCGAAATATCGGCAGCACAGGCCGCCGCTGCCTCGGGGCGGCGGGCCCAGACGAGGACGCGAGAGAAGGGCCGCACCAGATGCGCCGCCTCGATCTGCAGCCGGGCCTGCACGCCGCCGCCCAGCACCCCCGCCGTGGTGACGACCGAAGGCGCCAGATGCCGCGCCGCCACTGCCCCCGCCGCCGCCGTCCGCACATCGGTCAGATAGCCGTTGTCCAGAAGCAAAGCCTCGACCAGCCCGGTCCGGGCGGAAAACAGGATCATCAGCCCGTTCAGGCTGGGCAGCCCCAGCTTCGGATTGTCGAAAAACCCCGGACTGACCTTGATCGCAAAGCCGTCGAAACCTGGGATCCAGGCGGTCTTGACGTCAACCTCGCCATGCACCGCCGGAAGGTCCATCGACAGGATCGGCGGCATCACCACCTCGCCCGAGGCCAACGCGCGAAAGGCGTTCTCGACCACCTCCACCGCTGCGAGGTCCATCCCCACGCAGCCACGCAGCTGCGCCTCGGTCAGGACGAAGATATCTCTCATGTCCGGTTCTCCACGGTGATGTCGCCCAGCTTTACCGGCGCGCCATGCGCCACGGTCAGAAGCTGGGTCATGTCCACATTCTCGCCCGAGACGATCAGCGCCGTCGGCCCCCTTGCCCGCACCTTTCCGGTCAGCAGCGCCGCCACACCCACTGCCGCCGCGCCCTCGACGACCCGGCGTTCCTGCAAGAGCATCCAACGCATTCCCTGGTAGATCTCCGCCTCGTCCAGCAGAATCACCTCGTCGACCAGATCGCGGCACAGCGCGAAGGTGTGACGATTCGCGAGCCCGATCCCGCCCCCCAGCGAATCGGCCAGCGTCGGGAGTTCCTCCACCTCGACCGGCCGCCCCGCCGCAAGGCTTGCCGCCATCGCCGCGCCGCGCTCCATGCTGATCCCGATCACCCGGACCGAGGGCTTCAGCGACTTTACCGCCACCGCGATTCCGGCCAGCAGCCCGCCGCCCGACAGCGGCACCAGAACCGTGTCGAGGTCCGGCCGGTCCTCCAGCAGCTCCAGCCCTATGGTGCCCTGCCCCGCGATGACCTGCGGATGGTCGAACGGCGGCAACTGGACCAGCCCCTCCTCCGCCGCCAGCCGGTCCGCCATGACCTGCGCCTCGTCCTGGCTTTGTCCATGCCGCACCACCCGCGCACTCAGGGCCGTGACCGCCTCCACCTTGACCTGCGGCACCAGGGACGACAGGCAGACCGTCGCCGGGATCCCCCGGACCCCCGCCGCATGGGCGACCGCGCGCCCGTGGTTGCCGGTAGAGCAGCAGACCACCCCGCGCCGTGCCTCCTCCGCGCTCAGACTGGCGATGGCATTCGTCGCACCGCGCAGCTTGAAGGCCCCCGTCGGCTGCAGGGATTCCAGTTTCAGCAGGACTTCGGCCCCCAGCTTCCGTGACAGCGCGGCGGGAATCAGCGGACTGCGTAGCACGCCGCTTTTCGGCCCCAGCCGACGCGCCGCTTCACGTATTGCTGAAAGATCCACCATACCGTCCATAATGTGCACAACCTAGCGGGATACCCAACGCGACACAGGCAGATTGCATTGGTTATTGCGGGAAGTCTAGCCATGATGTATACAAGCAAAGGACGCGCCACAGAAGCGCGCCACCGAAAACGCACCAACAACGGGAGCCACCATGACCATCCTCTCAACGCTTTCCCGCCGCGCGCTTCTGACCACGGGCGCCGCCTGTGTCCTCGCTGCGCTGGCCGCCACCTCGGCCATGGCCCAGACCGCGCTTGAGCGGATCAAGGAGCAGGGCTACATCCGCATCGGCTTTGCCAACGAGGCCCCCTTCGGCTATGCCACCCCCGACGGCAAGCTGACCGGCGAAGCCCCCGAGGTCGCCAAGGCCGTGCTGGCCAGGATGGGCATCACCGAGGTTGACGGCGTGCTGACCGAGTTCGGCTCGCTGATCCCCGGCCTCAAGGCTGGTCGCTTCGACATCATCGCCGCCGGCATGTTCATCAACCCCAAGCGCTGTGCCGAGATCGCCTTCTCCGAACCGTCCTACGGCATCGGCCAGGCCTTCCTGGTCCCGGCCGGCAACCCCAAGGGGCTGACCGACTACGGCTCGATCGTCGCCAACCCCGAGGCGAAACTGGCCGTCATGTCCGGCGCGGTCGAGGCTGACTATGCCAAATCCGCCGGCGTCCCCGACGGCCAGCTGGTCGTCCTGCCCGACCAGTCCAGCCTGCTGGCCGCCGTCCAGTCGGGTCGCGCCGACGCCGCTGCGCTGACTGCACTCTCCATCGCCGACATGGCTGCCAAGGGCGAGGGCGTCGAATCCGCCAAGCCCTTCGGCGAAGTTGCGGGCACCTCGGTCAAGGGCCACGGCGGCTTCGGCTTCCGGCAGGAAGACACCGACCTGCAAGAGGCGTTCAACGCCGAGCTCAAGGCCTTCCTCGGCTCGCCCGAGCATATCGCGCTGGTCGAACCCTTCGGTTTTGGCGCCGACTACCTGCCGAACAAGACGATGGAACAGCTCTGCGCGGGCGAATAACCTGACGTCGGCGGCCGGCGTTCGCGCGCCGGCCGTTTCTTGTTCGGAAAGGATGACGCATGGGACTCCGCGGTTTGGCGGGTCTCCTTGCCCTGACCATTGCCACGATCTGGTATCTGTCAGGGCTTGAGGACTACAGGATCTTCGTTCCCGGCCTGGCCCAGGGCGCTGCCATGACGGTGCAGATCACCGCGGCCGCCGCCGTGCTGGCCGTCACCGCCGCGCTGGTCGCCGCGCTGCTGAAGCTGTACGGGCCCGCCCCCCTGCGCTGGCTTGCCGTGACCTATATCGAGATCTTTCGCGGCACCTCGGCGCTGGTCCAGCTCTTCTGGCTCTACTTCGTCCTGCCGGTTTTCGGGATCACGCTCGAGGCCTACACCGCCGCCGTCATCGGCATCGGCCTCAACATCGGCGCCTACGGGGCCGAGGTGGTGCGCGGGGCCATCGTCGCGGTCCCCCGCGGTCAGTGGGAGGCGACCGTGGCGCTGAACATGTCCCGCGCCCAGGCGCTGCGCCGGATCATCCTGCCGCAGGCATTCGCCGCGATGATCCCACCCTGGGGCAACCTGTTCATCGAACTCCTCAAGACCACCGCGCTTGTCTCGATGATCACCCTTGGCGACCTCGCCTTCCGGGCGCAGCAGATGAACCAGACCACGATGAAGACCGTGCAGATCTTTACCCTCGTCCTTCTGATCTATCTTGCGATGTCGCTGGTCATCACCATCGCCATGCGCCTGCTGGAACGCCGCGCCGGACGTGGCATCCTCCGCGCGAGGGCCGCGTGATGTGGGATTGGGGCTTCGCGCTGGAAATCCTGCCGACGCTGGCGAAAGCGGCCATCGTCACCGTGCAGGTCACGCTCCTCGGCTTCCTGATCGCGCTGAGCCTGGGCCTCGCGCTTGCCGCCGCCCGGATCATGCAGCCCTGGACCGCCGTCCCGATCTCGCTGGCGGTGGAACTGATCCGCTCCACCCCGCTCCTGATCCAGATCTTCTTCCTCTATTTCGTCGGCCCCTCCTTCGGCCTGACCCTCGACGCGATGACCGCCGGCATCCTTGCCATCGGGCTGCACTACGCCGCCTACTGCTCCGAGGTCTATCGCGCCGGGTTCGAAAGCGTCCCCCGCGGCCAATGGGAGGCGTCGGTCGCCCTGAACCTTGGCCGCTGGACCACCTTGCGGGACATCATCATCCCGCAGGCGATCCCCCCGGTCGTCCCCGCGCTTGGCAACTACCTCGTCGCGCTGTTCAAGGAGACCCCGCTCCTTTCCGCCATCGCGGTGATGGAGCTGATGCAGTCGGCCAAGATCATAGGCTCGCAGACCTTCCGCTACAACGAGCCCATCACCCTTGTCGGCCTATTCTTCCTGGTCATGAGCCTGGCATCCGCCTGGGCCATCCGGCGGGTCGAGGCGGGCATCAACCGGAGATACAGGCGATGACCGAACCCATGGTCAGCTTCGAGAACGTCACCAAGCGCTATGGTACGCTGACGGTGCTCGACAACCTCAACCTCACCATCGGGCGCGGCGAGAAGGTGGCCATCATCGGCCCCTCCGGCTCGGGCAAGACCACCGTGCTGCGGATGCTGATGACGCTGGAAACGATCGACGGCGGCGTGATCCGCGTCGAGGGCGAGCCGCTCACCCATATGGAACGCGGCGGCAAGCTGGTTCCGGCCGATCAGGCGCATATCCGCAAGGTCCGCGCCAAGATCGGCATGGTGTTCCAGTCCTTCAACCTGTTCCCGCACATGACCGCACTCCAGAACTGCATCGAGGCTCCGATGAAGGTCCTCGGCCTCTCGCGCGAAAAGGCCGAAGCGCGGGCGATGGACCTGCTGGACATGGTCGGCATGGCGAACCGGCGCGACTATTACCCCTCGCAACTCTCGGGCGGCCAGCAGCAGCGCGTGGCCATCGCCCGGGCGCTGGCGATGCGGCCCAAGGTCATGCTCTTTGACGAGGTGACCTCGGCCCTTGACCCCGAACTCGTGGGCGAAGTGCTGCAGGTAATCCGCAAGCTGGGGGCCGAGCATGACCTGACCATGCTGATGGTCACGCACCAAATGGGCTTCGCAAAGGAGTTTGCGGACCGCGTCTGCTTCTTCCACAGTGGCCGCATCTGCGAGGAAGGTGAGCCGCAAGCCTTCTTCACCAACCCGCAGAACGAACGCTCGCGCCAGTTCCTGCGCGCGGTACTGGAGGCAGGATGAAGGACCAACCCGACATCGAGGATGAACGCCCGACCACGCTGGCGCGGGAAAGGTTCAACACGATCTACCTTACCCTGCGCGACCGGATCTGCCTTCTGGACTACGCCCCCGGCACCCGGCTGGGAGAGGAAGAGCTTGCCCGCGAATTCGGCGTCTCGCGCACCCCCCTGCGCCGGGTCCTCTCCCGGCTGGAATCCGAGGGCCTCGTCGAAAGCCGCCACGGCGTCGGCACCTTCGTCACCACCGCCGACCTGCCCAGCCTGATCCAGACCTACCGGCTGCGGATGGAACTGGCCCCCCTGATCGGCAAGCTCGACCCCACCCCCCCGGATACCGCCGCGCTCGACCGCATCCGCGCCCTGATCGCCGCCTGCGACGCCGCCCGTCTGGCCCCCGACCCGCGCGAATTCGCCCGGATGAACATGCTGTTCTTCCAGCAGGTCGTCGAGATCATCGGCAACCAGCCCCTGCGCGAGATCACCGAACGGCTCTACTACCTGACCCACCGGATCTGGCTGACCTTCATGCCCCAGCTGAACCTTGCCGCCGAGACCGACGCCTTCCTTCGCGAGATGACCGACACCCTCGCCGCGCTGGAGATGGGCGATCTGGAAGCGGTCGGCTACATCCGCCGCAACCACATCTCGATGAGCCTGCGGCGCATGACCACCTTCGAACCCCAGGTGCCCTGAATGCGACCCTCTCCGATTTCCGCCACGGTCGATTTCGACCGCGATGGCGTCCAGCACGGATTCCTCAAGCTGCCCTACAGCCGCGACGACGCGGCCTGGGGGTCGGTGATGATCCCGATCACCGTGGTCAGGAACGGCGCGGGGCCGACGGCGCTTCTGACCGGGGCGAACCACGGCGACGAATACGAAGGCCCGATCGCGCTCTTCGAACTGGCGCGCAGCCTTCGGGCCAAGGATGTGACCGGCCGCGTCATCATCGTCCCCGCGATGAACCAGCCCGCCTTCGCGGCCGGCACCCGGACTTCGCCCATCGACCGGGGCAACATGAACCGCAGCTTCCCCGGCCGCCCAGACGGCACCGTCACCGAAAAGATCGCCGACTATTTCCAGCGCGTCCTGCTGCCGATGGCGGATGTGGTGCTCGACTTCCACTCGGGCGGCAAGACGCTGGATTTCCTGCCCTTCTGCGCCGCCCACATCCTCCCCGACAAGCGGCAGGAGGCCGAAGCCTTCCGTCTGGTCCGCGCCTTCGGTGCCCCCTACAGCGTCAAGATGCTCGAGATCGACGCCGTCGGCATGTATGACACCGCCGCCGAGGAAATGGGCAAGGTCTTCGTCACGACGGAACTTGCCGGCGGCGGCACCGCCAGCGCGCGCACCGCCGGGATCGCGATCCGCGGCTGCCGCAATGTCCTTGCCGCAGCGGGTATCCTCGGCGCTGCTGTCGATGAGCAGCCGACGCAATGGCTCGACATGCCGGACGGTGACTGCTTCACCTTCGCCGAGGACGCGGGACTTCTCCGCTTTCTGCTCGATCTTGGCGACCGGGTGGAGAAAGGGCAGGTCATTGCGATGATCTACCCCACCGGCCGCACTGGCCTTGACCCGATCGAGCTTCGCGCCAACCGAAACGGTCTTTTCACCGCCCGCCATTTCCCAGGCCTCGTCAAGCCCGGCGATTGCGTCGCCGTCGTTGCAGAGGTCATCGACGGCTGAAGTCCGTCGCCCCGGTCTCGGCTTTGGCCCGCAGGTCCGGGCTGACGACCAGCGTCTAGCGGATCGGGGCCCTGGATCCCGCCCGGGCGGGCGGAGGCAACGCAATGCGAACAACGGCGCTGGCCCCGCCGATCCTGGACATTCGCGCGATCCCTGGCGTCAGCCTCCGGTCTGAACCCGGATCAGCCTGACCTGGTCGGCCGTAAGATAGCCGGTCGCGGTCTCGGCCTCATCTGCCTGCCAGTCGCGAATGGCCCGCCGCGTGCCCGGCCCGAACACCCCGTCGGTCCGGGCCGTATCATAGCCCAGCCGGGTCAGCCGCCGCTGCAGGTCCGCCTTTTCGGTCCGGGTCAGGTCCAGAAGACTTTCCTCCAGCGCCGCTTCGCTATCCGCCCCGGGAACCGGAGCCGACGCGCCTGCCTGGCTCGCGATCAGCTTGACCTGCGCCTCGGTCACATAGCCCGTTTCCCGCTGCCGGTTCGCCTTTTGCCATGCCTTGATCGCCGCCCGGGTCTTCGATCCCCACAGCCCGTCAGCCACCCCCGGATCATAGCGCAGGTCGGAAAGCTGCCGCTGGATCTGCACCCGCTGCGCCCGGGTCAGCTTCAGCGCCGCCTCGACCGCGGCGGGGCTTGCGCCGGTGTCATCCGTGGGCGGCGTGGCCACCGCGCCGCGGAGGAGGAGCTTCAGCTGCGCCTCCGTCACATAGCCGGTCACCGCGTCGCCCCGGTCGCGCTGCCAGGTCGCGATCGCGGTCCGGGTGTTCTTCCCCCAGACCCCGTCGGTCCCGTAGGTTCGATAGCCAAGCCGCGTCAGCTCCCGCTGGACCGCGACCCGCTGGGCGAAGGTGATCCCCAGCCGCGCCTCGGCCTGCGCGGCAGCGGCGGCCGAACCCTCGACCGGGGCACCCAACCGGGCCAGCGCGCGCTGCGCCTCGGCCCGATAGGCACCTTTCGGGAACCGGGTCAGATAGTTCCGGTAGGCCGTGATTGTGTTCGCCTCCTGCGCCGCCGCCCAGGCATTCCGATCCAATTCCTGCTGCAACAGCGTCTGCGCGAGGCCGCCGATCACGTCCTCAAGATCCTGCGCCTGGGCAGGAGCGGTCATGCCAAGGCCCGCCACCAGGACGAGCGGCAGGGTGAACATGCGCATGTAAGCCTCCATCACGGTTACGGCGCGGGGCCGCTTTCCCTGGATAACGCCCAGACTTCGCCATGGTTGCAAGCGCTCACTGGTCAGATGCCTTCGGCATGTTACCTTTTCCGCCGAAGGAGCCGCCGATGACCCTGACCCTCTACCTCGCCACCGCCGCCGTCTTCCTGATCCTTGATGCGATCATGCTGACCGTGGTGATGAAACCGCTCTTCACCCGCCACATCGGCCCGCTGATGGCCGAGCCGATCCGCATTGCCCCGGCCGCGCTGTTCTACCTCGCCTATATTGCGGGCGTGGTCTACCTCGTCTCGCTGCCCGCGCTCAGGACCGGCGCGCCGGTGCTTCTGCCGGCCCTGATCATCGGCCTGATGGCCTATGGCACATACGAGTTCACCTCGTGGTCGATCATGCGGGACTGGCACTGGACGATGGTCGTGACCGACACGCTCTGGGGGGCGTCCCTCACCGCCGTCTCGGCCTGGTCCGGGGTGGCGATCACCCGCATGATCCATGGCTAGACCCTTTGCGGCCCGGCCCGCGATGTGGTACCAGCCGACAACCCCTTGAAACCAAACGTCCCCACGGATGGATGAAGCCCATGATCCTTTACGGCATCCCGACCTGCGACACCTGCAAGAAGGCGCTCAAGGCGCTTCAGAACGCCGGCAAGGAGGTCAGCTTCCGCGACATCCGGGCCAATCCGCTGTCGCAGGCCGAGGTTGACCGCATCGTGCAGGAATTCGGCTCCAAGGCGGTGAACCAGCAGTCCACCACCTACCGCAGCTTCAACGATTTCCTGAAAGCGTCTGAACCCGAGGCGCAGATCATGGCCCAACCGACCGTGATGAAACGGCCGGTCATCCAGGATGGGGATCGCTGGTATCTGGGGTGGGACAGCGCGACCGAGGCCGCGCTGACCGCTTAAAGCAGGCGCAGGTCTCCGGCAGACTGCTTGCCGTCACGGCCGGACTGCAGTTCGTAGCCGATCTTCTGGTTGTCGCTAAGGCCCTTCAGCCCCGCACGCTCGACCGCCGAGATATGCACGAACACGTCCTTCCCGCCGTCGTCCGGCGCGATGAATCCATAGCCCTTGGTAGCGTTGAACCACTTCACGGTGCCTGTCGGCATTCCGCTTCTCCTCTCAGAACCCCCCGCGGCGCCATTGCCGCGGGCCGTGCCACCAGGTCTTCCAGGGCTTCGTTCCGAGAGCCGTGCAGGAATTCTGTCGTCACTGCCGCGATGATGCCTAGGATTCGTCGAAAATCAAGAAGCAAGGCGAACCGACGCCCCGGTCGGCAACCGGAGCGTCCGATTTTCGGGCAATCCGGCATCAACCGGGCGGCAGGGCCTCGAATCCAAAGGCTGCGACGGCGGCGTCCAGCGTCATCGTCTCGGTCCGCGTCTCGCCCAGACGGCGGACAGAAACCGTGCGGCCCTCCACCTCCTGCATCCCGATGGCAAGGATCACCGGGACCTTGCCGACCGAATGTTCGCGGACCTTGTAGTTGATCTTCTCGTTGCGCACATCCGCCTCGGCCCGGACCCCAGCCTTGCGCAGCGTGGTCACGACCTCGTTCACGAAGGGATCCGCGTCCGAGACGATGCTGGCCACCACCACCTGCCGCGGCGCCAGCCAGAACGGCAGCTTGCCGGCATAGTTCTCCAGCAGGATGCCGATGAACCGCTCGAAAGACCCCAGGACCGCGCGGTGCAACATGACGGGGCGGTGCTTCATCCCGTCTTCGCCGACATATTCCGCATCCAGCCGCACCGGCAGGTTGAAGTCGGCCTGGAAGGTGCCGCACTGCCATTCGCGCCCGATGGCGTCGGTCAGCTTGAAGTCCAGCTTCGGCCCGTAGAAGGCGCCGTCGCCGGGGTTGATCTCATAGGGCAGACCCAGCCCCTCGATGGCCTTCTGCAGCGCATTCTCGGCCTTGTCCCAGATCTCGTCGCTGCCCACCCGCACGTCGGGCCGCGTCGACAGCTTGATGTCGAACTTCTCGAAGCCAAGATCGCGATAGACACTGGACAGAAGCGAGATGAACCCCGCGCATTCCGCCTCGATCTGGTCCTCGGTGCAGAAGATATGCGCGTCGTCCTGCACGAAGCCGCGCACCCGCATCAGCCCGTGCATCGAGCCGCTCGACTCATACCGATGGCAGGACCCGAACTCCGCCAGTCGCAAGGGCAGGTCGCGATAGGACTTCAGGCCCTGGTTGAACACCTGCACATGGCAGGGGCAGTTCATCGGCTTCAGCGCGTTGGTGCGCTTTTCCTTGGCGCCCTCTTCGTCCACCTCGACGATGAACATGTTCTCGCGATAGGCCTCCCAGTGGCCCGACTTCTCCCACAGCACCCGGTCCACGACCTGCGGCGTCCTGATTTCCTTGTAGCCCGCCTGCCGCAGACGGCCGCGCATGTAATCCTCAAGCTGGCGATAGATCGTCCAGCCGTTGGGGTGCCAGAACACCATGCCCGGCGCTTCTTCCTGCAGGTGGAACAGCTCCATCTCGCGGCCCAGCTTGCGGTGGTCGCGCTTGGCGGCCTCTTCCAGCATGGTCAGATGCGCCTTGAGGTCGTCCCGGTTCCGGAACGCCACGCCATAGATGCGCTGCAACATCGGCCGCGAGGCATCGCCCAGCCAGTAGGCCCCGGCGACATGCGTCAGCTTGAAGGCATCGGCCGGAACCTGCCCGGTATGCTGCAGATGCGGTCCCCGGCACAGATCCTGCCAGTTGCCATGCCAATACATCCGCAGGTCCTCGCCTTCCGGGATGCGGGCGATCAGCTCCAGCTTGAAGGGCTCCCCCCGGCCCCGGTAGTATTCGACGGCGCGGGCGCGCTCCCAGACCTCGGTGCGCACCGGATCGCGGGCGTTGATGATCTGCTTCATCCGCGCCTCGATCTGGCTCAGATCCTCGGGCGTGAAGGGCTCTTCCCGGTCGAAATCATAGAACCAGCCATAGTCGCGGACCGGGCCGATCGTGACCTTCACCTCCGGCCAGATCTCCTGCACCGCGCGGGCCATGATATGGGCCAGATCGTGCCGGATCAGTTCCAGGGCCGGGGCCTCATCCTTCAGCGTGTTGAGGCTGATCGTGGCATCCGTCGTGATCGGCCACTGCAGGTCCCAGTGCTTGCCGTTCACCTGCGCCGAAATCGCAGCCTTGGCCAGCGACGGGGCGATGGAGGCCGCCACCTCGGCAGGCGTCACGCCCGCGTCATAGCTGCGCTGGTTGCCGTCGGGAAATGTCAGGGAAATCTGGCTCATGGCCGGCTCCTCGTCGGTTTGGCGCCCACGGAACGCCCGGTTGCGGGTTATGTCGCGCCGTCTTGCCTCTGCGCCGGGGCTAAGTCAAGCCATGCGCGAAACTTCGCCCGGCGCTTTCTTGGCCCCTCACCTTGGCCGTGCGACGGCTTATATCTCGCGCCATGACCACATTCCTCTCCACCCCGCACGGCCGCCATATCGCTTACCACCGCACCCCCGGCCGCGAGCCGGGCGTGGTCTTTCTGGGCGGCTTCCGGTCCGACATGACCGGCTCCAAGGTCCTGCATCTGCAAGCCTGGGCCGAGGCGACGGGCCGCAGCTTCCTGCGCTTCGACTATTCCGGTCACGGCCAGTCACGCGGGACGTTCGAGGAACTGGCGATCAGCGACTGGCGCGCCGATGCCGCCGCGCTGATCGACGTGCTGACCGAGGGTCCGCAGATCCTCGTCGGCTCGTCGATGGGTGGCTGGATCGCGCTCTTGCTGGCCCGCGACATGCCAGAGCGCGTCGCGGGGCTGGTCGGGATCGCCGCTGCCCCCGATTTCACCGAACGGATGTGGGAGGAAGAGCTGACCCTGGCCGAGCGCACCCGGCTGATGGAGGACGGCGTCTTCTACCGTCCCTCGGACTATTCGCCCGACCCCTATCCGATCACCCGCCACCTGATCGAGGACGGGCGCGAGAACCTGGTCCTGCAAAGCCCGCTGCACCTGCCAATTCCGGTGCGGCTTCTGCAAGGGACGGCGGATGTGGACGTGCCCGCGTCGGTCGCGCTGAACCTTCTGGAGCATATCTCGTGCCCCGACCTGCGGCTGACGCTGGTCAAGGGCGCGGACCACCGCTTCTCCTCGCCCGACTGCCTGCAACTCCTGACCCGCTCGCTGGAAGAGATCCTCGCCACCAGCGAGGCCCCGGCCGAGGCTTTGCCCATATCGAACATCGTCTAGGACAGAGAACCGAAGACCAGTCTCCGGTTCCCGCTTTCCCCTCAGACGCTTATGCAGTAGCGTTCAGGTCTGACCGCCACATATCACTGCAAAGATCCCGCATCTCCCGCCATGAGCGAACCCGTCGTCCTGATCCCTGGCTTCATGGCCGACGCCCGCAGCTTCATGCCGCAACTCGTGGCGCTTGGCACCACGCGGCCCGTGATCCTCGTGACCCCGGCGCAGGCCGACACGGTGGAACAGCTGGCCACCTCCGCCCTCCCCGCCCTGCCCCCGCGTTTCTCGCTGGTCGGCCACGGGCTCGGCGGCAATGTCGCGATCGAGATCCTTCGCAAGGCCCCGCAGGCGGTCAGCCGCATCGCCCTGATTTCCACCGATCCCCTGCCTGAACCGGCCGAGCAGCGCGCCCGGCAGGAGACGCTGGTCGTCGCCGCCCGCACCGGGCGCCTGGCCGACTGCATCGCGCAACTTGTGCCCGCAACCGCGCTGCATGACGCCCCCTGGCGTGGGGAGGTGATGGCGCTGGTGCAGGACATGGCCGCCACTCTGGGGACCGAGCAGTTCCTGCGTCAGCTGCGGATGATGCAGCGCCGCCCGGACCAGCAGAAGACGCTGCGCAAGGCGAATGTGCCGACGCTTATCCTTGCGGGCGCCGCCGACACGATCGTCCCCCGCCGCCGCGCCGAGTTCCTGGCCCGGATGATGCCGCAGGGCTGCCTGGAAATCATCGCCGAAGCCGGCCACCTGCCCCAGCTTGAACAGCCCGAAGCGGTGACGAGCGCCCTGCAGATCTTCCTCTCCGGCCGCCTGCCGACGCTGATGCTCGGCTGATCCTCCTCAAGACTTTCCGGCATTCGTCGGAGGATCCCCCCGCGCACGGAGTGCGCGACGCGCCGGCCCTCAGGCCGAGGCCAGCGCGATCTTGGCCTTGGGCTTGCCCGCCGCCTTGTCCAGGAAGTTCAGCACCAACGGGCGGATGTTCAGACGCCAGCTCTTGCCCGCGAAGATGCCGTAATGGCCCGCGCCCGGCTCGACGTGGTTGGCCTTCTTCGACTCGGCCAGTCCGGTCAGCAGGCCCAGCGCCGCGACGCATTGGCCGGGGGCCGAGATATCGTCATTCGCACCTTCCACCGTCATCACCGAGACCCGGGTGATCGCCCCCATGTCCACCTTGCGCCCGGCAACGACGAATTCATTGCGCGCGATCTCGCGGTTCTTGAAGATCCGCTCGACGGTCGACAGGTAGAATTCGGCCGTCATGTCCATCACGGCCAGATATT
>JARFTV010000083.1 GCA_029289325.1 Alphaproteobacteria bacterium
AATTACATGTCGGCTACCCCCAGCCCTCTCTCCGCAATCTCAGCGGCGTCTCCAAGCCTCTCGAGGCTGCGAGCTATCGTCCCAGCTTCTTCTGGGAATTCCACAAACACCGCGGCGGAACTCTCCCAGACTTCCTGCGTGCCGGCTATGAGCACGAATCGAACGGCAAGGGGGGAGAGGACTCCCGCAGCATCGATACGCTTTTCATTTTCCCGGCCTGGGATATATCCATAGGAGAAGGGAACCTTTTCGTCGGAGCCAAACTCTACGCCTATCTCGACCAGGGTGAGGAGAACTCCGACATCGAAGACTATCGGGGTTATGGCGATCTGATTCTGCGTTACGGCCAAGAGGACGGCTGGTTGGGGGCGGTTCTGTGGCGCTACGGCATGGAGAAAAGGAACTCCGTCCAGCTCGACCTCTCCTATCCTATCCGGAAGCCGTTTCTGGCCCGCGCTGGCGGTTATTTCTATCTTCAGGCCTTCCACGGCTATGGAGAGAGCCTGCTGAGCTACAATCAGAACCAGGAACTTGCGGTGCGGATCGGGCTTGCTATCGTTCGCTGAAGGAAGAGCCCGCACGTTGCCTCCCGCACCTGACCTCCGGAATGAAAAGGAATGATTTAAAACCCATATTTCCATGTGCCGATTAGCCAGTTTAAAGATCTGCCTGAGTTCGGGTTTACAGACCCCCTTGACCTGAGGAATTAACAGAGCAAAGGAAAATGCATGAACTTATTGAATCTGAGAAAACCCACACGGCTTGGTCTCATTATAGGGGTAGGGGTGGTCGTCATTGGGGCGTCTTTCTTCGTCTGGCATTCCATGCGGCAAAAAGGGATCCCCGAAGGCATCGCCAGCGGCAACGGCCGCATCGAAGCGGTGGAGATCGACAGGGCAGCCAAGCTGGCGGGACGGGTCACGGAGATACGGGGGGACGAAGGCGCCTTCGTCACGGCCGGCCAGATCCTCGCCAAGATGGATACCGCCGTTCTGGAAGCCCAGAGAAGAGAGGCGGAGGCGCTGTTGCGCCAGGCGAAAAACGCCATCGAAACCGCCCGCAGTCAGGTGGCTCAGCGCCAAGGCGAGAGAGCGGCCGCCCGGGCCAGGGTGGCCCAGCGCCAGGCCGAGGTCGAGGCGGCGAAAAGGCGCCTGGCGCGTTCGGAAGCGCTGCTCACGGATCAGGCCATTGCCGCGCAGCAGGTCGACGATGACCGCGCCGCCTTCCTCGGCGCGCTGGCCGCTCTCCGCGCGGCCGAGGCCGAAGTGATGGCAGCCGACGCGGCCATCGGCACGGCCCGGTCGCAGGTGATCGGAGCGCAGTCGGATATCGAGGCAGCCCAGGCTGCCCTTGAGCGCATCGAGGCCGATATCGACGACAGCGTGCTGAAGTCGCCGCGCGACGGCCGCATCCAGTACCGCGTCGCCCAGCCCGGCGAGGTCCTCTCTCCCGGCGGCGTGGTGCTGAACATGGTCGATCTCACCGATGTCTACATGACCTTCTTCCTGCCGACGGAACAGGCCGGGCGTGTCGCGCTCGGGGCCGAGGCGCGGCTCGTGCTCGATGCCGCTCCGCAATACGTGGTTCCGGCCGCAATCTCCTTCGTCGCGGACGTCGCGCAGTTCACGCCCAAGACGGTGGAGACGCAAGAAGAGCGCCAGAAGCTGATGTTCCGCATTAAGGCGCGGATCGCCCCGGACCTGCTCAGAGAGCACCTCCTCCAGGTCAAGACCGGCCTGCCGGGCATGGCCTATGTGCGGCTCGATCCGCGGGTGGATTGGCCCCCTGAACTGCAGACGAGGCTGCCGCAATGAGCCGGGATGTACATGCACAGATCGAGGATGGCGGGGGCGATGCCGTGCCGGTTGCCCGCCTGCGGGATGTGTCCCTGCGCTACGGCAAGGTGCGTGCGCTCGACGAGGTCACGATCGACATCCCGGCGGGCTGCATGGCCGGGCTGATCGGCCCGGACGGGGTCGGCAAGTCGAGCCTGCTGGCGCTGGTCGCCGGCGCCCGCGCGGTTCAGACGGGACAGGTCGAGGTGCTCGGCAGCGACATGGCCGATGCGCGCCATCGCCGCCGGGTCGGCCCGCGCATCGCCTACATGCCGCAGGGCCTGGGGCGCAACCTCTATCCGACGCTCACGGTGTTCGAGAACCTCGACTTCTTCGGGCGCCTGTTCGGGCATGACGGCGGCGAACGGGCGCGCCGCATCGAGGCGCTGACACGGGCCACCGGGCTCAAGCCGTTTCTCGATCGGGCGGCGGGCAAGCTATCCGGCGGGATGAAGCAGAAGCTCGGCCTCTGCTGCGCGCTGATCCACGATCCGGACCTGCTCATCCTCGACGAGCCGACCACCGGCGTCGATCCGCTCTCGCGCAGGCAGTTCTGGAATCTGATCGCCGGCATCCGTCGTTCCCGGCCCGGCATGAGCGTGTTGGTGGCCACGGCCTATATGGAGGAGGCGGCGCGCTTCGACTGGCTGGCGGCGATGGACGGTGGGCGGGTGCTGGCCAGCGACACGCCCCAAGGCCTGCTGCAGAGCACGGCGGCGGAGTCGCTCGAGGCGGCCTTCATCCGGCTGCTGCCGGAAGACAAGCGCCGCGATTATCGGCCGGTCGAGATTCCGCCGCGGCCGGAAACCGATGGCGACCCCGCGATCGAGGCCCGGGATCTGACCATGCGCTTCGGCGAATTCACCGCGGTCGATCATGTGAACCTGCGTGTCCCACGGGGTGAGATCTTCGGTTTTCTCGGCTCGAACGGCTGCGGCAAGACCACGACCATGAAGATGCTGACCGGCCTCCTGCCGCCGAGCGAAGGCCGCGCCTGGCTGTTCGGACACGAGGTGGACCCGCACGACCTCGCGACCCGCCGCCGCGTCGGCTACATGTCGCAGTTCTTCTCGCTCTACACCGAGCTGACGGTGCGGCAGAACCTGGAGCTGCATGCCCGGCTGTTCCAGGTGCCCGCTGCCGAAATTTCAGGGCGGGTGGACGAAATGGTTGAACGCTTCGATTTGACCGCCGTGGTGGACAGTCTGCCGGGCCGGCTGCCCCTCGGCCACCGGCAACGCCTGTCGCTGGCGGTCGCCATGATCCACAAGCCCGAGATGCTGATCCTCGACGAGCCCACCTCGGGCGTCGACCCGGTGGCGCGCGACGCCTTCTGGCGCAGGCTGGTCGAGCTGTCGCGCCGTGACGGGGTGACCATCTTCATCTCCACCCACTTCATGAACGAGGCCGAGCGCTGCGACCGCATCTCGCTGATGCACGCGGGCCGGGTGCTGGTCACCGACACGCCGGCGAATATCGTGCAGCAGCAGGGCGCGGAGACCCTGGAAGAGGCATTCGTGGCGCATCTGGAGGAGGCGTCGGGGGAAGGCGAAGCCGACGAGGGGCAAACAGCTTCGCTCGATACGGTTGACGCGTTGGCAAGCCATGTCGAATCCCAGGGCTGGCGGCGCATGTTCGATCCCCGCCGCATGGCGAGCTACGCCCGGCGCGAAGCGCTGGAGCTGCGCCGCGATCCGATCCGCCTGACCCTAGCGCTGGTCGGCAGCGTCATCCTGATGTTCGTGATGGGCTACGGGATCAGCCTCGATGTCGAGGAGCTCACCTTCGCGGTCCTCGACCGCGACCAGACCACCGTCAGCCGCGACTATACGCTCAACCTCGCCGGTTCCCGCTACTTCGTCGAGCAGCCGCCGATCACCGACTACGAGGATCTCGACCGGCGAATGCGCGAAGGCGACCTCAGTCTGGCGATCGAGCTCCCGCCGGGCTTCGCGCGCGACATCGCCCGGGACCGGCGGGTCGAGATCGGCGCCTGGATCGACGGCGCCATGCCCCAGCGGGCGGAGACCGTCCGCGGCTATGTGCAGGGGATTCATGCCCACTGGCTGGCGACCAAGGCGCGGGAAGCCAGCCATGGCGATGCTCTGGCCGGACTCGTAAACCTAGAAACCCGCTTCCGCTATAACCCCGACATCGAGAGCCTGGTCGCTATGGTGCCGGCGGTGATCCCGCTGCTGCTTATGCTGATCCCGGCCATGCTCGCGGCGCTCAGCGTCGTACAAGAGAAGGAGCTCGGCTCGATCACCAACTTCTACGTCACGCCCACCACCCGGCTCGAGTTCCTGCTCGGCAAGCAGTTGCCCTATGTGGTGTTGTCCTTCCTGAGCTTCCTGCTGCTCACGCTGCTCGCGGTGACCGTCTTCGGCGTGCCGCTGAAGGGCAGCTTCCTGACGCTGGCGGCGGGCGCGCTGCTCTATGTCGGTGCCGCCACGGCCGTGGGTCTGCTCATCTCGACCTTCATGCGCAGCCAGATCGCGGCGATCTTCGGCACGGCGGTGCTCACCATCCTGCCCGCGACGAACTTCTCCGGCATGATCGACCCGGTCTCGTCCTTGGAAGGGATGGGCCGGCTGATCGGCGAGGTCTATCCGACCACGCATTTCCTGACGATCGCGCGCGGCACCTTCTCGAAGTCCCTCGACTTCTCCGACCTGCATGCCGCCTTTCTCCCGCTGGCGCTGGCCGTGCCGGTCCTGATCGGGCTGTCCGCCGCGCTGCTCAAGAAGCAGGAACGGTAGTCCATGCGCCTTGCCAATATTTTCCATCTCGGTGTCAAGGAGTTGCGCAGCCTTGTCCGCGACCCGATCATGCTGGTGCTGATCGTCTACGCCTTCACCGTTTCGGTCTACACGGCGGCCACGGCCATGCCGGAAACCCTCAACAAGGCGCCGATCGCGGTGGTGAACGAGGATCGCTCGCCGCTGTCATGGCGCATCGTCAGCGCCTTTTACCCGCCGTACTTTGTTCCCCCGGAGATAATCGACCAGGCCGAGATGGATGCCCGCATGGATGCCGGCCTCGACACCTTCGCCCTCGACATCCCGCCCAACTTCCAGCGCGACCTGCTGGCGGGGCGGCGGCCCACGATCCAGCTCAATGTCGATGCCACACGCATGAGCCAGGCCTTCACCGGCAGCGGCTATATCCAGACCATCGTCACCGACGAGGTGCGCGCCTTCGCGCTGCGCTACCGCGAGGTTCCGGAGTTGCCGGTCGATCTGGCGCTGCGGGTGCGCTTCAATCCCCAGCTCAACAAGTCGTGGTTCGGCGCCATCATGCAGGTCATCAATAACGTGACCATGCTCTCCATCGTCCTCACCGGCGCGGCGCTGATCCGCGAGCGCGAGCACGGCACCGTCGAACATCTGCTGGTCATGCCGGTCACGCCTTTCGAGATTATGAGCAGCAAGGTATGGGCGATGGCGCTGGTCGTCCTTGCCGCCACCGCCTTCGCGCTCACCGCCGTCGTGCAGGGCTGGCTGTCCGTGCCGATCCAAGGCTCGCTCGCGCTGTTCCTGGCCGGGGCGGCGCTGCATCTGTTCGCGACCACCTCGATGGGCATCTTCCTGGGCACCGTCGCCCGCTCCATGCCGCGGTTCGGCTTGCTGCTCATGCTGGTGCTGCTGCCGCTGCAAATGCTCTCCGGCGCCAGCACGCCGCGCGAGAGCATGCCGGAGGCCGTCCAGTACATCATGCTCGCCGCGCCCAACACGCATTTTGTGATGTTGGCTCAGTCGATCCTGTACCGGGGCGCGGGCATCACGGCGGTCTGGCCGCAATTCCTCGCCATTGTCCTGATTGGAACGGTCCTTTTTGCCCTGGCGCTGGCCCGCTTCCGCAAAACCATCGGGACAATGGCGTGAACCGGCACCTGGACCGAGGAGGAATTAACCTGTTTGTAGAGTCGAGCCAGGTCGTACGTAACGCAGGCGCGTCGGTTCATCCTCGCGAAACGGCAGAATCCCGGTTGATTTCGAGCAATGTCATTCGGGAGATCATTGCATGAGCACAAAGGAGGTCAACGTGAAAAAATCAAGATTGGCTCTTTATGTAGGCATTGCGATATTGACCTTTTTGACGACATTTTATCTGCTGGCCAAGGAACCGCCGGAGGGCTGGCCGATCAATTTAATTCACCTGCTTACCAGGCACTGAGTTCCAAAATGGCGTTAACCGGGCAAGTCGACGCCACGGGAGGGCTAGCGAATTCGCCCAGAACATTTTCAGGCATATCAGCCTTACCTCTGCTTCGGTTTCCCGCATGACACAGTCCAAAGCCCACACCCCACGCTTCAATGCCGGCGCGCTGCTCGCCTGCTGCACGGTGAGCTTTGCCTGCTTCTTCGGCTCCTACCTGCGCATTCCGGTGGTGCCGCTCTATGCCGCCGAGATCGGGGCGAGCACCGCCCAGGTCGGGCGATCAACACCGCCTTCATGGACTGCTCGCCATCCCCTCAGGACTCCTCTCCGAGCGCATTGGCCGACGGGCGGTCATCCTCGGTGGGCTGCTGATCATCGCCGGTTCCTCCTTCCTGCTCTACCTGAGCACCACCCCCGGCAAGATGATCGGCCTCTATTTTCTCTTCGCCATCGGCCTAGCGGCCTACTCGCCGTCGATGATGTCCTACGTCGCCGACATCGTCCCCAGCACCCATCTCTGGGGGCCTACGGGATGTGCACCCTCGCCTCCAATGTCGCCATGATGCTCGGCCCGGACAGCGGCGGCCTGCTTTGCAAAATACTGGGACTGCGCGCTGTCTTCCTCGTCTCGGGGGTGCTCAGGGGAGTCCGTAAGCTCCCCCACCCCGAGACAGGGTAAAACTGGAGTCCCACAAATCAC
>JARFTV010000040.1:0-8426 GCA_029289325.1 Alphaproteobacteria bacterium
GGGAGGAGACCGCCTGCACCCCGGCGCAACTCCACTGGACAGGGGGAGACAGGCCCCAAGGCCGACTGCCGGGCCGGAAGGTCATGGCTCCGTGTCCCGGACGCATCGACCGCTCCTGCGGCGCCGAGGACCGGGACAAGGACGCGTGTCGGGATGGTTCCTGACGCCCGGAGCCCTTCTCAGGCCACGTCCTGTAGGGTGGGCGATCCGCCCACCTTCCGTCGCAGGTCGCGATGCAGGGTCGTGAAGGGCCAATCCGCGGCATCGGGCACCAGCCCATGCCGCACCGGGTCGGCGTGGCAATAGGCCACCGCGCGGCTCAGCTCGCCCGGATCGCGGAGCATGTGCTCCCAAAACCGGCGCTGCCAGAGACCCGCCTCGCGCTTTTCCACCATGCTGCGCGACTGCGCACCTTTCAGCCCCGTCCAATGGGTGAACCGCGCCTTGATCTTCTGCCAGCGGATCGAGAACTCCGCATCCCCCTCCGGCAGGGTCCAGACGGCGTGGATGTGGTCCGGCAGGACGACCAGCGCGTCGCATTGGATGGGATGCTCGGCTGCCGTCATACGATAGGCTTCGCGCAGAAGGTCGATCCGATCGGTCAGGACCGTTCCGCCCGGCTCGGCCAGGTTCACGGTGAAGAAATAGCTCGCCCCGGGCACGCGCAGTCGTCGGTAGTTCGGCATGACACCCCTTTCAGGACAGGCGCGGGGGTAGGGTGGGCGATATCGCCCACCCTACGATCCCACCAGTCTGCACCCCGATCCTTGCTACCCGGTTAACGCCGTCCGGGAACAGCTCACCCGCGTTGGGCGTTGCCCCCGGACCCTAGCGAGACCCGCCATGTCCCAACCCATCCGCATCGGCGTCGGTGGCTGGACCTACCAGCCCTGGCGCGGCACCTTTTACCCTGACGGCCTTCGCCAGGCCGATGAGCTGCGCTTCGCCACCCGCGCCCTCACCGCGCTGGAGGTCAACGGCACCTTCTACCGCACCCAGACCCCTGGCACCTTCCGCAACTGGGCCCGGCAGGCGCCCGAGGGTTTCGTCTTCGCCCTGAAGGCCCCGCGCTATGTCACCAGCAGGCGTGTTCTCGCCGAAACGGGCGAATCCATCCGCCGCTTCCTTGATTCCGGACTGGAGGAACTGGGTCCGAAGCTCGGCCCGATCAACTGGCAGCTTCCCCCGACAAAGGCCTTCGACTGCGCCGATCTTGCGGGATTTCTCGACCGGCTCCCCGACCGCCTGAACGGCCTGCCGCTCCGCCATGCCGTCGAGCCCCGCCATGACAGCTTTCACGCGCCTGCCTTCGCGACCCTTCTGGCGGATCGCGGGATCGCCGTGGTCCAGGCCGCCGACGGGCCTTACCCAAGCATCGACGCCGCCACCGCGCCTTTCGCCTATCTCCGCCTGATGGGCACCCGGGAGGGCGAGCCGCTGGGCTATCCCGATCCCGAGCTCGACCGCTGGGCCGTCCGACTGCGCCGCATCGCCCGGGACCGCGAGGTCCTTGCCTTCGTCATCTCCGGCCACAAGGTCCTGAACCCCGCCGCCGCGCAGGAGTTGATCAGGCGCCTTGCGCCCGGAAAACCCCGGTGACCTCGTACATCACCGGCTCGAACCCCCGGCAAAGCTCGTTGATCCGCCGGTTCCGCTCGCGCATCTCGGGGGTGCGCAGCATCGCCTGATAATCGGCGCGCGACTGCCATTGCGAGTAGTTGCAGACCCGCGTCCGCGCGTCGTTCATATGCAGCCCCGCGGCAAGGAAGCCGGGCTGGCGGCTGATGCAGTCGCGATAGGCCTCTTCCAGCGCCTCGACCAGGTCGAAGGCCATCGCCGGGGTGGTCTCGAAGGTGGTGATGACGGTTTGTCCTTGGAAATCCTTGACAATCTGGGGCATGTCGGCCTCCCTTCCTTTCCGACCATCATGCCACAACACGGGCGCCGCGCGATGAAGTTTCTTGACCCCGACGATCCGTTCTTCGCCCGCCCCTGGGTGCGCTGGCTGACGGTCCTTCTCCCCACCGGATGGGGGTTGGTTGAGCTTTTCTGGACCGGTGAGCCGTTCTGGGCGATCCTGTTCCTAGCGGCGGGCGCCTATGCCGGCTGGACGCTGTTCCTCCGGCGGAAGGACTAGTCCATCCACTCCGGGAGGCTGACCGAGCCGCCCTGCTGCTCCGACAGGTAGTAGGCTCCCAGTGCCAGAAGGCCGACCACCAGCACGGCAAAGGCGATCTTCCAGATCGACCAGGGCCGTTCGCCCTGCACCTCGCCGGTCTGGCCGTTCACGAGGAAGCGATAGCTTTTTCCGTTGTACTTGTAGGCCGCCATCCAGACCGGCAACAGGATGTGCTTGAACGTCTCCTCCGACCAGCGCGTGTCCACGTCATGCACCCGCTGCTCGTCCCCGCCGATGTCGCGGCGCACGTCCTGCAGGATCACCGCCGCCATCCGCTGACGGGCTTCCCCATGCCCCTCGGCAAGGCCCACCGTATAGCCCTCGGCCTGGAACCCGGCGAGGTACTCCGGCCCATAGGGCACCAGCGCGCCAAGATCCCAGGGGGTCAGCTCGTTGCCCAGCCGCGCCGGCAGGCTGTGCGAGGCCATGACCAGCACGTCGTCGAAATTCCGCGCGACATGGCCCGAGGCGGGATACCAGCGCGTGTGGCGGACCCGTTCCTGCCGGGTCTGCATCTTGCCGTTCACCCGGACCTGCACCGTGCGCGTCTCGTAGTAATACTCGCCACGCTGGCCGGTGTAGCGGCTGGCGGTCGCGGCATCGAAGGTCCAGAAGGGGACATAGACCCCGTTCATCGCCCGCCCCTTGCGCGCATATTCCAAAAGGGTGTTCGGCGCGAACCACAGGCTGCCCAGCCATGCCGTCATCGCCTTGCGCGCCTCGGTCTCGGTCAGGGCGAAGGGGATCAGCGCCTGCGGCTTGATGTGGCGCGTCGTCCCGGTATCAAGCACCACCGGCGTTGCGCAGAACGGGCATTCGGTGGCATGGGTCGCGCCGTGGATCTCGACCAGGGCGCCGCAGTTCGGGCAGGTCGTGGTCCGCAGCTCCACCATGTCGCGTTCGGACAGGTCGTCTCGCAGGCCCTTCGCCAGGTCCAGCTCCTGCAACGCCCGTGCGCGGGTCGGTGCCGCCGCCGCCGGGATCTCCTGCACATGGCCGCAATGGTCACAGACCAGCCGCTTCTGGCCCGGCGCGAAGCGCAGCTGCGCCCCGCACTGTTCGCACGGCCAGCGGTATTCGGCCTGTGACATGGCTCAGGGCTTCGGCGGCGGTGGCGGCACCTGATCCAGCACCCGCGCCAGTTCGGTGTCGGCCGCCATCTTCCAGCCGTCCTGACCCGCCGTCCAGACCATCGTCGCGCGGGTCAACCGGCCTTCGCCGGCCATCCGCGCCAGATCGCTTTCGCCGAAGGGCCCAAGGGTCGAGCCGTCCACCGCCAGATGCCAGACCTTCGCCGCAGCCGGTGGCGGGGGTGGCGGGGGTGGCGGCGCGGCCGCTGCCCCCGGCGACGACCCCCAGGGCCCCATGTTCTGCGCCATGCCCGCACCCATGCCCATGCCCATCCCGGCCCCCATGGCCGAGCCCATGGCACTGCCGGGCTGGCCCATGCTTTCGGCCGCGCTGTATTGCATGTAGCGATGCAGATCCCCCACCACGCCCATCGAAGTGCGCTTGTCCAGCGCCTTCTCCACCTCCTCCGGCAGGCTGATGTTCTCGATGTAGAATTCCGGGATCGACAGCCCGTATTCCGCTACCTTCGGCGCGATCGCATTGGCGATGATCTTGCCCAGATCCGCCAGGTTCGCGGCCATGTCGAGGACCGGGATCCCGGACTTGGCCAGCACCTGAGACGCCTCCTGCACGATGATGTTGCGGATCTGGAAGCTGATCTCGTCGGCGGTGAACTCGCCATCGGTGCCGACAATCTCGGTCATGAACTTGCCCGGATCCGCCACCCGCATCGAATAGGTCCCGAAGGCCCGCAGCCGGACCGGCCCGTACTCGGGGTCGCGGGCCATGATCGGGTTCTTCGTGCCCCATTTCTGGTCGTTGAACCTTGTGGTCGAGACGAAATAAACCTCGGACTTGAACGGGCTTCGAAAGCCGTGGTCCCAGTGCTGAAGCGTCGTCAGGATCGGCAGGTTGTTCGTCTCCAGCATATAGAGACCCGGCCCGAAGACATCGGCCAGCTGCCCCTCATGGATGAAGACGGCTGCCTGCCCCTCGCGCACGGTCAGCTTCGCGCCATATTTGATCGCCTGCCCGCGCCGGTCGAAGCGCCAGACCATCGTGTCCCGCGTGTCATCCAGCCACGAGATGACGTCGATGAATTCGCCCTTCAGGAATTCGAAGACCATGGCACCCTCCGGTTGTGGGTCAACTCTCGCCGCCCATCAGGCGGCGCGCAAGATCGAAGACGATGGGCCGCGCCTCTGCGGGCGTCATTCCGGGGCGCAACTCGCGGCTGTAAAGCATCTTCAGCAAAAGCTCGTCATGGTCGGTCAGCAGCGCGAATTCCTCGTCGTCGTTGAAGATCGACGGTCGCGCGCGCGGGCTGTCATTCGGCAGGCCCAGACCCTGCGTCAGCTCCTCATGCACGCAGGAAAGCCGCAGCAGATCGGGGTGCTCGGCCCGGATCACCGCGAAGGCCCGGCTGTAGGACCCCGAATTGCCCTCGGACAAGGCATAGACCAGGCAATAGGTCGACCGCGGCATGTTGGTGATCCCCGCCACATCGCCGGGGGTGAGGTTGGGCAGAACCGACCGTACCGTCGGACCCAGCGCCTCGCGCTCGTCCTCCGACACGATGTAGATGAAGAAGTTCGGGTTCGCGTCGTTCAGCGCCATCGGATGGCCGGTGATCCCCGCCAGCCGGTTCACGAAGCTCGCGATCCGGGCGCGGTCGGTGGCCTGCCGCGCGGGCGGGACCGAGGCCCCGAACCGGACCGAGATGCGGATCGGCACCTCCCAGCGGCGCAGGATGCTCGAGGTTTCCTGCCGCACGAAGCCCCCGCTCGACCGGCGGTATTCGTCGAACAGGGCGATGCGCAGGAAGTTCTCGGCCAGCATCCGGTCGGTATAGGGAACGTCCGTCCCCGCATCCGACCGCAAGAGGCCCTGAGCCAGCAGCATCTGCTGCACCTGGGCATAATAGGCCGCGGCGGCCGCGCTTTTCGGCGTCGGAGCGGCCGCGGCCGGAGAGGGCGCTGGCGGTGCCGGCGGGGCAGGGGGGGGCGCAGTCGGCGTGCAGGAGATCAGAGCCAGGACCGCGGTCCCGGCGCCCAGACGGCGAAAGGTGGAAGGATATGCCACGCCTAGGCCTGCCGTGCCTTGGCGGCCGCCAGCGTGTCGCGCAATTCGGCCTCCATCTTCACCAGTTCCGCCTCGGCAGCCGCGCGGCGGGCCTTGCCCTCGTCCGCGATGGCGAGGCTTTCGTTGATCGTAGCGATCAGCGTCGCATTGGCATGTTTGACCGTCTCGATGTCAAAGACCCCGCGTTCCATCTCCTCGCGCACGACCCTGTTGGCCTGCTGCAGGTTCTCGGCATTGGACTTCAGAAGCTCATTCGTCAGGTCGCTGGCATCCTTCACCGCCGCGGCCGCTTCCTTCGACCGCTGGATCGTCACCGCCTGCGCCAGCTGCGTCTCCCACAGGGGCACCGTGTTGACCAACGTCGAGTTGATCTTGGTCACCAGCGACTTGTCATTCTCCTGCACCAGCCGGATCGAGGGCAGCGACTGCATCGTCACCTGCCGCGTGAGCCGCAGGTCATGCACCCGCCGCTCCAGATCGTCCCGCGCCGCCCGCAGGTCGCGCAATTCCTGCGCCTTCATCACCTGATCGGCCTCGGCGGCTGCCGCGACCTCGGCCTCCTTGGCCGGAATGGTCGTGCCGTCGATCTCGGCCAGCTTCGCCTCGCCCGCCGCGATGTACAGCGCCAACTCGTTGTAGAAGGTCAGGGTCTTCTCATACAGGACATCCAGGCTCTTGATATCCTTCAGCAATCTGTGCTCATGCGACAGAAGCTCCCCGGTGATCCTGTCGATCTGCCCCTGCACATCTTCATATTTCGCGACGAATTCCGCGAAGGGGGCCGCCCGACCCAGCAGCCGCTCCCACCAGCTTGCCTCGCGGCGGAGGTCCAGCTCCTCGGAGGCGAAGCCGCGGATCGTGGTGACGATCTTGCGCAAGGAATCCCCCGCCGGGCCCACGTCCTTGTTCTTCACATCCTGCAGCATCGCCTGGCTGATCACCTGCAACTCCGCCTGCGCGGACGAGCCGAAGGCGATGATCGACTGGGTGTTCGTCAGGTCCACCTCGGCCATCCGCTTGCGGATCGCCTCGGCCTTGTCGGCAGGCGCGACCTCCAGCGCCACCACCTCACCCGACGGCTCGGGCAGGATCACGGCATTGACCTTTTCGACCTCGGTCAGAAGGGCCTGGGCATCGGCTTGGACGGCGGTGGACATGGGCTTCCCCCTTGGGTCAATGGTCAAGTTTCAGGCGGTCGCGCAGGACGGCGATCTCGACGTCCAGATCGGTGCGGTTGTTCGACAGGAAGGCCGTGGTCTTCTGCGCGAAGGTGGTTTCAAGATCGGTCAGCAACGCCTCATAGTCCGCCCGCGCCCCGGCATCGCGGACCTGGGCGTAGTGATCGGCGAACTTCACCGTCGCGTCGCGGGCACCCATCAGGTAGACCGACAGGTACTTCCGCGCCGCCGTCAGGTCGCCCGGATCGGCCTCGATCGTGCGGAACAAGCCCCGCGCCACGGCAGAGAACTGCGCCACCCGCCGCTCCAGGCTGCGGTCCTTGGCCCGCAGGATCGCGTCCTGCATCGCGGCCAGATGCGCTTCGCCCTCCTCGACCGCCCGCGCCACCCGCCCGGTCTGGAACGCGTCGATCCCGGTCATTCCCTTGTCGCGCATCGGGTCAAGGCCGAACGCCCCCAGATGCAGGCCCGCCCCGACCAGCCCGAAAAGCACGGGATAGACCAGCCCGTCATCCGCGATCACGCCGCCCACGGCCAGCGCGGCCCCGGTCGTCACGGCCCCCAGCGCCTTGCGCGGCAGGGCCGGGCGGCGGGCCAGCGTCCGCGCCTGATAGGCCGCCTCCGCCCGCAACCCCTCGCGCGTCAGCCATGCGGCCAGGACCACCAGCCCCCCGGCCAGAAGGCCCAGCAACATCTCGCGCGGACCATCGCCGAAGGCGGGGAACAGGAACAGGAAGGCCGTCAGGAACAGCACCGTCGTCCGCCACATCCCGCGCGGGCGCGGCGGACGCGCGTTGACCGGAGCGGCTGGGCCGGACCGACTGCCCTGCGGCGAATATTTCCCGCCGAAGCGTTCGGCCATCACATTCCCCCCGACCAGGCCACATAGGCCAGAAGGAGAACGAGCAGGGTCAGCGATAGGTTCCTCAATCCGGTTCCCGACATGGCCCCATTCCTGCAACCGACACTTGCGCCGACCTTAGCCGATGCCCCCGGACCACGCCAGCACAGGCTGCTGGGAATAGGCGGCATTCCTCCCCCCCTCGGGTTGCGTCGGCCCCTCACGAACGTGCCTGGGCGGACCTCCAAAGATATCCTGACCAATGCCTTCGCGAGAATGGCCCCTCCTCATCCGGAGGGCTACTGATCCGGCGGTTACACAAGGAGACCCGGAAATGCAGAAACTCGTCGCTTTCGCCATCGCGGCAGCGCTGATCACCCATGTCGCCGATGCCCGCAATCTCGGAACCAGCCGCCAGGACAAAGCGGCCACTTGGGCCGAGGGCACGGTAGGTTCCGTCGTCGACGGTAACCAGGGCAAGAACGGCAAGGCGAACGGGAACGCCGGTGGGACAAAGCCTGTGGAGGAAGAGCCGGTTCTCGATGAGACCCCCACCGACGAAACCGCGCCCGACGCGACCTCTCCCGATGAGAGCTCTCCCGAAAGCGACGGTGAAGTCGAAGTCTGACACCGTCAGAGCGGCAGCACACCGCTTCCGCAGCTTCTTCGGGGTCCCGCTTCACGCAAGCGGGGCCCTTTCTTTTGGCGGGTCACGGACTGGTCCTGACCCTCGGTCTGCGGGCAGACGCGCACCGGCGACCGTCCAGGCCTGACCGGCTTATCGGGGTGCATCCTTCTTCGGCCCGCCCGGACGCGGGCCGGGGCGTGCGGGCGCGCCACGCGGGCGCGCCGGACCTTCGACGGACGCCCTCCGCGCCGGAGGGCGGGTCGCCTTCTGCCAGGTCTCGGACAGCTGACGCAGCCCCTCGCCCGGTTTCAGCCCCTTGCCCTTCGGCGCCGGTTTGGCGGCTGGTTTCCCCTCGGCCTTCCCCGGTGCGGCGGAGGCATCGGCCAGCGCCAGACCCAGCTGGTCACGCAGCACGCGGGGCTTCACCTCCTCGACCTCGCCCGGTTG
>JARFTV010000040.1:8436-39773 GCA_029289325.1 Alphaproteobacteria bacterium
AGCCGGAAGGGACCATAGGAGATGCGGATCAGCCGGTTCACCGTCAGCCCGATATGCGCCATCGCGCGGCGGATCTCGCGGTTCTTTCCTTCGCGCAGGCCCACCGTCAGCCAGGCGTTCGCGCCCTGGTGGCGGTCGAGCTTCACATCCATCTTCTGGAACGTCTCTCCGTCGACCGTCACGCCCTTCCGCAGCGGCTCCAGATCCGGGTCGGTGGGATTGCCCTTCACCCGCACCCGGTACTTCCGCAGCCAGCCGGTCGAGGGCAGCTCCAGCCGCCGTTTCAGTTCGCCATCGTTGGTCAGCAGGAGAAGGCCCTCGGAATTGAGGTCCAGCCGCCCGACCGACATCACCCGCGGCATGTCCTCGGGCAGGTGGTCAAAGACGGTGTCGCGGCCCTTTTCGTCGGCTGCCGAAGTGACCAGCCCCTCGGGCTTGTAGTACAGCCACAGGCGCGGGGGTTCGGGCTGACCGACGGGCTCGCCCCGGACGGTGATCCTGTCCTTGGCGGTCACGTTGAGGGCGGGGGAGGTGATGACCTTGCCGTTGACCTTGACCTCGCCCATTTCGATCAGCCGCTCGGCCTCGCGGCGCGATGCGACGCCGGCGCGGGACAGGACCTTGGCGATACGCTCGCCCTCGGGCGTGTCGGTCGCCTTGGCCGGGGGCTTCGGGGCGGGGGGCTTTTCTTTTCCGGTCATGGCCATCATCCTTCAGGGCCTGTGTGGCCGGGCAGGCAGGATATTGAAGCGAGCATGAAAGAGCAACGCGAAGGGTTCCGGTCGTTCATGGGGCTTGCGCTGGACGAGGCGCGGGCGGCGGCTGACCGGGGCGAGGTGCCCGTGGGCGCGGTTGTGGTCCGGGGCGAGCAGGTGCTGGCCCGCGCGGGAAACCGGACGCGGGAGCTGGCCGATCCGACGGCCCATGCCGAGATGCTGGCGATCCGCGCGGCCTGCGGGGTGCTGGGGTCGGAGCGGCTGGTCGGCTGCGATCTTTACGTCACCCTGGAACCCTGCCCGATGTGCGCCGCCGCGATCTCGGCGGCGCGGGTGGGGCGGCTTTACTTCGGGGCTGCGGACCCGAAGTCGGGCGGGGTGACGGTCGGGGCGCGGGTCTTCAGCCACCCCCAGTGCCACCATGTCCCCGAGGTCTATGACGGGATCGCGGCGGCAGAGGCGGAGGCGCTGTTGAAGGGGTTTTTCGCGGGCAAGCGCGGATAGTGTCCACGGTGGACAAACGCCGATGATGCAATGATTACAGCCACTTGGTCGCGGGCGTTAGGGATTTGGAAAGGTTTGGTCCTGGCGGTTTCGCTGCTGGAATACCCCCCTCTCATCGCTTTGCCTGACGAAGGAGAAGGGGTGCCCGGCGGAGGCCCGGTCTCTCGTGGCGGGCGGAGTCCCGCTCGACTTGGCCCATCCCCGGCGGGGCAAGGGAAGCCAGTGGCAAGGTTCGCGCGGAGCGGTTCGGGCGGGGCGCCTGGCTGGGCGGGGATATTGGCCCAGTATGCAACTGGCGTTCCGGGTGGAGGCGGCGGATGCCTCCGGCGGGGATATTTGGGCAAAGATGAAAGGCTGGAGGCTGTCGGGCGGGCTGACGGCAATCATGCTTGACCGCGGGTAAATGTCCGCGGTCAAGGCATTGATTTTGTTCGGGCAGGAGGGTCTGTCCTGCGTGGACAGGACGTCAGATGCGGATGGGGTCCAGCACCTCATGTTCGATCACCTCGATCCCCGGCGGCAGGCCAGCGCGCAGCGCGGCGGCGTCCTGGGCGAGGATCGGGAAGGTCTTGTAATGGCAGGGGATCACGAAGCGGAAGTTGAACCACTTGCGCGCGGCAAAGGCGGCGCGCTCCATGTCCATCGTGTAATGCCCGCCGCAGGCAAGGATGCCGATGTCGGGCTGGTGGTATTCGGCCATCCAGGCCATGTCGGCCATGATGTCGGTGTCGCCGGAGACATAGATCGTGTGCCCCTCACCCGCGATCATGAAGCCCGCCGCGTCCCCGGCCGGGAGGAGGCCCTTGCCGCCGTAGTCGATCGAGGCGGAATGGACCGCATGGACCATCGTCACCTTCGCCCCGTTCAGGTTCAGCGTGCCGCCCTTGCCGAAGCCCACCGTTTCGGCCCCCTGGTCGGTCAGCCATTCGGAGAGTTCGTGGATGCAATGGACCTTGATCCCGAGCTTGCCCGCCAGCCGCGCCGCATCCGAGGCATGGTCGCCATGGGCATGGGTCAGCAGGATATGGGTCGCGCCCTGGATCGCCTCGTCCTCACGCTCGGCCGGGAACATCGGATTGCCGGTGAGCCAGGGGTCGACCAGCAGGACGGCGTCTTCGAGTTCGATGCGGAAGCCGGAATGGCCAAGCCAGGTGATCTGCATGGATGCCTCATCGCTATATCTCAGGAAGGGCGCTACCATCTAGGAGCGAAGCCGGAATGACAACCTTGTTCGAACCGATCGACGCCTATTGCGAGCGGACGGGGCCGGAATACTGGGCCGAGCCGGTGAATGCCGTGACGAATGCGGCCTTCCTCATCGCGGCCTGGGTAATGTGGCGCAGGACGGCGGGGATGCCGACGGGGCGGGCCCTGTCGGCGGTGTTGGGCGTGATCGGGGTCGGGTCCTTCCTGTTCCATACCCATGCCAACCGGATGACGGCGCTGATGGATGTGCTGCCGATCCTGGGCTTCATCCTGCTCTATCTTTATGCCGCGACGCGGGATTTCCTGGGGCTGTCGCGCATCTGGGCGGCGGGGGCGGTTGTGGCCTTCTTTCCCTATGCCGCGCTGACGGTGCCGGTCCTTGCGGCGATCCTGCCGCTTGGGTCATCCTCGGCCTATCTGCCGGTGCCGGTCCTGATCCTGGGCTATGCGGTGGTCCTGCGGCGGCGGGCGCCCCGGACCGCGCGGGGGATGGCGCTGGGGGCGGGGATTCTGCTGGTCAGCCTTGCCTTTCGCACGCTGGATGGGCCGGTCTGCGGCGCGTTGCCCTTTGGGACGCATTTCCTGTGGCATCTTCTGAACGCACTGATGCTGGCATGGATGATCGAGGTCTGGCGCCGCCACATGCTTGCGAAGGCGGGGGCGCGGGGCTAAACGGGGCCAAACGTCAGGAGGGGCCCGATGGCCATTGACATCGACACCGCGCGCAAGGTCGCCAAGCTGGCGCGCATCCGGGTTGAGGAAGCCGATCTGCCGAAGCTGGCCGGACAGCTTTCCGGCATCCTCGGCTTCATGGAGCAGCTGAACGAGGTCGACGTGAGCGGGGTGGAGCCGATGACCTCGGTCACGCCGATGCGGCTGAAGCGGCGGGCGGATGAGGTCACGGATGGCAACATCCAGGCCCAGGTGTTGAAGAACGCGCCGGATGCGCGCGAGGGGTTCTTTGCCGTGCCGAAGGTGGTGGAATGAGCGCGAACAGCTGGACGATTGCCGCCGCGCGGGATGCGCTGCGCAAGGGCGAGATTTCGGCGGTCGACCTGACCATGTCCTGCCTGACGGCGATCGATGCGGGCGATGCGTTGAACGCCTTTGTCCACAAGACCCCCGAGATCGCGCTGGAGCAGGCGCGGGCGGCGGATGCGCGGCTTGCCTCGGGCGAGGCGCCGGCAATGTGCGGCATCCCGCTGGGGATCAAGGACCTGTTCTGCACGAAGGGCGTGCCGAGCCAGGCGGCGTCGAACATCCTGAAGGGGTTCAAGCCGGAATACGAATCGACCGTGACCTCGAAGCTGTTCGAGGCGGGTGCGGTCATGCTGGGCAAGCTGAACATGGACGAATTCGCCATGGGCAGTTCGAACGAGACGGCCTGCTATGGCAATGCGGTCAGCCCCTGGCGGCGCAAGGGCTCGGACGTGGCGCTGACGCCCGGCGGGTCCTCGGGCGGGTCGGCGGCGGCGGTGGCGGCGGACCTGTGCCTTGCGGCGACGGGGACGGATACCGGCGGGTCGATCCGGCAGCCGGCGGCGTTCACCGGGATCGTCGGGATCAAGCCGACCTATGGCCGGGTCAGCCGCTGGGGCGTGGTCGCCTTTGCCTCGTCGCTGGATCAGGCCGGGCCGATGACGAAATCGGTGCGCGATGCGGCGATCATGCTGCAGGCGATGGCCGGGCATGATCCGAAGGATTCGACCAGCGCCGACCTGCCGGTGCCGGATTTCGAGGCGGCGCTGACCGGGGATATCCGGGGCAAGGTCATCGGGATTCCCAAGGAATACCGGATGGACGGGATGCCCGAGGAGATCGAGGCGCTGTGGCAGCGCGGGATCGAGATGCTGAAGGATGCGGGCGCGGTGGTGCGGGACATCTCCCTGCCCCATACGAAATATGCGCTGCCGGCCTATTATGTAATCGCCCCGGCAGAGGCGTCGTCCAACCTCGCCCGCTATGACGGGGTGCGCTACGGCCACCGCGCGAAGCTGAGCCACGGCGATGGCGTCACCGAGATGTATGAGAAGACCCGGGCCGAAGGCTTCGGGCCCGAGGTGCAGCGGCGGATCATGGTCGGGACCTATGTGCTCTCGGCCGGGTTCTACGACGCCTATTACAACCGGGCACGGAAGGTGCGGGCGCTGATCAAGCGGGACTTCGACACGGTGTTCGCCGAGGGCGTCGATGCGATCCTGACGCCGGCCACCCCCTCGGCGGCTTTCGGGCTGGGCGAGATGGCGGATGTCGATCCGGTCAAGATGTATCTGAACGACGTCTTCACGGTCACGGTGAACCTTGCGGGGCTGCCGGGAATCTCGGTTCCCGTCGGTCTGGACCATCAGGGCCTGCCGCTTGGGCTGCAGCTGATCGGGCGGCCGTGGGAAGAAGCGCCGCTGCTCAATTACGCACATGTGTTGGAAAGCCGCGCCGGTTTTGTGGCCAAGGCGGAAAAATGGTGGTAAGGGGCCGCGAAACGCACCCTTCGAGGCAGAGATGAGCCGTACCTTCGTTCCCGCCGCTGGCGCAATCCTGTCTGCGCTTGTGCTGGCGGCCTGCACCCCTTCGACCCCGAGCACTTCGGGTCAGGGCGTGGGCTTCCAGGATTACAATTCCTATATCCGGGGGGCGCAGCCCGCCCCGGCGCAGGCTTCGGCGGTACTGCCGCCGGCCACGCAGCCGAGCACCGGATTCGACCCCGCCGCTGCCGCGGCTGCGATCGACCGGGCCTCGGGCGTTGCCCCGGCTCCGATGGCGACGCCGACGCCGCTGGCGTCCCCGTCTCCGGTGGTGATCGGCGACGACCGCCCGCGGGGTGGGGCTCCGGCCGGGATCCGCGAGGAGAGCGGCGAGATGACGGGGCTTGCCGGCAATGTCGGGATCTCGGACGAGCAGGACTTCAACGCCGTGGCCGCACGCGAGACCATCGAGTCGGATGCCGAGCGTATCGCGCGGAACCGGGCGGAATATGTCGTGGTCCAGCCGCGCGACCTGCCGCAGCGGCCGGGTGACACCGGGCCGAACATCGTGGAATTCGCGCTGGCAACGACCCATGCGCCGGGCGTGCAGATGTACCGCCGCAGCGGCATCGGGATGCGCGATCAGAACGCGGCCTGTGCCCGCTTCGCCTCGCCCGATCTGGCGCAGCAGGAGTTCCTGTCGAGGGGCGGGCCTGACCGTGACCGGCTGGGGCTTGACCCCGATGGCGACGGTTTTGCCTGCTCGTGGGATCCGCGCCCGTTCCGCACCGCGCTGCAGTGAGCCTGACGCACCCGTCGCCGAATTTCGGGGACCGGCGGGGCAGGCGGGTTGAGCTGATCGTCCTGCACTATACGGTTCTGGACTGCGCCCAGTCGCTTGAGCGGCTGTGCGATCCGGCGGCCGAGGTTTCGGCGCATTACCTGATCGACCGGGACGGCGCGCTCTTGTCGCTGGTCGATGAGGGCGCGCGGGCCTGGCACGCGGGGGCCGGGGAATGGGGTGGCGCGGGGGATGTGAACTCGCGCTCGATCGGCATCGAACTGGTCAACTCCGGCAGCGAACCCTTTGCCGAGCCGCAGATGCGCGCGCTGGAGCGCCTGTTGCGGGATCTGATGCAGCGCCACGGGCTGGGGCCCTGTGCGGTGATCGGGCACAGCGACATGGCGCCGGGCCGCAAGTCCGATCCGGGGCCGCGGTTCGACTGGCGGCGGCTGGCGGCCGAGGGGCTGGCGGTCTGGCCCAGCCCCGGCGAGCCGGGGGATTTCCTCGCGGACCTGGCGTCCTTCGGCTATCCCGAGGCCGCGCCCGGGACGCTTCTGGCTGCCTTCCGGCTGCGCTTCCGTCCCTGGGCCTGCGGGCCGCTGGACGACAGCGACCGGGCGCTGGCGGCGGGGCTGCGGCGGATTGCAGTTGACGGCGGGACCGGGCGCGCCTAACTGACGCTCGCGCGGAGGGCTGGATGACCGCGGGGCCGCAAGGTTTCGAGGAAAGTCCGGACTCCCGTTGGCAAGGGTGCCGGGTAACGCCCGGCGGGGGCAACCCCAGGGAAAGCGCCACAGAGAACAGACTGCCCTGCTTGCAGGGTCAAGGTGAAACGGTGGGGTAAGAGCCCACCGCGGGACGGGCAACCGGACCGGCACGGCAAGCCCCACCCGGAGCAATGCCAAATAGGGGCCTCGCGCGGGGGCCGGTCCCGACGCCGAAAGGCGGGGGATACCGCCCGCAGGGACGCCAACGCCCGAGAGGCCCGGGTTGGCAGCTTGACCGCCGTGGTGACACGGTTGGCAGAGGAATGGTCATCCAGAGGGGCAACCCTTGGACAGAATCCGGCTTACAGGCTCTCCGCGCAATCACGATGCCGTGTGCTTGACCTGCATCAATACGCCGTTCTGGCGCGAGGCGCCCAATTCTGGCCGAGGGGCGACAGGCCCCCCGATGCGCAGGAGGCGTGCTATGTTCAGGATGATCGGCGTGGTCGCGGTAGCGGCCCTTGGGATGACAGGCCCCGTGCTGGCGCAGGGTCAGCCGGGCTGGGGCATGGGTCCGGGAATGGGGCAAGGCTGGGGCATGGGCCAGGGTTGGGGCATGGGTCCCGGCTATGGCATGGGTCCGGGCAGTGGCATGGGGCCCGGCTACGGCATGGGGCCGGGCAGTGGGATGGGTCCGGGCTATGGCATGGGGCCGGGCTACGGCATGGGGCCAGGGCGCGGAATGATGATGGCCGGTATCGACGCCGACCAGAGCGGCGACATTTCGGCCGAGGAGGCCGCGGCCCATGCCGAGGCCATGTTCGCCCTGATGGACAGCAATGGCGATGGCGTGCTTGAGGCCGGGGAGTTCGGCGCGGGCCGCATGGGCATGATGAGCCCTTGGGGCATGATGCCGGGCATGGCCGAGCGCCACACCGCGCGGTTCGCCGCGAAGGATGGCGACGGCGACGGCAAGGTCACCATGGCCGAGTTCCTCGCCGCCGAGAAGGCCCAGTACGACGCCGCCGATGCCGATGGCGATGGCAAGGTGACGCCCTGGGAGCTGCGCGCGGCGATGTGGCAGTAGGGGCGGCGATGTTTCGCGGCGGCGAGGTGCCGATAGCCGGGCTGCCGCGACGCTTTCGCTGTTGACTCTGACTGTGCCATGGCTAAAAGGCGGGCTTCAAGGATTTGACCGGGGGCCCTTGGAGTCCCCGATGCAGAGGAAACGACCATGGCAAAGCCCGCCACCATCAAGATCCGCCTGAACTCGACCGCGGGCACCGGCCACTTCTATGTGACCAAGAAGAACGCCCGTACCATGACCGAGAAGATGGTCATCAAGAAGTACGATCCCGTGAAGCGGGAGCATGTCGAATACAAGGAAGGCAAGATCAAGTAAGGGCTTGTCCCGTCTTGCCAGGCAAGGCCGCCTCCGGGCGGCCTTTTGCATTCAGGCATAGGGCGTGCTGGCCGGGCTTCCGTCCAGCGTGGTGAAGCGTCGCGTCCCGTCGGTGCGGTCAAGCTGCAGGATCCGGTCATGGTCCGGATAGGTCACCACATCCCGTGCCGCCCGGGTCCCGACCACCAGATAGCGCGCCTCGGCGTCCGAGCGGTTCTCAAGGCAATGGCCGAGGGGGACGCCTGCCTTGAAGGTGGCGGTATCCCCCGGCTGCATCACTGTCTCGCGGTCGCCTTCATGCAGGATGACACTGCCCTCCAGGATGTGCACCAGCTCGTCCTCGGCCTCGTGCCAGTGCTTCAGGGACGAACGCGAGCCGGGGGGCAGCACTTCGATGAAGCAGCCGAACTGCGTCAGGCCCCCGGTGTCCGACAGAAGCTCGGCCCGGTAGGGGCCGCAGGGATTGCCCGCCCCGTCCGAGACGTCCTGCGTGATCTGCTCCGGCGTGAAATGCGGCATGGCGTCCTCCCGTTTCGGGCCAGTCTCGGACCCTTGGGCGCAAAAGAAAAGGGCCGCCCGAAGGCGGCCCGATCCAGTGTCCGAATGGCTGCGGTTACTCGCGGTTGCCCAGGAACTGCAGCAGGAACATGAACATGTTGATGAAGTTCAGGTACAGGTTCAGCGCGCCCATGGTGGCGGACTTGCTGAGCCATTCCTGATCCATCGCCTGCGCATGGGCGATGTAGTCGGTCTTGATGCGCTGGGTGTCGAAGGCGGTGAGGCCCGCGAAGATCAGCAGACCGATGACCGAGATCGCAAAGCCCAGGGCGCCCGAGCCGAGGAACATGTTGACGATCATGGCGACGATCAGGCCGATCAGACCCATCATCAGGAACGTGCCCATGCCGCTGAGGTCACGCTTGGTGACGTAGCCGTACAGCGACAGGCCCGCGAAGGCGATCGAGGTGACCAGGAAGGTCTGTGCGATCGACACGTCGGTGAAGACCTTGAAGATCCAGGCCAGCGACAGGCCCATCACCGCCGCGAAGGCATAGAAGAACAGCTGCGCCGCCGCCGCCGAGAAGCGGTTGATCATCGCGCCGAAGCCGAAGACCATCGCGAGCGGCGCGAACATGATGATCCAGCCCAGGATGTTCGGGCTGAGTGTCACCGGGTCGCGGAAGATCGACAGAAGCGCGTCCGAGGTGCCGACCGCCCAGGCAACGCCGGCCGTAACCAGCATTGCCACGGACATCAGCCCGTAAACCTTGTTCATATGGGCGCGAAGCCCTTCATCGATCCGGACGCCGGCGCCAACGCCAACGCTGCGGACCGTTTCATACTGAGCCATAGAAGCCTCCGATGTTGTCCCTAAGGGCAACGCCGGGGGAACCGGCGCGACCTCGTGGGGCAAATATCGGGAGCATGGTTTTGAATTTCAAGAACCTTCGCGCGCGCGCGTGACGAATATGTTAGCGCTTCCAGTGATCCGGGGCGTCCCAGACCGGGCGAATGGCCTCGGCGCGGGCCTCGCTTTCGGTGAGGCCGATGTCGCGCAGGAGGCGCGGGTCAAGCCGGGCCAGATCCCTGCGGCTGCGCCGGGCGGCAAGAGCGGCGGCAAGGGCAGCGAAAAGACGGAAGCGGCGGGCGGGGCGGGGGCCGGACAGGCTGCGGACGGGCATCGGGTCATCCTTTCGGGTGATGGTTGCGTCGGGAAAGTTCATTTCTGTTGATGAACATGCGCCTCTGGGGCATATTTCTCAAACGAATGATTGTGACGAAACCCATCAGGATCCGTGATCATGCCGCGCAACCTTGACCTTGCCTCGCTGCGCTCCTTCGTCACCGTTGCCGATGTCGGCGGGGTGACGCGGGCAGCGGGGTATCTGAACCTGACGCAGTCGGCAGTTTCCATGCAGATCAAGCGGTTGGAGGAGTCTTTGGGCCAGACGCTCTTTCTGCGCGCGGCGCGGAAACTGGCGCTCTCGCCCGAAGGCGAGCAGCTTCTGTCCTATGGTCGGCGAATGCTGGCCCTGAACGACGAGGTGCTGTCGCGCTTTTCGAATGTGGCCTGCTGCGGCCCGATTCGGCTGGGAGTGCCGCATGATGTGGTCTATCCGGCGATCCCCGGTATCCTGCGGCGGATGGCGCAGGCCTATCCGAGGGTGCAGATCAACCTCGTCTCCTCCTTCACGGTGCTGATGAAGGAGGAATTCGCGCGCGGTGAGTTCGACGTGATCCTGACGACCGAGGAGCATCCGGATCCGGGGGCCGAAGTCCTGTCCTCGCGTCCGCTGGTCTGGGTCGGCGCGCCGGGAGGCAATGCCTGGCAGCGGCGGCCGCTGCGGCTGGGGTTCAAGGACAGCTGCATCTTCCGCCCCACGGCGCAGGCCGCGCTGGATGCGGCCGGTATCTCGTGGGAGATGGCGACGGGCGGGGAAAGCGAACAGGCGGTGGAGGCGACGGTGGCGGCCGATCTGGCGATCTCGGTCCGCATGGCCGGCAGCATCCCGGAAGGGGTGGAGCCGCTGGTCGGCGACAACCAGTTGCCGCCGCTTGGGGAAATGAAGCTGGCGCTTTACCGGGCGGGCCGCCGCAATGACGAGGCGGTGGACCAGCTGATGGCCGAGTTGCGCTGCGGCTACGGCGCCTGAACCCGGATCACCACCTTGCCGGTGGCCTTGCGGCTGCGCAGAAGCTCCAACCCCTCGGGAAAGGCGTCGAAGGGCAAGACCTGGCCGATATGCGGGCACAAGGTCCCCTCGGCCCGCCAGCGTAGCAGTTCGGCCAGGCTGGCGGCGGCCACCGCGGGGGCATGGGCCTGGAAGCCGCCATACCAGAAGCCCGAGACGGTGAGGTTCTTGACCAGAAGCAGGTTCGCCGGGACCTGCGGCACCTCGCCCGAGGCGAAGCCGATCGCCAGCAGCCGCCCCTCCGGCCGGCAGGCGCGCAAGGCGGCGTCGAAAGCCGGGCCGCCGACCGCGTCATAGACGACATCCAGACCGCCCTCGGCCTGCAGCCTGTCCTTCAGCCCTTCGGCCTCGCTGTCGATCAGAACATCCGCCCCTGCGGCCCGCGCGACCTCCAGCCGGTCAGCCCCCCGGGCCGAGGCGATGACCCGCGCGCCAAGGCGTTTGCCGATCTCGACCGCGGTCAGGCCCACGCCCCCCGCCGCCCCGGTGACGAACAGCGTCTCGCCGGGCTTGAGCCGCGCCACATGGGTCAGCGCCAGATGCGAGGTTCCATAGGCGATGGGAAAGCCAGCGGCCTCCTCGAAACTCATCGAATCGGGGAGGGGGGTGAGGCCCACGGCGGGTACGGCCATGAGCTCTCCGAGCGCGCCCGAAGTGCAGGTGCCCAGCACCCGCGTTCCTGGGGCAGGGCCGGTCGCGTCGGGGCCCAGAGCCTCGACCACACCGGCGAATTCCATCCCCGGCACGTAGGGCGGGGCCACCCGGACCTGATACTTGCCCTGCGCCATGAGGAGGTCGGCAAAGTTCAGGCCGGCGGCCATGATCCGGACCAGAACCTCGCCTTTTGCGGGAACGGGGTCCGGAAGGGTGGTCCGCTGCGCCGGTTGCCCGAGGGCCGGAACCTGCCATGCCAGCATCGATAATCTCCTTGTTTGTCAGGCGTCGCATAGCCCGTTTTTCGCCCGATGTCGCGCTTCGGATAGCCGATTCGTCCCCTTCTGCGCCCGAATGGGCATGGGCGGGGCAGTGGCGTTTCGCATTTTGCTAATCCGCGTCGGAAAAGTTGCATCCTGCAATGCAAATTGAATTTCCCGCTTAAGGAGAGTGACGCATGACACGGGCGCGCATAGGGTGACGCAGTGGACAACTTCACCGTGTCTTGCTCATCCGTATAATTGGTCTTGTCCAAAAGGACAGGTTTTCATCTCTTTCGAAAGATTTGGCCACAATCGCCCTGTCGGCACAGGTTTGGCACGAAAATTGCTTACACACCTGTGAGGGGACTCACTTTTTGTATCCGGAGTATAGAATGAAACATCCCGTAGACGCCCATGTCGGGAAGCGTATCCGTCATCGCCGCTGGATGGTCGGCATGACCCAACAGCAGTTGGCCGACAAGGTCGGCATCAAGTTCCAGCAGATCCAGAAATACGAAACCGGGATGAACCGCGTCAGCGCCTCGCGGCTTTGGGACATCGCGGATGCGCTGGGCGTTTCGATCTCCTTCTTCTTCGAGGGGCTGGCGGATGGCCAGGCCGCAGTGCAGGCGCAGGGCGACATGATGGCCGACAAGGAAGCGCTTGAACTGGTGCGCTCCTACTACGCCATCCCCGAGGCACAGCGTCGCCGTCTCTTCGACCTGGCGCGGGTCCTCTCGGACGCGGCCTGACTTGACCTCGCCCCCGCGAGCCTTTAGCGCCCGCGGGGCAAGCCCCTTCGGCTTGTGACGACGGAGGGGCGATGCGTCTGACACCCGAGCTGGCCGAGGAACTGGTCGCCTGTGCGCATGAACTGGCTGACGTAGCCCGCGAGGCGACGTTGTCGCATTTCCGCAGTCGCGATCTGGCGGCGGATACCAAGGAAACCCATCGCTTCGATCCGGTGACGGCGGCTGACCGTCTGTCAGAGGAGCGGATGCGGGCGATCCTGGCCCGGCGTCGCCCGCAGGATTCGATCCTGGGCGAGGAATTCGGCGCGGTCACGGGCAGCTCGGGCCTGACCTGGGTGCTGGACCCGATCGACGGCACGCGCGGCTATCTGTCCGGGACGCCGACCTGGGGGGTGCTGATTTCGGTCCGCGATGCCGAGGGGGTGCTTTTCGGCATCATCGACCAGCCCTATATCCGCGAACGTTTTGAGGGTGGTCTTGGCCGGGCGCGGGTCGTCGGCCCTTCGGGCGAGGCGGCCCTGGCGACGCGCGGGCCGCGCGGGCTGGATGAGGCGATCCTGTTCACCACCTTCCCCGAGATCGGCACGCCCGAGGAAAGCGCCGCCTTCCGCCGCGTTGCGAGCCGGGCCCGGCTGGTGCGATATGGCATGGACTGCTACGCCTATGCCCTGATCGCGGCAGGCCAGATCGACCTGGTGATCGAGGCGGGTCTGCAAGCCTATGACGTGCAGGCCCCCATCGCGGTGATCGAGGCCGCCGGCGGCGTGGTGACCGACTGGCAGGGCCGCCCGGCGCTGCAGGGCGGGCAGATCCTTGCAGCGGCCTCGCCCGAGGTTCATGCGGAAGCGCTGGCGCTGTTGAACGGGTAGCGGCCGCCTGCCGCGTGACCCTTGCGGCAGGGCGTGAGGTTCCGCTAGGCTGCAGGCGCCGCGCGTGTCCTTCTCCCTTCTGACGGGCGGTCCTGGGGCATGGTGCCGGGCCGAAGGGTGCGAAAGGGGCACCCATGACCGATATCCTGATCCGTAACGCCGACGTGGTTGTCACGATGAACCCCCAGCGGGCCGAACTGGCGCGGGGTGATGTGCATATCCGGGACGGCGCCATCCTGGCCCTGGGCCAGGGGCTTGCCGCCCCCGGGGCCGAGGTGATCGACGCCACCGGCTGCGTGGTGACGCCGGGCCTCGTGAACACCCATCACCACCTTTACCAGACCCTGACGCGCGCCGTGCCGGGTGGCCAGGACGCGCTTCTGTTCGGCTGGCTGAAGACGCTTTATCCGATCTGGGCGCAGTTCGGGCCCGAGGAGATGTTCACCTCGGCGCAGGTTGGGCTGGCCGAGCTTGCGCTTTCGGGCTGCACGATGACCTCGGACCATCTTTATCTCTATCCGAATGGCGCGCGGCTGGATGACACAATCGCGGCGGCAGAGGAGCTGGGCTTGCGCTTTCACCCGACGCGGGGGGCGATGAGCATCGGCGAAAGCGCCGGGGGCCTCCCGCCCGACAGCCTGGTGGAGCGGGAGTCCGCGATCCTTGAGGACATGATCCGCGTGGTGGACCGGTTCCACGACCCGCGACCGGGCGCAATGGTGCGGGTCGGGCTGGCGCCCTGTTCGCCCTTCTCGGTCGGCCGCGAGCTGATGCGGGATGCGGCCATTCTGGCGCGGGACAAGGGGGTGATGCTGCACACCCATCTGGCCGAGAATGACGAGGATGTCGCCTATTCGCTTGCCCGGTTCGGATGCCGTCCCGGCCAGTATGCCGAGGATCTCGGCTGGACGGGCGCGGATGTCTGGCATGCGCATTGCGTGAAGCTGGAAGGTTCGGAAATTGAACTTTTCAGCCGGTCAGGCACCGGGGTTGCGCATTGCCCATGTTCGAATTGCAGACTCGGGTCCGGCATCGCCCCGGTGCGCGCGATGCGGGATGCGGGGGTGAAACTGGGGCTGGGGGTGGATGGCTCGGCCTCGAATGACGCGGGAAATCTGGTGGCCGAGGCGCGGATGGCGATGCTCCTCCAGCGGGTCGCGCGGGGGGCCGATGCGATGAGCGCGCGCGAGGCGCTGGAGATCGCGACGCTGGGTGGCGCGCAGGTGCTGGGGCGGGGCGATCTTGGCTCGCTGGAGCCGGGCAAGCGGGCGGACCTTGCGGTCTGGGACCTGCGGGGGGTGGAGGCGGCGGGAAGCTGGGACCCGGTCGCCGCACTGGTCCTTTGCGGGCCGAGCCGGGTGAAGGATCTGGTCGTCGAGGGCCGGCAGGTGGTGCGGGACGGGCAGATGGTGACGCTGGACCTGCCCCGCGTGCTGGAGCGGCAGCGCAACCTTGCGGCGCGGCTGGCCGGGTAGGTGCCGGGTTGTCCCGACATTCGACCGGGGCTTCTGCAGCCGGGCGGAGTAGGGTAGAACGGCCGTCAGGAGGCCGCCCATGTCCCACGATTTTGCCGCCCAGCGGCGCGACACGTTCCAGACCTTCCGTCAGTCGAAGGGAGTGAGCCTGCCGAAGACGGCGGTGGTGGAATACGAGTTCTTCGTCGAGGAGAACGATGCCTCCTGGCCGGCGTTCGAGCGGGCGCTGCGGCTGGCGGGGTTCCGGACCCGGCGGTTGAAGGATGGTGTCACCCTGGTGGCGGCCTATGGGCCGATCCCGGTCACTCCGGAGGCGATCTGGGAGCAGGAGAAGATCGCGACCGAGATCGCCCTGAAGCATGATTTCTACCCGGATGGCTGGGAACTGGCCGAGTAGCTGTCCACAGTGGGCAGAGAGCAGGAAATGAATACAATCAATACGTTGTCCCAAGCTGTTCAGACGGTCTTAACGATCTTGGCGGCGGTGCCCCAGCCCGAGCTGCGCCCAGCGTCGGGTGAGTGAAGGCGCTGGTGTGGCGCCGTGCCAGGTGGCCGACGGGATCGCGGGTTCGGGGCGGCTATTGACTGGAGCGGCTTTGGCGCAAGCCATTTGTCTCGGGCTTGCGCGTGAAGAACGCGCAAGCCCTTGGCGTGCCTACGGCGGGGATATTTGGTGCCAGGTGAAAGGGCTTGTGTCGGGTCAGGCGGGCAGGCGCTTGCCGCCGACCCAGACCTCGGCCACGGCGCGGTCGTCGCCCATCATGATCGTGGGGAAGAGCTGTTGCCAGAGGGTTTCCGCCCGGCGCGTGGCCTGTTCGATGGCCGGGGTGGAGGCGAGGTCGACGATGATGAGGTCGGCCTCCATGCCGGGGGCGAGGTTGCCGATCCGATCCTCGGCCCGCAGGGCGCGGGCGGAGCCTTGCGTGGCGAGCCACCAGAGCTGGGCGGGGTGGAGCGACTGGCCCCGGAGCTGGGCGACCTCGTAGGCGGCGGCCATGGTGGGGAGCATCGAGAAGTTCGACCCGCCGCCGGTGTCGGTGGCCAGCCCGACGCGAAGGCTTTGCGCGAGGGTCATGTCGAAGAGGCCGGAGCCGATGAAGGTGTTGGAAGTCGGGCAGTGGACGAGGGAGGCCCCCGCCTCGATCAGGCGCGCTTTCTCACGCTCGGTCAGGTGGATGGCGTGGCCGTAGACGGCGCCTTCGCGGAGCAATCCTTGCGCCTCATAGGTGTCGAGGTAGTCGCGTGACTGGGGGAAGAGGTCGCGGACCCAGGCGATCTCGTCCGTCTGCTCGGACAGGTGGGTCTGCATCAGGCAGTCGGGATGGTCGCGCCAGAGCTGGCCGAGCGCGGCCAGTTGTTCGGGGCTGGAGGTGGGCGAAAAGCGGGGGGTGATGACGTAGGAAAGCCGGTCGCGCCCGTGCCACTTTTCCAGAAGGCGCTTCGAATCGTCATAGGCGGATTGGGCGGTGTCGCGCAGCCCCTCGGGTGCGTTGCGGTCCATGCAGGTCTTGCCGGCAAAGAGGCGCATCCCGCGCGCCTGGGCGGCGCTGAAGATGGCGTCCACGCTGGCCGGGTGGATCGTGGCGTAGGAACAGACCGTGGTCGTGCCCCGGGCAAGGACGAGGTCGAGATAGCGGTTGGCGATCTCCTGCGCGTAATCCGGGTCGGAAAAGCGCATCTCCTCGGGGAAGGTGTAAGTGTTCAGCCAGTCGATCAGCCGCTTGCCCCAGGAGGCGATGATGGCGGTCTGCGGATAATGGACATGAGCGTCGATGAAACCGGCCGAGACCAGCTTATGCCCGCGGTCATGGACGCGGGCCTCGGGGTAGCGGGCGCGGAGGTCAGCGGCGGCCCCGACATCGAGAATGCGGCCGTCGCGGATGGCCACGGCGCCGTCGATCCGGGCGGCCTCGGGGCCGAGAAGGAAAGGATCGCCGGAAAAGCTCAGCACCTGGCCCAGGATCAGATCGGTCATGTGGTCCCCCGTTTCGCGCCAGATTAGGACCATTCGCAGCGGCGGTAAATTTGCCTGCCGCCCCTGTTTCGCCGAAACAGTTTTCGCTAAGGTCGCGGCAATCCGAAAGGGGGACGCATGGCGGAAGACCTGGCCGAGGCCGAAGACAGGGTGCTGGACCAGCCGCGGATCGACGCGGTTCTGGAGGCGGTCGAGGCGGGGGACCGCGCGGCGGTCGACGCGCTGCTTGAGCCGCTGCACGCCGCCGATATCGCCGACTTGCTGGAGCAGATCGGGCCGGGGGACCGCCGGGCGCTGTTGCGGCTTTGGTCGCATGAGATCGACGGCGAGATCCTGTCCGAAATCTCGGAGGCGATCCGCGAGGAGGTGGTCGAGGCGCTGCCGCGCGAGGTGCTGGTCGAGGCGGTGCGCGACCTTGAGACCGACGACGTGGTCGACCTTCTGGAGGATCTGGACGAGCCGCAGCAGGAAGTGATCCTGGACGCGCTGGAGGATGCCGACCGGGTCGCGGTCGAGCAGGCGATGGGCTATCCGGAATATTCCGCCGGACGCCTGATGCAGCGCGAGACGGTGGTGGCGCCCGAGCATTGGACCGTCGGGGAGGCCATTGATTTCCTGCGGAAATCGGAGAACCTGCCCGACCAGTTCTATCACGTGATCCTGGTCGATCCGCGGATGCAGCCGGTGGGGTATGTCACGCTGGGCCGGGTCCTGAGTTCGCCGCGCGACGCGGCGCTGCGCGCGATCTCGGAGGAGAGCTTTCGCACCGTGCAGGCGACCGATGCCGAAGCGGACGTGGCCTATATCTTCAACCAGTATCACCTGATCTCCTGCCCGGTGGTGGATGCGGGCGGGCGGCTGGTGGGTGTGATCACCATCGACGATGCGATGAACGTGCTGGACGAGGAGCATGAGGAAGACATGCTGCGTCTGGCCGGCGTCGGCGATGAGGCGAGCGTCAGCGACGGGCCGGTGGACACGGTGCGGCAGCGGTTGCCCTGGCTGGTGGTGAACCTGTTCACGGCCTCGCTTTCGGCGCTGGTGATCAGCCAGTTCGAGGCGACGATCGCGGCGATCGTGGCCCTGGCGGCGCTGATGCCGATCGTCGCCTCGACCGGCGGGATCGCGGGGACGCAGTCACTGGCGGTGGCGGTGCGGGCGTTGGCGACGCGGGACCTGACGCGGGCCAATGCCGGGCGCGTGGTGCGGCGGGAGCTGCTGGCGGGGGTGATGAACGGGCTGGGGCTGGCGCTTATCCTGGGGGCGGCGGGGGTGCTGATCTTCGGCGACTGGCATCTGGGGGCCGTGCTGGGGCTGGCGATGATCGTCAATCAGGTCGTGGCGGCGCTGGGGGGCGTGCTGGTGCCCTTGACGCTGGAGCGCCTGGGGCTGGACCCGGCGCTGGCAAGCGGGACCTTCGTGACGACGCTGACGGATGTGATGGGGTTCTTTGCCTTTCTGGGGCTGGCGACGGTGATGCTGATATGAGCGATATCAAGGCTTTGGCGCGGGCGGATGCCTTCCAGCGCCGTGCGGTGGCCCATGCGGCGGGGCAGGGGCAGGCGGCGGAGATCCTGGCCGACTATCTGGCGCCGCATCGCGGGAAGGTGCTGGCGGGCTATATGCCGATGCGGTCGGAGATCGACCCTTTGCCGGCGATGGCTGCCCATCAGGGACCGGTTGGCGTGCCGGTGATCCTTGAGAAGGCAGCGCCCTTGCGGTTCCGGGAGTGGTCGCCGGGCTGTCGGCTGGTCGAGGGGGCGTTCAAGGCGCTGGTGCCGGAGGAGGGGGCCTGGGTCGAGCCGGAGGTCCTGATCGTGCCGATGCTGGCCTTTGACGCGCGGGGCTACCGGCTGGGCTATGGCGGGGGGTTCTACGACCGGACGCTGGAGCTGTTGCGGTCGCGGGGGCCGGTCAAGGCGGTGGGGTTCGCCTTCGCGGCGCAGGAGGTGGCGGAGGTGCCGACGGATGCCTTCGACCAGCGGCTGGATGCGGTGGTGACGGAAAAGGGCGTCACGGTCTTCGCGTGACGCCCAAGATTTTTAAGTAAAAATCTTGTCAAATTCCTTACTTAAGGAATTTGGGTTCCTTAGTGCGCGATGTCCTCCTGCCGGACGAACATGTTGCCCCAGGCGCGGTCGATCAGCTCGGGTGTCATCTGGTAGGGGATGTTCTCGAACTCGCAGACCGCGATCATCTGGTCGATCAGGAAGACCGGCATGTAGTTCGCGTAATTGTTGGCGATGGTCGGGAACTTGACCTTCATCAGGTGCATGAGGGCCGTTTCGTCCAAGGGCATCTTCTTCTTCCGCGCGACCATGGCGAAGATCTTGAGGAAATTCTCCTGGCTCGGGCCGTCAATCTTGATCTTGAAGAAGATACGCCGCAGGGCCGCGCCGTCGAAGATCTGGTTCGGGTGGAAGTTGGTCGAGAAGATGACCAGCGTGTCGAACGGCACGGTGAATTTCTCGCCCGATTGCAGGGCGAGGATGTCGCGGCTTTCTTCCAGCGGCACGATCCAGCGGTTGACGATCTTCTGCGGCGGTTCGGCCTGGCGGCCAAGGTCGTCGATGATGAAGATCCCGCCGGTGGCCTTGAGCTGCAGGGGGGCCTGATAGGTGCGCGCCGTCGGGTTGTAGTTCAGGTCCAGCATGTCGAGGCTGAGTTCGCCGCCGGTGATGACCGAGGGACGCTCGCAATAGACATAGCGGTTGTCGAAGCGGTTGGAGGTGCGGCGCAGGGAGTTCGGGTCGTCCACCGCGGCCTCGGCGGCGGAATGGACGATCGGGTCATAGACGCTGATGATCTGGCCGGAATATTCGATGGCGCGGGGGACATAGACCTTGTCGCCAAGCGCCGCGCGGATGCCGTGGCTGATCGAGGACTTGCCGTTGCCCGGCGGGCCGTAAAGCAGGATCGAGCGGCCCGAGGTCACGGCGGGGCCGAGGTTGTCGATCAGGTCGGGCGGCAGGATCAGGTGGCCCATGCCGGACATCAGCTGGTCGCGGTTCAGGCGGATGTCGCGCACCGACTGGCGCTTGATCTGCACCGAATACTGGTCCAGCGGCACCGGCATCGCGCCGTAATATTCCGACTGCGACAGCGCATCGAGGGCGCGGGCCTTGCCGGCATCGGTCAGTTCATAGCCCATCTCGCCGCCGGCGGTCGCGTGCATCGTCCCCGTCGCGGTCAGGAGCTTCTGCGACCGGGCGAGGTCCACCAGTTCCTGGGTAAGCGGCACGGGCAGGCAGATCGCCTTGGACAGCGCCGTTACCTGGTCCTGGTTGGTGCGGAACATCGTCTTGAGGAGGATGTCACGCATCATCACCATGGACAGGCCGGTGTCGGCCAGCACACGGGGCGAGGGCGGCGGCGTGACGCCGGTCACCGGGGCTTCAGCGTTCATAAGGCAAGCTCCGTCAACAATCGCAGCGAGGGACTTCGATTGAGTCGTAATCGCGACTTGTGTCAGACCTGTGGCCAGATGGCGGCAACAAGGTAGACGACGACCATCGCCGAGAGAGCGACGCCGAAGGGCATGATGCGCCAGTGCTTGAAGCTTTCCCAATCCGGGGCGGCGCGGCGGACGGCCGGGATCAGCCGGATGACCTGCACGAAAAGCGTGGCGCCCAGCATGCAGACAAGGATGATCAGCAGCAGATTACCGAGATCCGCTCCGACGAAGATCGGAGAGATGGCGGCGGCGAACTTGCCGTCGCCGCCGGGAAAGCGGACCAGCGCGAAGGCGAGATAGGCGATGACGATGCCGATGACGAGAAAGCCGAAGCCCCAAAACCAGGCGGTCCAGGTCGGCACGGCAAGCCAGCCGAGGGCCGGCCAGACCGCAGCCATCGCAAGCACGGCCTGGTTCGGAATTTTCAGCCGTTTCAGATCGGTGAGTGCCGCCCAGATCGCGATGGGCAGGACGGGGACCAGAAGGATAAGGGCGCCGGTCGGGGTAATCATCACATCCGCACGTTGGAATCGAGGGCTTCCAGGCTGCGCGACGCGGCTTCGAAATGCTGCGGATGGGTGTCGATCGCCTGCTGCAACAGGCCCTTGCCCACGGTCACGTCGCCCTGCTTGATCGCGGCAAGCGCGATGGAATACAGCAGCTCGGCCCGCTCGGTCTGGGTCATGCGGATCACGGGCAGGTCGTATTTGCGCTGCGCGGCGCGGGCCAGAACAAGGTTGTTCTTGGCGATGAACATGCCGGGATCATAAGTCAGCGCCTGGGTGAAAAGCTTTTCGGCCCCCGCGGCATCGCCCCGGGTCAGCTTGGAGAAGCCCCAGTTGTTCAGCACGCTGGCTGGCCGCGTGGTCAGGCCGGCCGCCGTTTCGTAGAAGCTGTCGGCCTTCTTCCAGTTCTTGTCGGCATCCGCGACCATCGCTTCCAGTCGGTAGCGGTCAAAGCTTTCATGGGTCGGCGGGATCTGGTTCAGCTCGGCCTTGGCCTCGGGCCACTGGTTGGAGCGGATCAGCGCATCGGCAAGCATCACCCGGTCGTCGGGCACGGCCTCGGGATGGGCGACGACCTGGCGCCAGATCTGGGCGGCCTCGGTGGGTTTCTGCGCGCGGACGAGGGATTTGCCCAAGCCGCGCTTGAGATCGACGCGGTCGGGATTGTCCTTCACCGCCCTGGCGAAATAGGACACAGCCTCGGCCGGGTCGGCGACGGTGAGCATCACTTCGTTGAGGTTGGATTCGTCGATGACGTTGACGTCCTTGAGGGCCCGTTCGACCTGTGCGTCGCCGTTCTTCTGGCAGGCGGACAGGGCCAAGGCGCTGCCGAGGCAGAGCATTACAAGACCTGGGTGGCGCATCTTTCGCGTCCTTTTTGCAGACTGCTCGTTTCTGACTGCTCGGGGTACCTGCCTAGAGCTGCGTGAGAAGGACAAATTTCCCCTTCTCTTGCCGCACGAGGCGGAACCCGCCTTCTTCTTGGGTCGGATCATACACAGCCGCCTCGCTTCGTGCGATAGCGGCTTTCAGATTTTCGCGTATCGAGTCCGTTTGGCCACTATCCAGCGCGAAGGCCTGCTGGAAATAGACCCGAGCCTCACCGTATTTGCCGCGTTCCATCAGGACCACGCCCAGATTGTTCAGCGCAGGGACGAAGGTGCTGTCCTCTTCCACGGCGCGGCGGAGGATCTGTTCCGCCTGGCCAAGACGACCCAGCGCAAGGTTGGCCGAGCCGATCGAGGAGAGGACGTCGGAATTGACCCCCTCTTCCCCGGCGGCGCGGAGGTAGGCCTTGAGCGCAAGCTCATGCTCGCCCGCCTCCATCAGGCGGTGGCCGACCATCAGGCCATCAACCGCCTCACCCCTAGGATCGATCCCGAAGGGCATGTTCCGCGAAACGGCGCCAGGGCCGGTGCAGGCCGCGAGCGCGAGGGGGAGGGCAAGGAGGAGGAGGGAACGCATGTCAGGCCGGCCGGGCGGACTGTGCGCCGCCCCTACATGTTGCCGAGCATTGTTGCGATGCCATAAAGCGACGGACCGATGAGAATGACGAGGAGCGGGGGAACGGTGAACAGCATTGTGCCAAGGGTAAGCTTGGTCGGCAACATGTTTGCCTTTTCCTCGGCCCGCATGATGCGTTTGTCGCGCATGTCGGCGGAATAGACACGCAGCGCCTCGGCCACCGAGGTGCCGAAGGTCGCGGACTGGACCAGCGTGGTGACGAAGGAGGCGACGTCGGGCACGCCCACACGTTCGGCCATGTCCTTCAGAACGGTGGTCCGTTCCTTGCCGGCCTTGATCTCTTGCGCGACCATGTCGAATTCGTCGGCCAGCGCGGGATAGCCCATGCGGCTTTCCTTGCCGACGCGGATCAGGGACTGGTCAAGCGACTGCCCGGCCTCGACGCAGACGAGCATCAGGTCCAGCGCGTCGGGGAAGCCCTGGATGATCTCGGTCTTGCGCTGCTCGACCCGCTTGTCGACCCAGTAGCGCGGCAGGTAGTAGCCGACGAAGCAGGGGATCAGCGTGTAAAGGACGAGCGACTGGCCCGAAACCTCGCCCGTGGCGGACTGGAGCAGGGCGTAGATCGCGCCCAGGACCAGGAAGGTGACGCCCAGGATGAACTGCATCGCGTGGAACATCCGCACGGCGTTCTTCGAGGTATAGCCCGCCCGCAGCATCTTGAGCTTGGCGGCCGAAAGCTCTTCCTTTTTCTGGGGTTCAAGAAAGTGGGCGAACTTCTCAAGCTTGTCGAGCCGCCCGACCTTGCGCAGCGCGCGCTTCTTGTCCTTGTCCGAGGCGACGGGCTGAACCTCTTTCAGCTCGCGGAAGCGGTCGCGCTGCTTCTTCATCACGGTCGGCAGCGCGATCAGGATCAGGACAAGCCCGAGAAGACCGATCGCAAGCAGCGGGCCCATCGGGCCGAAGCGGTCGGTCAGGAAGGTCAGCACGGATTCCATGGCCAGCCTCAGACCTTAATGTTGGTCATCATCTTCATGTAGATGATGTTGATGATCAGGAAGACGCAGACAAACAGCGCGGCAGGAACGAAGGCCGCGGTTTCCTTGACGTCGTCGTAATAGTTCGGCCGGACCACGGTGATCAGGATCAGCGCGCCGATCGGGAAGGCCGACAGGAACATGCCGGACCATTTCGCCTCGGCCGTGATGGCGCGGACGCGGCGGAAGAGCTTGAAGCGGGCCCGGATCACCTTGGCGAGACCTTCGAGGATCTCGGCCAGGTTGCCGCCCGACTGCTGCTGGATCGACACGGCCACTGCCAGGAAGCGGAGGTCCTGGCTGTCCATGCGTTCGGCAAAGGCCTTCAGCGCCTCGGTCACGTCGCGGCCATAGGCGGCTTCGTCGGCGATGACGCCGAATTCGGTGCCAAGCGGGTCGGGGATTTCCTTGGCAACGATGCCGATCGCGGTTGAGAACGGATGGCCGACGCGCAGGGAGCGGACCATGAGTTCGATGGAATCGGGCAGCTGTTCCTCAAGCAGTTCCATCCGCTGCTTTGCCTTGCGATGAACCCAGTAATAGACGCCGCCCACACCCATCACCGCGCCAAGCGCGAGGCGGACCCCGAAGGCGGCCGGAGTGAAGGTGGTGAGCAGGAGGAAGGCGAGCACCGAGACCCCCGCCATGATCATCAGCAACTGCCGCGGCGAAAAGGCGATATTGGCCCGCTGCGCCTTCTTGGCGAAGACGGAATAGAGCGGGATGCTCTTGGAATTCATGTGCTGGTTCATCTCCTTGCGGAGCTGTTCCAGCACCTGCTCGCGGTTCGCGTTCTTTTCCAGAAGCGAGAGGCGGCGGCTGAGGCGGCTGTTCAAGCTGATCGACTTGCCGAAGGCGGTCAGATAGATGCCTTCGACGATCACCACGACGGCGACGAAGATCAGGATATAGATGAGCGGTTCGATGCTGATTTGCATGGTGCGGCTCAGATGATCGGTTCGTAGATCGAGGCCGGCAGGTCATAGCCCCACTGGCGGAAGCGGTCGGAATAATGCGACCTGAGGCCCGTGGCGTTGAACCGGCCGATGATCTTGCCCGAAGGCTCCACCCCCAGACGTTCGAAGCGGAAGATTTCCTGCATCGAGATGACCTCGCCTTCCATGCCGGTGATCTCGGTCACCGAGGTCATGCGGCGGGTGCCGTCCTGCAGGCGGCTGGCCTGAACGATCAGGTTCACGGCGCTTGCGATCTGGTTCCGCATCGCTTTCAGCGGCATCTCGATCCCGGCCATGGCGACCATGTTCTCAAGACGGCTGATCGCGTCGCGCGGGTTGTTGGCGTGGATCGTGGTCATCGAACCGTCGTGGCCGGTGTTCATGGCCTGCAGCATGTCGATGACTTCCTCACCCCGGGTTTCGCCGACGATGATGCGGTCGGGACGCATACGAAGGGCGTTGCGCAGACAGTCGCGCTGTGTGACGGCACCCTTGCCTTCGACGTTGGCCGGGCGGCTTTCCATCCGGCCCACATGGACCTGCTGGAGCTGGAGTTCGGCCGTGTCCTCGATGGTCAGGACGCGTTCGTGGTTGTCGATGAAGGAGGACAGCGCGTTGAGCGTCGTCGTCTTACCGGAACCGGTACCGCCCGAGACGATGATGTTCAGCCGGCAGGACACGGCGGCCTGGAGATAGGCGGCCATCTCCTCGGTGAAGGCGCCGAAGCGGACCAGATCCTCGATCTTCAGCTTGTCCTTCTTGAACTTACGGATGGAGACCAGCGATCCGTCCACCGCAATCGGCGGGATCATGCAGTTGAAACGGCTGCCGTCCTGCAGACGGGCGTCGCAATAGGGGTTGGATTCATCGACCCGGCGGCCCACGGCGGAGACGATCTTGTCGATGATGCGCAGGAGGTGACGTTCGTCGCGGAAGGTGACGTCCGAAAGCTCCAGCTTTCCGGCGCGTTCGACGAAGATGCGCTTGGGGCCGTTGACGAGGATATCGTTGATCGTCTCGTCCTTCAGAAGCGGCTCCAACGGGCCAAGGCCCATGACTTCGTCGTAAAGCTCCTGGGTCAGGGCGATCCGGTCGTCCTTGTTCAGGGCGACCGACATTTCATCCAGCGCTTCGGTCGCGAGCGAGGCGATCTCGTTGCGAAGCTGCTGTTCGCTGGCCGATTCCAGGGCGGAAAGGTTCAGGTCCTCAAGCAGGCGCTTGTGGATCTCGACCTTGAGTTCGGTAAGCCGTTCCTTGCGCTTCTTTTCCTTGTCCGCCGCCACTGCCTCGGCCGGGTTGCGCTGCGGAACGACGGGCTGGGAGCGGAGCGTCAGGCCCGGTTTTTCGACCGGGACCGTCGCGGCCGCGGAGCTGCCCGCGGGCGTATCCTTCTTGAAACGGCTAAACACGGATCAATCCCCCTTGATCAAGCCTTGGCAGTCTCGGCCGCCTTGTTCAGGTCGTACAAGGACTTGGCCAGTTTCTGCAGTTCCTTGCGCAGCGGGTTCTTGCCCGCGCTTTCAGCAATGGGCAGGCCGTGGTCGTTGGCCTGGGTCACCTGCTCGCCGCCGTCGGGCAGCTGCACCTCGATGTCGATGTCCAGGCTTTCGGCCATCCGCTTTACGCGGGCCTTGGCGGAAAGATCGGTGAACTTGGGCGCACGGTTCAGGACGTAGCGCACCTTGTCATGCGGAAGCGCCTCGGCCTTGAGGGCGCGGATGAAGCGCAGGATGTTCTGCGCCGAACGCAGGTCCAGCTCCAACAGCGCGAAGTAAACATGCGCCCGGGTCAGCACGGCCTCGGTCCAGGCGACGACGGTCGAGGGCATGTCGACGATGACGAAGTCGAAATTGGCCTGCGCGGTGTCGAGGATGCGACCGACGTCTTCCGGGGTAATCATCTCCAGCGGCAACATGTCGGCCGGCGCGGTGAACACGTAAAGCTTGTCGTTGAAGGTCTGCATCGACTTCATCAGGCTGTCGGCATCGACGGCGGCGGTGTCGGTCAGGACCTCGAGGACGGCTTCCTTGCGGCTGAGGTCGAGGTAGGTCGCGATCGAGCCGAACTGGAGGCCGAGGTCGATGACGCAGACGCGTGTCCCTTCGCTGTCGGGGATGGCCGCAAGCTCCCACGCGAGGTTTGCCGCGAACGTGGAGGCGCCGACGCCGCCGGCCATGCCATGGACGGGCAGGATCACGCCGTTGCGGTCACCCTTGGGCCGCAGGTTCGGGTTGAACGTGCCGGTTTCGGGATCGAACCCCTCCGGGATGACGGGGGCGGGCTTGCGCAGCCGCTCGATCGCGTCATGCAGCGCGCCTTCGGGAAGCGGGTAGGGGACGAAGTCGTCGGCCCCGAGTTTCAGCATCTGGTGCAGGACCGAGGGGCTGACCTGGTTGGCGATCAGGAGGACCTTGATCTTCTTGGCCTTGGCCGCCTTGATCACGTCGTTCATCTTGGACAGTTCGGATTCATCCTCGCTGTCGACGGCGATGGCGACGAACTGCATGCCCGTGCTGTCGGGCTGCTTCAGAAAGACCAGCGCATCCTCGAAATTCAGGTCGCCCCAGGCTTCGCCCAGCTCTTGCTCCATGTCGTCGATCAGAAGATCGAATCGCTGCACATCGCGCGAAATCGTGCAGGCGAGGATCGGTGCGGGATCGCTGTTCACATTGGGCTTGCTTGTCATCTCGCGTTGCGTCCTTTCAGCACGGTGCACGTAAGTCATTGAACTGGCGTCGTTGTCACGGCGACTGTCATTGCCGCGACCACCTTTGACCGGACGGCCCGCACTTTTCTTACCGGGGCGACCTTCGTCAAGAATGGTGGCGATAATTGGGCTAAAACTGCCTGATTCTAGGGTTTCGACACGATCTGGAAACGGAAAAGGCCGGGCGGTCTGCCCGGCCTTTCCAAAGCTGCGAACAGGGCCTTACTGGGCGTCCGCCGCGGCAACGGTGGACTGCGGCACGGCGCTTCCCACATATTCGCGCCAGATGATCGCGGCATACTTGCCGTTGAGCACCATCGGATGCGAGTCGACGAAGCCCGAAACCTCGGTCACCGTGCGGCGGTTGCGCTCTTCCGGCTGGTTGGTCAGCACGATCGGCCGGGTCTTGCCATAGCTGACCACCGCTTCGAGCCGGGACTTCGAGATGCCCTGGCTGGTGAGGTAGGCGACGGCAGCCTGAGCCCGGCGCAGGCCGAGGCGCTGGTTGTAGGCGGCTGAACCAACAAGGTCGGTGTGGCCATAGACGCGGAAGCGGACCTCCGGGAACTGGCGGATGAAGTTCGCCTGGCGGCGCAGGATCGCCCTTGCCTCGTCATCCAGCGCGGCGCTGTCGAAGGCAAAGTTGATCGTGTCCGGCACCTCGGCGTTGAAGCGTTCGGCGAGGGCCACGGTGTAGCTCAGCTGTCCGGTCTGGACGAGCGTGTTGTTCATCGTGGCATTGCCGAACGTGCCGCTGTCGACGGCCGAGCCAAGCTCGCTGTCGAAACTGCGGGACGATTCGGCCCCGCAGGCGGCCAGCGCGAGGAGCGCGGAGGTGGCAAGCAGCTTGGAAAGCATACTGGTCATCATCTCACTCCATCACATAGCCGTAGGAGGTGGAGAAGTCCTGACGGGCCACTTCCCCCGCCGGACCGCTTCTGGCCGAATCGGCCACCTTGCCGAACAGGAAGAGTTCACGCTCGGTCGGGATGCGGACACGGTCGGTCGGCAGCGCCAGCGCCTCGCCCGAGACCGGGGTCACGAGATGCGGCGTGATGATCACCACAAGCTCGGTCTGGGACCGCTGGTATTCCGAACTGCGGAACAGCGCCCCGAGGACCGGGATGTCGCCGATCCACGGCAGCTGCGAGTTCGCATCGCGGAAGTCGTCCTGCAGCAGGCCGGCGACGGCGAAGCTCTGTCCGTCGCGCATTTCGACCGTGGTCGAGGTCTTGCGCGTCCGGAAGGCCGGGATGACGGTGTCATTGGCCGTGGCAAAGCCGTTCGCTGTGTCGATCGAGGAAACCGCAGCCTCGATGGCGAGGTTGATGATGTCGCCATCGACCACCACCGGGGTGAAGTTCATCTCGACGCCGAAGGGACGATATTCGATGGTGATGCCGCCCGAGTCGGATTCGCCCGGAACCGGATATTCCCCACCGGCAAGGAACTTTGCCTCCTGGCCGGACAGCGCAGTCAGGTTCGGCTCGGCAAGGGTGCGGACCAGGCCTTTGGATTCCAGTGCCTCGAGCATCACGCCGAATTCCAGCCCACCGATCGTGCCGCCGCCGGTGATGGCGCCTGCGATGTTGCCGCGGTAGGACGGAATTCCGTCACCCGCCCGAACGGCGGCAGCGCCGAGGAGCGTTCCGGTTTCGCCGCCAAGGCGGCCGCCGTCGAAGAATTCGAACGACGACGAGAAGTTCTTCGAAACTGTCCGGTTCACTTCGGCGAAGCGAACTTTTAGCATGACTTGCTGCGTCCCGCCGACGACCATCAGGTTCGAGACCCGATCCGGTGCGTAGCGGTTGGCAAGGTCAAGCGCGCGGTCCAGCTTGGCGGTCGAGGAGACCGTGCCGGACAGCACGATGCCGTCGTTCGCGGTCCGAACCTCGATCTTCTCGCCGGGGAGGATCTGCTGGAGACGCTCCTTGAATTCGGCCACGTCGGGGGTGACCTGCACGTCGACGTTGGAGATGAGCTGTCCCTCGGGGGACAGAAGCGTCAGCGTGGTGCGCCCAGGGGCCTTGCCCAGGACGTAGATCGATCGATCCGACAGCGTGGAGATATCTGCGATGCCGGGGTTTGCAATCGACAGTTCGCCAAAGGGAACGTCGCTTTCCACAACGACCGCCCGGTTCATCGGAACGGCAAGAACGTCGGAGGCCTGGCCCTGCATCACGCGCAGGACTTCCGCCTGAACTGGCGTCAGGGCCGTGGAGCCGACAAGCGCCCCCATGTAGCCCGCAATTAGAAGTCGTTTCATGTTCATGTGATCTGCCCTTTCGACCACGCCTCTGTTGGGTCTTGAACGCCCATAACCCGGTCACGATGGCCGAGGACTGGTTTTTTTGCAAGAATCAAGAGTTTGTAAGGTTTTCTTGATGTGGGCTAACTGCAACATGCGCAAGAAGTTGCAAATGGAAAGGGGCGCAACCCCATATCCTGTGGTTGCGCCCCCGGGAAAAGATGGTCGCTGTCAGTCGGTGCAGGGGATGACGGTTTCCACCAGCTCGCCGCCCTTGCGCGACTTGATGGTGCAGACGCGCGGAGCCTCGACCTCCTGGACTTCCTCCTCGACGATGCCAAGCATGGACCGGGTGTCGAATTCCACCTCCTCGGTCACGGCGGCGGCGTTCTTGCCGACCAGCGAGAGCGACAGCCGGCCGGACGCCTGCGCCTGGGTTAGACGCGCGACCTGCGCGGGGGTGACGGCGACCGTCACGGAGCGGGCGTCCTTGTTGCCCGACATCTGATCTTCGTCGAAGCTGTTGTTGACGGCGATGACCTGTACCGAAGATTCGATCAGCCGGGTAACTTCCCCCTCGCTGCGAGCGAGGCTGCCGGTCCAGTAGATGTCGACGAAATCGTCGGGCTTCACGAAGGACGAGACGCCGGAAGACGCGCCGACGCGAATTGCAAAGGCGCGCTGGCCGTCCTGCAGCTTGGCGGTGAGGTTCGCGAGTTGGCCCGGTTCGGTCAGGCGCGAGGCAAGAACGGGCTCGAACGCTTCGGTCGCGCGCATCACATAGCGCGGGCCGGAGGCGTTTTCCGGGAAGAGGGTTGCCTTATCGCGGAAGATCGTCGCGGGAAGGGTCTTCTCGGGCCAGTATATGACCTGAACGTCCGACTCTTGCAGCGCGTCGCCGTATTGCAGGGGCTTGGCGAAGACGAAGACCTCGACCAGCTTACCGGCCTTGGCGTTGAACTCACGCTCCTTGCGGAGGAGAGCCTCGGTCTGGGCCATGTGCTGCTGGATCAGGTAGACGGCAGCCCCCGCCAGCGCCATGCCGACGATCAGGACCAAACCGAAGATCGCTCTCATACTCTTTCCCTCTTTTCGCGGGCGTCAGGCAGGATTGCCACGCGCGACACTAATGCCAAAGGGCGCTCGCCATCAAGCTGATGGCCGGGCGCCCCTTGTCGTGCTGTTCGTGATCGGCTCAGTCCCGGGCTTTCTCCATCCTGGTGCCGGCCTCCCCGACCTCATCGCCGATCAGGATGGCGATGTCGCCTATCGCGCGCGTGATCGGCGGCATCACGACGATGGCCAGGATCACAACACCCGAGGTAAGGACGACCCAATCCACTGTCACTGCGCCGGTTTCGTCCTTGAGGAACCGTTTAAGGCGATCCATTCCTACGCTCCCATGTCTGCGGCCCGGACGGCCCGCGCCTTCGGAACGATACTCCCATCGGAATAAGGCGAAACTTTAGCTGACGCAGGACAATTCTGGGTAATCTCGGGGCAATCTGCGGCGCCGCTTTCTGCCGTCCGATTCGACGATGGCTGAAAAACGCAAAAGACCACGCTTCCTTGAAAGCGTGGTCTACGGGCAGACTTAGGTTGCCGACAATTTATTTCGAGGCCATCGCTTCGCCGGCTTCCTGGATTTCGGTTTCAATCTGAATGGCCAGCGTCGACACTGCCGGAGCGATGTAGTTGAAGACCACGAGGCCCAGGGTCACGACAGCGGCGGTCAGGACGACCCAGTCAACGGTCACGGCGCCGGTTTCGTCGTTCAGGAAAGCGGTGAACTTGGTCATGGTTTGATCCCTTTGAAAAGTGTTACGCTTCTTGCAACCGCTGCAGGATGGCTTCGTTGTCCCGCCGTTCCCGTTCGGTATGCCGCCATATGGCCCGCCAATCGTGGCAGCAGTTGGGAAGCCTGCGGAAGATTTTCAGCCATTTGGGCATAACCAGCGGTTGCAGCCTAAGCCTCTGATAATCAAAGGAAGAATTCGTAAGCTATTGTTTACCGTTCCGCGCTAAAGCGTGGTTTTTCGGTCAAATCTGGCAGAAATGCCATGATTGGAGCCTCAAACTTCTGGTCTGGCACCCCGGAAGCTGCGACTCTGCCGCCATAACAACGAGGCGAGCAGGCCCCGACCATGACAAGACCGACTCGGACGGCCGCAGCGATTCTCTGCGCGCTTTTGCCCTGCCTTGCGGGGGCGGAAACCTACAGCTTCAAACGGATCAAGGTGGGCGAGAGCCAGCCGGGCAAGCGCATCACCGTGCAGATCGATCCCGAGGAACAGGCGCGCTACCTGGCCTCGCTGCCGAAGGTCGATCCCCATCCCAAACCCTCGGCGCCGTTGCCGCCGGTCGGGCCCGATGCGGCCGGCACGACCGCCGCGGGCAAGCCGCGCCCGGCGCCTGCGTCGTCCTATGCCTGGTTCTGGGACAAGGTGCCTGCCGGAATTGCCGAAGCCAGCGGCCGCTTCGACCTGGCGCTCGCGGCGCTGGG
>JARFTV010000084.1 GCA_029289325.1 Alphaproteobacteria bacterium
ACTTCTTCTTGATCGGCCACAGCAGGCGGCGGGCCTTGTCGAGGTTGGCGTTGTCCGGCCAGCTGTTCAGCGGCGCGAAACGGTGGTTGCCCGTGCCAGCCCCGCCGCGACCGTCGGCCATGCGGTAGGTCCCGGCGGCATGCCAGCTCATGCGGATGAAGAGGCCGCCGTAATGGCCCCAGTCCGCCGGCCACCAGTCCTGGCTGTCGGTCATCAGCGCGATCAGGTCACGCTTCACCGCGTCGAAGTCCAGCTTCTTCACTTCCTCGCGGTAGTTGAAGCCGGTCAGCGGATTCACCTTGGTGTCATGCTGGTGCAGGATGTCCAGGTTCAGGGTCTTGGGCCACCAATCGGTGACCGTCTGGGTCGTGGTGGTGATCGCCCCATGCATCACCGGGCACTTGCCAGCCCGCCCGTTATCGCTTCCGTCCATCTTGCTCTCCTTCGTCGCTGGGGTCCAACGCCGGAAAATGCGTTCCAAGGGCCACCCACGAAATGGCAGCCCCCGACTCGCAAAATCCGTCTGGGCGGTGATCTATCATTGCCTCGCGATAAAGGGAATTTTCATTTTCCAATCGCCGCGATAAGCTGGACATATGGCGACCCTGACGATCAAGCACCTGCGCTATTTCGATGCCCTCGCGCGCCATCGGCATTTCGGTCGGGCGGCCGAGGCATCGTCGATCTCGCAGCCCGCGCTGTCGCTGCAGATCAAGGAACTGGAGGATATCCTCGGCGCGCCTCTGGTCGAGCGTGGGCCGCGCCAGATCCGCCTGACCGCGCTGGGGGAAGAGTTCGGCCAGCGCGCCCGCGACATACTGCGCGCGGTGGATGAACTGGCGGCGCTGGGCCGGGCCGGGGCAGGGCCGCTGGCCGGGCAGTTGCGGCTTGGGATCATCCCCACCGTCGCGCCCTATGTGTTGCCCCGGCTGATCCGCCACCTCGCCGCGCGTTTCCCCGACCTTGACCTCCGCCCGCGTGAGGCGGTGACGCCGCGCCTGATGCGCGATCTTGTCGAGGGGCGGCTTGACCTTGCGCTGCTGGCGCTGCCGGTCTCGGAGCCCTCGCTGACCGAATATCCCTTGTTCGATGAGGATTTCCTGCTGGTCCGCCCCGCCGCCCAGGCCTCGCAGCCGGTGCCCTCGCTGGAAGAGCTGCGCGCCATGCCGCTTCTGCTTCTGGAGGAAGGCCACTGCTTCCGCGACCAGGCAATCAGCTATTGCAAGCTGCCTCCGGCCCTTGCGGGCGAGATCATGCAGGGCTCGTCGCTTTCCACCCTCGTCCAGATGGTCGGGGCGGGGCTTGGGGTCACGCTGATCCCCGAGATGGCGGCAGGGGTCGAGACCCGCTCGGCCGCCGTCGCGCTGGACCGGCTCCCGCATCCGGGGCCCAGCCGCACGATCGGCCTAGTCTGGCGGAGGTCGAACCCCCTGGCCCCGCAGCTGGAGGCGTTGGCGCAGACGCTGACACCTGCGGACCTCTTGCCGCAGGTCGCCGATGCCGATTGACCCCCGCACGGGATTGAAGCAAGCAGAGCACATGCTGGTGCGGCTTCTTCTGCAACTCCAGCGACTGGCGCTGCTGGTCGCGCTGTCGGTCTCCCTGACCGCGACCGCCTATGCCCATCGCGCGCCCCTGCCGGACGATGCCGCTCTGGCCTTCATCCTGGCCCATGGGGGCGAGATCTGCGGTCAGGACGGACATGACGGGCCGATGCCCGGCATGGAGTGCCCGGCCTGCCATCTGGTCTCGGCGCTTGACCTGCCTCCGGTTGCGGCCGTGCCGGCGCGGCTTTTGCTGCCTCTGCCGGCCCCGCGCCATGTCGCGCCGGTCCAGCCCGCACCCGCCCGCGTCCTTGACCCCGCGCACGGACCGCAGGGTCCACCCCTGGCCTGACGTCTCCTGTCCTGCCCCGGACCCCGGGGCTGTTTCCAACACTCGAACGGATGGAGTCCGTCATGTCCCGTATCCTGGCCCTTCTGGCTGCCCTTGCCTTTGGCGCTCCGGCCCTCGCGCATGAAATCGTCGTCGGCGATCTGCAGATCGTCCACCCCCACATCCCCCAACCCCCGGTCAGCGCCAAATCCGCGGGCGGGTTCATGGCCCTGGTCAACAATGGCACCGAGGCCGACCGCCTTGTCGGCGTCGAATCCGGTATCGCCGCCAAGTCCGAGGTGCATGAAAGCCGCGTCGACGCAAACGGCGTCGGAACCATGGTCCATATCGAGGCGCTCGACCTTCCCCCCGGTGAGACCGTCAGCCTGGAGCGCGGCGGCTATCACATCATGTTCATGGGCCTGACCGCGCCCCTGACCGAAGGCGAGATGCACAAGGCCACGCTGATCTTTGAACGCTCCGGCCGCGTTGAGATCGAGTTCCAGATCGACCCGCCGATGGGGCAGGCGCCGATGGATCATGGCGCGATGGGCGACGCGCCGATGGACCACGGCGCGATGCACGGCGCCGGCAACTGAACCCCGTCGGCAACCGGAAGCGCCCGGTTGCCGACCGCCTTGCGCCGGGCTAAACCCCCGCCATCGGAAGGGGAAATGACGATGCAGGGCTTCCAGGGCGAACCGGGCCACGACAGCTATGACGTGGTGATCATCGGCGGTGCGATCATGGGATCGTCCACCGCCTGGTGGCTGACCGAGATGGGTTTTCCCGGCCGTATCCTCGTCGTCGAGCGTGACCCGAGCTATGAGAAGGCGGCGACCACGCTGTCCTTTTCCTGCATCCGCCAGCAGTATTCGACCGAGCTCAATGTCCGCATCTCGCAGTTCGGCGCGGATTTCGTGCAGAACCTGCGCGCCCGGATGGGGGGCGACCCCAGGGTGCCCGAACTGAAGATCCAGAACTTCGGCTATCTCTACCTTGCCGACACTGCCGCCTTCGCCGACGTGCTGCGCGCCAACTACAAGGTGCAGGCGGCGGCAGGGGCAGGCACGCGGCTTCTGACGGCCGAGGAGATCAAGGCCGAATACCCGTTCTACATGGTCGACGACATCGTCCTCGGCAGCCTGAACACGGTGGACGAGGGGTATTTCGACGGCTCCACGGTCTTTGACTGGTTCCGCCGCAAGGCACGTGAGGCCGGGGTGGAATATGTCGCGGATGAGGTGACGGGGCTGGACCTGTCGCAGGGCCGCGTGACCGGCGTAAGGCTGAAATCCGGCCGCACGGTTGCCTGCGGTCTTGTGGTCAATGCGGCCGGGACCCGCGGGGGGCAGATCGCCGCGATGGCCGGGATCGCGCTGCCGATCGAGCCGCGCAAACGCTTCAACTGGGTGATCCAGGCCGCGACGCCGCTTGACCGGCCGCTCCCCCTCACCATCGACCCCACCGGCGCCTATGTGCGTGAGGTGGGCGGCGGCACCTACATGGCAGGCGGCCATGCCGAGCCCGACGGCCCCGCCGCCCTTGACGATTTCGCCATGCAGGACGAGGTCTGGATGGAGCATATCTGGCCCGCCATCGCCACCCGCATCCCCGCCTTCGAGGCGGTGAAGGTGATCAGCGAATGGGCCGGGCATTACGATTACAACCTACTGGACCAGAACGCCGTCACCGGCCCGCATCCCGAAGTGGCAAACTTCATCTTCCTGAACGGTTTTTCCGGTCACGGATTGCAGCAGTCGCCCGCAATGGGGCGCGGCACGGCCGAATGGATCCTGCACGGGGCTTACCGCTCGCTGGACCTGTCAGCCTTCCATTACGACCGCATCGGCGAAGGTCGCGCCCTGGTCGAGGGCGCGATCATCTGATCATTCATCCATGAACACGGCGCCGGACTGGACCGCAATCGTGTCACGCGGGGCCAGCACAACGCCCAGCACACCCAGATACACCACGACAAACAGCGCGACGGCGGCATAGGTGCCATAGGACCGCGCGCGGCGGGGCAAGGTCTGCGACATATCGGTTTCTCCTGACGTGGCAGCGACTCGGGGTTCCGATAGGACCTGAATAGCATCCTTCGCGGCTGTTTGCCTCCCGAACTTCGCCCCGATCACGGAACTATTTCCCAACTGGCAGCTTTCCGCGCAGGGATCATCCCGCATCGGACTGCTTTCTGCGCCTGCAAAATGAATTCTGTTCTGCGGCGTCAGTTCCGCACGCCCGAGAATCGCACCTGCCATTCAGCGCGCTCCTCGTCGGTGATCTTGCGGAACAGGTTCTCCGGTACCTCGAATCCGTGCCCGGCGGGCAGGGCGCGCATGGCAGCAGAGATGTCGGACGGCCAGCTCCAGTCCTGCGACCCCACCGCCTTCATCATCGTGGCCGAAGCGTCGGGGATGAAGGGCGAGGATAGGATCGCATAGACGCGGATCAGGTTCAGCGCGAGGCGAATGATCGCCTGCGCCTGCTCGGGGTCGGTCTTGACCACCGACCACGGCGCAGCGGATTGCAGGTATTCGTTGCCGATCACCCAGATCGCCCGCAGTTCGGCCGCAGCCTTGCGGACCTCCATCGCCTGCATATGTGCGGTGTAATCCGCGATCCGCGCGCCCAGATCGGCGATCAGCGCGGTCTCCAGCGGGCCGAACTGGCCACCAGCCGGAACCTCGTTGCCGAACTTCGACACCGCGAATTTGGTTACGCGGCTGACAAGGTTGCCCAGCACATCGGCCAGGTCCTTGTTCACGGAAGCCTGGAAATTCTCCCAGGTGAACTCGCTGTCCGACGATTCCGGAGCATGGCTCAGCAGCCACCAGCGCCAGTAATCCGCCGGCAGGATCGACAGCGCCTGATCCATGAACACGCCCCGCCCCTGGCTGGTCGAGAACTGGCCGCCATCGTAATTCAGGTAGTTGAAGGACTTGAGGTAGTCGACCAGCTTCCACGGCTCGCCCGATCCAAGGATGGTGGCCGGGAAGCTGAGCGTGTGGAAGGGCACGTTGTCCTTACCCATGAACTGGTAATAGGTTACGTCGGACGCCCCCTTGTCGGTGCGCCACCAGCGTTCCCAGGCGTCATCGCCCAGGCCCTTGGCATCGGCCCATTCGGCGGTGCAGGCGATGTATTCGATGGGCGCGTCGAACCACACGTAAAAGACCTTGCCCTCCATCCCCGGCCAGGGCTGGTCGCCCTTCTTCACCGGAATGCCCCAGTAGAGGTCGCGGGTGATCCCCCGGTCCTGCAAGCCGTCGCCGTCGTTCAACCACTTCTTTGCGATCGAGGTGGTCAGGATCGGCCAATCCTTCTTGCTGTCGATCCAGGCCTCCAGCTTGTCGCGCAGCGCGCGCTGCTTGAGATAGAGGTGCTTCGTTTCGCGAACCTCAAGGTTCGTGCTGCCGCTGATCGAGGAGCGCGGGTTGATCAGATCGGTCGGGTCCAGCTGCTTGGTGCAGTTCTCGCACTGGTCGCCGCGCGCGGCTTCATAGCCGCAGTTCGGGCAGGTTCCGGTGATGTAGCGGTCGGGCAGGAAGCGGTTGTCGTCGATCGAGAAGACCTGCTTTTCCGACACTTCCGCGATCAGCCCGTTCTCGGCCAGCTTGCCCGCGAAATGCTGGGTCAGCTTGTGGTTCCGCTGACTGGACGAGCGGCCGAAATGGTCGAAGGACAGGCGGAATCCGCGTGCGATCTCGGCCTGCACCTGATGCATTTCGGCGCAGTATTCCTCCACCGGCTTGCCGGCCTTGGCGGCGGCCAGTTCCGCGGGGGTGCCATGTTCGTCGGTGGCGCAGATGAACATGACCTCATGCCCCATCGCCCGGTTGAAGCGGGCGAAAAGATCGGCGGGCAGCTGGCTGCCGACGAGGTTCCCCAGATGCTTGATCCCGTTGATATAGGGAATGGCCGAGGTGATGAGGATGCGTGCCATGTCTGCGCCTTCCGTTCCGGACGCGCGCTTTTACCGCGCGTCCGGGCGAAGGGCCAGAGGGTCGGTCATCTGGGCGCTACTGGGCGCAATAGCCGCCGTCGACCAGATGGTAGGACCCGGTGATAAAGCTCGCGCGGTCGGACAGGAGGTACTGCGTCAGGTCCGCGACCTCGTCCGCGCGGCCAAGGCGACCGATCGGATGGGCACCGATCAGCGCCTCCTTCGCGCCGGGGGGCAGGGCCGACAGCAGCGGCGTGTCGATGAAGGCCGGACCGATGGCGTTCACCCGGATGCCCTTGGCCGAATATTCCAGCGCGGCCGATTTCGTCAGGCCCAGAAGCGCGTGTTTGGCCGCGACATAGGCCGACGAATTGGCAAAGCCGACCGAGCCCAGGATCGAGGCGATGTTGACGATCGCGCCACCGCCCGCCTTCAGCATCTCGGGGATGGCATAGCGCATCCCGTAGAAGACGGCGTTAAGGTTCACGTCGATCACCCGCTGCCAGCCGTCCAGCGGATACTCCCCGGTCGGGGGCGGCGGCCCCCCCGTCCCCGCAGTGTTGACCAGAAGCAGGAACCCCCCCCCCCCCGCCGCGGCCGCGGCCCCCCGGCGCGCCACCCGCGCGGCCACGGCCC
>JARFTV010000085.1 GCA_029289325.1 Alphaproteobacteria bacterium
GCTCGACTTCCCGCATGTCTACGCCTCCGACCGCGCCGGCTGGGCCGACATGGAGCTGGACGGTCCCCGCAAGGACCTGTCGGCCCTCTTCGAGCTGATCGTGCGCCACGTCCCCTCGCCCGCCCAGATCGCCCGGCAGGACGAGCCCTTCTCGATGCTGGCGACCACGCTCTCGGCCGACCCCTATCTCGGCCGCATCCTGACCGGCCGGGTCGAATCCGGGAAGATCACCACCGGAACCTCGCTCAAGGCCCTCTCCCGCACCGGCGAGCGGCTGGAGCAGTTCCGCGTGACCAAGATCCTCGCCTTCCGCGGCCTCGCCCAGCAGCCCATCGACGAGGCCGTGGCCGGGGATATCGTCACGCTCGCCGGTATGACCAAGGCCACCGTGGCCGACACCCTCTGCGCGCTGGAGATCGACACCGCCCTTCCCGCCCAGCCGATCGACCCGCCGACCATCACCGTGACCTTCGGCATCAACGACTCGCCCCTCGCGGGGCGCGACGGCAACAAGGTCCAATCGCGCGTCATCCGCGACCGGCTGATGAAGGAAGCCGAGGTCAATGTCGCGATCAAGGTCGCCGACACCCCCGGCGGCGAGGCGTTCGAGGTTTCGGGCCGCGGCGAACTCCAGATGGGCGTGCTGATCGAGAACATGCGCCGTGAGGGGTTCGAACTGTCGATCTCCCGTCCGCGAGTGATCATGCAGGATATCGACGGCGTCCGGCATGAGCCGATCGAGGAAGTCATCGTCGACGTGGACGACGAATATTCCGGCGCGGTCATCGACAAGCTGACCGGCGAACGCAAGGGCGACCTCGTGGAGATGAAACCCGCGGGCGTCGGCAAGACCCGGATCATCGCCCATGTGCCGTCGCGCGGCCTCATCGGCTATCAGGGCCAGTTCCTGACCGATACCCGTGGCACGGGCGTCCTGAACCGCATCTTCCACGGCTGGGCACCGCACAAGGGCCCGATTCAGGGCCGGCGGCAGGGCGTGCTGATCTCGACCGAAAGCGGCGTCTCGGTCGCCTATGCGCTGTGGAACCTCGAGGATCGCGGCCGCATGTTCATCGGCCCGCAGGAACAGGTCTATGTCGGGATGATCATCGGCGAACACAGCCGGGACAACGACCTGGAAGTGAACCCGCTGAAGGGCAAGAAGCTGACCAACGTCCGCGCCTCGGGTACCGATGAGGCCGTCCGCCTGACGCCCCACATCAAGATGTCGCTGGAAGAGGCGATCGCCTATATCGACGATGACGAACTGGTCGAGGTGACGCCCAAGGTCATCCGGCTGCGCAAGCGCGAGCTGGACCCGAACGAGCGGAAGCGCGCCTCCCGCAAGGAGTGAACGATGGTAGGGTGGGCGATATCGCCCACCCTACGCTTGCGCTTCCCTCACGCGGCGGCGGCAAGACGACAGGGCAGGAAATCCTCCACCGTGACCTGCTCGCCTTCGAAGGTGCAGAAACTCGCCGTCGGCACCTCTTCCCAGCCCCCCTCTTCGGCCTCCAGCGGTTCGGACACGACCGCCCGTCCCCGCCGCGTATCCGACCAGCGATGATAGAGCGACGGCGCCGCCGCATCGGTCGCATAACGCACGGCATAGAGCCGCAGGCCGTCCGAGAGCGCCGCCGTCAACCGAAGGTGCGGTGCCGCCCCCTTCTGCCGGGCCAGACGGATGAACCTTGCCGCCGCCCGCTCCAGCGCGCCGCGCGGATCGTCGTCCAGCCCCTCGGCCAGCGCTACCAGGAACAGCGCCTCGCTGTCGGTCGCGCCCTTGCGGTGCGGGTAAAGCTCCTCCGGGATCATCATGTCGGCGTCGCGCCGAAACGCCTCGTACCCGCCGACCTGGCCGTTGTGCATGAAGCTCCACCGGCCATGGGTGAACGGGTGGCAGTTGTTGCGGCTGGTGGCCGTCCCGGTCGAGGCGCGGACATGGGCGAGGAACAGATGCGACTGGACCTGCGCGGTCAGGCTTTTCAGGTTCGGATCCGACCAAGCGGGCAGGACGTCGCGGAAAAGGCCGGGTTCGGCCTTCGCGCCATACCAGGCGATGCCGAATCCGTCCGCATTGATCGCCGTGTGGCACTGGGTGGCACAATGGCTTTGCCGGATCAGGGAATGACCGGGGCGGCTGACGATCTCCTCCAGGAAGATCGGCGCTCCGGTATAGGCGGCCCAGCGGCACATCAGCTTGTCCCCGTGGTGGTTGGGATCATCTGCCCGGCCCTTCTCTTTCGACGAAGTCTAGCAGGAAGTCGCGCGGCCGGGAAAGATGAACCAGACAATCAAGGCAACGTCGGGACGATCCCTTACTCGACTTCCTCGACCACCATCAGGTCGCGGATGCTGGCCCCTTTCGCATGGGCCAGCGCGGCCTGATAGGCGGGGGAGTTGTAGCATTCCACCGCCTTTTCCAGGCTGGGGAAACGGGCGACGACATTGCGGGCGCGGTCGTTGCCCTCCAGTTGCACATAGCGGCCGCCGCGGGCGAGGAAGACCCCGCCATGCGCTGCGATGGCGGGACCGGCCTCCTTGGCATAGCGGCCGTAGGCCTCGGCGTCGGTCACGTCGACATGGGCAATCCAGAGCGCGGTGGGCATATCAACCTCCGATCGCGGCTTCCGCCGCCTTGATGGCCGCTTCGGCCTGGGAAATGTCGGCACCGCCCGCCTGGGCAAGATCGGGACGGCCACCGCCACCCTTGCCGCCAAGCGCCTCGGCCGCGGCCTTGACCAGCGTGACGGCCGAAAGTTTCGCGGTCAGGTCCTGGGTGACGCCTGCGGCAACGGCCGGCTTCGCGCCGGTGTCCGCGATCAGAAGCACCGCGCCCGAACCGAGCCGCGCCTTCATCTCGTCGATAAGCGCCGGAAGATCCTTGCCCGAGACGCCGGAAAGCACTTGAGCAATGAACTTCACCCCATTGATTTCCTTGGCTTCCGGGCCAGCCGCCTTGCCGCCCATCGCCACCTCGCGGCGCAGCTGCGCGACTTCGTTGGCAAGCGCCTTGCGTTCATCAAACAGCGCGCGGATGCGGTCGGCAAGTTCCGAGGCCGGGGCCTTGATGATCGCCGCGATGTCGTTCAGCCGCGCGTCCTGCTGGCGGAGGTGGTCAAGGGCGGCCTGCCCGGTCAGCGCCTCGATCCGGCGAACCCCGGCGCTCGACGCGCTTTCGGACAGAAGGACCATCGCGCCAATGTCGCCGGTGCGGCGAACATGGGTGCCGCCGCAAAGCTCAAGACTATAGGTCTTGCCGTCGGTGCCCTTGCCCGAGCCCTCCAGCGTGCCCATGGAGACGACGCGGACTTCCTCGCCGTATTTCTCGCCGAACAGCGCCTGAGCGCCGATGGCGCGGGCATCGTCCGGGGTCATGATCCGGGTCTCGACGGGCGAGTTCTGCCGGATGAAGGTGTTGACCTCGGCCTCGACGGTGGCGAGGTCGTTTGGCGCGATGGCGGCCGAGTGGCTGAAATCGAAGCGCAGCCGGTCGGCGGCGTTGAGGCTGCCCCGCTGCGCGACATGGTCGCCCAGGGTCCGGCGCAGCGCCTCGTGCAAGAGATGCGTGGCCGAATGGTTGGCGCGGATCGCCGAACGGCGGGCGTGGGCCACTTCCAGTTTCGCCGGTTGTCCCTTGATAACAGTGCCTTCCGTGACTTTCCCGATGTGGATGAAAACCCCGGCGGCCTTCTTCACATCGGTCACTTCGGCGGTGCCGGTGTCGGTGCGGATGATCCCCGCATCACCCACCTGGCCGCCGGATTCGGCATAGAACGGGGTCTGGTTGACCACGATCTGCACGGTTTCGCCCGTCGCCGCCTGGCCGACGGCGGCCCCGTCGCGGACCAGCGCGGTGATCACGCCCTCGGCGGTTTCGGTGTCGTAGCCGAGGAATTCGGTGACGCCATGCTCTTCGGCCAGATCGAACCAGATCTTCGCATCGCCCGCGGCCCCCGTGCCCGACCAGGCGGCGCGGGCCTTGGCCTTCTGCTCGGCCATTGCGGCGTCAAAGCCCTGCACGTCGACCTCACGCCCCTTCTCGCGCAGCGCGTCCTGGGTCAGGTCAAGCGGGAAGCCGTAAGTGTCATACAGCTTGAAGGCTGCCGCACCGGGGAGGGCGGCACCCTCGGGAAGGCCCGCAAGCTCATCATCCAGCAGCCGGAGGCCCCGATCGAGGGTCTGCTTGAACTTGGTTTCCTCGGTCTTGAGCGTCTCTTCGATCAGCGCCTGGGCGCGGGACAGCTCGGAATAGGCGCCGCCCATCTGCCGCACCAGAGCCGGAACCAGACGGTGCATCACCGGGTCCTGCGCGCCCAGCATATGGGCATGGCGCATCGCGCGGCGCATGATCCGGCGCAGCACATAGCCCCGACCTTCATTCGAGGGCATGACGCCGTCAGCGATCAGGAAGGAGGTCGAGCGCAGGTGGTCGGCGATCACCCGGTGGTGGATTTTCCCTGGTCCGTCAGGGTCTTGCGACGTGACGTTCGCGCTGGCCTCGATGAGGGAGCGCATCAGGTCGGTGTCATAATTGTCGTGCTTGCCCTGCAGGAGCGCCCCGATCCGCTCCAGCCCCATGCCGGTGTCGATCGACTGCATCTCAAGCGGAACCAGCCGCCCGTCGGCGAACTGTTCGTTCTGCATGAAGACGTTGTTCCAGATCTCGATGAACCGGTCGCCGTCTTCCTCGGCACTGCCGGGGGGGCCGCCCCAGATGTGCGGGCCGTGGTCATAGAAGATCTCGGTGCAGGGGCCGCAGGGGCCGGTGGGGCCCATGCGCCAGAAGTTGTCGTCGCTGGCGATGCGGATGATGCGGTCGTCCGACAGGCCCGAGACCCTCTTCCAGATCCCCGCCGCCTCATCGTCGGTGTGGTAGACGGTGACGAGGAGCTTTTCCTTCGCCAGACCGAAGTCCTTGGTCAGAAGTTCCCAGGCGAAGGCGATGGCCTGTTCCTTGAAATAGTCTCCGAAGGAGAAATTCCCAAGCATTTCAAAGAAGGTATGGTGCCGCGCGGTATAGCCGACATTGTCGAGGTCGTTGTGCTTGCCGCCCGCCCGCACGCATTTCTGCGCCGTGGTCGCGCGCTTGTAGTCCCGCGTCTCGACCCCGGTGAAGAGGTTCTTGAACTGCACCATGCCGGAGTTCGTGAACATCAGCGTCGGGTCGTTCCGCGGCACGAGCGGCGAGCTGTCGACCACCCGATGATCGTTGCGGCGGAAGAAGTCCAGGAAGGTGGAGCGGATGTCGTTCAGCGAGGCCATATGGGGACGGTCCTTGGGCAGAAGCGGAATTCGGCCCCCCGTGTAGCCCCAAGGCCGGGGCCTGTCCACCGCCACGGGGTGGGGAGGCGATGGTGGTGGAGGGAGGGTTGGGCGGCTGGGCTTGGGAGGGGCAAGGGATCTTGCGGGGTGGCAGCGCGCGAGCGGGGCGGTTCCGGGCTAACCCCTTGCGAACGCGTCATTAAACGGCGGGTTTGGCGAAAGGTTCACTGTCTGGCATCCGTCGGGCATCTGTCTGGCATCCGTCGGGCATGTGACCGTCACTGGCCGGGGTCGGACGGAAATTAACCACAACTGGCGAATCGATTCCCCGATCGGCCGCGCGCCAAGGAAAAGGGCCGGAGAGCTTGCGCCCCCGGCCCCTGCCCCGCGCCCGTCAGGCCCGGCTCATTCGTCCAGAACCTCACCCCCGTCTTCACCTGCCATGGTGAAGTCAAGTCCGTTGGCGGCGCGGATCTTGTCCTCGATCTCAAGCGCGATGCCGGGGTTCTGCTTCAGGAAGGATTTGGCATTCTCGCGGCCCTGGCCGATCCGTTCGTCGCGGAACGAATACCAGGCGCCCGATTTCTCTACCACGCCGGCCTTGACGCCGATGTCGATCAGTTCGCCGACCTTCGAGATCCCCTCGCCATACATGATGTCGAATTCGATCTGCTTGAACGGCGGGGCCACCTTGTTCTTCACGACCTTGACGCGGGTGGTGTTGCCCACAACCTCATCCCGGTCCTTGATCGCGCCGATGCGGCGGATGTCGAGGCGGACCGAGGCATAGAATTTCAGCGCATTGCCGCCGGTGGTGGTTTCCGGGTTGCCGAACATCACGCCGATCTTCTGGCGGATCTGATTGATGAAGATCACCATGCAGTTCGACCGGCCGATCGAGGCGGTGAGCTTGCGCATCGCCTGGGACATCAGCCGGGCCTGGGAACCCATCTGCATGTCGCCCATGTCGCCTTCGATTTCCGATTTCGGCACGAGAGCGGCCACGGAGTCGATCACGACCAGGCTGACCGCGCCGGAGCGGACCAGCGTATCCACGATCTCAAGCGCCTGTTCGCCGGTGTCGGGCTGCGAGATCAGCAGTTCGT
>JARFTV010000041.1 GCA_029289325.1 Alphaproteobacteria bacterium
GAAGCGGTAGCAGGGTTGTTCAAGCGGCGGGTGATCTTGGACGAAGCGGCTAGCCGGGGAATGATCGTCACCGCCATAGATGGCCGGATGGTCTACCTCTACCGGGACGAACGGTCACGGGCCAGGTACGTCTTTGAGTGCATCATGGGGCTGACTTGGCCCTGTACGAAAGGCTTCCTAGAGAAGCGAGAGTTGTACCAGAGGTTTGAGGATGGGTGGACCTCGGGGGAACTGGCGTTCCTCTCGGGTGTCCCTCTGTCTGACGCGGACTCCTACCGGGAGGCCCTCAGCCGCTAGGCCCTAAAAATATTTCAAAGTTCCATCCGGTACCGGACTGTACGGGTTGACGGACGATTCTTCCGTACAGTATTAAGGTCTCAAATACACCGAGAAAAGCCCAATTTGGACCCTCGGAGTGCTTGGTAGGCTGGTCGTTTTACTAGGGTAAACCCCTGAGAAGCCTCAGGAAACCTAGGGGGCGGTTAGCTCAGCTGGTAGAGCGTCTCGTTTACACCGAGAATGTCGGGGGTTCGAGTCCCTCACCGCCCACCATCCCCGCAGCTCCCGTTCCGGCCACGGCCAGTCAGCGCCCTGGTTTCGCGCAGCGGCCAGACCTTAAGGAATGATGAACGGATTCGGACAAGCCCATGAAAGGATGGGACCATCCAGATCTGTCCACCGTGGACAGTCAGCCGAAACTCCACCCCGCCCGGCGCGGGACGCGGCAGGCGATCATCGGTTTCAGCCAGGGCCGGGCATAGCGGGTCAGGTCCAGCGCCTCATGCACCCCGACCGAGGATTCCCCCCCGATCCGCGTTTCCACCAGGGCCCGCGAATAGAAGGGCGCGTCGAGAAGGCTCATCACCAGGCGGAGCTGCATCCCCGCATCCGCCCGCGTCTCCCGCCGGACCCCCCATCGGCTGCGCGGGAAGGGGCAGAGGGGCGGGGGCTCGATCTCCCGGACCTCGCCCCGCCGGTCGACCTCCACCCCCAGGTCCAGGACCGACCCGTCGGCCCGGGTGGCGTCGTAGAAGCAGACCGTGCGGTCGGCCAGTGGGAACCGCCCCCAGGTCCAGAAGCGGAAGTCCCGCTCCAGCGCGGCAGAGCCGAAATTCGCGTCCCAATAGCCGTGCCCCTCCCAGCGGTGGCCTTGCGACAGGTCGACCTTCACCCGCGCGATCGGGGCGAAGGGGCGCCAGGTATGGGACCCGTCCGGCGTCAGCCGCGCCTCGACCCCGGTCATCGCCTCCGGGGTGAGGGTGATCGTCCCCTGCACGCGGCTGATGATTGGCGGGCCCGAGATCTCATTGATCTCCACCACCAGGTCCTGCCCCGTCCAGGTGATCGAGGAGGGCCCGATCTCCAGCCGGTCCACCGCCTGCCGCAGCGCGCCGTGGCCGCGGTCGGTCATCGTGAACCGGCCCCCCGGCCCGTAGGTGGCGACGTTCAGGCAGACGTGGTTCTGCGGCTCCTTCCGGCCCGACCAGGCATACCAGGGCGAGAAGACCGAGCCGATGAAGCCGATCACCGAGAGCGCGCGGACCCCATCGTCGGCGACCGCGTCGAGGTACCACCAGGCATAGCCGTCCGGGTCGACCCGGATCGAGAAGTCAGGTCCGCGACCACCGCCTGGGCCGCGTGCTGGCCGGAGAGCGCCGCCATCGGCACTCCAGCCCCCGGATGCGCCCCCCCGCCCGCCAGGTAAAGCCCCGGCACCCGGCTGCGCGCCGGAGGCCGGGCGAAGGCCGCGAAGCTCCCCTCCGGGCTGCGCCCGTAGATCGCCCCGCCCGAGCCCGGAAAGAGCCGCTCCAGCATCGCCGGAGTGGTCAGCGCCGCCCGGTCCGGTTCCGGGCTGAAGCTCAACCCCATCCGGCGCAGGGTCTGGAAGGTGCGGGCTTGGCATCGGTCAAAGTCCTCTGGCTGATCGGCCCGGTCGGCAGGCGCGTTGACGATGATCTCGAACCGCTCCGGCCCCTGCGGGGGCGGCCCCGCGGCGCGATCCTCGGCGCAGAGGTAAAGCGTCGGGGTCTCGGGCATGTTCCCGGCCCCGATCGGGCCGAACTCGCGGGCGGTGTCGGCCGGGAAGAAGACGTTGTGGTGGATCAGGTCCGCAGCCAGCGGTCCCTGCGGGGTGGCCGCGAAGGACCAGACCCAGGCCGACAGACTGCGCGGGCGGGTGGCGGAGGGGGGCAGGGCGGTTTCCAGCCCCTCGCCCAAGAGGCCCCCGGTCAGGGCGGCGGGGTCGCCGGCATGGACACAGGCCGCGCAAGCCAGCGTCTCGCCGGTCTCGATCTGCACGCCGCTGACCCGCCCTCCCTGCCGCACGATCCGCCGCGCCCGCGTTCCATAGCGCAGCCGCACCCCCAGCCGTCCGGCCAGCGCCGCCAGCGCCTCGGCCAGCCGGTGCATCCCGCCCGCCACTGCCCAGACGCCTGCCGCCTCGGCCCGCCAGATCAACGCCAGCACGGCCGGTGAGTGGTCGGGCCGGCCGCCGACATAGGTCGCATAGCGGGCAAAAAGCTGTGCGAGGCGTGGATCACGGAACCGGCGGCGCAGGAGGCCGGCAAGGCTTTGCCCCGGCCGCAGCGCGGGCCAGAGGTCGGGCCGTGCGGCAACCGCGCGGAGGATCGGCAGGACCTGAGGCTGCGCGGCCCGCATCACCGGACCGTCGAAAGCGTCGTACAGGCCCTGGGCCAGGGCGTCGAAGCGGCGGAAGGCGGCGGCTTCGCGCGGGTTGGCGAAAGCGGCGATGGCCTGCGCATCCGTTTCCCGGTTGCCCGTCAGATCCAGTCGGCTGCCATCGGGCCACCAGTGCCGGGCGAGGATCGGTTGCGGCAAAAGCGTCAGATGGTCGACAAGCCGTTCTCCAGCAAGGGAAAACAGATCCTCGAACACCGGGCGCAGGGTCAGGACCGTGGGCCCCGCATCGACCGGGCCGACGGCAGAGCCAAGCGCCCGCATCTTGCCGCCCGGATAGGTCTGCGCCTCGACCAGGGTCACGGCACAGCCCGCCGCCGCCAGCCGGATCGCCGCCGCAAGGCCGCCCATCCCGGCCCCGATCACCACAACCTCTGCGCCTTCGGCCTGCATTGCTCCACTCTCCTCGCGCGGGCACATATGTCAACCTCATTGATCATCACTATGTAAGTTTCAGTTTACACTTGCGCCCGCCGCTGCCAGACTGCCCCCAGGGTCCGCCCGACCCCCGTGAGGTGCGCGATGGAGCTTTCCACCCGAATCGAGGCCGCGCTGGCCGAGGCGATGCAGGTCGGGCAGGGCCTTTCCCTGTCGGTCGACCAGGTGCCGCTGCGGCTTTCCTCGGCGCTAGATCACGCGGTCATGTCCGGCGGCGCGCGGATCCGGCCGACGATCCTGCTGTCCGTCGCGATGGCCTGTGGCGACGACCGGCCGTGCCTCGCGAGTGCCTCGGCCGCGGCTCTGGAACTGATCCATTGCGCAAGCCTTGTGCATGATGATCTGCCCGCCTTCGACGATGCAGACACCCGGCGCGGGCGGCCCTCGGTTCACCGCGCCTTTGGCGAGCCCGTGGCGATCCTTGCGGGCGACAGTCTGATCCTGCTGGCCTTCGAGATGCTGGCCCGCAACGCCGCCGAGGCGCCGGACCGGGCGCTGCGGCAGGTGCGAATCCTGGCGCAGCGCAGCGGGATGCCGGGCGGAATCTGCGCGGGCCAAGGGTGGGAGAGCGAGCCGGTTGTCAACCTCCGTGCCTATCATCGCGCCAAGACCGGCGCATTGTTCATTGCGGCGACACAAATGGGCGCCGTCGCGGCCGGGCAAGAGCCGGAGCCCTGGGAGGAACTGGGCGCCCGGATCGGCGAGGCGTTCCAGGTTGCCGACGACCTGAAGGATGCGCTGCTGCCGTGCGAGGTCACGGGCAAGCCGTCCGGGCAGGATGCGGTCCATGGCCGGCCCAATGCGGTGGCCGAGATGGGGGTCGCGGGGGCGGTGCGGCATCTGAAGGACATTCTCGGCGGTGCGATCGCCTCGATTCCCGCCTGTCCGGGCGAGGCGGCGCTGGCCCATCTAGTCCGCGCCTATGCCGAGCGGTTGACGCCGGTCGACCTTGCCGCACGGGTGGCGGCGGCGAAATGACCCAGACCGACATGCCGGGCGCGCCCTTGGGCACGGGACCCGGATGGGCGGTGCGGCTGGCGGGGCAGGGCTGGTTCCACCGGCTTTGCGCCCGGGTGCCGGGCCTGCGGCAGGTCGCGCGGGCCGAGGGTGCGGCGCTTTTCGAGGTGGTCTCGGGATTTGTCCGGTCGCAGGTCCTGCTGGCTCTGGTCGAGCTGCGGGTGCTGCACCGGCTGGCGGAGGGCCCGGCGGATACCGCGACGCTGGCCCTTGCGGCGGGGGTGCCCGAGGCGCGGATGCAGATCCTGGCCCAGGCGGGCGCGGGGCTTCGCCTGATGAAGCTGAAGCGCGGAGGCTGGCAGTTGACCACGCGCGGGGCGGCCTTCCTGGCGGTTCCGGGGCTGGAGGGGATGGTGCGGCATCACCCGGTCCTCTATGGCGATCTTGCTGATCCGGTTGCCTTTTTCCGAGGCGAGACCCGGCCGGAGCTTGCGGGGTTCTGGCCCTATGTCTTTGGTGGCGGCGATGCGGCAACGGCGGCGCGTTATTCGCGGTTGATGGCCGAAAGCCAGGCGCTGGTGGCAGAGGACACGCTTCGTCTTGTCTCCCTGCGCGGCGTCACGCATCTGATGGACGTCGGCGGGGGCACCGGGGCCTTCCTTGCCGCCGTTGCCGCTTCCCATCCCTCCCTGCGCCTGACGCTCTTCGACCTGCCCGTGGTGGTGGCCGGTGCCCGGGTGCCGCCGCAGGTCGCGGTGGTCCCCGGCAGTTTCCGGGACGACCCTCTGCCGCGGGGGAGGGACGCGATCAGCCTGATCCGCGTCCTCTATGACCACGCCGATGCCACCGTCGCCGCGCTCTTGTCCGCCTGCCATGCCGCCCTGCCAGAGGGCGGCCGCCTGATCGTCTCCGAGCCGATGTCGGGCGGCGCGCGGCCGGACCCGGCGACCGATGTCTATTTCGCGGTCTACACCCTGGCGATGGAGACGGGCCGCACCCGCTCGGCCGCCGAGATCGCGGGCCTGATGCAGGCGGCGGGATTCCGTTTGGAACAGGGGGCAAAGAGCCTTCGGCCCTATGTCACATCGGTGCTTGTCGGCCGCCGCTGACAGATTCTGCCGCAAAACTGTCTAATTAAATTGACAGTACGGTTTGTAAGCTTAGACTTACATCAAGGGCAAAGCGCGGCAAATGGCCGCGACGGGACGCCCAGGGGGGCAGACGTGCAAACGACGGCGGTTATCCTGCGGGGGGCGCGTGATCTGGGGCTTCAGGCCCTGGACCTGATCGCTCCGGGGGCCGGGGACCTGGTGGTCCGCGTCGATCACTCGGGCATTTCCACCGGTACGGAAAAGCTGTTCTGGTCCGGCACGATGCCGCCCTTTCCGGGCATGGGTTATCCCTTGGTCCCCGGCTATGAGGCCGCAGGCGAGGTGGTCGAGGCTGGGTCGGACACCGGCTTCCGGGTCGGCGAGACGGTCTTCGTTCCCGGCGCGAACTGCTTTGCGGGCAATGTCCGTGGCCTTTTCGGCGGGGCTTCTCGCCATCTGGTGACCAAGGCGGCACGTGTCGCCCGCATCGATCCCGCCATGGGGGCGGAGGGTGCGCTTCTGGCGCTGGCCGCGACCGCGCGCCATGCCCTTGCCGGGTTCAACACCGCGCTGCCCGACCTGATCGTGGGCCATGGCACGCTGGGCCGCCTGCTCGCCCGTCTGACGCTCGCCGCCGGGGGCAAGCCGCCCACTGTCTGGGAGATCGACCCCGAAAGACGCGCCAGAGCAACAGGTTACCCCGTCATCTCGCCCGAGGATGACCCCCGGCGCGACTATCGGGCGATCTACGACGCATCTGGCGCGAAGGGCCTGCTCGACCAGCTGGTCATGCGGCTGCAGAAGGGCGGCGAGATCGTGCTTGCCGGCTTTTACACCGAGCCCGTCACCTTTGCGTTCCCCCCGCCTTCATGAAGGAGGCGCGGATCCGCATCGCCTCGGAATGGGCGCCCGAGGATCTGACTGCGACCCGGGCCCTGATCGAATCCGGCGCGCTGTCGCTTGCCGGCCTCATCACCCATTCCCGTCCCGCCACCGAAGCGGCGGCCGCCTATCAGACCGCTTTCACCGACCCGGCCTGTCTCAAGATGACCCTCGATTGGAGTGCGCACGCATGAACGACGTCCCGAATCTCAAGGACTTCGACGCCCGCCTCCGTCAGGAAGCGGCCGAGGATCCGACGCTGGAAATCCCGCAGGACCCGCCGTCCAAAAAGACCCAGATCATCGCGATCTACGGCAAGGGCGGAATCGGCAAGTCGTTCACCCTGGCCAACCTCAGCCATATGATGGCCGAGATGGGCAAGCGCGTGCTGCTGATCGGCTGTGACCCGAAATCCGACACCACCAGCCTTCTTTTCGGCGGCAAGGCCTGTCCCACGATCATCGAGACCTCGACCCGCAAGAAGCTGGCGGGCGAAGAGGTGAAGATCGGAGATGTCTGCTTCAAGCGCGGCGGCGTCTTCGCGATGGAGCTTGGCGGGCCGGAAGTGGGACGCGGCTGCGGCGGGCGCGGGATCATCCACGGCTTCGAACTGCTTGAAAAACTTGGGTTCCATGACTGGGACTTCGACTATGTGCTGCTCGATTTCCTGGGCGACGTGGTCTGCGGCGGCTTCGGCCTGCCGATCGCGCGGGACATGGCGCAGAAGGTGATCCTGGTCGGCTCGAACGACCTGCAAAGTCTGTATGTCGCGAACAACGTCTGCTCCGCGGTGGAATATTTCCGCAAGCTCGGCGGCAATGTCGGGATTGCGGGCCTCGTGGTGAACAAGGACGACGGCACCGGCGAGGCGGCCGCCTTCGCCGAGGCGGTGGGGATCCCGGTCCTGGCCGCGATCCCGGCGGATGAAGATCTGCGGCGGAAATCGGCGAACTACCAGATCGTCGGGACGCGCGCGGGCCAGTGGGGCGACATGTTCGCGGCCCTGGCCGATAATGTTGCCGACGCGCCGCCCTTGCGGCCCCGGCCCCTGTCGCAGGACGGGCTGCTGAACCTCTTCAGCGCCGAGACGACGGGCAAGGATTTCGTCCTGGAACCGGCGACCGACATCGACATGCGCGGCAAGTTCGCGGCCGAGAAACCCTCGCTGGAAGTGGTCTACGACAATGCTTGATCTGGGCCGCCTGCAGGATTTCGACCGGGCGCTGAAGGCGCTGGAAGGAAGCAAGATCAAAGGTTTGCAAGGAAAGGTTCAAGCGGGATGACCGACCACGTCCATGACATTCAGGCGACGACGGCCACGGCCGACGGCCTTGGCTGTCATGCCGGGGCCGAGATGCAGGCCGCAGCGCGGGCCGCGGGCAATGCCGAGGTGCTGGACCGCTACGCCGCCGATTATCCGCAAGGGCCCCATGACAAGCCGCAGTCGATGTGCCCAGCCTTCGGCTCGTTGCGCGTGGGCTTGCGGATGCGGCGGGTGGCAACGGTCCTTTCGGGATCGGCCTGCTGCGTCTACGGCCTGACCTTCGTTTCGCACTTCTACGGTGCCCGTCGCTCGGTCGGTTATGTGCCCTTCAACTCGGAGACGCTGGTGACCGGCAAGCTCTTCGAGGACATCCGTGACGCGGTGCATGAGCTGGCGGACCCCGAACGCTACGACGCCGTGGTCGTGACAAACCTTTGTGTTCCAACGGCTTCCGGGGTGCCGTTGAAGCTTTTGCCGAACGAGATCAACGGCGTCCGTATCGTCGGGATCGACGTGCCGGGCTTCGGCGTGCCGACCCATGCCGAAGCAAAGGACGTGCTTGCCGGTGCCATGCTGCGCTATGCCCGGGATGAGATCATGGCCGGCCCGGTGCAGGCGCCTGAGCGTGGCCGGTCCGACCGCCCGACCGTGGCGCTTCTGGGCGAGATGTTCCCGGCCGATCCGATGATGATCGGTGCGATGCTGGCACCGATGGGTCTTGCGGCCGGTCCGGTGGTCCCTTGCCGCGAGTGGCGCGAGCTTTACGCGGCGCTGGATTGCGGGGTCGCTGCGGCGATCCACCCCTTCTACACCGCCGCGATCCGTGAGTTCCAAGCCGCCGGGCGTGGGGTGGTTGGCAGTGCTCCTGTCGGGCTGGACGGCACGATGGAGTGGTTGAAGTCCATCGGAGAAGCCTTTGGAATCCCTGCACTTCAGGTCAATGCGGCGCAGAATGCCTTTGGTCCGGCGATCAAGGCCGCGCTGGCGGCGAATCCGGTCAAGGGGCGGATTACCTTGAGCGGGTATGAAGGCAGCGAACTGCTGGTCGCCCGGCTTTTGATCGAAAGCGGGGCCGAAGTTCCCTATGTGGGCACCGCCTGTGCCAAGTCCGAATGGTCCGCCGCGGATCGGGACTGGCTGGAGGCGAAGGGCTGCGTGGTGAAGTTCCGCGCAAGCCTGGAGGACGATCTGGCCGCGATGCAGGCCTTTGCGCCGGATCTGGCCATCGGGACGACTCCGGTGGTTCAGAAGGCGAAAGCGCAGGGAATTCCAGGGCTTTACTTCACGAACCTCATCTCGGCCCGCCCCCTGATGGGGCCGGCAGGGGCGGGTTCGCTGGCGCAGGTAGTCAATGCGGCCATCGCCGGGCGCGAGAGGATGGCCGGGATGCGCGCCTTCTTCGAGGGTGTGGGCGAAGGCGATACCGCGGGCATCTGGGAGGGCGCGCCGAACCTGCGGCCGGACTTCCGGGCGATCCATCAGAAGAAGCTCGACAAGGCGGCCAAGGCGGCCAAGGCGGAGGAGATGATATGACCCTCTGCCGCGAAAACCCTGTCTGCAAAGTGTCTGGCATCCGTCGGGCATCCGTCGGGCATGTCGTCCGGCGGGGGAAGGTGTCCCCATGCTGATCCAGGACCACGACCGGGCGGGCGGCTACTGGGGGGCGATCTACGCCTTCTGCGCCGTCAAGGGCCTGCAGGTCGTAATCGACGGGCCGGTCGGCTGCGAGAACCTGCCAGTGACCTCGGTCCTGCATTACACCGACGCGCTGCCGCCGCATGAACTGCCGATCGTCGTGACGGGTCTGGGGGAGGAAGAGCTGGGCCGCGACGGCACCGAAGGCGCGATGAAGCGGGCGTGGAAGGTGCTGGACCCGGCGCTGCCGGCGGTGGTGGTGACCGGGAGCATCGCCGAGATGATCGGCGGCGGCGTCACGCCGATGGGCACGAACATCCAGCGCTTCCTGCCGCGCACCATCGATGAGGACCAGTGGCAGTGCGCCGACCGGGCGATGACCTGGATCTTTACCGAGTTCGGCATGACCAAGGGCCGGATGCCGCCGGAAACCGCCCGCGATCCCGGCCAGAAGCCGCGCGTCAACATCCTTGGCCCGATGTACGGCACCTTCAACATGGCCTCGGACCTGGCAGAGATCCGCCGTCTGGTCGAAGGGATCGGGGCCGAGGTCAACATGGTGATGCCGCTTGGCGCCCATCTGGCCGAGATGCGGAACCTGGTGAATGCCGACGCGAATGTCGTGATGTACCGCGAATTCGGCCGGGGCCTCGCCGAAGTGCTGGGCAAGCCCTATCTGCAAGCGCCGATCGGGCTGGAGTCCACCACTCTGTTCCTGCGCAAGCTGGGCGAGATGCTGGGGCTGGACCCCGAACCCTTCATCGCGCGGGAAAAGCATTCGACGCTGAAGCCGCTCTGGGATCTCTGGCGGTCGGTCACGCAGGATTTCTTCGCCACGGCGAGCTTTGCGGTGGTGTCGAACGAGACCTACACGCGAGGCATCCGCAACTTTCTGGAAGGCGACCTCGGGTTGCCTTGCGCCTTTGCGACGCCGCGCGTCGCGGGACAGAAGACCAACAACGAAGCCGTGCGCGCGGCCCTGCGCCAGCATCGGCCGCTGATCGTCATGGGTTCGATCAACGAGAAGATCTACATGGCCGAGCTGAAGGCCGGCCACGGGCCGCAACCCGTCTTCATCCCCGCCGGTTTCCCCGGAGCGGCGATCCGGCGGGCCACGGGGACGCCCTTCATGGGCTATGCGGGGGCGGTCTATCTGCTGCAAGAGGTCTGCAACGGCCTGTTCGACGCGCTGTTCCACATCCTGCCGCTGGGCTCGGAGATGGACAGCGCCGAGGCAACCCCCACGACCCTGCGCCGCGATTTCCCCTGGGATGCGGATGCGCAGGCCGAACTGGACCGGATCGTCAGCGAACACCCGGTCCTGACCCGAATTTCCGCCGCGCGCAGCTTGCGCGATGCGGCCGAGAAGGCCGCGCTCGACCATGGGGCCGAGCGGGTGGTGCTGGAATTCGTCGCGGCCCTGCGGGGCGGCGGCAGCGAACCACAAGGGAGGCACGCATGAGTGACCATACCGCAGGCAGCGGGCTAGGGCAGGGGGCGCAGCACGTCCACCGGACCCCGAAGCTCGAATTCTACGTCTATTTCGCGCTGATCTTCCTGGTCGCGATCCCCTTCGCGACCGTGGCCTGGGCCTTCGCCCTGCTGCGCGACCGTCATCTGCCGGTGCATGGGCCGCTGGCCCGCGCCTGGCGGGAAGCCGGGGCGATCACCCCGGCGATCTTCCGGCCGTAGGGCCGGAGACCCCATCGCCTCTCCCGCAGGACATCGCGGGCCGGGCAGCTTGCGCCGGGACCGGAAAATCCCGGCGGCTCGATCCTTCCGGTGGGCGAGCGCCCGCGCCATCGGACCACCATTCGCCGTTCCCCAAGGGGGGCGGAGAAACTCGGGGAGGCATCCAGCCGAACCGTGAACCCGGCCGCAGGGTATGCGGCTCAGTCAAACCCCTTCGGAGGATATGATGGCTGATAGAACCGACCTGAGTTTCACAGGTCTTACCGACGAGCAGGCGCAAGAGCTGCACTCCGTCTATATGAGCGGGCTTTGGCTGTTCACGGCCATCGCCGTGGTCGCTCATATCCTGGTGTTCATCTGGCGCCCCTGGTTCTGAGGAGAGAAGAAAATGTCCAAGTTTTACAAGATCTGGCTCATCTTCGATCCGCGTCGGGTTTTCGTCGCGCAGGGCGTGTTCCTGTTCCTGCTCGCGGCGATGATCCACCTCGTGCTGCTCAGCACCCCCGGCTACAACTGGCTTGAGGAAGCAGGGGCCCGCGCGCTGGCCGCGCAGGGCACCGTCGCCTCGAACTAGGCCGTGGCCCCAGTTGCGGGCGGCGGTCCTGGTATCGCCGCCCGCGACAAACGAGGGAACGTCACATTCCGGGGGACCCGTGTCCCGCGCCCGATGCGCACCCTGGACATAGCGGAGAGAGAAGCATGGCAGTGCTCAGCTTCGAACGAAAATACCGCGTGCCGGGCGGCACGCTGGTCGGCGGGAACCTGTTCGACTTCTGGGTAGGTCCCTTCTACGTCGGCTTCTTCGGCGTCACGACCGTCTTCTTCGCCGCCCTGGGCACGATCCTGATCTTCTACGGGACCGCGCTGGAAGGCGTCTGGAACCCCTGGCTGATCTCGATCGACCCGCCGGCCGTCGAATACGGCCTGGCCTTCGCTCCCCTGCGCGAGGGGGGGCTGTGGCAACTGATCACGATCTGCGCCATCGGCGCCTTCACCAGCTGGATGCTGCGCGAGGTGGAGATCTGTCGAAAACTCGGCATGGGCTATCATGTGCCCTTCGCCTTCGGCGTGGCGATCTTCGCCTATGTGACGCTGGTGGTGATCCGACCGGTCCTGATGGGGGCCTGGGGTTATGGCTTCCCCTACGGGATCTGGACCCACCTCGACTGGGTGTCGAACACCGGCTACCAGTATGGCAACTTCCACTACAATCCGGCGCATATGATCGCGGTGAGCTTCTTCTTCACCAATGCGCTGGCCCTTGCCCTGCATGGCGCGCTGATCCTGTCCGCCGCCAACCCCGAAAAGGGCAAGGAGATGCGGACGCCGGACCACGAGGACACCTTCTTCCGCGACTTCATCGGCTATTCGGTCGGCACGCTGGGCATCCACCGCCTAGGCCTGCTGCTGGCGCTGAACGCGGGCTTCTGGAGCGCGGTCTGCATCGTCATCTCGGGCACCATCTGGTTCGAGCAGTGGGTCGTCTGGTGGGACTGGTGGCTGCAGCTGCCGTGGTGGGCTGGCATTCCGGGAGGCGTCAATGGCTGAGTATCAGAACATCTTCAACCAGGTGCAGGTCCGCGGCGCCCCCGAACCGGGGATGGTCGAGGGCGTGGACCTGGCCAACCGGACCCGCTGGGCCAGCTTCTCGACGCTGGCGGGCTGGTTCGGCAATGCCCAGCTTGGCCCGGTCTATCTTGGCACCATGGGGGTGATCTCGCTTTTCTCGGGGATCGTCTGGTTCACCATGGTCGGCGCCTGGTACTGGGATCAGGCGGGCTATAATCCGGCCGTGTTCCTGCGCGACCTCTTCTGGTTCTCGCTGGATCCGCCGGATGCCTCCTATGGCCTGCGCTTCCCGCCGATGGCGGAGGGCGGCTACTTCCTGATCGCCTCGTTCTTCCTGTTGATCAGCGTCATGGCCTGGTGGGTGCGCAGCTACCTTCGGGCCCAGGCGCTGGGGATGGGCAAGCATGTGTGCTGGGCCTTCGCCAGCGCGATCTGGCTGTTCCTGGTGCTGGGCCTGATCCGGCCGATCCTGATGGGCTCCTGGTCCGAGGCGGTGCCTTACGGCATCTTCAGCCACCTCGACTGGACCAACAACTTCAGCCTTGCCTACGGCAACCTGTTCTACAATCCGTTCCACGCGCTTTCGATCGCCTTCCTCTACGGTTCGGCGCTCCTCTTCGCGATGCACGGGGCCACGATCCTGGCCGTCTCCCGCTTTGGCGGCGACCGGGAGCTTGAGCAGATCGTCGACCGGGGCACCGCCTCGGAACGCGCCGCGCTCTTCTGGCGCTGGACCATGGGCTTCAACGCCACGATGGAAGGCATCCACCGCTGGGCCTGGTGGTTCGCGATCCTCGTCACCCTGACGGGAGGCATCGGGATCCTGCTGACGGGCACGGTCGTGGACAACTGGTACGTCTGGGCGCAGGAGCACGGCTACGCGCCGTCGAACTGAGAGGGAAAGCACATGTCCAACGACTATTTCCGCGAAACCCGTTCGACCAACCTCGCCTTCTGGGGCCTGGGCCAGATGATGAGGGGGGCCGGCATGGCCGCGGCCTTCGTCGTGGCGATCGGGCTGGTGCTCTGGGCGCTTTACGCCGTCGGGCTGCTCTTGCCCGAGGAAAGCAAGCAGGCCCCCGACCCGAATACCTGGAGCAGCCTGGCGCTGCCCGCCGAGGAGCGGACGGCCTGACAATGGATCGGGGGGCGGCGTGCCCGCCCCCCGCAATCATCCGGGCAATTGCCAGCCCGGATCCGGGGCGCAACCACAGCCCGGTTCCCTTCCTGTTGGCGACAGGGACCTGGTGCCGTGTGGACCTATCCCCACACGGCACTTTTTTCACATGGAGGCGCTGATGGACACCGACAGCCGTACCCCGACGCTCGACCGCGTGGCCGGGCCTGCGGACCTCAAGACCCTCTCCGATCCCGAACTCGGCGCGCTGGCGCGCGAGTTGCGGGCCGAGACGGTGGAGACCGTCAGCCGCACCGGCGGCCACCTTGGATCGTCGCTTGGCGTGGTGGAACTGACGGTGGCGCTTCATGCCGTGTTCAGCACACCCTTCGACAAGCTGATCTGGGACGTGGGCCACCAGTGCTATCCGCACAAGATCCTGACCGGGCGCCGCGACCGGATGGGGACGCTGCGCCAGAAGGGCGGGCTCTCCGGCTTCACCAAGCGGTCGGAATCCGATTTCGACCCGTTCGGGGCCGCGCATAGCTCCACCTCGATCTCGGCCGCGCTTGGCTTTGCCATGGGCCGCAAGATGGGGATGCCGGTCGGCGATTGCGTGGCGGTGATCGGCGACGGCGCGATCACGGCGGGCATGGCCTATGAGGCCCTGAACCACGCGGGCCACCTGAAGGAGCGGCTTTTCGTCATCCTGAACGACAACGACATGTCCATCGCGCCCCCGGTCGGCGCGATGTCCGCCTATCTGAACGCCATCGCCGAGAAGGGGCCCTTCGCCATGCTGAAGGCCGCCGCCGAGGGGCTGGAGGCGGCGCTGCCGGGGCCGGTCCGCGACGGCGCGCGGCGGGCACGGTCGCTCGTTACCGGCCTGCCGGGGGGCGGCACCCTGTTCGAGGAATTCGGCTTCGACTATATCGGCCCGATCGACGGGCATGACATGGGCCAGCTTCTGACCACGCTGCGCGCCGCCAAGGCGCGGGCGACGGGGCCGGTCCTGATCCATTGCGTGACGGTCAAGGGCAAGGGCTATGCCCCGGCCGAGGGTGCGGATGACAAATACCACGGCGTCGCCAAGTTCGACGTCGCCACCGGGGCGCAAGTCAAGGCCAAGTCCAACGCGCCCAGCTACACTCAGGTCTTTGGCGAGAAGCTGACCGAGATGGCCGCGCGCGATCCGAAGATCGTGGCGATCACCGCCGCCATGCCGGGGGGCACGGGGCTGGACATCATGCAGAAGCGCTTTCCCGCCCGGGTCTTTGACGTCGGGATCGCCGAGCAGCATGGCGTCACCTTCGCGGCCGGCCTGGCTGCCAGCGGGATGCGGCCCTTCTGCGCGATCTATTCCAGCTTCCTGCAGCGTGGCTATGACCAGATCGTGCATGACGTGGCGCTGCAGAACCTGCCGGTGCGGTTCGCCATCGACCGGGCGGGGCTGGTCGGTCAGGATGGTGCGACCCATGCCGGGGCCTTCGACATCGGTTTCCTTGCCGCGCTTCCCAACATGACCGTGATGGCCGCCGGGGACGAGGCCGAGCTTGTCCACATGCTTGCCACCGCCGCCGCGCATGACGCGGGGCCCATCGCCTTCCGCTATCCCCGCGGCGAGGGGGTGGGGGTGGAACTGCCTGCCCGCGGCGAGGTGCTGGAGATCGGCCGTGGCCGCGTGGTCCGCGACGGCGACCGGGTGGCGCTTCTGTCCTTCGGCGCGCATCTGGCCGAGGCGCTGGTGGCGGCCGACCTGCTGTCGGCCGAGGGGATCGAGATCACCGTCGCCGACGCCCGTTTCGCCAAACCGCTGGATACCGGGCTGATCGACCGCCTTCTCGCCGACCACGGCGCGCTGGTCACGCTGGAGCAGGGCGGCTCCGGCGGCTTTGGGGCGCAGGTGCTGGAGCATCTGGCGCGCGTGGGCGGGCTGGACCGGGGCAAGCGCCTGCGCAGCCTCACGCTGCCCGATCGCTTCATCGACCAGGCGAGCCCGCGGGAAATGTATGAGGAGGCGGGTCTGACCGCGACGCAGATCGCCGGGCAGCTGCGCGAGCTGCATCAGGCGCTGGGGCAGGGCGTCGTGCCCCTGCGTCGTCCCCGGATCACCTGACGGCTCGGGGTCCACGGGCCAGCCCCTGTGGACCCTTGGCCGCAGGGCTGGAATTCCGGGCCAAAGCCCGTTGCGGGTCATGGGCTTCTGTGGCAAGACTGACCCAGTGCGCAACCAAACCGATGAGTTCAGAATGAGCGAATTCGCCACCCGCCGCGTGATGATGGTGGATACGCAGGTCCGCCCCTCGGACGTGACCAAGTTCCCGATCATCGAGGCGATGCTCTCCGTCCCGCGTGAGGTCTATGTCCCCGGCGACCGGCGCGAGGCGGCCTATGTCGGCGAGAACCTTCCCCTGACCCCCGGCCGCGTGATGCTTGAGCCGCGGACGCTGGCCAAGCTTCTGGATGCGCTGGATATCCAGCCCGACGAGATGGTGCTGGACCTTGGCCCCGGCCTTGGCTACTCGGCCGCGGTCCTTGCGCGGCTGGCGCAGACCGTCGTCGCGGTCGAGGCCGATGAGGGCATGGCGGCCGAGGCCGAGCGGCTTCTGTCCGAACAGGGCGTCGACAATGCCATCCTGATCGCCGGGCCGCTGGAAGCCGGTGCCGCGCGCCACGCGCCCTATGACGTCATCACCCTTCAGGGCGCGGTCGAACAGGTCCCCGAGGCGCTGCTGGCGCAGCTCAAGGACGGCGGCCGGATCGGGGCGATCTTCATGGACGGCGCGCTTGGCGTGGCCAAGGTCGGCATCAAGGCCGATGGTCAGGTTTCGTGGCGCCCGGTGTTCAACGCGGCCGCTCCGGTCCTTGACCGGTTCACCCGCGCGCGCGGGTTCGTCCTTTAAGGCCAAGGCCCTGCCGAGGCGGGCAAAGGCCCGCCCGGTGATCGTGCAACAAGGCGGGCGGCCGCGCCGCGCGCAGGAAAGGCGGAAGTCATGCGCTCCTGGATTCGGGCAATGGTGGTCACGGTGGCGGCTCTGGGAACCGCAGCATCGACGCAGGCCGAGACGCTGACCGATGCACTGATCGCGGCCTATCGCAACTCGAACCTGCTGGAGCAGAACCGCGCCGTGCTGCGCGCCGCGGATGACGATGTCGCCGTCGCCATCTCGGCGCTGCGCCCGGTCATCTCCTACACCGCCTCGGCCGGTTGGGGCCGGACCACCGATGCCATCACCCCGGCGGGCCGCGCCACGGTCGAGGGGACCAGCGCCGCGCTGGCACTTTCGGCCGAGCTTCTGCTGCTGGACTTCGGCCGTCGCAAGGCCGGGATCGAGATCGCCCGCGAAAGCGTGCTTGCCACCCGTCAGGGGCTGATCCAGGTCGAACAGCAGGTCCTTTTCGCCGCCGTGGTGGCCTATGTCGACGTCCGTCTCGCGCAGGATGTGGTGGGGCTGCGGCAGTCGAACCTGCGCCTGATCACCCAGGAACTGCGCGCCGCCCAGGACCGCTTCGAGGTTGGCGAGATCACCCGCACCGATGTCTCCATCGCCGAGGCGCGGCTTGCGGGGTCGCGCGCCGCGCTGGCTGCGGCCGAGGGCGACCTGATGGTCGCGCGTGAGGCCTACAAGGCCGCGACCGGCGCTTATCCGGGTCGGCTTGCGCCGCTGCCGAAGGCGCCCGCGCTGCCCCGGACGCTGGAAGAGGCGCAGTCGGTCGCCCGCTCTACCAGTCCGCTGATCCGTCAGGCGCAGCATCTTGTCACTCTCGCCGGGCATCAGGTCGAACTGGCCCGCGCCGGGATGCGGCCGACGCTTTCTGGCCGGGTGACGCTTGAGACCGACCATCAGGGCCAGAACAGCAGCTCGGTCGGGCTGGGGATGAACCAGACGATCTATGCCGGCGGCCGGCTCTCGGCGTTGCTGCGTCAGGCGATCAGCGGCAATGACCGGGCGCGGGCGGGCCTGCAGCAGACTGTGGTCAGCGTGCTGGAATCCGTCGGCGTGGCCTGGGCGGGGCTCATGGTCTCAAGTGCGTCGATCGAGGCTTCGGACCGCCAGATCCGCGCCGCGCAGACCGCTTTTGACGGCGTCCGCGAAGAGGCGCAGCTGGGCGCGCGCACCACGCTTGATGTGCTGGACGCCGAGCAGGAACTGCTGGATGCCCGCAACGCCCGCCTGCAGGCCGAGGCGCAGCGCTATGTCGCGACCTATCAGGTCTTGGCGACCATGGGGCTGCTGACCGTGGAGCATCTCAAGCTCGGCATCCCGACCTATGACCCCGAGGCCTATTACAAGACCGTGGAACGCGCGCCGTCGCACAGCGCGCAGGGCAAGAAGCTCGACCGGATCCTCGAAAAGATCGGCAAGTGAGCGGCGCCCTGCCGGGCTGGCGAAAGCTGTTGCCCGGCAGGGGTTTGCCAGAGTAGGCTGACCGTCGGGGAGTTCGCCTGGGGTCGAACGGAAAGCCGCTATGCCTGAATCGCTGACGTCGAACTCGTCCGAGGATGTCGTGTCCTCTGTCCGCCGCCTGGTTTCGACGGGCGACCGTTCCCCCGTTGGCGATACGCCGGACAAGCTGATCCTGACGCCTTCGCTGCGCGTCGTGGCGGAGCCTGAGCCGCTTCTGTTGACCGAGCGGGCCGAGGACGATCCCCCCTCGGACGAGGTGGAGTGGGTCGAGACACCGCTTTGGCCCGCGCCCGAAGCCCCGCTGGCCGAGCTTGCCTTGACGGCGGAAGAGGCGGAACTGGTCGGTGAAGCGCCGATGTGGCCCGAGGCGGACGAAAACTGGCTGGACGAGGCCGAGCCTGCGCCCTCTGTCGCCCCCGTGGTGCCCTTCCCGCGCGCCGCAGCGCCGCAGGACCCGCCGCCCGCCGCGCCCCCGGCCGCCGAGGAAAGCTCAGCGGCGGAGGAGGAGATCGACGTTGCCGGCGTCCTTTCGGCCGCGATGTTGCAGGATGAATCGATCCGCGTGATGGACGAGGCCGAGCTTCACGACCTGGTGCGCGAGCTGGTCCGGCATGAGTTGCAGGGCGCCTTGGGCGAACGCATCACCCGCAACGTGCGCAAGCTGGTCCGGGCCGAGGTGAACCGCGCCCTGGCCGCCCGCGCGCTGGACTGACCCCGCACTGGGCGCGGACCCCGGAAAAGACAACGCGCCCCGGTGGGGCGCGTTCTGGCTGCAAAGGCTGGTAGAAAGGTTCAGGCGGCTTCGGCCTGCTCTGCTTCCAGCGCATGGCGACGCTCGGATTCCTCGCGCGACAGGGCAACGCTGGTACGCACGCCCTTGGAGACGAATTCCATCAGACCCTTCACCACGCGTTCGTTCGGGTCGATCCCGGCGCAGGACAGAACCTCACGCCCGTCGCGGGACCGCGCCCAGCGGGCGATCTGGTCGGGACCATTGCCATATTTCTTGTCATCCGCGATGGCATCATCCAGCGCTGCAAGCACAACGGCCGCGAAGAGCTTGCGCGCGCGCTGGCCTTGCTCGAAGTTGAAGGCGGTGCTGTCGATGGTGTCGAGCATCGGCTTTCCTTTTTTCTTGCTCTTGCAATTCCTCAACGTCCGAGGGTTGTAGCGATTAAACCTTGATTCGGGGCTTTCCTTTTGGAATGACTGCTATGCGTTTGACGCATGGCTGCCGTGCCCACCCTCAGCATCTAGTCGGTCACCACCGGGATCAGCCTCGACATATAGAAAGCGGGGAAGCGTTTTCAACCTTCTGGTAAGATTTTCCCTGCGCCCGCCGCAGGATAGGGGTCAGGCCGGAACCACCCGCGCGCTTCCGGCGGTCATCGGGCCCGTGCTGCGGTCGAAACGCAGATAGGCGATCCCGTGGCCGCCCGATTGGGTGAAAAGCCGCCCTGCGGGTTTCCCGTCGGCCAGGATCTCGGTCCCGACCGGCGCCGCCCCCTCAACCGCCACCCGGACCAGGCCCTTGCGCAGTTCGGTCTTGTGCTTCATCCGCGCCGTGACCTCTTGGCCGACGTAGCAGCCCTTGCGGAAATCGACGCCATGCAGCCGCTCGAATCCGTGTTCCAGGATGTAGCTGTCGTCGGGCACCAGCTCGATCCCGCTTTCCGGGATCACATGTTCGACCCGGATCGCGTCCCAGTCGATCGCGGGAGCCTGACCCGGGACCGGGCTGAACCCGCGCCATCCCAGCGCCGGATGGCGCGGATCGGGCAGGGCGCCCGCCGGAGCCGCGCCCAGCCCGCGCAAGACATGCACCCCGGCCGGAGCGATCTGCACATCCGCCCGGAGCCGGTAGAGCGTCAGCCGCTTCAGCGTGTCCGCCGCCAGCGGCGTGGCGATGTCGAGGAAAACTGCGCCCTCCGGGTCCCGGGCCACGAAGAAATCCGCCAGATACTTCCCCTGCGGCGTCAGGAGCGCGGTCCAGACAAGACCCCGAGCGCCCTCCAGCGGGCGCAGGTCGTTCGACACCAGCCCCTGCAGGAAGCCGAGGGCATCCTTGCCGGTCAGGGTCCAGACGGTGCGGTCGGGGGCGGTCTCGCCGAGGATTGGGTCGATCATGTCGCGCAAGATAGGCCCGCCCACGCCCGGCGAAAAGGGTCAGTCGCGCAACTGCGCCTGCTGCAGCTGCGCATAGGCCCCGCCCCGCGCCATCAGGCTTTCATGCGTGCCTTCCTCGATCAGCCGGCCCTGATCCAGCACCAGGATCTTGTCCGCGCCCTTCACCGTCGACAGCCGGTGCGCGATCACCAGCGTCGTGCGGCCCGCCTGCGCGCGCCCAAGGGCCGCCGAGACCGCTGCCTCGGTCCTTGTGTCGAGGGCCGAGGTCGCCTCGTCCAGCAGCAGGATCGGCGCATCGGCCAGCAGGGCCCGCGCAATCGCGATCCGCTGCCGCTGCCCCCCCGACAGCGAGGAGCCGCGCGGCCCGGCATGGGTCTCCAGCCCCTGCGGCAGGGTGGCGGCAAAGCCCGCGACCTCGGCATCGGCGAGGGCCTCGGCCAGCCGCGCCTCGGCCACATCGGTCCGGCCCAGAAGCAGGTTCTCGCGCAGGGTCTCGTCGAACAGGGCCGCATCCTGCGTGACCGAGGCCAAGAGGGCGCGCTGGTCGAACAGGCTCATCTCCTGCACATCGACCCCACCGATCAGGATCCGGCCCGCCTGCGGCTCGATCAGCGCGCTGATCAACTGAAAGACGGTCGATTTCCCCGCGCCCGAGGCCCCGACCAGCGCGGTGACCTTTCCGGCTTCGGCGGTGAAGCTGAGCCGGTCCACCACCGGCCGGTCGGGATAGGCGAAGGACACCGCCTCGAAGCGGATTTCGGGCGCGCCGGGGGCAGGGCGGGTGCGGCTGACGGCGGGGCGGCTGCCCTGGGGCTTTGTGTCGAACAACAGGAAGATCCGCTCCAGGCTCGCCTCGGCGACCTGCCATTGCCCGGCCAGATCGCCCAGACGGCGGATCGGCTGGAAGGTCAGGGCCATGGCAGTGAAGAAGGACATGAACTCCCCCGTCGTGCGTTCACCCGCCGCGACCTCGCTGCCGCCCAGCATCAGGACGGCGAAGAAGCCCAGCCCCGTGATCACATCGACCAGCGCCGGCATGGCGGTTCGGCCCAGCACGGTCTTGATCTCCGCCCGGACGATTGCCTGCACGATCCGGCGGAAGCGGGCGGTCTGATAGGCTTCCATCCGGTTCAGCTTGACGGCCTGGATGCCGTGGAAGATCTCGTCCAGCCGAGTGGCGCGCAGACCGGCCTGTTCCCGCGTATGCATCGCCTTGCGCCGCAGGTAGCGGCGCAGCACGACCGCCGGCAGGACAAGAAGCGGCGCGCCGATCAGGGCGGCGGCGGTCCAGATCGGGTCGATCAGGATCGCCACGGTGAAGAGCCCCACAAGCGAGACGAGATCCCGGCCGATGCCCCCGATCACTAGCGTCGCGGCACCCTGCACCGCCAGCGTGTCGCCCTGCACCCGCTCGATCAGCTTGCCGGGAGAGTGTTTCTGGAAGAATCCCGCATCCAGCGTCAGAAGGTGGCCCAGCAGGTCGCCCTGCATCTCGCCCGCGCTGGTCTGGTTCACCTGCGCCAGAAACCAGCGCCCCAGAAGCGAGGTCACCGCCCGCAGGACGAACAGCCCAAGGATCGCCCCGCCGACCCAGATCAGCGCCGTGCCGCCGCCCGGTGCGAAGACCTCGTCGAACAGGGGCTCGATCATGTAGCTCAGCAGACCCAGCGTCGAGCCTTCGATCACCATCATCACGAAGGCAAGCACCATCAGCCCCAAATGCGGCCGCAGGTAGCCGCGCCAGAACCGGGCGAAAAGGTGGTAGGAGGAATAGGGTCGGTCGGACGACAAGGGCTTGGGGCCTTTCGGACGGGGTTGCCGGGATTTACCGGGAAAGCGCCCGCGTCTCAAGCCGCGCCGGTTGACGCCCGCCGCGCCGGGGCCTAGCCATTGCTGCGAAGCGATGGAGAAACGCATGAGCCTTGCCCACGGCCGCCCCTATCTGGCGATCCCCGGCCCCTCGGTCATCCCCGACCGGGTGCTGCGCGCGATGCATCGGGGCTCGCCCAACATCTATGAAGGCCCGTTGATCGAGATGGTGGCAAGCCTCTGGCCCGATCTGCGGATGGTGGCGGGGACCACGGGCCATGTGGCGATGTATATCGGCAATGGCCACGGCGGCTGGGAGGCGGCGAATGCCAACCTTTTCAACCGGGGCGACAAGGCGCTGGTGCTGGCTGTCGGGCAGTTCGGGCTGAGCTGGGCCAATTCCGCCCAGGGCATGGGGATCGAGGTCGAGGTGCTGGACTTCGGCAAATCCTCGCCCGCCGACATGAACCGGGTAGAGGCGGCGTTGCGTGCCGACACGGGCCACCGGATCAAGGCGGTGCTGACGACCCATGTCGATACCGCCAGCTCGATCAAGACCGACATAACCGCCCTGCGCGCCGCGATGGATGCGGCCGGCCACCCCGCACTGCTGGCGGTGGACTGCATCGCCTCGCTGGGCTGTGACGAGTTCCACATGGATGACTGGGGCGTCGATGTGATGGTCGCGGCCTGTCAGAAGGGGCTGATGACGCCGCCCGGCCTTGCATTCATCTGGTTCTCGGAAGAGGCCCGGCGGCGCTGCGGCACCACCGACCTTGCCACGCCCTACTGGGCCTGGGGCCCCAGGGCCGAGCCGGTGGATTTCTGGCAGCACTGGGACGGCACCGCGCCGACGAACCACCTCTACGCCCTGCGCGAGGCGCTGGACATGATCCGCGAAGAGGGTCTGCCGAACGTCTGGAGGCGTCACCAAGCGCTGGCCCGGACCGTCTGGGCCGCTTTCGATGCCTGGGCGGCGGGGAATCCGCAGATCGGACTGAATGTCGCCAGCCCGGCCGATCGCGGCTGGTCCGTCACCGCCGCCCGGCTTGGCGCACCCCATGCCACGCGGCTTCGCGAATGGTGCGAAGCCAAGGCCGGCGTCACCCTTGGCATCGGCCTTGGCATGGCGCAAGCGACCGATCCCGCCTATCATGGCTTCCTCCGCGTCGGCCATATGGGCCATGTCAACGCCCACATGACCCTTGGCGCGCTGGCGGTGATGGAGGCGGGGATGGCTGCCCTTGACATTCCCCACGGCGACGGCGCCCTCGCGGCCGCCGCGCGGGTCGTGGCGGAAAGCGCCTGAAATCAGAAGAATACGGGGCGATCTTCGCGTAATGGATGAAGAGCCCCGCAAGGAAAGGACGACGAACATGGCCTGGGAACCGCATGGTGCGCATCTGATCGCCGGGGAATGGGTGACCACCCCCGACACCTTCCCCTCCGAACCCGCTTCGGGTCCGGTCCACCGCTTCTCGGTGGGCACCCCCGACCTTGTCGACCGCGCCGCCCGCGCCGCCGAGGACGCCTTCTGGACCTATGGCTATGCCAGCCGCGAGAGCCGCGCGGCCTTTCTTGACCGCATCGCCGACGAGATCGAGGCGCGCGGGGCCGAGATCACGCTGATCGGCACCCAGGAAACCGGCCTCCCCGTCGCCCGGCTTGAGGGTGAGCGCGGCCGGACCACGATGCAGCTGCGGCTTTTCGCCAGCCATATCCGCAAGGGCGACTACCTCGACCGCCGCACCGATCCCGCGCTGCCCGAGCGCCAGCCCGCTCCCCGGCCCGAGATCCGGCTGGTCCAGCGCCCCATCGGCCCGGTTGCCGTCTTCGGTGCTTCGAACTTCCCGCTGGCCTTCTCCACGGCCGGGGGCGATACCGCCGCCGCGCTGGCCGCCGGTTGCCCGGTCGTGGTCAAGGGCCACTCTGCCCATCCCGGCACCGCCGAGATCGTGGCCGAGGCGATCCATGCCGCGATCAAGGCGATGGACCTGCATCCCGGCGTCTTCAGCCTGATCCAGGGTGGTGACCGCAAGGTGGGCGCGGCCCTCGTTCAGCATCCTCTGATCAAGGCCGTGGGCTTCACCGGCAGCCTTGCCGGGGGCCGTGCGCTGTTCGATCTTTGCGCGCAGCGCGACGAGCCGATCCCCTTCTTCGGCGAGCTTGGCTCGGTCAACCCGATGTTCCTCCTCCCCGCCGCCATGGCCGCGCGGGGCGAGGGGATCGCCAAGGGCTGGTCCGGCTCGCTGACCCTTGGTGCGGGCCAGTTCTGCACCAATCCCGGCATCGCCGTGGTGCGGGAGGATCAGGCCGCCGCTCTGGCCGAGGCCACGCTGGCCGCCCTGCGCGAGGTCGGCTCGCAGGTCATGCTGACCGAAGGGATCGCCGGGGCCTACAGCCGCGGCACCGAGCAGATGGCCGCTGCCGCTGGCGTGCAAAGCCTGCTGACCCAGGTGTGCGACCGCCGCAACGCGCTGCCCCAGCTCTTTCAGGTGAAGGGCGCCGACTGGCTGGCGAACCATGCCCTGTCGGAAGAGGTTTTCGGTCCCCTCGGCCTGATCGTCACCGTCACGGGTGAGGAGGAGATGCTTGCCATCGCGCGCAGCCTGCAGGGCCAGCTGACCACGACCCTCCACCTGGATGAGGACGACAAGCCGCTTGCCCGCAGGCTCCTCCCGATCCTGGAGCGCAAGGCGGGCCGGGTGATCGTGAACGGCTACCCGACGGGGGTTGAGGTCTGCGAGGCGATGGTCCACGGCGGGCCCTATCCGGCCTCGACCAACTTTGGCGCGACCAGCGTGGGGACCATGTCGATCCGCCGGTTCCTGCGGCCGGTCAGCTTCCAGAACCTGCCGCTTGACCTCTTGCCGCAGGATCTGGCCTGAGCCTCTGCGCGCCCTGCCGTGCGGGGCGCGCGCTTACCCCCGCGCGGCGATATGGGCCGCCAGCCGCTCGGCATCCTTCCACGCGCCCCAGATGAAGGCCGAGCCCCGGCACGAAAGCCAGGGCAGGCCGACGAAACAGAGGCCCGGCACCTCGCTGACGCCCTCATGGTGGCGGGGGCGGCCGTCGGGCTGGAAGATGTCGAGGTCGATCCAGCTGAAATCCAGCCGGAAGCCGGTGGCCCAGAGGACCGTCCGGATCCCTTCGGCGGCCAGATCCAGTGTCAGGATCGGGTCGGCCACTTCGGGCGGCAGGGGCAGGAAATGCCGCGCGTCCGGGTCCGCGGGCAGGTCCAGCCCCTCTGCCGCCGCATAGGCATCCGCCTCGTCCAGAACCGAGAGATAGTTGCGGTCCCCGGCCTCGATGTTGCGGGCCAGGTCGGCGGCGAAGCTGAGCTGGCCGTCCCGGTAGGCCCCGGCCCGGCCCAGAAGCGTGATCCCCAGCGCGGCGAGGCGGCGGAAGTCCATCGTGTGCCCGCCATACGCGCCGGACACCGCGATGGTCACATGCTCGGTCCCCGGCGTCGGGGTCTTCATGTCCCACTTGCCCAGCTTGCCCAGCCACCAGACGAAATCCTTGCCGCGATAGCGACGGGGCGGGCGGTCGTGGGGGCCGATCGACAGGAAAACGCGCCGTCCCGCGCGGGCCAGTTCCTCGGCGATCTGCGCGCCGGAGGAGCCCGCGCCCACCCCCAGCACCGCGCCCTGCGGCAGCTGGTCGGGGTTTCGGTAGCTGTTGGAATGGAGCTGCCGGATCGAGGGATCGATGATCACGGTCGGGATCACCGGGGTCTGGAACGGGCCGGTCGCGACGACGACGTTCCCCGTCCGGATCGGGCCCTGGCTTGTCGTGGCGAGGAAGCCGTCGCCCCGCCGTTCCAGCCGCGTCACCTCGACTCCGGTGCGGACGGGCAGGGCGCGGGACTGGGCGAAGGTTTCGAAATAGTCGGCGACGGCCTCTTTCGGGGCGAAGGCGTCGGGGTCGAGGCCCTGAAATTCGGCCTCGGGGAAGCGGTCGTGCCAGGCGGGGCCGTTCGCGACGAGGCTGTCCCAGCGCCAGCTGCGCCAGCGTTCGGCGATGCGGTCGCGTTCGAGGACGAGATGGGGGACCCCCTGTTTTTGCAGATGGGCCGAGGTCGCGATGCCGGCCTGGCCGCCGCCGATGACGAGGGTATGGGTGGTTTCGGTCATGGTCGGGTCGGCCTGCGGGTTGGACTGTCCACGGTGGACATTTCTGGAGGATCAAGCAAAATCAGAGACATAGGCGCGGACGTTAGGGAAATCTTAACCCGTACCCGCAGCCTATTCATCGCCCGGCACGCCGTAGGACGGCGCCTGCGTCGGGTCGAGCGCGCGCTGGACGTAAGCCTCGATCTGGGGGGCGTAGACGTCCCAGGCGGTGCGCAGCATGGTAATGGGATCCTCGGCCCAGTCGATGCGCAGATCGACGATCGGCCAGGACAGTCGGTCCACCACCTTCAGTCCGGCGGAATGGACCGGCCCCGCCTCACCCCCGGCGGCGCGGCCGGCCTCCAGCGCCTGCAGGAGGCGTTCGGCCAGATCGCCGGTCGCGGTTTCAAAGGCCGAGATCATGGCGGAGGGGACCGCCTCACTGGCCAGAAGGTTCCCCCCGGCGGCGCAATCCTGCCCCTGTGCCTCGCCCCAGAGGCCGAGGACCTCACGCCCGGAATGGACAGCGGTGCGCCCCTCGGTGTCGATGACCAGCAGTTGGCGAAAGTCGATATGGGGCTGGCGTTCTGTCACCGACGCCAGCGCCTGGGCTGCCGAGAGCCCGGTTTCCAGCCGGTCGAGGATCAGGGGACCAAGGCCCGGATCGGTCACGTTCTGGCTGGCCACGGCCCCCACCCCTGACCGCAAGTGGATGCAGCGCGCGGCCACGGCGGGAGAGGAGGAGGAAATCGCCATTCCGAACTGGCCGGACCGGGGGCAGCGGGCGATGAGAGAGAAGGTCATGGCTCGTCATCCGGGATCACGGCGGTGCCGTCGATCTCTACCAGCCAGGAGGGGCGGGCGAGGGCGCTGACGACGACCCCGGTCGAGACCGGATGCACGCCCTTGATATATTCGCCCATGGTCCGGTAGACCGCCTCGCGGTGGCGGACGTCAGTCAGGTAGACGACGATCTTGCACAGATGCTCCATCCTGCCCCCGACTTCCTCCAGAAGCTGGCGGATGTTCTGCATGACCTTGTGGGTCTGTTCGACCGGGTCGTGGCTGCCGATGTCGGCGGCAGTGTCCAGATCCTGCGGGCACTGGCCACGGAGGAAGACGATCCGCCCCCGCGCGACCACCGCCTGCGCGAGGTCGTTGTCGAGCTTCTGTTCGGGATAGGTCTCGCGCGTGTTGAACTTGCGGTGGCGGAAATGGGTCATCGGGGGCCTCGGGCATCGGTTTGGTCAAGCCTGCCCCATTCGGCGGGGCCAAGGGTGTTCGGTTCCGACAGGACCTTGGCGGATTCGGTCACAGGCGGCGGAAGTCCGCGCTTTGGGTGGACAGGCGTGCCGGATCGCGGGGCGGCAGGTCGGCGATCAGCAGGGCGGGTGTTTCCCCGGCCTGAGCCAGCACCTCGCCATGCGGGCCGGCGATCAGCGAGCCGCCGACATAGGTCAGGTCGCCCTCGGTGCCGCAGTAATTGGCGTAGACGATCGCGACGCCGTGGTTGGCGGCCATGGCCGGAACGGTGTGGCGGGCGACATGGGTGAAGGGCTGCATATTGGCGGTGGGTGTCAGGATGACACGGACGCCCCGGTCGGCGAGCGATTTCACATGCGGCGCGAATTCCACGTCGTAACAGATGAGAATCGCAGCGGTTTCTCCGTTCAGCGCGAAGGTTTCAAGCCGGTCGCCGGGGGTGAAGAGCGCGGCCTCGCGCGGGCCGTAAAGCTGGACCTTGCGGTAATGGGCCAGAAGCGCGCCGTCGGGGCCGAAGCAGGCGGCGGAGTTGTAGAGGCGGTCATCCTCCTGTTCGGCATAGCCGAGGACGAGGGTGGTCTGCTGGGCGCGCGCGGCGGCGGCGAGGCGGCGCAGGGGGGCGCTGTCGCGGGCAAGGGCGCGGGCGGCGAGGTCGGGTCGATTGTAGCCGGGCAGCCAGAGCTCGGGCAGGACAAGGGCGGTGGCCCCCAGTGCGGCGGCGGCGGCAAGGGCGGATTCGGCCTGAGTGCAGGCGCGGTCGAGGTCGGCTTCGGGCGAGGGTCCCTGCCAGAGGGCGAGGCGCATGGGGGGCTCCGGTATCGGTGTCCGGGCCAGTCTAGCCCGGACAGCCGTGCCGGTCACCAGCGGCGTTCGAAGCGGCGGCGCAGGAGGATGGCGGTCACGTTCATCGCCACGAGGAAGACCAGCAGCACGATGATCGCGCCGTTGGACCTTTCGATGAAGGCGGGATCCGAGCGGCTGGCCCAGCTGTAGACCTGCACCGGCAGGGCGGTCGCCGGGCTGAGGATGCCGTCCGGCGGGGCGGCCGGGTAGTTGTCGACGAAGGCGACCATGCCGATCAGGAGGAGCGGCGCGGTCTCGCCCAGGGCGGTGGCGAGGCCGAGGATGGTGCCGGTCAGGATGCCGGGCGCGGCAAGGGGCAGGACGTGGTGGAACACGGTCTGCGTCTTCGACGCCCCCACCCCCAGCGCCGCGTCGCGGATCGAGGGCGGCACGGCCCGGATCGCGGCGCGGGTGGCGATGATGATGGTGGGCAGCGTCATCAGCGACAGGACCAGCGCGCCGACGAGGGAGGAGGATTGCGGCAGCCCGGCGAAGTTGATGAAGATCGCAAGGCCGAGGATGCCGTAGACGATGGAGGGGACGGCGGCGAGGTTGGAGATATTGACCTCGATCGCGTCGGTCCAGCGGTTCCGGGGCGCGAATTCCTCGAGATAGATGCTGGCGGCGATGCCGACGGGGACGCACATCAGCAGGACCAGCACCATCATGTAGGCCGAGCCGATCAGGGCGACGCCAAGGCCCGACGCCTCGGGGCGCTGGTCGGAGGCGTCGGGATTGGTCAGGAAGTCCCAGTTGAAGGCGGAGGTGAGGATCCCGGCCTCGACCAGTTGCTGGGCGAGGCGCAGCTGGGCGGGGCTGATGTTGCTGTCACGCTCGGCGCTGTCCAGCGTGACGCGGCCCTTGAGGAAGCCGTCGATCCGGCCGGCGGCGAAGACCTTTGCGTCGATGGTGGTGCCGACCAGCGCGGGGTTGGCCAGGACCTGGGCGCGCAGGGTGCCGGGGGCATCGCGGGAGATGAGGGCGCCGATGTCCTTTTCCGACAGGTCGGTCGCGATGCCGCGCCGGCCAAGTTCGGCCGTGAAGGCGGCGGCGAGGACGCGGCCATAGCCGATGGTGGTGACCTTGGCCATCTCGGCGCGGTCGCGGTTGCCTTCGGGGTCCAGCACCTCGGCCGAGAGTTCCACGGGGAAGCTCAGGCTGGCCTGGGTGAAGGCGGACACCCCGTCGCGCAGGATGGTGAAGAGCATGATCGCCAGCATGGTCAGCGCGATGGCGATGGCGGCAAGGCCGTAGAGGCGGAAGCGCGTCTCGGCGGCGTTGCGGCGGCGCATCCGGTCCGAGGGGTCCAGAAGCGAGGGCCGGGGGCGCGGCAGGCAGGCCGGGGCGGCGGAAAGATCGGTCATTCGTACTGCTCGCGGTATTTGCGGACGATCCAGAGGGCGAAGATGTTGAGGCCGAGGGTGATGACGAAGAGGGTCATGCCAAGGGCAAAGGCGACCAGCGTCTCGGGCGAGGCGAAGTCGGTGTCGCCGGTCAGCTGGCCGACGATCTTGACAGTCATGGTGGTCATCGCCTCGAAGGGGTTGAGGCTGAGTTTTGCGGCGGCCCCCGCGCCCATGACGACGATCATCGTCTCGCCGATCGCGCGGGAGGCGGCCATCAGGATCGCGCCGACGATGCCGGGCAGGGCGGCGGGGAGGATCACCTGCTTCACCGTCTCGGACCGGGTGGCGCCAAGGCCATAGCTTCCGTCACGCAGCGATTGCGGCACGGCGTTGATGATGTCGTCCGAGAGCGAGGAGATGAAGGGGATGTTGAGGATCCCGATCACGATCCCGGCGGTCATCACCGAGGAGCCGGAATTGCCAAGGCCCATCGGCTGGGCGAACCAGTCGCGCAGGAAGGGGCCGACGGTCACCAGAGCGAAAAGGCCGAAGACCACGGTGGGGATGCCCGCGATGATCTCGATCAGCGGCTTGACCCAGGCGCGGGTGCGGCGCGAGGCGTATTCCGCGAGGTAGATCGCGGCGAAAAGACCGATGGGGACCGCGACCAGCATCGCGATGACGGTGATATAAAGCGTGCCCCAGATCAGCGGGATGATCCCGAGCTCGGACCCGCCGCGGAAGTTCGGCGACCAGGTCAGGCTGAAGAAGAAGTCCTGAGCGGGGTATTTCGAGAAGAAGTCCACAGTTTCCGACACCATCGACCAGATGATGCCGATTGTGGTCAGGACGGCGATCGAGGAGGCGGCGATGAGGAGCCAGAGGATCACGCGCTCGACGCTGTTGCGGGCGCGGAAGTCCTTGTGGCTTTGCCGGACGGCACGGAAGAGGCCCGCGACGGCGGCGACGAGGACGAGGACGGTGCGCAGCGCCGCGCCCCATGCGGCGGCGGCGCGGTAGTCCTGCGCGGCGGCGAGCGTGGTGGTGGAGACCTCGGAGCCGAGGGCGACCCCGACGCTGCCCAGCGTGGCGCGGGCCTCGGCGGCGGAGAGCGAAAGGGCGGCGTCGCTGGTCAGCGCGCCCCGGGCGACGGCGGCGTCAAGGCCGCCCGCCACGCGGCGGATATCGGCCAGCGCCAAGGCCCGGCTGGCGGCATCGGCCGTCATCTCGGGCGGGAGGGCGGCCGCCACGCGCTGTTCGATCACCATGGGCTGCGCCATCAGCCAGAGGATCAGCAGCGCCAGTCCCGGCACCAGCACCGAGATCGCGCCGTTCCAGCCGTAATAGCCGGGCAGGGAGTGCAGAAGCCGGGGATTGCCCCCGGCGGTGGCGAGTGCCCGTTGCCGTGAGAGGAGGTAGCCCGCAAGGGCCAGGACCAGGACGGCGGCGAGGGTCATAAACACGGACATCGCGGATATTTCCGTTGCGCGAAAGGGATGGGCGGGACCCGAAAGCCCCGCCCGATTATTCTCAGTTCAGCGGACCCATCGGGGTTTCCGCGGCCACCGCTGCCTGCGTGGCGGCGAGTTCCGGGTCGGAAACGAGGCCGTATTCCGCCAGCGGGCCATCCGGGCCGGCCATGTCGTCGGAGACGAAGAACTCAACATATTCCTTCAGGCCGGGGATCACGCCGAGATGCGCCTTCTTGACGTAGAAGTAGAGCGGACGCGACACCGGGTATTCGCCCGAGGCGACGGTCTCAGCCGAGGGGACGACGCCGCCCATGGTCGCGACGCGCAGCTTGTCGGTGTTGTTCTGGTAGAAGGACAGGCCGAAGACGCCGATGGCGTTCTTGTTGGTGTCAAGGCGGGCCAGCGTCTCGGTATAGTCGCCGTCGATGTCGACGTTGCGGCCATCGGTGCGCAGCTTCATGCAGGCTTTCTCGGCATTGCCGGCCTTTTCCTTTTCATCCGCGCCCTCGGCGGCGGCGAGGTGCAGGTCGAAGGCGCCGGTCGCCTTGCAGCCTTCGATGATGACCTTCTGGTCATAGACTTCACGCGTGCCGTGCTTGGTGCCGGGCGAGAGGACGAGGATGTCCTGAGCGGGGAGGTCGGCGTTGAACTCGGCCCACTGGCGATGCGGGTTGGCGGCAAGCGCACCGTCCTTGGCCACGGTCTCGGCCACGGCGTTGAACAGGTCGGCGGGGTTCAGCGCGAATTCCGGGCCGTTCACGTCCGAGGCGAAGACGATGCCGTCATAGCCGAAGCGGACTTCCATGATCTCGGCCACGCCATTGGCGGCGCACAGGTCGATGTCGGATTGGGCGATGCGGGAGGAGGAGTTGGCGATGTCGACGGTGGTGGTGCCCACGCCTTCGCAGAGCTTCTTGCGGCCAGCGCCCGAGCCACCGCCTTCGACGACCGGCGAGGGGAAGTCGAAATTCTCGCCGAAAGCCTCGGCGACGATGGTGGCATAGGGCAGGACGGTGGACGAGCCGGTGATCTGGATCTGGTCGCGGGCCATGGCGGGCAGCGCCGAGGCGGCGGCGAAGGCCAGGACCGAGGCGGTCACGTGAAAGGATTTCATGGTGCACTCCTGCATATCGAGCGGCCGTCTGTGGCTGCGCGAGACCGGCTCTAGTCCCGCTGCGTGACGCTTGTTCAACAGGAATGTAAAAGCTGTATGACAATCCGGGTCAGGCGAGCATCCGGCGCGCGATGGTTTCGGCGATCATCATCGTGGGGGCGTTGGTATTGCCGCCGATGATGCGGGGCATGAGCGAGGCATCGACGACGCGCAGGCCGGTGGTGCCCCGGATGCGGCCCTGCGGATCGGCGGGGGCCCGGTCGTCAAGGCCCATGCGGCAGGTACCGACGGGGTGGTAGATCGTCTCGGCCCGCTGGCGGATGTCGGCGGTGAGGTCCTGGGCCGGGCCGGGCAGGGTTTCGTGCCGGATATGGCGGGCGAGGGCGGGGGCCCGGGTGATCTGGCGGGCAAGGTCGAGGCCCTTGAGCAGGACGGGCAGGTCGTCGGGGTGGCTGAGGTAATTGGCCCGGATGCTTGGCGGCGCGGCGGGATCGGGGCTGGCGAGGCGGATGGTCCCCCGGCTTTGCGGGTAGAGGTCGCAGACATGGAGGGTCAGGCCATAGCCCCAGGCGGTGCGGCGGCCGTGGTCGTGGATGAGGGCTGGCAGGAAGTGGAATTGCAGGTTCGGCCGGTCGCGGGTCGGGTCGGATCTGGCGAAGCCCCCGGCCTCGGCCACATTGGAGGTGAGTTCCCCCCTGGCCCTTGCGGAAGGCCCAGGCGGCGCGGAGGGCGCGGGGCAGGAAGCGGGGGGCGAGGCCGATCGCCTCGGGCCCGGTGGCGCCCTGGACGGTGATGTCGAGATGGTCGGCAAGATTGCCGCCGACCTCGGGCGCGTGGTGGATCGGGGGGATGCCCATCGCTTGCAGATGGTCGCCGGGGCCGATGCCGGAGAGCATCAGGAGATGCGGCGAGCCGATGGCGCCGGCGGAGAGGATGACCTCGCCACCGTCGGCCAGCGTCAGGTCGCGGGTGGCGAGGCGGATGCCGGTGGCGCGGCGGTCGGTGAAGAGGATGCGCCGGACCTGCTGGTTGGGGAGGATCGTCAGGTTCGGGCGGTGACGGACGGGGTCGAGGAAGGCGCGAGCGGCCGAGAAGCGGCGGCCGTCCTTCTGCGTGACCTGGTAGAGACCGACGCCCTCAGTCGTGTCGGCGTTGAAATCGGGGGTGGCGGGGTGCCGGCACTGGGTCCCGGCTGTGACGAAGGCGCGGGAGAGCGGGTTTACCAGCCGGAGGTCGCTGACGGCAAGGGGGCCGCTGGTGCCGTGATGCGGGGGGCCGAGGGCGGTGTTGCCTTCAAGGTCAAGGAAGGTCTGGCGGACGGCGGGCCAGTCCCAGTCCGGCCCCGCGCTGGCGGCCCAGTCGCGGTAGTCAAGCGGATGGCCGCGCATGTAGATCATTGCGTTGATCGAGCTTGAGCCGCCAAGGACGCGGCCCCGGGGCCAATAGAGGCGGCGGTGGTTGAGCTGCGCCTCGGGCTCGGTCGCGAAGCCCCAGTTGATCCGGTGGCTGCGGGCGAGGATCGCAAGGCCGAGCGGCATGTGGATCAGGGGATTGCGGTCGGGAGGCCCGGCTTCGACCAGGGCGACGCGGGTCCGGGGGGTGGCGGAGAGGCGGTTGGCGAGCACACAGCCGGCAGAGCCCGCGCCGACGATGATGTAGTGAAAGTTCATCCGAGGATCCGCTTGATCAGGCGGATCAGGCGCAGGGTGCGGGGGCCATAGGGCGGGAAGAGGAGCGGGAGCGCGAGGAAGCGGTTGCGGAGCACGGCGCGTTCGTGGCTGAAGGCGCGGAAGCCGTGGATCCCGTTGCTGGCGCCGAGGCCGGAGCTGTTCACCCCGCCGAAGGGCAAGTTCGACTGGGTGTACTGCACCACGGTCAGGTTGATGCCGACGCCGCCCGAGGTCGTCTCGGCCAGGATGCGGTCGATGCGGGAGGGGTCGCGGTCGAATATGTAAAGCGCGAGCGGCTTGTCGCGGGCGTTGATGCGGTCGATCACAGGGCCGAGGTCGCTGTAGGGCAGGATTGGCAGGAGGGGACCGAAGATTTCCTCCTGGTCCAGCCGCATTTCCGGGGTGATCGCCTCGATCAGGGCGGGGCCGACGGCGCGGCCCTGGGCGCCGTGGTCGAGGGTGACTTGCGCACCCTTGGCCCGGGCATCGGTAAGAAGCTCGGTCATGCTGGCGGCGTGGCGGTCGCTGACGATGCGGGACAGGTGGGGGCTTGCAGGACCGGAGCCATAGGCGCGGGCGATGCGGGCGCGCAGGAGGGTCAGGAAGCGGTCCTTGACGCTGTCATGGACAAACAGGTGGTCGGGCGAGATGCAGACCTGACCGGCGTTCACGAACTTGCCGAAGGCGATCCAGTCGGCGGCCTGTTTCAGGTCGGCATCGGGGCCGATGATGGTGGGGGATTTGCCGCCAAGCTCGAGCGTGACGGAGGTCAGGTTCCGGGCGGCTGCGGCCATCACGATCTTGCCCACGGCCGGGCTGCCGGTGAAAAAGATATGGTCGAAGGGCAGGGCGAGGAGGCGCTCGGCGACCTCCTTGTCGCCCTCGATCACGGTCACGAGGTCGGGCGGGAAGGTCTGCGCGATCATCCGGGCGATGAGCGCGCTGGTCGCGGGCGTCAGCTCGGACGGTTTCAGGATCGCCGAATTCCCGGCGGCGAGGGCCGAGACCAGCGGCGAGAGCGCCAGCGCGAAGGGGACGTTCCAGGGCGAGATGATGAGGCAGACGCCGCGCGGCTGGGGGATGATCCGGCCTGAGGCGCCGAAGGTGGCGAGGGTGGACGCAACCCGGCGCGGGCGCATCCAGGACCGCAGGTGGCGGCGGGTGTGGCGGATCTCGGCCAGGACGGGGAGATAGTCGAGCAGGATCGCCTCGGCCTCGGGTCGGCCGAGGTCGTCTTGCAGCGCCTGGATCAGCGCGGCCTCATGGGCGCGGATGGCGGCGGCGAGGCGGTCCAGCGCGGCACGGCGTTCGGACAGGCCAAAGCTGGCGCGGCGTTGCGCAGCGAGCGATTTCTGCGCGGTGAAGGCGGCGAGGATCGGGTCGGGAGTCTGAAGCATGGCGGTCCCTTGCGGATGGCCAAGCTTAGCCGGGAAACGGCGCAAGGATAGGGCGACGCAACGTCAGGCGGGTTGGGGCGGTCATCAAATTGAGCGCCTTGCGGCGCGTTCCTTTTGTCTCGCGGTTTTGCGTGAAGGACGCAGAACCGCTCGGGGGGCCTCCGGGGGGATAGCTGGGGACAGAAAATGGGGGCGGGCGCGGCTGGTCCTGGGAGCGCCTGCGGGTGGCGGCGGTTGTCAGATCGCGCGTCTTGCGGGTGACGGGGCAGAGGGGGCGGACTGCGCTGGGGGAGCCAGGTGCGTTGGGTCGAAAGACCGGGGGCAGCTTTTGCTGTCCCCGGCGGAACCTTTTACGCGACGCTTAGAAGAAGCCGAGCTTGTTCGGATTGTAGCTGACCAGCATGTTCTTGGTCTGCTGGTAGTGGTCGAGCATCATCTTGTGCGTCTCGCGCCCGATGCCGGACTGCTTGTAGCCGCCGAAGGCCGCGTGGGCGGGGTAGGCGTGGTAGTTGTTCACCCAGACGCGGCCGGCCTGGATCTCGCGGCCGAAGCGGTAGGCGCGGGTGCCGTCGCGGGTCCAGACACCGGCGCCAAGGCCGTACATCGTGTCATTGGCGATCTGGAGCGCCTCGGCCTCGTCCTTGAAGGTGGTGACGGAGACGACGGGGCCGAAGATCTCCTCCTGGAAGACGCGCATCTTGTTGTGGCCCTTGAGGATGGTGGGCTGGATGTAGAAGCCGCCTGCAAGGTCGCCGTTGAAGCGCGCGGCGTCGCCGCCGACCAGCACCTCGGCCCCCTCTTCGCGGCCGATCTGGAGGTAGGACATGATCTTCTCATGCTGCTGCTGGCTGGCCTGCGCGCCGACCATGGTGTTCAGGTCGCGCGGGTCGCCCTGCTTGATGGCCTTCACCCGGGCGATGCAGCGGGCGATGAACTCCTCGTAGATGTCTTCCTGGATCAGGGCGCGGGAGGGGCAGGTGCAGACCTCGCCCTGGTTGAAGGCGAAGAGGACGAAGCCTTCGACCGCCTTATCGAGGAAGGCGTCGTCCTGGGCCATCACGTCGGAGAAGAAGATGTTGGGAGACTTGCCGCCCAGCTCCAGCGTGACGGGGATCAGGTTGACGGTCGCGGCCTCCATGATCTTGCGGCCCGTCGCGGTGGAGCCGGTGAAGGCGATCTTGGCGATGCGGTTGGAGCGGGCGAGCGCATTCCCGGCTTCGGCCCCGGTGCCGTTCACGATGTTCAGGACACCGGGGGGCAGGAGGTCGGCGATGAGTGCGGCCAGGACGAGGATCGCGGCCGGGGTCTGTTCGGCCGGCTTCATCACGATGCAGTTGCCGGCGGCGAGAGCCGGGGCGAGTTTCCAGGCCGCCATCAGGATCGAGAAGTTCCAGGGGATGATCTGGCCGACGACGCCGAGGGGTTCGTGGAAGTGATAGGCGACGGTGTCGTGGTCGATTTCCGACATGGTGCCTTCCTGGGCACGTAGGACGCCGGCGAAGTAGCGGAAATGGTCGATGGAGAGGGGGATGTCGGCGTTCACCGTTTCACGGATCGGCTTGCCGTTGTCCCAGGTCTCGGCTTCCGCGAGGAGATGCAGGTTCGCCTCCATCACATCGGCGATCTTCAAGAGGATGTTTGAGCGGTGCGCGGCCGAGGTGCGACCCCAGGCCTCGCGGGCGGCATGGGCGGCGTCGAGGGCGGCTTCGATATCCTCGGGACCTGAGCGGGCGACTTCGCAGACCTTCGCGCCGGTAATCGGGGTGATGTTGTCCATGTAGCGGCCCGCGACGGGGGGCACGAACTTGCCGCCGATGAAGTTGTCGTAGCGGGTCTTGAAGGGCGAGGCCTGCTGGCCTGCCACCTGGGTCATCTGGTTCATGTCTTCTCCTCCAAGCGCCGCACTCCTCCGGTGCGGCATGGAGAGAGGATGCGCGGGGCGGGGCCCCGGGTCATCCGGGGGAGGGCGGTGCGCGGGGGCCGGGTGTCTCAGGGGTGAGACAGGTCAGCCGCGTTCGTCGATGCCGAGGCGCTTCAACCGGCGGTAAAGGGGCGCGCGGCCACGGCCGCGGGCGCCCGCGGCCTCGGAGACATTGCCCCCGGCGCGGGTCAGGGCGCGAATCACCGCGGCGCGTTCGGCGCCTTCGAGGCCGCCGGGATTGCCGTCGCGGCCCAGAAGGTCGGCGACGGGGTGGGGGCGGATCGTGCCCGCGGGTTCCAGCCCGTGGCGGCGGCGGGCTTCGCGCGTGGCGCCGATCACCACGTCGTCCTGATCCACGGCCAGAAGGGCCGCGCTGGCGGGGTCGGCCCCTTCGGCAAGGATGATACGGGCCTTGGGGAAGGTCTGGCGGAAGAGGTCGGCCTCGATCCCCTGCGCCACGCGGGCGACCATCGCCTCGATCAGGCGGTTGAAGCCTTCGGTCTGGTCGGCGCGGGCAGAGCTGACGTCAAGGGCGGCGATGAGGCCACCGTCGGGGCCGAAGACGGGGGCGTCGATGCAGCTCATCCCGATGTTTTCGGCCAGATA
>JARFTV010000086.1 GCA_029289325.1 Alphaproteobacteria bacterium
GGGGATGGTCCCCCGCCTCCAAGACAGGAGCCAAACAGATGTCCCGCAAAGATGCTCACGCCTTCGCCGCCTCCCTCGCCGCCACGCTCATGGTCTCGATCGTCGTCTTCCAGGCAGGGGATGGAACCTTCGGCGCCGTCCCCGCCGATGAAATCGACGGCGACGAGGTCGTGATCGTCTCGGAATACGATCCCTTCGGGTGAGGCTTCGGCCTCACTTCCCAAGGGCCCGGGCACGGCGCTGGTGCGCCTCCGGGCCTATCGCCGACCGAGTGGCCTTGCGCCGATCAAATGGACGGTCATCGAACTATTGCGCGCCTGCCATCAATGGCAGGCCATCCTCGCGCCATTCCGGCAAACCGCCGTCAAGGCGGCGCGCATTGAGGCCGTGTTTGCGAAGTGCGGCGACAGCCTGGTGGGCATAGATGCAATAGGGGCCCCTGCAATAGGCCACGATTTCGGTGGCCGGATCGAGCGTCGGGACGATCCGCTCGATCTCCGTCAGCGCCATGTTGAGCGCACCCGGAATGTGGCCCGCGGCGTATTCGTCGGCCGGCCTCACGTCGAGCACGGTGACGGAGCCTTCCGCGAGCCGTGCGGCGAGGTCCGCGCGGCTGACGGCTTCGGGGGCGTCCTTGCCGCCTGAAAGCCCTCGCAGGATACGCTCGACTTGCGCGAGGTTCCGTTCTGCCACGATGCGCAGCAGATCCATCAGCGCGAGTGTCTTGGCATCGGTCAGCCGATAGATCACTGCCTTGCCGTCGCGGCGGCTGGTGACGAGAGCGGCGCGGCGCAGCTGTTGCAGATGCTGCGAGCAGTTGGCGATCGTGAGGCCTGTCTTGTCCGCAAGTGCCTCCACCCCGCGTTCGCCTTGCGCGAGTTGTTCCAGCAGCATCAGACGCGCCGGTGCTGATAAGGCGCGTGCGACGAGGGCATATTCCTCCAGCAGGGCCAACTTCGGGCTGATTGACAAGGCCTGTCTCCTGACGCTAGATCATTCAAGCGATAACTTGAATAATAGCGATTCCATCGCGCCCCACAAGCCCCAAGGCCAGCGATCCATGTCCGAGACCATCCTTGCCACCGAGGCGACCATCCGTCTTGCCATCTTTCTGGGTGTTCTGGCGGGCATGGCGCTGTGGGAAGTGGCGGCCCCGCGGCGCAGGCGAGAAATCCCGCGCGTCATCCGTTGGACGAACAACCTTGCTCTGGTGGTGGTGGATACGGTCATCCTGCGGCTGAGTTTTCCGATCCTCGCGGTCGGTCTGGCCGTCATGGCCGAGGATCGTGGCTGGGGCCTGTTCAACAATCTCGATGTGCCAGTTTGGGTCGCAATCATCGTCTCGATGCTGCTGCTCGATCTGGCGATCTACCTTCAGCACGTGATGTTCCACGCCGTGCCCGGGCTCTGGCGGCTGCACCGGATGCACCACGCCGATCTCGATTTCGACGCGACCACGGGACTGCGTTTCCATCCCGTGGAGATCCTCATTTCCATGGGGATCAAGCTGGCGGTGGTCGCGGCGCTCGGCCCCCCCGCCGTCGCGGTGCTACTGTTCGAGGTGATCCTGAACGCCACCGCGCTTTTCAACCACGCCAACATCGACCTGCCGCGCCCGGTGGACCGCGTGCTGCGCCTCATCGTCGTGACGCCGGACATGCACCGCGTCCACCATTCCACCGACCCGCGCGAGACCAACTCGAACTACGGCTTCAACCTGCCGTGGTGGGACAGGCTCCTCGGCACCTACATCGCCCAGCCCGCCAAGGGACACGAGGGGATGGAGATCGGCATCGAGCAGTTCCGGACACGCCGCGATCTCTGGCTCGACCGGATGCTGGTCCAGCCGCTGCGCGGACCGGCATCGGGCCATGCGCTCGATCCCCGGAACACGACAAGGAGCCCGTAGAATGACCGCAAGTGAATTCACGCGCGGCATCCGCGAGAATAGGGTCCAGGTCGCGCATCAGCTGATCCAGGTGATGCTGGTGGGTTTCGCCATCGGCATGACTCGCACGGTGGTCCCGGCGCTGGCCGAGAGCGAGTTCGGGCTCGAGCGCGGCTCGTTCCTGCTGCTGGCGTCCTTCGTCGTGGCCTTCGGTGCGGTCAAGGCGGTGATGAACTTCGTCGCCGGGCGCTGGTCCGAGCGGATCGGTCGCAAGCGGGTGCTGGCCCTCGGTTGGGTCATGGCGCTGCCGATCCCGGTGATGATCTGGTACGCGCCCGACTGGAACTGGATCGTCGCGGCGACCGTGCTGCTGGGCGTCAACCAGGGCCTCTGCTGGTCGATGACGCAGACCGCGAAACTCGACATCACGCGCGCCGAGGAACGCGGCCTCACCATGGGGCTCAACGAGTTCTCCGGCTATGTCGGCGTGGCAATCGCAGGCATCCTCACCGCATATGCCGCGGAAGGGCTGGGCGCGCGGACGGGCCTGCTGGTCTTTGGCATGGCCGTGGTCCTGCTGGCGCTGATCCTGACCGTGGTCTGGGTGAAGGACACGCTGCCTTGGGCCAAGGCCGAGACGGCCGCGCACAAGGCAGCACCCCCGAAATCCCTGCCGCGTTATCCGCAGGGCAGCTCCGAACACCCGACGACGCGCGAGGTCTTCGCGCTGATGAGCTGGCGCGACCGGCGGCTCTTCGCGATCTCCCAGGCGGGGCTGGTCGAGAAGTTCGTCGATGCGCTGGTCTGGGCGCTGTTCCCGGTCTTCCTTGTGACCCAAGGCGCGACCCTGACCGAGGTCGGCTGGATCGTCGGCACCTATGGTTTCGTCTGGGGCGGCTCGCAGCTCTTCACCGGGCGGCTGTCGGACCATGTGGGCCGCTTCTGGCCCAACGTGCTCGGCATGTGGATCTGCGGCGCGGGCGTGGCGATGGTGGTCATGGGCACGGGCGCGCTCTGGTGGTCGGTCTCGGCCGGGGTGGCGGGCTTCGGCATGGCGCTTCTCTATCCGAACCTCTCGGCGGCGGTTGCGGACATCACCCCGCCGGCCTGGCGCGGCTCGGCCATCGGCATCTACCGCTTCTGGCGCGACCTCGGCTACGCCATCGGCGCGCTCGGCCTCGGGCTAGCGGCCAGCCTGACCGGCGCTGCGGAAGCGGCCTTCTGGTTCGTCGCGATCTCCATGTTCGTCTCCGGCGGCCTGCTCTTCTGGCTCGGCGAGGAGACGCACCCGCGTCTCAACCCCGCCACCCAAGAGGCCCCTGCATGAAACACCTGATCCTGCTGAACGACCCACCCTACGGAACCGAGCGCAGCTTCAACGGCCTGCGCATGGCCTACGCACTGGCGAAGAACGATCCCGAGGCGGATATCACCGTCTTCCTGATGGCCGACGCGGTGCTCTGCGCCAAGGCGGGGCAGAAGACGCCCGATGGCTACTACAATCTCGAGCGCATGCTCCGCCGGGTCCTGTCCGCCAAGGGGCGCGTCCTGATGTGCGGCACCTGCCTGGACGCGCGCGGCCTTGCAGAGGGCGACATGATGGAGGGGACGAGCCGCTCCACAATGGACGAACTCGCCCAAGCGACGCTGGCCGCCGACAAGGTCCTGGTGTTCTGATGGCCGGGATGCTTACGCTCGCCGCCCTCGCGGCCGACCCGGATCGCTTCCACCTGATCGACGTCCGCGACGCGGAAGACTTCGTCGCCGCCCATTTGACGGGCGCCGTCCATATCCCGCTGGCCGAACTCGAAGACCGGGCGGGAGAACTTCCTGCTGGCAGAACACCCGTGACCATCTGCGGCAAGGGCGGCGGTCGGTCGGCAGAGGGCGCGGATGTCCTGAACAGGCTCGGCCACCCGGACGCCCTATGGCTCGAAGGCGGCACGATCGGCTGGCTTGCGCAGAACACCTGAACACCAAGAAACCGAAACGGAGGAGACCCCCGGATGACCCTGAAGCACCTACTTTTGGCGACAACCGTCGCGCTCGGGATGCACACATTGCCCGCCTTTGCGCAGGACGCGGCTATCGACGCCATGCAGGAATACATGATGTTCTCGGAATACGAGGCCGGCATCATCCTGCCCCAGCAACTCGACCAGACCGTCTTCGAGACCGCGCTTTTCGTCGACACCCGGGACGCTGGCCAGTTCGAGGCAGGCACGATCCCCGGCGCAGTCAACATCGAGTGGCGCGAAGTGCTGGACCGCATCGACGAGATCCCCGAGGATCGGATGACCATCCTGTTCTGCAACACCGGCAGCCTGTCGGCGCAGGCGGCCTTCGCGCTGCGTGTTGCGGGCAGGTCGAACGTGGTCGTCATGCAGACCGGCTTCACAGGCTGGCAGCAGGACGCGGCCTACAGACCCTGATCCGTTAACCCCTCGGTCGGGTGATGGCCCGCTGGGCCCGCCTCGCAGGAAACACCATGTCCGACGCCAAAAAGCCGCTCCCGCCGATCCTGTCGGACAAGCATCATGATGCCCCGTCGGCCTTCACGCCCGAAAGCCTGCTGCGCGAGGCACGCCGCCAGAAAGGGGCGGCGGCCGTCACGGTGCCAAGGATTTGCCTGCTTGACCCTGACGGCGATATTGTCCGCCAGCTCCGTATCGAAGGCCGCGCGCGGCGGAATGAGGGGTGGGTCTGCTACCACACCGAGATGTGGGTGTTCGACCTGGATGGCCATGACATCGGTGTGGTTGGTTGTGCCGTCGGCGCGTCATTCGCTGTACTGGTCGCCGAGGAGATGTTCGCGTCAGGTTGCGAACTTCTGATCAGTGTCACCTCATCGGGGCAGATCACGCCACAAGGCCCGCCGCCGTACTTCATTGTGATCGAGCGGGCGCTGCGCGACGAGGGCACGAGCTATCATTACATTCCTCCGTCTGACTGGAGTGAGGCGCCCTCGCACTTGCTCTCGCAGCTGACGGGCGCGTTCACCGAAGGCCCGCGTGTGCTGACCGGTGCGACTTGGACCACTGATGCGCCGTTTCGTGAGACCGAAGTTGCAATCGCCGCAGCGCGCGATCGTGGAATTCTCGCGGTCGAGATGGAGGCGGCAGCGCTCTACGCCTTTGCCCAAGCGCGAGGGCGGGCAGTCATCTGCCTGGCACATGTCACAAACCAGATGGGCACGATCGAAGGTGATTTTGAGAAAGGCAAAGCGAACGGTACGTCTGACGCCTTCATCGTACTTTCGCACATCGCCAAGCGCTGCGGATGATGACGTCGCCTTGATCTTGCATCATCTCGCAATGCTCAACCAATAGCCAAATCAGCTGCAGTTTTTCCGCCCGCCAACGCCTCAACGAACCACTGCGGTTTGCGTCCCCGGCCGGACCAGGTGAGCGCCGGGTTCTCAGGGTGCCGGTATTTCGCCGCGGCCGGTGCACGGGAGGACTTCGCCTCGGTTCCGACAAGTTCGGCCAGGGAGTAGCCGAGGTCTCGGGCGAAAGCTTCCACCTTGGCGCGGGCTTCCGCCTTCTGCCGATCCTCGAATGTGGAAATCGCCTTGGCGACGTCCTTCTGCATTTTCTTCAGCTCGCTGAGCGACAGTGCCTCGAGATCGTAATCAGCCATTGGTGCGGTCCGTGTCCTGAATGATCCGGTATCGATAGCCCGTCGCGGCAGGGCGCCGCAACTCCCGGAAGGCTGGGGCAGGGTTGGCGGAGGCTGTTGATCGCCGTTTCGTCGCCAGTAAGGGGCTGGACTGGGGGTCAGGCTGTTCCGATGGGCAAGGTGACGGGTTCAGGCATGGGCTCCCCGCGCATCTCTTTCTTCTGGGCCATCCCTTCGACTGACAATCCCCTAATCCCGTTCGTTTGCCTGCG
>JARFTV010000042.1:0-6850 GCA_029289325.1 Alphaproteobacteria bacterium
GGGGTTGACGCCGGCGCGGCGGTGGACGTCGGGCAGCGTCTGATAGCCGTTGCCCCGCGCGGCGGCGATCCAGCGGCCCTCTTCCTCGGCAATGCCCTTGATCTGCCGGAAGCCCAGCCGCAGCGCCAGTTCCGCCGGGCCCTTCTCGGGCGCGAGCCATTCCATCCGGTTGTCCCAGTCGCTGGCCTGGATGCAGGGCGGCAGGACCGTCACCCCATGTTCCCGGGCATCCCGCACGATCTGGGCGGGGGCGTAGAAGCCCATCGGCTGGCTGTTGAGCAGCGCGCAGGCGAAGATGCCGGGATGGTGCCGCTTGATCCAGGCGCTGGCGTAGACGAGGAGCGCGAAGCTTGCTGCATGGCTTTCGGGGAAGCCATAGCTGCCGAAGCCCTCGATCTGGGCGAAGCAGCGGCGGGCGAAATCCTCGTCATGGCCATTGGCCAGCATCCCGCCGATGAAACGGTCGTGAAACTCGCTGACATTGCCATGCTTCTTGAACGTCGCCAGCGAGCGGCGCAGGCGGTCGGCCTCATCGGGGGTGAACCCCGCGCCGACGATGGCGATCTGCATCGCCTGTTCCTGGAACAGCGGCACGCCCAGCGTCTTGGCCAGGACCTTTCCCAAGGCGTCCGAGGGGAAGCTGACCTGTTCCTGTCCGTTCCGGCGGCGCAGGAAGGGATGCACCATGTCGCCCTGGATCGGGCCGGGGCGGATGATCGCCACCTGGATCACCAGGTCGTAGAAGCAGCGTGGCCGCATCCGGGGCAGGAAGTTCATCTGCGCCCGGCTTTCCACCTGGAAGACGCCCAAGGAGTCGGCGCGGCAGAGCATCCGGTAGGTTTCGGCATCCTCGGGCGGCAGGGTCGCCAGGGTGAAATGCTGCTGGTGGTGGGTCTGGATCAGGTCGAAGGCCTTGCGCAGGCAGGACAGCATCCCTAGCGCCAGGATATCGACCTTGAGGATCTTCAGGCTGTCGATGTCATCCTTGTCCCAGGGGATGATCGTGCGATCCTCCATCGTGGCGTTTTCGACCGGGCACAGCTCGTCCAGCCGGCCTTCGGTGATGATGAAGCCGCCGACATGCTGCGAGAGATGGCGGGGGAAACCCTGGATCTCGTCGATGAGCGTCATGGTCTGACGCAGGCGGTGGTCGCGGGGGTCGAGGCCGATCTCGGCCAGCCGCTGGTCGGTGATCGCCCCCGGCCCGCCCCAGCCCCAGATCTGGCTGGACATGGCGGCCAGCGTGTCCTGCGTCAGGCCCATGGCGCGGCCGACCTCGCGCACGGCGCGTTTGCCGCGATAATGGATCACGGTGGCGCAGAGGCCCGCGCGGTGGCGGCCATAGCGGGCATAGATGTGCTGGATCACCTCTTCCCGGCGTTCGTGTTCGAAATCCACGTCGATATCGGGCGGCTCGTTCCGCGCCTCGGAGATGAAGCGTTCGAATACCATGGTGCCGATTTCGGGCGAGACCGAGGTCACGCCCAAGGCATAGCAGACCACGCTGTTGGCAGCCGAACCGCGGCCCTGGCAGAGGATGTTCCGGGAGCGGGCGAAGGCCACGATATCGTGGACGGTGAGGAAATAGGGCTCGTACCGCAGCTTGGCGATCAGCTTCAGCTCGTGCGTCATCTGGGCGCGGACCCGGTCGGGCGGCCCTTCGGGATAGCGCCAGTCGAGCCCCGCCCAGGCCAGTCGGGCCAGCCTTTCCGCCGCGCTTTCGCCGTCCGTGACCTCGGAAGGGTATTCGTACTGGAGTTCATCCAGCGAGAAGGCGGCGCGGGCGGCAAGCTCTCCGGCGCGGTGGACGGCGGGTTCATGGCCGCGGAACAGGCGCAGCATCTCGGCCTCGGAGCGCAGGCGGCCCTCGTTGTTGGGCAGGGCGCGGCGGCCCAGGCGGTCAACCGGGACGCCCAGGCGGATCGCGGTCAGCACATCGGCCAGCCGCCGTCGTGCGCCGTGGTGCAGGAAGGGAAGGGCGGTGGCGACGGGGGGGATCCTGTGCTCGGCCGCCAGCGCCGCCAGCCGGGCGAAGCGTGCCGGGTCCTGACCGTCGTACCGCGGGGCCATGCCGAGGCTGACCTGGCCGGGGAAGCGGGCGGCAAGCCGGCGGAGATGCGCCCGCCAGCGCGCGGCATCGCCCATCGGTGCGGGGGGCGCTTCGGCCAGCGTGAGGCGCTGGTCGGGCGGCAGGATCAGCATCTCCAGCCCTTCGCCCCAGGCGAGGAGGTCGGCGAGTTCCAGCCGACACTCACCCTTTGCGGCGCGGAGCTGGCCCAGGCTGAGCATTCGGCAAAGCCGCCCCCAGCCCGCGCGGTCGCGCGGCAGGCAGGTGAGTTGGAAGCCGTCGGTCAGGATGAGGCGGGCGGCGGGGATCAGCCGGACCTGCGGGCCGCCGTCCCGCGCGATCTCGCGCGCTTTGGTATGCGCCCGGACGATCCCGGCGACCGAGTTCACATCGGCCACGGCCAGCGCGGGCATCCCCATTTCCGAGGCGCGCAGGATCATCTCCTCGGGGTGGGACGCCCCGGTGAGGAAGGTGAAGTTCGTGAGCGCGGAGAGTTCCACGAAGGGCATGGCGGTAACGATTCGATGTGAACAAACAGAGAACATAATGCCATGGGCACGCCGGGCGGGCCAGCGTTTCGGAGGGAGAGGGACGTCTGTCGAATTGCGCGCCTTGCGGCGCAAGCCTTTTGTCTCGCCTTATGCGCGCGCAGGGCGCGCAACGGCTCGGCTGTTGGGGCATTCTGCCCCAAACCCCTGAGGATACTTGGGGATGGGAAAGCCTTAGCGCAGAAGGTTCAGCACTTCGAGGCTGGGATAGCCGTCCGGGATCAGGCCGCGCGCCTTCTGGAATGCTTTCACGGCGGCCACGGTTTTCGGCCCCATCCGGCCGTCCACGCCGCCGGCGTCGAAGCCCGCCTGCGTGAGCCGGTCCTGCAATTCGCGCCGTTCGTCCAGCGTGAGGGCGCGCAAGTCGCGCGGCCAGCCGGACTGGATCGGCGGGCCGTCCTTCAGCCGGTCGGAGAGGCTGCCGATGGCGATGACATAGGCGTCGGCGGTGTTGTAGCGCTCGATCACCTGGAAGTTCGGCCAGATCAGGAAGGCTGCGCCCCGGTGGCCGCCGGGCAGCAGGATCGAGCCGGGTCCGTGGTCGGGCAGGTCGGCACCGAAGACGGTGCGGACGCCCATTGCCTGCCAGTCGGCGACCGGCTTCACCACACGTTCGGTGGTCTGGTCGTAGTCGAAGCCCTCTGGGAGGCGCACCTCGATGCCCCAGGGCTGACCGGTCGTCCAGCCCCAGTGGCGAAGATAGTTCGCGGTCGAGGCCAGCGCGTCGGACGGGTCTTCGCCCCAGAGGTTGCGCTTGCCGTCGCCGTCGAAGTCGACCGCGAATTTCTCCCAGGAGGAGGGCATGAACTGGGTATGTCCCGAGGCCCCGGCCCAGGAGCCGGCGAAGCGGTCGACATGGCCGCCAGCGATGATCCTGAGCGCGGCGATCAGCTCGGCCTCGAAGAAGGCGGCGCGGCGGCCGTCATAGGCCAAGGTGGCGAGTGAGCCGAGCACCGGCAGGTCGCCGCGATAGGTGCCGTAGGCGCTTTCCAGGCCCCAGACGGCGGCGACGACCTCTTTCTCGACGCCATAATCCGCCGCGATCCGGTCAAGGAGCGCCCGGTGCCGGTCGATGGCCTGACGGCCGAGGGCTACCCGGTCGTCGGAGACGGCGGTGTCGAGATAGTCCCAGATCGTCTTGGTGAATTCGTTCTGGTTCCGGTCGCGTTCCACCACTTTCGGATTGAATTCGACCCCGCGCAGCGCGGCGTCGAAGGTCGCGGCCGGGATGCCCGCCGCAAGGGCGCGCGGGCGGAACTCTGCGATCCATGCGTCAAGCCCGGCCTGCGTGCCCATCTTCACCTCTTCCCCCGTGACCGGATCGGGCAGGATCGTCTGGGCCTGCGCCGTGTTCAGGACCAGTGCGCCGCCGATGACGGAGGCCGCGAGAACCCTTCGCAGGATCATGCCGACCCTTGCCGGAAGTCCTGCGCCCCTCATCGGCGTTTGCGCACCAGCCGTCGTTTCGCCGCGGCCTGCGCGGGGCGGCGCGGGCTGTATTTTCCGCCCTTCCGACGGGCCGGGCGCAGTGTCGCGCCTTCGACCGAGAGAAGGTCGAGGATCAGCCCGCCCGTCACCGGCACCGCCTCGGCCAGTCGCACCATGACCTTCTGCCCGATCCCCAGCGTGAGGCCCGTCTCGGCCCCCATCAGGGTCTGGCTGCCCTCGTCATAGTGGAAATATTCGCGGCCAAGCGCGCGCACCGGGATGAGGCCGTCGGCCCCGGTCTCGTCCAGCCGGACGAAGATCCCGAACCGTTGCACGCCCGAGACATGGCCGGCGAATTCTGCCCCCACCCGTTCGGACAGATAGGCCGCGAGGTACCGGTCGGTCGTGTCGCGTTCGGCCGCCATGCTGCGCCGTTCGGCTTCGGAGATGAGCTTGCCGGTCTCCTCGAGGTTTTCCTCGTCCCATTTCGACAGCCCGTCCTTGCCCCAGCCATGGCCGGTGATCAGGGCGCGGTGGACGATCAGGTCGGAATAGCGCCGGATCGGGCTGGTGAAATGGGCGTAGTTCTGCAGGGCGAGGCCGAAATGCCCGAAATTCTCGGGGTGGTAATAGGCCTGGGTCATCGAGCGCAGGGTCGAGAGGTTGATGAGCTCGTCGAACTCGGTCCCCTCGGCCTGGGCGAGGAGGCGGTTCAGGTGCTTTGTCTGCAGGACCTGCCCCTTGGCCAGCGTCATCCCGGCACTTTCGGCGACCTCGCGCAGGCCTTCCAGCTTGAGCGGCGAGGGTTCCTCGTGCACCCGGAAGAGAAGGGGTCGCTTCAGCCGGATCAGCTCTTCCGCCGCCGCGACATTGGCGAGGATCATCATCTCCTCGATCAGCTTGTGCGCCTCGAGCCGCTCCTTGAAGGCGACCGAGGTGACGCGACCTTCGGCGTCCAGTTCGATCTTGCGTTCGGGCAGATCCAGGTCGAGGGGCTGACGATGCTCGCGGGCGCGTTTCAGGGCGGCATAGGCGGCATAAAGCGGCTTCAGGATCGGTTCGACCAGAGGCGCGGTCTTGTCGTCGGGGGTGCCGTCCACCGCTGCCTGCACCTGCGCGTAGTGCAGCGAGGCGACCGAGCGCATCATCCCGCGGACGAAGCGGTGGCTGCGCTTGTGGCCGCCTGCGTCGATCACCATCCGCACGGCAAGGCAGGCGCGGTCGACACCTTCGTGCAGCGAACAGAGATCGCCCGACAGGATGTCGGGCAGCATCGGGACTACGCGGTCGGGGAAATAGGTGGAATTGCCGCGCTTGCGCGCCTCGCGGTCCAGCGAGCTGCCCGGCGTCACGTAATGCGCCACGTCGGCGATGGCGACCCAGACGATGAAGCCGCCGATGTTGCCAAGGTCGGTATCCACCTCGGCATAGACCGCGTCGTCCCGGTCGCGGGCGTCCACCGGATCGATGGTGAGAAGCGGCAGGTCGCGCAGGTCCTCGCGCCCCTTCAGGCCCACGGGTTCGGCGCGGTCGGCCTCGGCGATCACGGCGTCGGGGAAGGCGTCGGGGATGCCGTGCTGGTGGATGGCGATCAGGCTTGCGGCGCGGGGGCCGGCCGGGTCGCCCAGCCGGGCCACGATCTGCGCCGCGCCAAGCCCGAGACGGCGCGCGCCGACGGCCTCGGCCTCGACCAGTTCGCCGTCCTTGGCCCCCATGGTCATGTCGGCGGCGACGCGCCATTCCTTGTCGTCGCCCTTTTCGATCGGGACGATCCGACCGCCCTGCGAGCCCAGGCGGAAGACGCCCAGCACCTTCTTCGGGTTCGAGCCGAGCCGCCGGATCAGCCGCGCTTCATAGGCGTGATCCTCGGATTCGACCTTTGCCAGCCGGGCCAGGATCCGGTCGCCTGCGCCAAGTGCGGGGTCGCCCTTCTTCGGGATCACGAGGATGCGGCGGCTGTCGTCGACCCCTTCCTCGAGCGGTTTTGCGTAGAGGTCGCCGCTGGCATCCGGCGGCAGGACCTGGAGCACGGCCACCGGGGGCAGCACGCCGGGCTCGCGGAAGCGGCGGGCGGATTTCTCGATCCCGCCCTCCTCCTCCAGCTCGCGCAGGAGGCGCTTCAGTTCGATCCGGGCATCGCCCCGGATGCCGAAGGCCTTGGCAATGTCGCGCTTGGCCGAGAGGCCGGGGTTCTCGGAAATCCACTGGCGGATTTCGTCCTTGGAAGGCAAAGGTTTCATGCCGAAAGCGGTAGCACGTCGCTGGCCCGTTGACCACAATGCCGAAACCGGCCCGCGCCATTGCGGCAACGGCCTGCGCGTGCTACGCGGCCACCCCCTGGCTAGGCGACTGGACCATGACCCCATCCATCTATCCTCCCCTGCGCGACCTGGTGCTGATCGGCGGCGGCCATGCCCATGCGCTGGTCCTGCGGATGTGGGCGATGGACCCCCTGCCGGGCACGCGGCTGACGGTGATCAACCCCGATCCGGTGGCGCCCTATACGGGGATGCTTCCGGGGCTGATCGCGGGGCATTACCGGCGTGACGAGCTGATGATCGACCTTGTGCGACTGGCGCGGTTCGCCGGGGCGCGGCTGATCCTTGACCGGGCGACGGGGCTGGACCGCGAGGCGCGGGTCGTCCTGCTGGAGGGCCGGGGGCCGCTGCCCTATGACCTGTGTTCGATCGATGTGGGGATTACCTCGGACCTGCCGGATCTGCCGGGGTCGGAACATGCGGTCGCAGCCAAGCCTCTCGCCGCCTATGCCGAGGGCGAAGGAAACATTGACCATGGAGGCGGCGGG
>JARFTV010000042.1:6860-34438 GCA_029289325.1 Alphaproteobacteria bacterium
GAGGTGCCGCCGAGCAGCAGTGGAACGCCCGTTTCGCCGCCTATGCCGAGGCCTGGGAGGCGTTTGTCGCCCGTGGGCTGGCCTTTCCAAGGGTGGTGATCCTTGGCGCGGGGCTGGGCGGGGTGGAGCTGGCGCTGGCCACGATGCACCGGCTGCGCGGCCAGGGGGCGAAGCCGCAGGTCACGCTGATTGACCGGGCCAGCTCGCTTTTGCCGGGGCTGGGTGCGGCGGCGCGGCGGAAGGTTCTGGCACGGCTGCAGGCTGAAGGCGTGACCCTGCGCACCGGGGCCGAGGTGGCGGAGATCCGGGCGGCGTCGGTCCTGCTGGCGACGGGGGAGGAGGTCGGCTCGGACTTCACGCTGACCGTGGCGGGCGCGCGACCGCAGGGATGGCTGGCGCAGTTGGGCCTGCGGCAGGACCGGGGGTTCCTGGTGACGGATGCGTGCTTGCGGACCTCGGACCCGCTGGTCTTTGCCGCCGGGGATTGCGCCACGGTCGACGGCGCGGCGCGGCCGAAGGCGGGGGTCTTCGCGGTGCGGGCGGCACCTGTCCTGCACGCGAACCTTCGCGCGGCGCTGGCCGGGCAGGCCCTGCGCGCCTTCCGACCGCAGCGGGATTACCTGAAGCTGGTCGCTCTGGGCGGCAAGGCGGCAGTGGCCGACAAATGGGGGATGGCGCTTTCTGGCCACCGGCTTTGGCGCTTGAAGGACCGGATCGACCGGCAGTTCATGGAGCGGCTTTCGGACCTGTCCGGCATGGCGCGGCCCGGCGTTCCGGCCGAGGCGACCGAGGGGTTGGCGCAGCATCTGGCGCAGCGGCCGCTCTGCGGGGGGTGCGGGGCGAAACTGGGGCCGGGAACGCTGGAGTCGGCGCTTGGGGGCTTGCCAGCGCCGCAGCGGCCCGAGGTCCTGTCCGGTCCGGGCGACGATGCGGCGGTGCTGGCCGTGGGTGGTGGGCGGCAGGTGCTGACCACCGACCATCTGCGCGCCTTCACCCCCGACGCCCGGCTGATGGCGCGACTGACGGCGCTGCACGCGCTGGGTGACATCTGGGCTATGGGCGCCGCCCCGCAGGTCGCGCTGGCGCAGGTGACGCTGCCGCCCCTCGGGCCCGAGTTGCAGGCCCGGATGCTGGCCGAGATCATGGAGGAGGCCGCCGCCATCTTCCGCACCGTCGGAGCCGATGTGGTGGGGGGCCATTCCACCGAAGGTGCGGAACTGACCATCGGCTTTACGATCACTGGCACGGCAGAGCGCGTGATCGGCAAGGGCGGCGCGCGGCCGGGGGATGCGCTGGTGCTGACGAGGCCGATCGGCTCGGGCGTGATCCTGGCCGCCGAGATGGCGCTGGCGCGGGTGCCGGGGATGATGATGGGCGAGGCCTGGGCCGGTTGCATCGCGCGGATGGGCCGGGCGCAGGGCGACGCGGCGGCCCTCTTGGCGGCCGAGGCGCGGGCGATGACGGATGTGACCGGCTTCGGTCTGGCGGGGCATCTTCTGGAGATGCTGCGCGCCTCGGGCACCGGGGCCGAACTGCGGCTGGACGACGTGCCGCTGATGCCCGGCGCACTGGAGCTTTCGCGGGCGGGGCAGGGGTCGTCGCTGCTGCCGGCGAACCTGGCGGCGGCAAGCTGGCAGATGACCGTGCCACAGGACGACCGCGTGGCGCTGCTGAGCGACCCGCAGACCTGCGGCGGGCTTCTTGCGGCGGTCCCGGCAGAGAAGGCGTCGGGCCTGGTCGCCGCGCTGCGCGGCTTGGGACACGAGGCGGCGGTGATCGGCCGGGTGACTGAGGGCGCGCCGCAGCTGGTGGTGGTCTAGCGGATCGCGCGGGCGAGGCGTTCGGCGATGGCGGGCAGGTCTTCGGGGGCCAGCCGGTCGGCGGCGATCTCGGCCATCGGGGCGGCCATACGCTCACGGTGCTTGCCGTAGCGCGGGTCGTAATGGCGTTCCATCAGGCTGTCGGCCAGGGCCTGGAACTGGCCCGCCGCGCCCATGGCCTGCCACGCCTCGATCACCTCGCGCGGGTGGAGCGGTTTCAGCAGGTCAACCGTCGCGGTCAGCCGGGCGGGATCGGCGGTCAGCTCGGCATAGGCGCGGGCGAGGTAGTCGGCGCGCGCGGACCGGGGGGCGGCGATGGTCACGCGGGGGGCGGCGACCATGGCCTTCCACAACTCTGGCGGGATGCGGCAATCGCCGATCTTCGAGCTTTCGGCCTCGACCACCACGGGCCGGGACGGGTCGAGCTGCGCCAGCGCCAGGGCCAGCTTGCCTTCGAACGCCTTTTGCGAGGGCTGCGGGCCGAGGTTGCCAAAGAGCGACCCGCGATGGTTCGCCAGCCCCTCGAGGTCGATCACCTGCACCCCGAAGCCGGGGAGGAGGTTCAGGATCTCGGTCTTGGCAGAGCCGGTATTGCCGTCCAGCACCACGACCGGGGCGGCGACGGGCGTGTCGTAGACCGCCTGCACCACCAGCCCGCGCCAGGTCTTGTAGCCGCCGACCAGCGTTTCCGCCCGCCAGCCGATCTGGGACAGGATCGTCGCGAAGGAGCCGGACCTTTGCCCGCCGCGCCAGCAATAGACCAGCGGCCGCCAGCCGCCCGGCTTGTCGGCCAGAGGGCCTTGAAGGTGGGCCGCCGCGTTCTTGGCCACCAGTGCCGCGCCGACCTTGCGGGCGGTGAAGGGCGAGACCTGCTTGTAGATCGTGCCGACCCGGGCGCGTTCCTCGTCATCCAGCACGGGCAGCGAGATCGCGCCGGGCAGATGGTCCTCGGCATATTCGGCGGGGGCGCGGACGTCGATGATGTCATCGAAGCCATGCGTCGCCAGAGCGGCCAGGGAGGTAAGGGTGATCGCCATCACGCGGTTCTTACCGGTCCCGGCGGAAAGGTGCCAGCCCTTGCCTGCCGCGGGAATTCCACACTCGATTTTCAAAGGGTCCGCAGGCATGATTCGGCCATGCGCACTCTGGTCCTGATCCTGTCGCTTCTGTCTGGCCCGGCCCTGGCCGCGGCCACGGAACCGTCGCGCCTGACCCAGGCCGCGCGTGAGCAGGTCGGGGTGACGGTGATCTATGACCCGGCCTATGTCGCGCTGGAGTTTCCGGGCGGCGACGTGCCGCGTGATCGGGGCGTCTGCACCGATGTGGTGATCCGCGCGCTGCGGGATGGCTGGGGGATCGACCTGCAGCTGGCGGTCAATCGTGACATGACGGCCGATTTCGCGGCCTATCCGGCGCTCTGGGGCCTGTCGCGCCCCGACCGCAACATCGACCACCGCCGAGTCCCGAACCTGCAGGCGCTTCTTGCCCGCGTCGGGGCTGCCCTGCCGCTGGAGGAGGGGCCGACCGCCTGGCTGCCCGGCGATATCGTGACCTGGACGCTGCCCGGGGGCCTGCCGCATATCGGCATCGTCTCGGACCGTCGGACCTTGGACGGGACGCCTCTGATCCTGCACAACATCGGTGCCGGGGCGCGCGAGGAAGACATCCTTTTTGCCTATCCGATCACGGGACATTACCGCCTTGGCGCCCCCGAGATCGCCCGTCTGCGCGCGCTGGGCGCCTGACTTCACGTCAGCCGGAACAATGACGTGACGTTACGCTGACGTTAACGTCAACCTGTCTGGTAATCTTCCCCAAGGGTTCGCATCTGCCTGTCAGATGTTCCCCCTCGTGACGTGATGCCATGACCAGAGATGACAAGACCGATTTGATGACGATCCGCCAGATGTGCGACGCCTATGACGTGACCCCGCGGACCCTGCGCTTCTACGAGGCGAAGGAGCTTCTGAACCCGATCCGTCAGGGCACGCGGCGGCTTTTCACCCGGCGCGACCGGGCGCGGCTGGCGCTGATCCTGCGCGGCAAGCGCTTTGGCTTCAGCCTTGAGGATATCCGCCAGACGCTGGACCTTTACGACCGTGAGGGCGGTATCTCGGCCCAGCGGCAGAAAGCCTATGAGCTGGCCGTGAAGCGCCTGGCCGAGATGGAGGCGCAGCGGGCCGAGCTGGATCTGGCGATCACGGAACTGAAGGCCGAACTGGCCGAGGCCGAGGCGCAGGGACTGGTCCCGCGCCACGCGGCCTGATGAACAGACACAGGAAGGGAAGAGGAAGAAATGCCCAGCTACACCGCCCCCGTGAAGGATATGCAGTTCCTGCTGCACGATGTGCTCAAGGTCAGCGAGGCCGATATTCCCGGCTATGCCGATCTTGACCGCAGCTTCACCGAGGCGGTGTTCGACGAGGCCGCCAAGGTTGCCCAAGACATCCTGACGCCCTTGAACGCGGTGGGCGACGTGGAAGGCTGCGTGCTGGAAAACGGTGTTGTGCGCACCCCGAAAGGCTTCAAGGAAGCGTTCCGCACCCTGTCCGACGGGGGCTGGATGTCGCTGGACGCCGCGCCGGAATATGGCGGGCAGGGGCTGCCCTACCTGATGCATACGGCGGTGAACGAGACCTTCGTCTCGGCCAACATGGCCTTCAACATGTATCAGGGCCTGACGCATGGGGCCTATTCCGCGATCCTTGTCCACGGGACCGAGGAGCAGAAGCAGAAGTGGTTGCCGAAGCTGGTCACCTGCGACTGGACCGGCACGATGAACCTGACCGAGCCGCATTGCGGCACCGACCTCGGGCTCCTGCGCACCAAGGCCGAGCCGCAGGCGGATGGCAGCTACAAGATCACCGGGCAGAAGATCTTCATCTCGGCCGGGGATCACGACATGGCCGAGAACATCGTTCATCTGGTGCTGGCCAAGGCTCCCGGCGGGGGGGAGGGGACCAAGGGGATCAGCCTGTTCATCGTGCCGAAGTTCCTGGTGAACGAGGATGGCTCCTTGGGCGACCGCAATGCCGTGTCCGTCGGCAAGGTCGAGGAGAAGATGGGCATCCACGGCAATTCCACCTGCGTGATGAACTACGACGGCGCCACCGGCTGGCTGCTGGGTGAGCTGCACAAGGGCATGAAGGCGATGTTCACGATGATGAACGAGGCCCGGCTTGGCGTGGCGCTGCAGGGCTATGCGGTGGCCGAAGCCGCCTATCAGAACGCGCTGGCCTATGCGAAGGACCGGCTGCAGGGCCGCGACGTGACCGGGGTGAAGAACCCGGACGGCCCGGCCGACCCGCTGATCGTCCACCCCGACATCCGCCGCAACCTGATGGAACAGAAGAGCTTTGTCGAAGGCGCCCGCGCTCTGACCTACTGGGGGGCCACGCTGATCGACCGGGCGCATCAGGGCGATGCGGCGGCGGACGGGCTGGTGGGGTTGCTGACCCCGGTCCTGAAGGGCTTTCAGACCGACAAGGGTTTCGAGATGGCCGTGCAGGCCCAGCAGGTCTATGGTGGGCACGGCTATATCGAGGAATGGGGCATGTCCCAGTTCGCCCGCGATGCCCGGATCGCGATGATCTATGAAGGCGCGAACGGTGTGCAGGCGCTGGACCTGGTGGGCCGTAAGCTGGCCACCGACGGCGGCAAGCATGTGATGGCCTTCTTCGACATGGTGAAGGCCGAGTGCAAGGCGCATGAGGGTGACGAGCGGATGAAGGGCTTTGTCGAGCCGCTGAAAACCGCCTCCAAGGCGCTGCAGCAGGCGGGGATGTACTTCATGCAGAACGGCATGAAGAACCCCAATGCGGCGCTGGCCGGATCCTATGACTTCATGCACATGATGGGTCATGTCTGCCTTGGCCTGATGTGGACCCGGATGGCGAAAGCCGCCTACGAGGCACTGGATGCCGGTGCGGCGGACCGCGACTTCTATGAGGCCAAGATCGCCACGGGGCGGTTCTACATGGCCCGACAGCTGCCGGCCTGCGGGATGCACCTCGCCCGGATCGAGAGCGGCGCGGATACGGTCATGGCCCTGACCGCCGAGGCGTTCTAGGCTTCTGCCCCAGGGTGGGCCGCGACGGCCCGCCCCTTGGACCGGTCCGGGGAGAACGACATGAAGCTGTACTGTTTTGGCGAAAGCGGCAACGCCTACAAATGCGCCCAGGCGCTGGAGATGGCCGATCTCGACTGGGAGCCGATCCACGTCGACTTTTTCAAGGGCGAGGCGAGGTCGCCAGAGTTCAAGGCGATCAACGAGATGGGCGAGGTTCCGGTGCTGGTCGACGGCGATCTGACCCTGACGCAATCGGGGGTCATCCTGGACTATATCAGCTCCAAGACCGGCAAGCTTGGCGGTCGATCGGCCGCCGAACGGCGCGAGGTGCTGCGCTGGATGTTCTGGGACAACCACAAGCTCTCGACCCAGATCGGCACCTGCCGCTTCCTGATGAACTTCCTGCCGCAGGACAAGCGGCCCGAGGGCGTGATCCCCTTCCTGCAGGGCCGCCTGAAGGCCGCCTATACCGTGCTGAACGACCATCTGGCCGGGCGGGACTGGATCGTTGGCGACGCGCCCACCATCGCTGACCTGAGCTGCTGCGGCTACCTCTACTATCCCGAGCCTTACGGCTTTTCGCGGTCGGACTGGCCGCAGATCGACGCCTGGCTGGACCGCATCGCGGGCCTGCCCGGCTGGAAACACCCCTACGACCTGATGCAGCGGGCCTTCACCGCGTAAGGAGACGACCATGACCGACGCCTATATCTACGACGCCGTCCGCAGCCCCCGTGGCAAGGGTCGGCCTGACGGGTCGCTTCATGAACTGACCTCGGTTGCGCTGTCGGCCAAGGTCTTGAACGCGGTGAAGGAACGCAACGGGCTGGACGGCCACGCGGTCGAGGACGTGATCTGGGGCAACGTGACCCAGGTGGGCGAGCAGGGCGGCTGCCTCGCGCGGTCGGCGGTGCTGGCCTCGGACCTTGACGAACGCATCCCGGGCCTTGCCATCAACCGCTTCTGCGCGAGCGGCATGGAGGCGGTGAACCTGGCGGCGAACCAGGTGAAAGGCGGGGCAGGACAGGCCTATATCGCGGGCGGGGTCGAGATGATGGGCCGCGTCGCGATGGGCTCGGATGGGGCGGCGATTGCCGTGGATCCGGGGCTGGCGATGAAGACCTATTTCGTGCCGCAGGGCATTTCCGCCGATATCATCGCCACTGAATACGGCTTCACCCGCGATCAGGCCGATGCTCTGGCAGTGGAATCGCAGCGCCGCGCCGCGCAGGCCTGGGCCGAGGGGCGCTTCGACAAGTCGGTCCTGACGATCACCGACCAGAACGGGCTGCCGATCCTGGCCACCGACGAATACATGCGCCCCGGCACCGACATGCAGACCCTTGGCGCGCTGCGGCCGGCCTTCAAGGAAATGGGCGAGGTGATGCCCGGCTTCGACAAGGTGGCGATGATGAAGTATCCGCATCTGGAGCGGATCAACCATATCCACCATGCCGGGAACTCCAGCGGGATCGTTGACGGCGCCGCTGCGGTGCTGATCGGCAATGCCGAATTCGGCCGCGCCCACGGGCTGAAGCCTCGGGCGCGTATCCGGGCGACGGCGAAGATCGGCACCGATCCGACGATCATGCTGACCGGGCCGGTTCCGGCGACACAGAAGATCCTGAAGGATTCGGGCATCGGCGTGCGGGATATCGACCTGTTCGAGGTGAACGAAGCCTTCGCCAGTGTCGTCCTCCGCTTCCAGCAGGCCTTCGACGTCGATCCCGCGCTGGTCAACGTCAATGGCGGGGCCATTGCCATGGGCCACCCGCTGGGGGCCACCGGCGCCATCATCATCGGCACGCTGCTTGACGAGCTGGAGCGGCAGGACAAGGAACTGGGCCTCGCCACGCTGTGCATCGCCAGCGGCATGGGCGCCGCCACCATCATCGAGCGGGTGTGACGCGCTGGATGCGCCCGTTGCAGTCATATGTCTCGTGCTGTGGTGGGGGCCGCGTCAACCGCGTTCGCGTTTCACTGCTGTCGCCAGACGCCGCTCGGCCCGCGCGTCGGCATGGTCGGCCATACCCATTTGTCGATGCCGGACCTCGACCAGCGGGTTCAGGCACCGGCCCTGTCCGCCTGAAACCGGTGCCCTCGGGCGGCACCCAATGGATGGAGAGCGCAGATGCCCGTGATTGATCCCCGGACCGTGCCGGTGAAGACAGGCTCGATCTACCCCGAGCCCTATGCCAGCATGATGCAGGGGCGGTCGTCCCTGCGGTTGGGCGAGGCGGGTGGACTGACCCAGTTCGGGGTCAATCTGGTGACGCTGGAGCCGGGGGCCCTGTCCTCGCTGCGCCACTGGCACCTGAACGAGGATGAATTCGTCATGGTGACCGAGGGCGAGTGCGTCCTAATCCAGGACGCGGGCGAGACGGTGATGCGCGCGGGCGACTGCGCCGCTTTCCCGGCCGGATCCACCGATGGCCACCATTTCCAGAACCGCAGCGACCGGGTGGCGCGCTTTCTGGTCGTGGGGTCCAAGGCCCCGCGCGAGGTCGCAACCTATTCCGACGTGGACCTCGTCTGCGAGATCGAGGGCGGCAAGGCCCGCTTCAGGCACAAGGACGGCTCCGAGTTCCGGGGGGCGCGATGACCGCGCCGGACATTGCCTGCAATCCGACCCTGATCCCGAAGCCGCGGGATGCGGCCCGGGGGGATCGCCGTCCGCTTCCAAGGCCGCCGGTCGTCCCGCTCTCCGGGATGCAATCAATGAATTCTTCTATCTGGAATTGTATTCCGCTTTATGATCCGGTGCTTGATCCGATGACCGGACGGCTCCGTTCCGGTCGCCCCCTCAGCAACTGGGAATACCGCATGCAACCTGAAACCATCCTGCAGACCTACCTTGATGAAGTCGGCGAGGCCGTCATGGCCGAGCGGTTCGCGGATTATGCCGCGCGGGTCCAGCTTCCGCTGCGGATCCAGACCGAGGCCGCCAATCTGAACGTCGATACGATCGAGGATCTGCAGGACGGCTTTGACGATTACACCGAGATGCTGCGCGGTTATGGCGTGACCGACATGGTCCGATCCGTCAAGGCGGCGGTGTTCCAGGGCACCAATCATGTCGTCGGCGTCTATGACACGAGGTTGATGGCCGAGGCCGTCCAGGTGCTGCCGACCTTCCATTCGAAGATGTGGATCGGCTGCTATGATGGCGTGTGGAAGGCCATCAAGATCCACAACACCACCAAGGAGGCGCGCTGGCCGCTGTTGCTGACCCGGCTCGCCTCGGACCCATGGCCGATCGAGGAGACATGACATGACCGACTTCACCATGACCACGGACGCTGACGGCGTTGCCACCATCCGCTGGGACGTGACGTCCAAGTCGATGAACGTCATGTCGACCGAAGCCTTCCAGCTTCTGTCGAACCTGATCGATCAGGCCTTGTCCGATGCGTCGGTCAAGGGGGTCATCATCACCAGTGGCAAGAAGGATTTTGCCGGGGGGATGGACCTGAATGTCATCGCCCGGATGCGGGCGGGGGGTGCGCGGGCGATCTTCGACGGGGTCATGCAGATGCATCAGGTCCTGCGCAAGATCGAGCGTGCCGGAATGGATCCGAAAAGCCTGAAGGGCGGCAAGCCCATCGTCGCCGCCCTGCCGGGCACGGCGCTCGGGATCGGGCTGGAGTTGCCGCTGGCCTGCCACCGGATCATTGCGGCCGACAACCCGAAGGCGAAGATCGGCCTGCCCGAGATCATGGTCGGCATCTTCCCCGGCGCGGGCGGGACGACCCGACTGGTCCGCAAGCTGGGCGCGATGATGGCCGCGCCTTTCCTGCTGGAGGGCAAGCTCTCCTCGCCTCAGGCGGCCAAGGCGGCCGGGCTGATCGACGAGGTCGTGGCGCCCGAGGACCTTCTGGTCCGGGCGAAGGAATGGGTCCTCTCCGCGACCGACGCCGATCTGGTGAAGCCCTGGGATGCCAAGGGCTACAAGATGCCCGGCGGCGCGCCCTATCATCCGGCGGGGTTCATGACCTTCGTCGGTGCCTCGGCGATGGTGCATGGCAAGACGATGGGTGTCTATCCGGCGGCCAAGGCGCTTCTTGCGGCGGTCTATGAAGGGGCGCTGGTGCCCTTCGACACCGCGCTGAAGATCGAGGCGCGGCATTTCACCAGCGTCCTGATGAACCCGTCTTCCGCAGCGATGATCCGCAGCCTCTTCATCAACAAGGAGGCGCTGGAGAAGGGCGCGAACCGGCCGAAGGTCGAGGACATGGCGGTGAAGAAGCTCGGCGTCATCGGTGCCGGGATGATGGGGGCGGGCATCGCTTATGTCGCGGCCAATGCCGGGATCGAGGTGGTGCTGATCGACTCCAGCCAGGAGGCGGCGGACCGCGGCCGCGCCCATTCCGAGGCCATCCTCGACAAGGGGATGAAGCGCGGAAAGGTGACTGCCGAGAAGAAGGGCGAGGTTCTGGGCCGGATCACCGCGACCACGGAATACGCGGCGCTGGCCGGGGCCGATCTGGTGGTGGAAGCCGTCTTCGAGGACCCGAAGGTCAAGGCCGAGGTGACCGCGAAGGTCGAGGCCGTGGTGGGTGCGGACTGCATCTTTGCGACGAACACCTCTACCCTGCCGATCACCGGGCTGGCGGCGGCCTCGAAGCGGCCGGAGCAGTTCATCGGCATCCACTTCTTCAGCCCGGTCGACAAGATGATGCTGGTGGAGATCATCCGGGGCGAGGCGACCGGCGACAGGGCCGTGGCCAAGGCGCTGGATTTCGTGCGCCAGATCCGCAAGACGCCGATCGTCGTCAACGACGCCCGCTTCTTCTATGCCAACCGCTGCATCATTCCCTACATCAACGAAGGCATCCGCATGGTGGCCGAGGGCGTGGAGCCGGCGCTTGTCGAGAATGCGGCGAAGCTGGTGGGGATGCCCCTTGGCCCGTTGCAGCTGGTGGACGAGACCTCGATCGACCTTGGGGTGAAGATCGCCAAGGCGACCAAGGCCGCGATGGGCAAGGACTATCCGGACGAGGCGGTGGACCATGTGCTGTTCTGGATGGCCGACCAGGGGCGGCTGGGGAGAAAGTCGCACGCCGGGTTCTATGCCTATTCCGAAAAGGGCGAGCGGCTGGGACTTTGGGACGGGCTTTCGCACAAGTACACGCTCGACAAGATGCAGCCGAGCCTTGCGGACGTGCAGCACCGGCTGCTCTTCGCGCAGGTGCTGGAGGCGGTGCGCGCGCTGGAGGAAGGCGTGCTGACCGATATCCGCGAGGGCGATGTGGGGGCGATCCTGGGCTGGGGCTTTGCGCCCTGGTCGGGCGGGCCGTTTTCCTGGCTGGACATGATCGGTGCGGCCCGCGCGGTGGAGATCTGCCGTGGCCTGACCGCGCAGTTCGGGCCGCGGTTCCATGCGCCCGCGCTACTGCGCGAGATGGCAGAGAAGGGCGAGACCTTCTACGGTCGGTTCGCGGACGAAAAGGCCGCGGCGTAAGGCGCAAGCGTAGGGTGGGCGATATCGCCCACCCTACTCTGCGAAGCGGTAGCCGAAGCGCGCGATGTCCTCGGCGCATAGTTCGGCGATCAGCCCGGCATCCGCCGCGCGGTAATAGCGCCGCCAGTCGGGATCGCGTTCGCTGGCATTGGCGCGGGGCAGGGGCAGGCGGAACCCCAGATGAGCCTCCACCGGGGCTACGTCCTCGGCGTAGTGCTCCAGCCGGACCACCAGGGCCGGATGTTCCGTTCCGTCCGCCCGGCGCAGATAGGCCCCATAGGGCCACAGGCGCAGGGCCGTCCGGGTCTGCGGATGGTTCAGGAAGCCCGAGAAATCATGCGCCTTCGCCAGTCCCACGGCCGGATGGGCGAACCCTTGCACCCGCAGCCAGTGGTAATAGCTGACTGCCCGGTCCCAGGGGTTGCGGACCAGCATGGCCACCTGGCAGGCGTCGATCTCGTCGGGGCTGAGCAGCCCCACCACATCGGCAAGGGTCGAGTGCTTCCAGATCCGTCCCGCCGTCCGGATCCCCTTCCAGCGCCCGGCCCGTTGCCGCGCCTTGGGCGTATCGCCGATGAGGATATCATCCTTCGCGGCCCGCGCCTCATAGGCGAGGGTGAAGGCGGTCCCACCGGTCTTCGGCACATGCACGAAGATGAACCGGCGGGACCGCGACAGGATCACGGGTTGACCTGGTTCGGCAGCGGCTGCCCGTCGAGATGCGCGATCAGGTTCGCGACCGCCATCATCCCCATGTTCTCGCGCACCTCCAGACAGGCCGTGCCCAGATGCGGCAGGAGCGTGACGTTCTCCAGCGCCATCAGTTCCGACGGGACCTTGGGCTCGAATTCGTAGACGTCGAGCCCCGCCCCCGCGATCCGACCTTCCTGCAGCGCCGCGACCAGCGCGCTTTCCTCCACCACATCGCCCCGGCTGATGTTCACGAAGATGCCCGAGGGTTTCATCTGCGACAGCGCGGCGGCGTCGATCAGGTGATGCGTCGCCTTGCCGCCCGGCACTGCGACCACCACGAAATCGGCCGCCAGAGCTTCGGCCATCTCGACCTGGCGGGCGGGCATCCCGGGATCCTCGACCTTGGAGCGGTTGTAGAACACCACTTCCATGTCAAAGCCGTAGTGGCAGCGCTTGGCAATCGCCTTGCCGATCCGGCCCATGCCGATCACGCCAAGCCGCTTGCCGGTGACATGGGTGCCCAGCATCTGGACCGGACCCCAGCCTTCCCACTTGCCGGCACGCAGCACGCGTTCGCCTTCGCCCAGGCGGCGGGCGGTCATCAGGATCAGCGACAGCGCGATATCCGCCGTCGCATCGGTGACCGCGCCGGGGGTGTTGGTGACCGGGATGCCGGCGGCCTTCGCGGCCTCGGCATCGATGTGGTTGTAGCCCACGCCGAAGTTCGCAAGGATCCTGGCCCGGGGCGCGGGCACATCGGCGAAGACATCGGCCTGAAACCGGTCGCCCAGCGTCGGCAGCACCGCGTCATAGTCGCGCAGCGCGGCTCGCAGCTCTTCGGCCGAGAGCGCGTCGGTCCGGTCGCGCAGGGTAATGTCAAAGCGCGCGCGGGCGGCGTCAAGGACGCGGTCCGGCAGGCGGCGGGTGATCAGCAGTTTCTGCATCAGAACAGTTTTCCTCCTAATGGGACCTCATGCCCGGGCCCGATCAGAACCACGGAACCGTCTTCGTCCGGAACGCCAAGGATCAGGACCTCGGACAGGACCGGCCCGATCTGGCGGGGCGGGAAGTTGACGACGCCCAGCACCTGCCGACCGATCAGCTCTTCGATCGTGTAATGCGTGGTGATCTGCGCCGACGATCGTTTTTCGCCAATCTCGGGCCCGAAATCGACCCAGAGCCTGTAGGCGGGCTTTCGCGCCTCGGGGAAGGGTTCGGCCCGGCTGATGCGGCCGACGCGGATGTCGACCTTTTCGAAATCGGCATAGGTGATCGTCATTTGCCAAGCTCCCGCCCACGGTCGGCGGCGGCCTTGACGGCGCGTCGCAGAAGCGCGGGGAAGCCGGTCTCGGGGTCCATCAGCACCCCCAGGGCCGCCGCCGTCGTGCCGCCGGGCGAGGTCACGTTGACCCGGAGTTGCGTCGCCGTTTCGCCGCTCTGGAAGGCAAGCTCGCCTGCGCCGCAGACTGTGGCGCGGGCGAGTTGCATGGCGACGTCCGCGGGCAGCCCCTCGGCCTCGCCCGCTGCGGCCAGCGTCTCGATCAGGTGGAAGACATAGGCCGGGCCGGAGCCGGAGACGGCGGTCACGGCGTCGATCTGGTCCTCTCCCGCAAGCTCCACCACCTCGCCCACGGCAGCCATGAGCGCGCGGGCAAGGGCAAAGTCGGCATCCAAGACATGGGCGTTCCGGCAGAGGGCGGTGATCCCCCGGCCGACCATGGAGGGGGTGTTGGGCATGGTGCGGACGATGGGGGTGCGGTCGCCGAGGGCATCTTCGAAGGCGGCGATCCTCGTCCCGGCCGCGATCGAGACGAAGAGGGTCGTCCCGTTCCCCAGCGCCTGCAGCGCGGGCAGGGCCGCCCCCATCATCTGTGGCTTCACCGCCAGAAGCGCCACGGCAGGGGATGCGGGAACCCCCTGGTTCAGGTGCACGCCCGTGCCTTTCAGCCAGTCGGTCGGATTGGGCTCGATCACCCAGACCGACCCCGGCGGCACCCCTGCCGCCAGCCAGCCCGTCAGCAAGGCCGTCCCCATCTTGCCGCAGCCAAGCAGCACCAGCCCATCACGGGCCACGCGATCCATAGTATCGGCCAAGGTCGTGAAATCCCCCTTCAAACACCGGGGGAGAGGTTAGGCGCGGCCGTAAGCCTCGGCAATGGCGACTTTCATCGCCTCGGCCGGGGACTGGTCGCCCCAGGAGACCAGCTGGAAGGCCGGGTAGAACCGCTCTGCCGCCATGACGGCGCTGGAAATCAGCTGGTCGATCTGCTCTGGCCCCGCCACCTGCCCGCCGGTCAGGACCAGACCATAGCGCCAGACCATCAGCTTCTGCTCGGCCCACCAGGTGAAGGCGCCCGTCCAGACCATGTCGTTGCAGCGGTTCAGCACATCGAACAGGGCCGGGATCTTCTCCTCTGGCGGCTCCATCTCGAAGGTGCAGATCAGCCGCAGCGTCTCGTCCTGCGGGTTCCAGGCCAGGGTCAGCGAATAGGTGCGCCATTGACCCTCGACCGCCATTGCGATCTGGTCGTCGGTCACGCGATCGAATTCCCAGGCATGGTGTTCGGCCAGGGTCTCGACGATGTCGATGGGGTGGAGATCCTCCATCGCTGCGTAGTCTTCGGAAAGCGACATTGCCCGGCCTCATCATGCTGCTTCAGGCGGGCCCTGACCCACAAGAAGCTGGGTGTCTGGCAAAGGTCAGCGTTTGCCCCACGTCGACCTTACTAGATATGGTGTGCCCAAAGCGGAAGCCTGTAAAGCGATTTCTTGGCAATTCTTCTGTGGAAAACCCCGCGCCCGATCCAGCGCCGCAGGAAACCTTTTCGCGGCACAGCCGTTATCCGACGGGGAAGTCTGAGGATTTCCGATGCAGCGCTGGCTCTTTTCCGCCGCCTTTGGGCTGATCGCCCTGCCTGCCGCTGCCCATGTGAAATGGTTCGCGCCCTTCATCGTCGGTGCGGCCCCTGCTTCGCCTTGGAACACGCTGCAAGATCCGTGGTTCTGGACGGCGCTTGGGCTGGTGTTGCTTTTCTTCCTCGCGACCCGGATCGTCGAGCGCACGGCTCCAGGCATGCTGCTCTTGTCCGGGATCGACCACGCGACCCAGCCGCTCTGGGCCCGGGCCGACGATTTCATGCGGGCCGTGATCGGAGCCTTCTTCATCGCCGTCTTCTCGGTCGGCGGGGTTTACCTGACGCCCGACCTGCAGACCCCCAGCGAATGGGTCAGCTGGGCGCAGCTGGCCATCGCGGCGGGGGTGTTCTGGCGTTGGACCATGCCGCTTTCCGCCTTGGGCATCGTGGGGCTATGGGTGCTGGCGCTGCGGGACTATGACTTCTTCCATCTGCTGGACTATCTGGCCCTCGGGCTTGCTGTGGCCGGTTATCTGGTGCTGGCGGCCAGCGGCCGGGACGACCGGCAGCTTCGGTTCCGTGTCCTGCGGTGGGGGGTGGCGATCGCCCTGATGTGGTCCAGCCTGGAGAAGTTCGCCTATCCCGACTGGTTTTACCCACTGGTCGAGGAAAAGCCGTTCCTGACCTTCGGCCTGCCGCGCGATGTTTTCATCCCGATGGCCGGCGTCGCGGAGTTCACGCTGGGGTTCGGTCTTACCGGCACCCCTCTGGTCCGGCGGCTTTCGGCTTTGGCGCTGCTGGCGATCTTCATCGCGGCGGTCTGGCCATTCGGACGGATCGACCTGGTGGGTCACGCGCTGATCATGGCGATCCTGGTGCTGATCGTGGCGGACCCGAGCCCGCGCCTCCACTACGGTCGTGCCCTGCGCGAAACCCTGCTGGGCATCCCGCCGGGCCTGGTGCTGGCGCTTGCGGGGTTCACGGGCCTCTACTGGGGTCTGCATGCGGTGGTCTACGGGCCCGAGGGCACCGTCACCGCACCTGGCGCGACGCATAGGCCTTCAGCCGAATATCCCCATGACGCGCCATAGAAAAAACCCCCGTGCACCGGGCACGGGGGCATGTCGGGTGGGCCATGCCGCCTTGGGGACAGTGGGCGGGCCCGGGCGATGGGGACAATCGCAGCTCCGAACATCCGCAGCCTAGCGCCGGGATGAATCGGTCCTGTGACAGTCAGCCCCGGCGCGAGCGGATCATGCCGGTGATGTCATAGACCTGCTCAAGGATCGGCCGGGCGATGGCGTCGGCGCGTTCGGCCCCGTCGGCGAGGATGCGGTCGATCTCGCCGGGGTCGGCCATCAGCCGGTTCATCTCTTCGGTGATGGGCGAGAGTTTGGCCACCGCCAGATCCGCAAGCGCGGGCTTGAAGGTGCCGAATTGTGCGCCGGCAAAGTCGCGGACCACCTGCTCGACCGTATGGCCGGCAAGCGCGGCATAGATGTTCACCAGATTCCGCGCCTCGGGCCGGTCCTTCAGCCCCTCAACGCTGTCGGGCAGCGGCTCGGGATCGGTCTTGGCCTTGCGGATCTTGGCCGCGATGGCATCGGCGTCGTCGGTCAGGTTGATCCGGCTTTGGTCCGACGGGTCGGACTTCGACATCTTCTTGCTGCCGTCGCGCAAGGACATGACGCGGGTCGCCGCGCCCTCGATCAGCGGCTCGACCACCGGAAAGAAGTTCACGCCATAGTCGTTGTTGAACTTGATCGCGATGTCGCGGGTCAATTCCAGATGCTGCTTCTGATCCTCGCCCACCGGGACCATCGTCGCATGGTAGGCCATGATGTCCGCCGCCATCAGCGCGGGATAGGCAAAGAGGCCAAGAGACACGTTCTCGGAGTTCTTCCCCGCCTTGTCCTTGAACTGGGTCATGCGGCTCATCCAGCCCATCCGCGCGACGCAGTTGAAGATCCAGCCCAGCTCGGCGTGGGCCGAGACCTGGGATTGGTTGAACAGGATGGAACGCGTCGGGTCGATGCCCGCGGCGATGAAGGCGGCCGCCCCCTCGCGGGTCTGCTGCCGCAGTTTCGCCGGGTCCTGCCAGACGGTGATCGCGTGCATGTCGACAAGGCAGTAGATCGTCTCGATCCCCTCGTCCTGCTTTTCCACAAAGCGTTTCAGCGCGCCAAGATAGTTGCCAAGCGTCAGCCCACCCGAGGGCTGGATGCCCGAAAAGATGCGCGGTTTGAAGGATGTCGGCGTTTGGACCGCCGAGGCCTGGGTGGACATGGGTTGGCTCCGTCTGGAAAAAGCTGCCGAACCCGCGTAATCCAAGGGGCAAGAGGCGTCAATCAGGGCAGGCTGGACATGAACCGCGACTACAATGCTGCGCCGATCAACCCCTTGCCGGCCGTGGTCTGGGTTCTGGCCCTGCCGCTGATCGCGATGGAGGTCGTGCTGACGCTGGCCGAGCGCGGTTTCGTCGGCGGGGCGCAGGGCGTGGGTTGGCGGCTCCAGGCGGTCGAGACCTTCGGCGTCTTCCCCGAGCTTCTGCGCCACCAGTGGTCGACCGGCACCTATCTGGAGGAGCTGCACCGGCTGGTCACCTATCCGATCGTGCATGGCAGCTTCACCCATGCGCTTTTTGCCTTCGTCATCCTTCTGGCCCTGGGCAAGATGGTGGGCGAGATCTTCCGCTGGTGGGCCGTGCTGGTCGTGTTCCTGGGGTCCTCCGTGATGGGCGCGCTGGCCTATGGCCTTCTCGTCCCGGGCCTGCGCGCGCCGCTGATCGGGGCCTATCCGCCGGTCTACGGGATGATTGGCGCCTTCACCTTCCTCTTGTGGGTGAACCTGGCCCGGAAAGGGGCGAACAAGTATCGCGCCTTCAGCCTGATCGGCTTCCTTCTGTTCTTCCAGCTGGTGTTCGGCGTCCTGTTCGGTGGCAGCTGGGACTGGGTCGCGGATGTCTCCGGCTTCGTGGCCGGGTTCCTGCTGTCCTTCGTGGTCAGCCCCGGCGGCTGGGCGCTGGTGATGCAGAAGATCCGTCAGCGCTGACGGCGGAGGGCGCCCTTCAGCTCCACCCAGCTCATCCCGCCGATGGCGAGGACCGTGCCGAAGTAAACCGCCATCCCCCCCAGCACCACCGCGCCCAGGGCCGGGGTGCGCAGGCCGGGGGTGGACAGCGTGTCGCCCAGAAGGACCGTCAGCCCCCAGAGCACCGCGCCCATCAGGGCCGAGGCGAAGGCGATCCGCGGCAGGCGGTAAAGGAAACGGTCGTCCAGCCGGGCGGCATCGCCCATCGCACGACTGCCATGCCAAAGCTGCCAGACCATGACCCAGGCCGAGACCGTGGTGGCAATGGCGGCCGCCAGCCAGCCGATCAGCGGCAAAAGCCCGATCGCCAGCGCCGCGTTGACCACCATCGAGATCACGGCATAGCGGAACGGGGACCGCGTATCCTCGCGCGCGTAGAACAGGGGTTGCAGCACCTTGTGCAGGACAAAGGCCGGCAGGCCCGCGCCATAGGCGGCCAGCGCCATCGCCGTGTTCAATGTCGCCTCGGGGCCGTATTCGCCCCGTTGAAACAAGACGCTGATGATCGGCCAGGCGATGACCATCAGCGCGACGGCGGCGGGCAGGGTGAGGAGAAGCGCGAACTCCGTCCCCCGGTTGAACGAGGCGCGCGAGCCCTCGTGATCCTCGGCACGCAACCGGCGGGACAGGTCGGGCAAGAGGACGATGCCGATGGCGATGCCGACGACACCCAGGGGCAGCTGATATATCCGGTCGGCGTTGTACAGCCAGACCACCGCGCCGTCGGTCAGGCTTGCGACCTGGCGGCCGACGATCAGGTTGATCTGCACCACGCCCCCCGCCAGGACGGCGGGCGCGGCGATCACGGCAAGGCGCTTGAGATCCGGGGTCAGATGCGGCCAGCGGAAGGGCAGCCGGTAGCCCAGATGCCGCACCGCCGCCCAGGTCGCCAGCAGCTGCAACACCCCCGAGATGGTCACCGACCAGGCCAGGGTGCGGCCCATGTCCCAGCCCATGCGCTCGGCCAGAAGCATCCCGGCGATCATCGTCGCCGACAGAAGCACGGTCACGACCGACGTCACCACGAACTTGCCCGCCGCGTTCAGCATCCCCGACAGCAGCGCGGTCAGCGAGATGAACAGGATATAGGCAAAGGCGATCCGGCCCAGCGTCACCGCCACCTCGAACCTTTCATCTCCGATGAAGCCCGAGGCCATCAGGACCACGAGGCCCGGCATGAAGACGATGCCAAGGATCGAGAACAGCGTCAGGAAGGCAGCCATGCCCCAGAAGGCGTCACCGGCAAAGCCCTGCGCATCCTCGCCTGCCTCGACCTTCTTGGCGAACATCGGCACGAAGGCGAAGTTGAAGGCGCCCTCGGCGAAGAAGCGGCGGAACATGTTGGGCAGCGACTGGGCCACGACGAAGGCCTGGGCCACCGTCCCGTCGCCAAGATAGCGCGCAAGGAAGATGTCGCGCACCAGCCCCGCGACCCGGCTGACCAGGGTCCAGAAACCCACGGTGACAAAGCCCTTGACCAGGCGGACGGGTTTCATGGCTTGGGGTCTTTCCTGCGGCGTTGGGACGAGCGGACCATGGTCATGCGCGTGCCCGCTCCGCGCCCTCGACGATGGCGGCGCGCAGCTTCTTTTCCAGCGCTTCCTGCCGGTGCTTCTGGTGCAGTTTGAGCCCGAACATGTCCTTGACGTAGAAGCTGTCCACCACCTGCGCGCCATAGGTCGCGATCACGGCCGATGCAATGTAGATGTTGTTGCTGGCCAGCGTCCGGGTCAGGTCGTACAGAAGCCCCGGCCGGTCGCGGGTATCGACCTCGATGATCGTGTAGATATCCGAGCCTTCGTTGTCGAAGGTGATATGCGTCGGGAAACGGAACTCGCGGTCGCGCTTCTTCAGCTTGTCCCGGTCCTTCAACGCGTCGCGCGCCACGACCTCGCCCTTCAGCGTCTTGTCGATCATCTGCCGCAGGCGGGGCAGGCGGCTGGCCTCGTAGGGGTGGCCCTCGATGTCCTGCACCCAGAAGACGGCGGTCGCATAGCCGTCCTTCGAGGTATAGGTCCGCGCGTCCACCACGTTCGCGCCGACCAGCGCCAGCGCCCCGGCCAGGCGGCTGAAGATGCCCGGATGATCGGCCAGCGCAAAGCAGGCGCGGGTCGCGTCGCGGTCCGCGTCGGGGTGCAGGTCGATGCGGATCTCGTCATCGCCGATCCCGCGCAGCAGTTGCGCAAAGACTTCATGCGTGTCGGTGGACAGACCCTGCCAGTAGGGCGCGTAATGCCGGGTCGTCTCATGCTCGAGGTCGGCCGGGTCCCAGTCGGTCAGGCGCTTCCGCAAGGCCAGGGTCGCGTCGACCATCCGGTTCTCGCGGTTCAGCGTTTCAAGCCCGCCCTCCAGCGCCTCGGAGGTCTGCTTGTAAAGCTGCCGCAGCAGCATGGCCTTCCAGTTGTTCCAGGTGCCGGGACCCACGCCGCGGATATCGCAGACCGTCAGCACCGTCAGCAGGTCCAGCCGCTTGCGCGACTTCACCGCCTTGGCGAAATCGCGCACGGTCCGCGGATCGCCGATATCGCGCTTCTGCGCCGTGTCGGACATCAGGAGGTGATAGCGCACCAGCCATTCGACCGTTTCGCATTCCTCGGGGTCCAGCCCCAGCCGGGGACAGACGCGCCGTGCGATCTGCGCGCCGAGGATGGAATGGTCCTCGGGCCGCCCCTTGCCGATGTCGTGCAGAAGCAGCGCGACATAAAGCACCCGCCGGCTGATCCCGCCCTTCAGGATCGAGGAGGACAAGGGCAGGTCCTCGACCAGCTCGCCCCGTTCGATCTGCGCCAGGCAGCTGATCGTCTGGATGATGTGCTCGTCCACCGTGTAGTGGTGGTAGACATTGAACTGCATCATCGCGACGATCGGCTCGAACTCCGGGATGAAGGCCGAGAGGACCCCCAGCTCGTTCATCCGGCGCAGCGAGCGTTCCGGGTTCCCGTGCTTCAGGAGCAGGTCCAGGAACAGCTGCCGCGCCTCGCGGTTTTCCCGCAGCTCGTCGTCGATCAGGTGCAGGTTTGCCGCCACCAGCCGCATGATGTTGGGGTGCAGCAGGTAGCCCGTCCGCAACGCCTCTTCGAAGACGCGCAGGATGTTGACCTTGTCGGCGAGGAAGGATTGCGGGTCGACGACATCGATCCGTCCCTGCACCAGCTTGTAGCCGCGGCGGACCCGCTTGGTCAGCTTGAAGATGCCAAAGAGGCTGGCCTCGCGCTTGGCGTGGCGGGCTTCCAGCTCGGTCAGGAAGACCCGCGTCAGCTCGCCCACTCTCGTGGCAAGGCGGAAGTAGTCCTGCATGAAATGCTCGACCGCCCGTCGCCCGCCCGCATCGCGATAGCCCATCCGCGCGGCCACCTCGACCTGAAGGTCGAAGGTCAGGGCATCGGTCGGGCGTCTGGTGATGTAGTGCAGGTGACAGCGCACCGCCCAGAGGAAATCCTCGGCCTGGGCAAAGCTGTCGAACTCCTCGCGGCTGAGCAGCCCCGCGCCGACCAGCCCCTCGGCCGAGGGAACGCGGTGGAGGTATTTCCCGATCCAGTAGAGCGTCTGCAGGTCACGGAGCCCGCCCTTGCCCTCCTTCACGTTCGGTTCCAGCACATAGCGCTGGCCACCCTGCCGCTTGTGGCGTTCCGCCCGTTCGGCGAGCTTGGCCTCGATGAATTCGGGGCCCGAGTTCCGAAAGAGATCCGACCAGAGCTTCTCGTCCAGCTCGGCCGCCAGTTCGGCATCGCCGCAGATGTAGCGGTGTTCCAGCAGCGCCGTGCGGATCGTCACATCCTCGCGGCCGAGGCGCAGGCAGTCCTTCACCGTGCGACTGGAATGGCCGACCTTCAGCTTCAGATCCCACAGGATGTAGAGCATGGTCTCGATCACGCTCTCCGCCCAGGGGGTGACCTTCCAGGGCGACAGGAACAGCAGGTCCACGTCCGACTGCGGCGCCATCTCGGCCCGGCCATAGCCCCCGACGGCAAGGACCGCGATCCGCTCTGCTTCGGTGGGATTGGCCAGCGGGTGGATCAGCCGTGCCGCCTCCAGCGCAACGCGCACCAGCACGTCGGTCAGCGCCGCCTGGGCCGAGATCAGCGCCCGCGCCGCGCGGGGCGTGGTCAGGAACCGCACCTCCAGCGCCGCATTGGCGGCGATCTTCGCCTCCTGCAGGTGACGGACGGCAGCCGCCCGCGCGGCCTTGCCGTCGCCGGCCTCGACCAGTTCCAGCCGGACCGCTGCCAGCAGCGCCTCGGCGTCCGGGATCGGGTGGTCGGACCCCGCCACGGGTCTGGGCAGGGTCTCGTCGGCAAGGCTCACGATGTCAGAACCCGGCGCCGCCGAAGCTGCGCGGCGCGCTGTCGATCACCACGACCTGCCCGCTGCGGATGGTGGCCACGGCCAACCCACGCTCGTTCGTGCCGTTCGGCAGCAGGCGGAAGATGCCCGAGACGCCCGCGAAACCGGCCGACTGGGTCAGCGCCTCGCGCGAGATCGGGGCCCCGCTCGACCGCCGGGCAAGCGCCCCGATGGCGGCGATCCCGTCATAGGCAAGCCCGGCCACGGCGACCGGCTGGCTGCCATAGGCCCCCTGATACCGCGACTGGAACTGGGCCTGAAGGCCGGGGTCCGGCATGGCGAACCAGCCGCCCTGCACGCCCGGCAGGGCCAGCGTCGCCGGCGGAATGTCCCAGCGGGTGAGGCCGATGAACTGGGTCGACGCGCGGTCGATCCCGTTGTCGACAAGAAGCTGGCTCAGCAAGGGCAGCGCGCCCGCCGTGTCGGCCGTCAGGAACAGGGCCGTCGCGCCCGAGGACCGCGCGGTGTTCACGATGCCCGAGGCCGCCTGCACGATCCCGTTCTGCGAGAATTCATAGGAGGTCACGCCCACGACCGAACCGCCGGCCGCCGAGACACCGCGCTCGATCGCGCTCTTGCCGACCTCGCCCGCGACGTTGCGGTCATGCACGATCAGGATCCGCGACTTGCCGTTGCGCACCGCGTAATTCGCCAGCCGCCGCGCGGTATTGTCGAAGGTCTGGCCCAGGACAAAGACATTGCCGCCGGCGATCGCCGCGTTGTTCGAGAAGGCAAGGACGTTCACCCCGGACCCCGCAACAGCGACGCCTGCCGCATTGGCCTCTTCCGAATAGAACGGTCCCAGGATCACCTGCGCGCCTTCATCGACCGCCTGTTTCGCAAGGGCGGTGGCCTTTGCCGGGCTGCCGCCGGTGCGATAGACCCGCAGGTCGATCTTCACCCCCGACAGGTCGCGCATCGCCAGCCGCGCCGCGTTCTCCAGGTTCTGGCCGAACAGCTCATCCTGCGCCTGGCCCGAGCCCGAAGGGATCAGCAGCGCGACCTGCACCGCGCCGCCGCTGCCCTGGACCGGGCCGGTGGTCGGGCCCTCAGCCGGGACACAGGCGGAAACGACCGCAGCGCAGAGCACAAGGATGGTCTGGCCCAGCGACTTGCGGGCCCGGCGGAATAGGGACAACATGAAAGTTCCTCATTTCTGGCCGCGACGGCGTTAGGTCAGGAAGGGTAAAGGGTTCGGAAAGGGAAGTAAACTTGTGAGGCAGCCAGCCGACCCCACCGCAACCCCCGGGCCAGCGCCCCTGCGCGCAATTCCGCCGGGCCTGCATCTGGTCTCGACCCCGATCGGCGCGGCCCGCGACATCACCCTGCGCGCCCTCGACGTGCTGGCCGGGGCGGATGTGCTGGTGGCCGAAGACACGCGCACGCTGCGCCACCTGATGGAGATCCACGGGATCGCGCTGAACGGCCGTCCGGTCATCGCCTATCACGACCATTCCGGCGAAGGGCAGCTGCAACGCCTTCTGGCCCTGATCGCCGAGGGCCGAAGCCTGGCCTATGCCTCCGAGGCTGGAACGCCGCTGATCTCCGACCCCGGCTTCGAACTGGCCCGGGCCGTGGCGGCGGCCGGCCTGCCGATGACCGCCGCACCCGGAGCGACGGCGGCAATCTGTGCCCTTACGCTGTCCGGGCTCCCCTCCGACCGTTTTCTCTTCGCAGGCTTCCTGCCCGCCTCCGCCTCGGCGCGCCGCACGGCTCTGGAGGACCTGGCAAGCGTGCAGGCGACCCTGATCCTTTACGAAAGCCCCAAACGGCTCGCGGCGCTCTTGTCCGACGCCGCGACCACGCTGGGCGGCGCGCGCCAGGCCGCGATCTGCCGCGAATTGACCAAGCGCTTCGAAGAGGTGATCCGCGGCACCCTGGCCGAGCTTGCCGAGGTCACGGCAACTCGCGATCTGAAGGGCGAGATCGTCGTCCTGATCGACCGCGCCGCCCCCAGCGCCGCAACCGAGGACCAGATCGCCGCCGCGCTCGATTCCGCCTTGGCCTCGATGTCCGTTAAGGATGCTTCAACTTTCGTGTCGCAAACTCTGAACGTGTCGCGCAAGATCGTCTACAGGATCGCCCTGTCGCGCAGTCAGGATTAGCATGCCCTTCGACGTCGTCCCCGCCGAAATCCACCGACGCCGCTCTGCGCGGGGGCTGGCGAACTATCACGCCGGTCACGCCGCCGAGGCTGCCGTGGCCCGGCACTACGAAACGCTCGGCATCCCGATCTGCGCCCGCAACTGGCGCGGTAGCGGGGGTGAGATCGACCTGATCGGCCGCCGTGGGGACGAGGTCATCTTTGTCGAGGTGAAGTACAGCCGCACCCACGATCTCGCGGCCACCTACATCACGCCCGGCCAGATCGCCCGCATCTTCGCGACAGTCGATGAATTTCTCGGCGGCGAACCGAAGGGTCTTCTGACCGACGTGCGGATCGATCTGGCGCTGGTCGATGGCATGGGGCGGATCGAAGTGGTGGAAAACGCCTTCGCGGGTTGAATTGCATCTTCCCCGGGCTTCCGCCATCACTGTGGCGACCACATCCGGAGAGTGAGATGCCCCTGAACGTCGCCCTGCAGATGGACCCGATCGGGTCGGTCAACATCAACGCCGATTCGACCTTCCGCATCGCCCTGGAAGCCCAGGCACGGGGGCACCGGCTGTTCTACTACACGCCCGACCGCCTAGCTTTTGTAGAGGGTCGCGTGATGGCGCGTGGCTGGTGGATCGAGCTACGCCGCGAAGTCGGAAATCACGTCAGCTACGGCGAGGAGACCGAGGTCGACCTGGGCGAGATTGACGTGGTCTGGCTGCGCCAGGACCCGCCCTTTGACATGGGCTACATCACGACGACCCATCTGCTGGAGATGATCCATCCGAAGACCCTGGTGGTGAATGACCCGTTCTGGGTCAGGAACTCGCCCGAGAAGCTCCTCGTCCTGCGCTTCCCGACGCTGACCCCGCCCACGGCCATTGCGCGCGATCTCGCGACCATTCGGGCCTTCAAGGCGCGGCATGGGGATATCATTCTGAAGCCGCTCTATGGAAACGGGGGGGCGGGGGTGTTCCGGCTGGATCCGAACGACCGCAACCTCTCGAGCCTGCATGAGCTGTTCATGGGCATCAACCGTGAGCCTCTGATCGTGCAGAAGTTCCTGCCGGCGGTCGAGAACGGGGACAAGCGGGTGATCCTGGTGGATGGCGAGCCGGTGGGGGCGATCAACCGGGTGCCGCAGGCGGGGGAGACGCGGTCGAACATGCATGTTGGCGGGCGAGCGGAGAAGGTCGGGCTGACCGAGCGGGACCGCGAGATCTGCCGGGTGATCGGGCCGGTCCTGCGGGAGAAGGGGCAGGTCTTCGTCGGCATCGACGTGATCGGCGACTGGCTGACCGAGATCAACGTGACCTCTCCCACCGGGATCCAGGAGCTGGAAAGGTTCGACGGGACCAATACGGCGGCGCGGATCTGGGAAGTGATCGAGGCGAAGCGGGCCTGAGCTGTCCACGGTGGACATTTCGACGATAGATAGCAAATTCAATGATTTAGTCGGGCGCGTTCACGACTTGTCAGGATTTGTGCGGGCGTAGGGTGGGCGATATCGCCCACCCTACAGTCCGCCGACCGAGGCCGACAGGCGGAAGCTGACGGCCTCGGCGATATGCGGTTTGCGGACCGTCGCACTGGCATCGAGGTCGGCGATGGTGCGCGCGACCCGCAGGATCCGGTGGTATCCGCGCGCCGAGAGGCCCATCCGTTCGGCCACGCGGGAGATGAGCACCTTGCCCTCGGCATCCGGGGTCGCGAAGTCCTCCAGCGCCGCGCCTTCGAGGTCGGCGTTCACCCGAAGTCCGGGCGCGTCGCGGAAACGCTCGGTCTGGCGGTCGCGCGCCGCCGCGACGCGGGCGGCGATGCTGGCCGAGCTTTCGCCCGTCGCGGGCAGGTCGAGGTCGGCGAAAGCCACGGGCGGCACCTCGACCCGCAGGTCGAAGCGGTCCATCAGCGGCCCGGAGATCCGGCCAAGGTAATCCTCGCCGCAGATCGGGGCGCGGCCGCAGGCGCGGTTCGGGTCCGAGAGATAGCCGCATTTGCAGGGGTTCGCCGCGGCGATCAGCAGGAAGCGGCAGGGATAGCGGACATGGGCATTGGCGCGGGCGACCATCACCGAGCCGGTCTCGATCGGCTGGCGCAGCGTGTCGAGAACGGTCCGGGGAAACTCCGGAAATTCGTCGAGGAACAGGACCCCGTTGTGCGCCAGAGAAATCTCGCCCGGTTTCGCCCCGCGCCCGCCGCCGACGATGGCGGCCATCGAGGCGGTATGGTGTGGCTCGCGGAACGGGCGGTCGCGGGAAATGCCGCCCTCGGTCAAGAGCCCGGCGAGGGAATGGATCATCGAGGTTTCCAGCGCCTCGGGGGCCGAGAGCGGCGGCAGGATGCCGGAGAGACGCGCCGCCAGCATCGACTTGCCCGAGCCCGGCGTGCCGACCATGAACAGGTGGTGCCGCCCGGCCGCCGCAATCTCGAGCGCGCGCTTGGCGCGTTCCTGGCCCTTCACTTCACGAAAATCGCGCGGGCTGGCGGTGCCGATGACCTCGCCCGCCTCGGCCGGGGCCAGGGGCGCGCGGCCGGTGTAGTGGTGCAGCACCTCGTCCAGCGAGGTGGGGGCGAGGACGCGGGTCGCGCCGACCCAGGCGGCCTCGGCCCCGCAGGCGCGCGGGCAGAGGAGCGTGCGGTCCTCGACCGCCGCGGCCATGGCGGCGGGAAGCGCGCCCGCCACGGCGATCAGGCGGCCGTCCAGCGACAGTTCGCCCAGCGAGACCGCGCCCTCGACCTCGTCGCGGGGGATGATCTCGAGCGCGGCAAGGAGGGCCAGAGCGATCGGCAGGTCGAAATGCGAACCTTCCTTGGGCAGGTCGGCGGGGGAGAGATTGACCGTGATCCGCTTGGTGGGCAGCGCGATGGATAGCGACTGGAGCGCGGCGCGGACCCGTTCGCGGGCCTCGGAGACCGCCTTGTCCGGCAGGCCGACCAGCGTGAAGGAGGGTGAGCCGGCCGAGACGGCGCATTGCACCTCGACCAGGCGGGCCTCGACCCCTTCGAAGGCGACGGTATAGGTGCGGGCGGTCATTGCGCTGCCCCGTCCGGGACTGCGCGCCGGGTGGCAAGGGGCGCCGGATCGAGCGCCTTGCGGCGCAAGCCTTTTGTCTCGCCTCTGCGCGCGAAGGGCGCGCAACCGGCTCGG
>JARFTV010000004.1:0-10949 GCA_029289325.1 Alphaproteobacteria bacterium
CACCCCAGCCCTCCCCCACGCGGAGGGAGGGAGGCGCGGGGTGGTCGTTGTTGCGCGAGACGGTTGAGCCTGGAGCCACCCCTCCCCCCCGTGGGGAGGGGCTGGGGGTGGGGGGCACCCGGCCAGAAGGAAGCGCGCCATGAAGCGCCTCATCCAACGCGGTCTCATGTTCGGGAACCTGATCGAGGTCTCCTCGCCCGCCCTTGTCGAACGCTACAACCGGGCGCTCAAGCATCTGACGGGGAAGACCACCAAGCTCGACGATTTCCACATCGACCTCTCCGGCTATTCGCCCGAGATTGGCGACGAACTCAATGACGACCTCTACCTCAACCCCAACGGGGCGAACCGGCAGTTCATCCTGCTCACCACGGCGCAGAAGGATGCGCCGCTTCTGAACATCAAGTTCTCCACCAGCCGGGGGATCCTGACGCAGTTCATCGAGAAGAACGAGGCGCAGCTCTTTGCCCTGACCGCGCGGGATGCGGTGGCGGGGGAGTTGCAGAACTCGGTCTATGCGTTCGACACGCCGGCCAAGCTGTTCGACATACGGCAGGTGACGGTCGAGGCGGATACGATCGGCGGGCATGTGGCGGATGCGGCGAAGCTGGCGAAGCTGGTGGAACGGTTCCGCACCGAACCGGACGGCTGGCGCGATGATCTGCTGGTGGCCGAGATGATCGGCCTCGCCAAGAAGACGGGGGACGTGACGCGGGTGCCGATCAGCCTCCCCGCAATGACCTTCCAGCAGGCGAACTTCTGGACCAGCCATTTCGGCGGGGTCTACATCTTTCAGGGCCTGCGCTATCCGGCGGCGATTTCCTCGCTGGACTGGCGCTCGCTGGGAGAGGTCCCAGTCGCTCAGGTGATGGACCTGACCCACCGCAACCAGATCGCCGACTGGCTGGAGCGGAACGGCCTGGTGGAGCCGATCGTCCAGGCGCGCGGCACCGATGCGGCGGCGATCCTGCGGCAGAAGATGGACTTCATCCTTGTCGACGCGGCGGACCGGCTGGGGATCGAGGTCGGCGACGCCCGACGGACCGAGCTTCGGAAGGTCGCCTATCGGCTTGGCACGTCCTTGCCCGAGGAGTTTCTGGGCCTTGCCGCGCTTCTGCGCTGGGTCGAGGCCGGGGGCCCCTGGCCGAAGATCACCTCTGAACATCCGGCCTATTTCTACACCCTCCGCGGCAAAGGGCCGGAGCGGGATCTGGTGAACATGCTTCTGTCCGAACTCTCGCCGATGGACATCCGCCAGATGTTCATCACCCACAAGGAGCTGTTCTACTCCCAGTACGCGACGTGGTCGGACCGGAAGAAGACCTATGTGGCGGATTTCCTGGCGCGGGAGTATCAGGTGGATCGTGAGGGCGCGCGGACGGCGCTGTTCGGGCCAGAGCCGTCGATGGACGAATTGCAGCGGCCGCAAATGGTGGAGGGCCCCAGACCGGCACGGCCGGTCGTGGGACCCTGGGGAGGACGGCGATGATCGGTTTCCTGCGGGCCATCGTAATCTGGGCAGTGGCGGGGGCCATCGCCTATTTCATCCTACGGATCTACGCCCGCTCGCTCCGCCGCGAAGCGCTGGAGAAGGAATGGGACGCGGATCCCAAAGGCGATGCCGCCGCGCGCGACGCCTTCATCGAGAAAGGCATGACGGACTACGAGGGCAGCCTGCGCAACCGGCTCCTGCTCATCATCTTCGTCCTGCCTTTCATCGTGATCGCCACGCTCCTATATCTGGTCAATTACGCATGAGGCCGTGATGCGCTACGTCAAATGGGCTGTCTGGGGCACGATTGCCCTGATCATCGGGCTTTTCCTGCACTACACGCTGCCGCAGCATGACGTGGTCCGCGTCGTCGGCACCTATCAGGAACGTCAGGATCTGACCGACTGGACGCGGATCTTCTGGTCCTCGCCCGACGACCAGTCCGGGACGCTGGCGAACCGGGACGTGCAGTTCATCCAGACGATCCGCACCAACGGCCGCCCGATGGTCTACCGGAACGAGGATACCGGCTGGAGCTGGCCACCCTATTTCAAGTTCGACACCGCCAGCCTGCAGACCGAGGCGGACGACCTGCGCTCGACGGCCGAGGCGCCGAAATGGGCGGTGGTGACGCATTACGGCTGGCGGAACGAGCTGATCTCGATCTTCCCGAATGCCGTCTCGATCCGCCCGGTCGAGGGGCCGGATGTGACGATCATGCCCTGGTTCAACATATTCTTCTTCGCTTTCCTGCTGTTCCTCGTCGTGCTGGTGCGCAAGATGTGGCTGCAGTTCCGCGAACGGATGATCGACCCCGCGCTGGTCGATGCGGGTCAGGCATGGGATTCGGTCGAAGCCCGGGCCCATGCCGCCCGGAAGGGCGCGCGCGGCTTCTTCGGCCGGACTCAGGCCTGGCTGAACACCTGGAAGGCGAAGAAGTAGCCACCGCTCTCGTCAACCCCCTAGCGGGCGCTCCTCGCCGGGCGCAGACCCAGCGAAGAGCGCCGGAGGCGCATGATGAGCGGCGGTCAGGCGCGGAGCGCGCCGCCAGTCGCCTTGGTCACCTTCTCGATGATCTTCGCCGACACGGCTTCGATCTCGGCCTCGGTCAGGGTCTTGTCCTGCGGCTGCAGACGGACGGTCAGGGCGATGGACTTCTTGCCCGCGCCCATCTGCGCCTCGGCCTTCTCCCCCGTGAACTGGTCAAAGACGTGGACGCTTTCGATCAGCGTCTTGTCCGCCCCCACCGCGGCGTTGACCGCCGTCAGTGCCTCCACGCCCTTGTCCACGACGAAGGCAAAGTCACGTTCGACCGCCTGCAGGTCGCTGATCGCCAGCGCCGGCCGGGTCGGTGTCTTCACCTTGGGCGCCGGGACATTGGCAATCAGGATGGTGAAGGCCACCACCGGACCCTTCACATCCATCGCCTGCAGGACGCGCGGGTGAACCTCTCCGAAGGTGGCCATGACGTTCGGCCCCAGCCCGATCACGCCTGACCGGCCGGGATGCCACCACTGCGCCGTCTTGCGGGTGATCTGCACCCGGGCTGGAGCGCCAAGCGCAGCCAGGACCGCCTCGGCATCGGCCTTGGCGTCGAAGACATCGACCATCCGGCGTGACCCATGCGGGTCACGCTGTGCCGCCGCGCCGACAAGAAGGCCGGCCGCCTGCAGATGCTGGTCCCCCGGTTCGCCGCCATGGAAGGCAGGGCCGATCTCGAAGAGCGACAGGTCCATGAAGCCGCGCGCCTGGTTCCGTGCCGCGGCAGCCAGCAGGCCCGGCAGCAGGTCGGGGCGAAGATGGGTCATCTCGGACGAGATCGGGTTCTCCACCCGCACCGCTTCCGTGCCGCCGCCGAACAGCTCCGCCGACCTTGCGTCGATGAAGCTGTAGGTCACGCATTCGTTGTAGCCAAGCGCCGCCAGGGTCCGCCGGGCAGTGCGCTCACGCACCTGCAGCGGCGTCAGGATCGGCCGCGGCACGCCCGGCTGCGTCCGCGCCATCGGTGCGCCTTTCAGCTTCGTCAGGCTCGCGATGCGGGCGACCTCCTCGACCAGATCGGAATCGCCCAGGATATCCGGCCGCCAGCTCGGCGGGGTCACGTCATTGCCGTCCAGCGCGAAGCCCAGGGCCTCCAGCGTCGCGCGCTGGCTGGGCTCCGGGATCTCCATCCCCACCAGGCTGATCACACGGGCGGGGTCCAGACGGTAGGTCCGGGCGGGATCGATCGGCGCGCCGTCCTGCACCACCGTCCCGGCCTCGCCGCCGCAGAGATCAAGGATCATCTGCGTCGCAAGCTCCAGCCCCGGCAGGGTGAAGGCCGGGTCCACGCCACGCTCAAACCGGTAGCGGGCGTCCGAGTTGATCTTCAGCGCGCGCCCCGTGGCGGCAATGGTGATCGGATCCCACCAGGCGCTTTCCAGAAAGACATCGGTCGTCTCGGGCGTGCAGCCTGAGGCCTCACCGCCCATGATTCCGGCCAGTGACTCCGGCCCGTGGTCATCGGCGATGACAATCTGACCCGGCGAAAGGCTGTAGGTCTTGCCGTCCAGAGCCAGCAGCGTCTCCCCTTCACGGGCGGGGCGGATCTGCAGGTCGCCCTTAACCTTGGCCGCGTCGAAGACGTGCAGCGGCCGGTTCAGCCCGAAGGTGAAGTAGTTGGTGATATCAACCAGCGCCGAGATCGGGCGCAGGCCGATCGCCTTGAGCCGCGCCTGCATCCAGTCGGGCGAGGGGCCGTTCTTCACGCCCCGGATCAGGCGGCCAGCGAAATGCGGGCAGCCCTTCGCCTTCAGGGCCGGATCGATATGGATACCGATCGGCGTGGCGAAGCGGCCCTCGACCGGCGTGACGGGGACGGGTTTCAACTTGCCCAGCCCCCGCGCGGCCAGGTCGCGGGCGATCCCGTGGATGCCCAGCGCATCGGGGCGGTTCGGAGTGACCTTGATCTCGATCACCGGGTCGTTCAGGCCCTTCCAGTCGATGTAGCGGACCCCCAGCGGCGCGTCGGCGGGCAGTTCGATGATGCCGTCATGGTTGTCCGAGAGCATCAGCTCGCGTTCCGAGCAGAGCATCCCGTTCGACTCGACGCCCCGGATGTTGCCCGGCTTCAGGTCGACCCCGGTCCCTGGCACGTGGGTTCCGGGGGGCGCGAATACGCCGATCAGGCCGGTCTTGGCATTCGGCGCGCCGCAGACGACCTGGATTTCCTCTGACCGGCCGCCGGGGCCTTCGGGGAAGGTCTCGACCCGGCAGACGCGAAGACGGTCGGCGTTGGGGTGCTGCACGGCCTCGATCACCCGGCAGATGCGGAATGGCCCCAGCGCGGCAGAGGGATCCTCGACCCCTTCGACTTCCAGACCGAGGTCGGTCAGCGCCTCGGCGATGGCGTCGACGCTGGCCTCGGTGTCGAGGTGATCTTTCAGCCAGGACAGGGTGAACTTCATCGGGCGGCCTCCAAACTTCCGGCCCGGATTAGCGGAAAGCAGCGGGAAGGGGAAGCGTCAGGAGGTGAGCCAGAGGTAGGCGGTGAAGAGGCCGACCAGGATGGGCTGGTGCAGAAGGTAGATGATGAGGGAGTGCCGGCCCGGCAAGCTGAGGGCGCGGGTCAGCGGGGTGGGGGCCGTGCCGCGCCAGAGGTCGACCCGCAGCGCCTTGGCGGTCGCGACCCCGGCCAGCGCGGGGGCGGCCCAGGGGATCAGGGGGACATAGTCGCCCATCATCGGACGCGTCTCGGCGAGGCCGGTCCAGACCAGCCAGATCGGATCGAAGGCGGGAAAGCGCGGGCCCCAGGCGGCGGCGAAGATGACCGCGGCGATGGCCAGGGTCACGGGCCAAGGCAGGCGAAGGGCGACGAGGCCAAGGAGGCTCGCGGCGGCGATGGCGTGGAGGATCCCGAAAAGGATCGTGCCGCCAGGGACGAACCAGATGCTGGCGAGGGTCACCAGCAGGGCGGCGGCGGCGATCTTCGCGAAGCGGGTCCAGAAGGCGGGCCAGCGGATGCCCCGCCCATGGGCTAGCCAGAGGCTGACCCCGGACAGGAAGAGGAAGCTGCCGGCGATCATCCGGGCGAAGTAGTACCAGAAGGGCTGGACCATCGTGTCGGGGGGAATGAAGCCGAACAGGGCGAGGTCGAAGGTGAAGTGGAAGACCACCATGCAGAGGATCGCGAGGCTCCGCGCGAGGTCGAGCGGGATCAGGCGAGGGGTGGGAGCGGTCGGGGTCATGCCGTCAGAGTGGCGCGGATCGGCGGGGGCAGCAAGGCTGGTGGCTGTCCACGGTGGACATATTGGGAAACCATATACGTTTCAATGACTTGGTCGCGGGCGTTAGGGATTTATTAAGACTTGCCGGAGGCGGCTGATCGACAGTTTTTCGAGCCCGCCGGCCCTCCTCGCATGGTGCCGGCCGGAGGGGGACACGGGGACAGCCCCGGTGTGCCGAGACGAGTGCCGACGTGCTCGGGGAGCGTTCGCGGAGGGTCAGAACAGCTGCAGGAGGCGCTTGAAGTAATCCAGCTCCTCGGTCGGGCGGGTCAGTTCGCCCGAGCGGCGGCGGAGTTCGTCCAGCAATTCCTGCGCGCGCAGGTTCGGGTCGTTCTGCACCATGTTCTGGTCCGAACCGATCCGCGCCGTGTCGCCGGGTTCGCGGCCCAGAGGATCGCGGCCATTGGGGTCGGCGCTGCCGAACTCACGGCTTTCGCCATTCGCGCCCCGGTTCTGCCGCTGCTCTTCGGCCAGAGCCTCGCCGAAATTGCGCATCCCATCACGCATCGCTTCCATCGCCTCGGCCTGGCGGTCGAGCGCGCCGTCAAGATCGCCCCGGCGCAGGGAGTCTTCCGCCTCGTCCATCGCGCGACCGGCGCGGTCGAGGTTGCGGCGGCCTTCCTCGCCCCGCTCCGAGCCGTCGCCGGGCAGCTGGCCATCCTGGAGCCGGTCCAGCCGGTCGCGCAGCTCACGCTGGCGCTCGGCGAAACTGCCCTGACCCTGGCCCTGCTGGCCTTGCTGCTGACCGCCTTCACCCTCTTGCTGGTCGCCGGGCTGCTGGCCCTCTTGGCCGGGCTGCTGGCCGTTCCGGCCCCGCTGCATGTCGCGATAGGCCTCGTCCGACAGTTCCTGCTGGTCGCGCAGCGTGTCGCCAAGTTCGCCCATCGGACCGCCCTGGCCCTGCCCCTGGCCGCCCTGGCCCTGCACGACCTGCATGTTCTCCATCAGCTGCCGCAGCTGTTCCATCAGCTCGGCGGCCTCGGCGGTGCGGCCTTCTTCCATCAGGCGCTGGAGCTCGTCTAGCATCTGCTGGAGCTGGTCGCCGGACATCATCTGGCCCTGCATCATCCCCTGCTGCTGCTGGTCGCCGGGGTTGCGCTGCGCCTCTTCGGCCAGTTCGCGCATGTATTCGTTCAGCGCCTGCTGCATTTCCTTCATCAGGCGGTCGATCTCCTCGGGCGAGGCACCGTTGCGGATCGCCTCGTCCAGCCGGTCCTGCGCGCGTTGCAGCCGTTCCAGCGCGTCCTGAAGGTTCCCCTCCTCGACCATCAGCGCGATGGTCCAGAGCTTTTCGGCCAGGGCATCGCGGTCTTCGGTCGACAGGCTGGCTTCTTTCGCCTCAAGCTCGCGGATCAGGACGCGGAGGTGCAGGAAGGCGCGGTCGTGACGGATGAAGCCATCGGGGGCGTAGCTTACGGCCTTGAGCAATTCCACCGCGCGGGGGGCGTTGATCCGGTTCCACAGGATATCGCGCCGCATCTCTATCAGAGCGGCGGCGAGCGGGTCGAAGAAGCGCTTGCCGGGAAGGGTCACGCTGTAGGGGGTAGACTGGCCCTCTTGCCCGGCGGCATCGACGGCGGCGAACACCATGGTTACGGGCAGGTTGGCGAAAACGTGCTTCGACAGGTCATCGACGAGGGTGTCGGTGATCTCGCCCCGGTTGCCGGACAGCGGCATCGGCAGGTCAAGGACCACGGGATCCACAGGCTCGGGGTCGGGGATCAGGCCGTGACGGCGGTCGATCCGGGCAAGGTCGAGGCTGATGGTGACGCGGCCGGCGACGACGCCGTAATCGTCCGAGGCGGTGAAGCCCTGGGTGAAGCGACCGTCGCCCTCGCGGCCGATCTCGCCGGTGACGCTGATCGCGGGGGCGGCGTCGGGCAGCGCGGCAATATCCCATTCGCGGCCGCCGGGGCCTTCGATGGCAAGGTTGCCCGAGCGGGTGACGGTAAAGTCCCGCACGCCCGCCATGCCGTCGGGCACGGCGGCGGTCTGGGTCGCCTCGGGCGCCGCAGGGGGCGGGTCGGCGATGGTCTGGGTGACGGAGAGCGTGCCCTCGGGGCCGTAGAGGCGGATCTGCAGCCGGGTGCCGGTCGGAACCTCAAGCACCGGGGCGGTGATGTCGTTGAGGTAGAGCGAGGGCTTGCCGGTATATGCGGGCGGCTGGGCCCAGGCTTCCCAGCTGGGACCGCCGGGCATGGCGATGGCGGGGCCGGGGGCAAGCCCGGTGACCGAGGCCGCGCGCCAGAACGAGCCGAAGATCAGCGCCATGACGAAGGCGGTCAGCGCGACATAGCGCAGGCTGAACGGATCCCGGGAGGACAGGCGCAGGTCGGGCCGGACCGGGCGTGCCTGCGCGGCACGGGCGGCCATCCGCTCTTGATGCGCCTGCCAGACGGCAAGCGAGGCGGGGTCTGCCGTGCCGATGGCCTGGGTGTCGCGCAGGCTGGCGATCGGGCGGCCGGGCATGGTGGCATCGAGCCGGTCGAGCGCCTCGATGATCGTTGGCTTGCGGAAGCGGCGCAGGCCGAGGGCGAAAAGCCCAAGGGCAAGAACGGCAACGATACCGCCCGCGATCTGGGCATAGCGGAGCGGGCCAAGATCCTGCAGCCCGAAAGCAAGGGCGGCGAGGGCGGCAAGGACCAGCGACCACAGCGGCCAGAAGGCCCGCGACAGGCGTTCCGCCCAAAGCCCAAGCAGCGTCAGGCGCATCGGCCAGACGAGCGATTTCAGGGGCGCTTGGGGCTTCGGTCCGGTCATCCTACCTGCCTTTGACCGGACGACACGTCACAGCCATGCGGGGATGGTATCGCGGTTGAGGATTTCGTCAAAGCTTGGACGGCCCCGGATGACAGCGAAGTGATCCCCGTTGACCAGAACCTCGGGGACGAGGGGGCGGGTGTTGTACTCCGACGCCATGACCGCGCCATAGGCACCGGCGCTGCGGAAGGCGACAAGGTCGCCCTCGGCCAGAAGCGGCAGGTCGCGGCCCTTGGCGAAGGTGTCGCCGGTCTCGCAGACCGGGCCGACCACGTCGAACTCCTGCGTCGGGGCGGCGATGGGGGGTTCGGCCACAGGGACGATGTCGTGATGCGCGCCGTACATCGAGGGGCGGACGAGGTCGTTCATCGCGGCATCGAGGATCAGGAAATCGCGGCCCTCGCCGTTCTTGATGTAGATGACAGAGGCCACGAGCAGCCCGGCATTGCCCGAGATCAGGCGGCCCGGCTCGATCTCCACCTCGCAGCCCAGATCCCCCACGGTGCGCTTGATCAGCGCGCCATAGTCCGTGGGCAGGGGCGGCGCCTCGTTCGATCGGGTGTAGGGGATGCCCAAACCGCCACCAAGGTCGAGCCGGGTGATCGCATGGCCCTCGGACCGCAGGCGGCGGGTCAGGTCGGCGACCTTGAGATAGGCCTGTTCGAACGGCTCCAGCTCGGTCAGCTGGCTGCCGATATGGACATCGATCCCGACGACCTGCAGGCCGGGAAGGCGCGCGGCCTCGGCATAGACCTCACTGGCGCGAGCGATCGGGATGCCGAACTTGTTTTCCTTCTTGCCGGTGGCGATCTTCTCGTGCGTTCGTGCATCCACGTCGGGGTTCACGCGAATGGTGATCGGGGCCGTGACGCCAAGCGAGGTCGCAACCTCGGACAGCGCCCGCATCTCGGGTTCGGATTCGACATTGAACTGACGGATGCCGCCAGTCAGGGCCAGCCGCATCTCCTCCCGCGTCTTGCCGACGCCCGAGAACACGATCCGCTCTCCCGGAACCCCGGCCGCCTTGGCCCGCAGGTATTCGCCGCCCGAGACCACATCCATCCCCGCGCCAAGATTGCCGAGGGTCTTGAGCACCGCGACATTCGACAGGGACTTGATCGCAAAGCAGACAAGATGCGGCAACGGCGACAGCGCCTCGGTGAACAGGGTGTAATGCCGGGTCAGGGTGGCGGTCGAATAGACATAGAACGGCGTGCCGACCTGCGCCGCGATCTCGGGGATCGGGACGCCCTCGGCGTGCAGCGTGCCGTTCTTGTAAAGGAAATGGTCCATCGTCGCCCCCGGTCTGACCGCGCCGTAATATCCGGGCGACCGGCCCGTGCAAAGCGCCGATTTCTTCAAGGAAACCGGACCGGAAATCGCGGATTTCGGCCCGCGCCCGGCTGGCCAACCGCTGGCGGCGGGCTAGGATGGCGGCAACAAGGGAGAAGCACATGGCACGCACCGTCATCATCGAGGCCCAGGGCGGGCCGGAGGTCCTGAAACTGGTCGACCGACCGGTAGGCGAACCGGGGCCGGGAGAGCTGCGCATCCGGCACAAGGCCTGCGGGCTGAACTTCATCGACGTCTACCAGCGGTCAGGGCTCTACCCGATGCCGCTACCCGCCGCGCTTGGCATGGAGGCCTCGGGCGTGGTGGAGGCCGTGGGGCCGGGCGTCAGCCATGTAAAGCCCGGCGACCGGGTCGCCTATGCCGCCCAGCCGCCCGGTGCCTATGCCGAGGCGCGGGTGATGCCGGCCGCCCAGGTCTGCCCCCTGCCCGAGGGGATCAGCTTCGAGGAAGGCGCGGCGATGATGCTGAAGGGGATGACGGTGCATTACCTCTTCCGCCGCACGACTCCGCTCAAGGCCGGGGATACGGTCCTGTTCCATGCCGCGGCGGGGGGCGTGGGTCTGCTGGCCTGCCAATGGGCCAGGGCGGATGGGATCACCCTGATCGCCACCGCCGGGTCGGACGATAAATGCCGCCTCGCGCTGGAGCATGGGGCGACCCATGCGATCAACTACCGGACCGAGGATTTCATGGCCCGGGTCAAGGAGCTGACCGGCGGCAAGGGGGTCGACGTGGTGATGGATTCGGTGGGCAAGGACACGTTCGATGGCTCGCTCGACTGCCTGAAACCCTTGGGGATGCTGATTTCCTTCGGTAATGCCAGCGGCAAGGTCCCGCCCTTTGATATCGGCCTGCTGGCCGCCAAGGGCTCGCTCAAGATCACGCGGCAGACGATCTTCACCCATATCGCCGACCACGCCACCTGCCAGCAGATGGCGCGCGACCTGTGCGACATGGTCCTGTCGGGCAAGGTGAAGATCCGCATCGACCAACGCTTTCCGCTGGAGCAGGTGGCCGAGGCGCACCGCACGCTGGAGGCCCGCGCCACGACCGGCCAGACGATCCTCACGCTCTAGGCT
>JARFTV010000004.1:10959-81111 GCA_029289325.1 Alphaproteobacteria bacterium
CCCCCCCCCGCTGGGCGCCCCGCCCCCCCCCCCCCCTCCCATCCCCCCGACCCCCCCCCTCCCCCCCCCGCCCCCGGGGGGGGGGGGGGGGGCCCCCCCCCCCCCCCAACAGCCGAGCCGCTTTGCGTTCTTCACGCAAAGCGGCGAGAGGAAAGGCTTGCGCGGCACGCGCTCAATGCGATGGACGCCCCGAACGCAGGAAAAGGTACAGGGGCAAACCGCAGCTCACGCCGATGCCGAAGGTCGCGGGGATCGCCACCAGATGCCACCAGGCGCGGCGGCTGATCGCCTCGGCCAGGATCCAGACGGTCAGGGCGATGGCGGCGATTGTCAGGTCCCAGGTCAACCCGGTGGTCGAGGCATTGACATACCAGGCGTCGATCAGGCCACCCAGCCCCGTCCCCGTCTCGCGCATGTAGGTCAGGAACCAGTACATCGGATGCACCGCGCCCCAGACCGCCAGCGCGAGGAAGCACAGGCGCAGCGGGGTCATTTGACGCTGACCACGCCGATCTGCGCCTCGCCGGTGATCGAAATGCCCGGCTTGGCGGGGGGTTGCGGCTCTCCATCCGCGCCGCAGGCGACCAGGACAAGGAGAAGGGGCAGGATCAGGCGGGGCATCGGGACCTCATGGTGATGTGCCGCAAAGGTGGCAGCGCGGCAGGCGGCTGGCAAGGTCAGGGTTTCAGCCCAGCGCCGCCTGCCAGCGCGCCACCTGCTCGCGCACCCGGTCGGGGGCGGTGCCGCCATAGGAGGTGCGGCTGCGGACCGAGTTTTCCACGCCCAGGACGCCGAACACCTGGTCGGTGATGCCGGAATGGACCGATTGCATGTCGGCCAGCGTCAGGTCGGGCAGGTCGCAGCCCTTGCTCTCGGCCATCGCCACCAGCGTGCCGGTGACATGATGCGCCTCGCGGAAGGGCAGGTTCAGCGCCTTGACCAGCCAGTCCGCCAGATCGGTCGCGGTCGAGAAGCCCGAGGCCGCGGCGGCGCGCAGGATCTCGCGGTTGGCGGTCATGTCCGAGACCATGCCGGTCATCGCGGCAAGGCCCAGCATCAGGCTGTCGGCGGCGTCGAAGACCTGTTCCTTGTCCTCTTGCATGTCCTTGGAATAGGTCAGCGCCAGCCCCTTCATCACGGTGAAGAGCGCCACCGTCGCCCCGAGGATCCGGCCCAGCTTGGCACGCAGAAGCTCGGCCGCGTCGGGATTCTTCTTCTGCGGCATGATGCTGGACCCGGTGGTCCACTTGTCCGAAAGCCGGACGAAGCGGAACTGGGCCGACGACCAGATCACCAGTTCTTCGGCAAAGCGGGACAGGTGCATGGCGCAGATGCTGGAGGCGGACAGGAATTCCAGCGCGAAGTCGCGGTCGCTGACGGAATCCAGGCTGTTCGCCGTGGGCCGGTCGAAGCCAAGCGCCTGCGCCGTCATGTGACGGTCGATCGGGAAGCTGGTCCCGGCCAGAGCGGCGGCGCCGAGGGGACATTCGTTCATCCGGCGGCGGGCGTCCTCGAACCGGCTGCGGTCGCGGGCCAGCATCTCGACATAGGCCAGCATGTGGTGGCCCCAGGTCACCGGCTGGGCGGTCTGCAGGTGGGTGAAGCCGGGCATCACCCAATCGGCGCCGACCTCGGCCTGCTTCAGGAACGCCTGCATCAGGCCGGTCAGCCCGGCGATGGCCTGGTCGCACTGGTCGCGGACCCAGAGGCGGAAGTCGACCGCCACCTGGTCGTTCCGGCTGCGCCCGGTGTGCAGGCGCTTCCCGGCCTCGCCGATCCGTTCGGTCAGGCGGGCCTCGATGTTGAGGTGGATATCCTCAAGCTCGGGCGTGAAGGGGAACTGGCCAGCCTCGATCTCTGACAAGATCGCGAGCAGGCCTTCCCCAATCGCCTCGGCATCCTTATTGCTGATGATGCCCTGCGCAGCCAACATGGCGGCATGGGCCCGGCTGCCCGCGATGTCCTGCGCGTAAAGCCGCTGGTCGAACCCGATCGAGGCGTTTATCGCCTGCATGATCGCGTCCGGCCCGGCCGAGAAGCGACCGCCCCACATCTGGTTGGCGGCTTTGGAGTCGGGGGTGACGGTCATGCTGGCCTCGAGGGGTGGAAACGTGCGGAATTTGCTGGTCGTCCTCTACACGGCCTTCCTGATCGGTGCAAACGCGGCTTGGGCCGATGTGGCGGCCCTGCGCGAAGGTGACATGAAGAAACTGGCGCTGCATGAGGCCCCGGTCGCGATCCCCGAGGTCGTGCTGCTGGACGCCGAGGACGGAGAGCGCAGCCTGGCCGAGTATCGCGGGAAATGGGTGGTCCTGAACTTCTGGGCGACCTGGTGCGCGCCCTGCCGGCGTGAGATGCCCTCGCTGGACCGGCTGCAGGCGGCGCTGCCCGAGATTGCGGTGGTCCCGGTGGCGACAGGGCGGAACGCGGTGGCAGGGATCCAGCGCTTCTATGCCGAGGCCGAGGTCACGGGCCTTCCGGTGCTGCGTGACCCCAAGTCCGAACTGGCGCGGGGGATGGCCGTCATGGGCCTGCCCGTCACGGTGATCCTGAATCCCGAGGGGCAAGAGGTCGCCCGGCTGATCGGCGATGCGGAATGGGACAGCGACAGCGCCAAGGCGGTGCTGGCGGCACTGGTGGCCGGTCAGTAGTCAGTCCAGCAGCCGGGGATCGAAGTCGAAGGGCTCTACCCGCACAACGACCACCAGGTCGATATCCGGGTGGCGCGGATTCAGGACCACGTTCGCCTCAAGCGGGACGACATTCGACGGGACGGACAGGGCCAGACATTCCAGACTGTCCAGCCAGGCATCGCCCAGCGGTCGGGTCCGCGCCTCTGGCAGCGCGCCGGGAAAGCCCGAGATTTTGCAGAGGTGGTCGGGCAGGTCGTATTCAACCGCCTGTTGCTCGGGGGTGTGCCCCTTCCGGCGCCGCGCGCGGGGGAGGTTGACCAGCACCTCCAGCGCGGCAAGCGCCAGCGACGAGGCGCAATAGACCGCCGGGCGGCCGGGGCTGTTCCAGCGCCCCCCGTTCTTGCGGGTGCCTTCGCCGGAAAGGCCGGGAAGCTGCCCCGGTTCGACCAGTTGCCATAGACGCACGAGATCCCCCACCGCTGATGTCGGGGAATCAGCCGGCAAGCGCGGGATTTGTTCCCGTCAGAGGTCGAAGCTGGCGAAGACCGGGACGTGATCGCTGGGCTGTTCCCATCCGCGCACGGGACGAAGGATGCGGCTGGAATGGGCGGCGTTTGAGATATCGGGCGTTGCCCAGACATGGTCCAGCCGGCGGCCCTTGTCGGCGCTGTCCCAGTCCGGGCTGCGGTAGCTCCACCAGCTGAAGAGCCGGCCTTCGGGAATGTCCTTGCGGGTGATGTCCTGCCAGCCGCCCGAGTCCATCACCTGGGACAGGTGGTCGACCTCGATCGGGGTGTGGCTGACGATCTTGAGCAAAGCCTTATGGTTCCAGACGTCATCCTCACGCGGGGCGATGTTCAGATCGCCGACGAGGATCGCCTTTTCCGGGCGTTCGCCGTGGAAATGGTCGCGCATATGGGTCAGGAAGTCGAGCTTCTGGCCAAATTTCACATTCTGCTCGCGGTCGGGGATATCGCCGCCGGCGGGGACATAGAAATTGTGGATGGTGACCCCGTTTTCCAGCCGCCCCGCGACATGGCGGGCATGACCCAGCGTCGCGAAATCATGGCCGCCCACATCCTGCATCGGCAGTTTCGACAGGATCGCGACGCCGTTATAGCCCTTCTGCCCCCGTGCAACGACATGGGTGTAGCCCAGCGCCCGGAACCCCTCCAGCGGGATCAGCTCGACCGGGCATTTGCACTCCTGCAGGCACAGGATGTCCGGCGTCTCTTCCGTCATCAGCCGCGAGACCAGCGCCTCGCGCAGACGGACGGAGTTGATGTTCCAGGTGGCAAGGGTGAAGGGCATCGGCAGGCTCCGGCTTGGGCGGCCGACCCTAAGCCCGACCGCCACAAGTCTCAAGTGCCCGGCCGGGTCAATCGGTCAGCGTGTAGGTGCCGAGGTCGCACAGGTTCTGCGTATCCTCGACCTCGCCGCCCTCGGCGGTGACAAAGCGCATGTCGTAGTCGCAGACGTCAAGGCCGTCGGCGATCGTCACCTCGCCCGAAACACCGGGTTCGACCACGTCGAACAGGATGTTCTCGCCCCAAAGAGCGGCATCCACTTCGGAGACATACATCTCGACGACAGTTTGCGAGCTGTCGTTGACCAGGGTGAAAACCAGGTCTTCGGCCAGGGTCGGGGTCGCTGCAAGGGTGGCAAGGGCGGCAAGTACGATACGCATTGGTCTCTCCGTAAGCACCGCAGACTGTCTGCGGCCGGGCGCGGTTTTAGCGGGCCAATTGTGCAAACGGCATGGCAGGCGCGCGCCATGTCCGTGACATTTCGTCCGGGCGCGAAACAAAAAAAGGCCGGGCAAGAAGCCCGGCCAGGTCCAACAGGGAGGATGCCGCGCCATAACCCCGACGCGACAAGGGGAACCCGTTGCACAACCTGTGCATGAAAGAAAGGTAGCAAGCGATTTCGGCAACAATAAGTCCTGGGTCGTAACATTTCGCATCTGTTGCACGAAGGTCGCAGCATGCTGTTGCGCCCCCGCCACAAAATTACCCGGCGACCCCGTCGGGTTGCGCCGGGCCAGGCCAACAGGGAGGAGCCGCGCCATGACCCCGACGCGGCAAGGGGAGCTTCAGGCGACCAGCCGGTAACCTCCGCTTTCGGTGACCAGCAGACGCGCGTTCGAGGGGTCGGGCTCGATCTTCTGGCGCAGGCGGTAGATGTGGGTCTCCAGCGTGTGGGTCGTGACCCCGGCGTTGTAACCCCAGACCTCATGCAGCAGCACGTCGCGCGGCACCACGCCCGATTGTGCGCGGTAGAGGTATTTCAGGATGTTGGTTTCCTTCTCGGTCAGACGGATCTTCTTTTCCTTCTCGTCCACCAGCATCTTCTGCGCCGGCTTGAAGGTGTAGGGCCCCATCTGGAACACCGCATCCTCGGATTGCTCATGCGTCCGCAGCTGCGCCCGGATGCGGGCCAGCAGGACCGGGAACTTGAACGGCTTGGTCACATAGTCGTTCGCCCCGGCATCCAGGCCGAGGATCGTATCGCTGTCGGTGTCATGGCCGGTCAGCATCAGGATCGGGCATTTCACGCCCCCCTTGCGCATCCGACGGCAAAGCTCGCGACCGTCTGTGTCGGGCAGGCCCACATCGAGGATCACCAGGTCGAAAAGCCCGGCCTTGACCTTCTCCATCCCCTCGGCGCCGTTGCCGGCTTCGAAGACGTCGAAATCCTCGGTCATCACCAGCTGTTCGCTCAGCGCCTCGCGCAGGTCGTCGTCGTCATCGACAAGCAGGATCTTCCGCAGTCCGGGCATGGGTACCTCCGTCTTGGTCCTACCGGAGATGCGCCGCGATCACGGCTCCAGCAAGAATTGCTACGAAAACCTCACGGGGACGTGTCGGTTCCGCGACCTATGTTTCAATTCCGCAATCCCAAGGCTATGGATGGGCGCATGAGCCTGAGCCTGTCCACAGCCGAACGCCTGACCCGAGCGCGGGGCGACCTGCGCATGGGCGTGCCGGTGGTCCTGTGCGGACCCGAGGGCGCGGCGCTGGTCGCGGCGGTCGAGGCGCTGGATGCCGAGCGGCTGGCCGACCTGCGCGGCTTCGGCTCGCCGGTCCTTGCGATCACGGCCCGCCGGGCCGAGACGCTGAAAGCCCGCGCCTATGACGGCGATCTGGCGCGGATCCTGCCGCCTGCCGATGCCGACCTCGCCTGGCTGCGGGCCGTCGCCGATCCGGCCGACGATTTGCGGGTGCCGATGAAGGGACCGCTGACCTCGGCCCGTGAGGGCACGGCCAGCCTGCACCGCGCGGCGCTGTCCCTGGCCAAGGCGGCGCATCTGCTGCCCGCCGCGCTGGTGGTTCCGATCCAAGACGCCCTGCGTCTGGCCGCTGACCACGGCCTGACCCTGCTGGTGCTGGAAGAGATCGCCCCCGCCTTGGCCGCCCTTCCACCGATGGCCGAAGTCGTCTCGGCCCGTGTCCCCCTCGTCGCCAGTGAGGCGGGGCGGGTCCACATCTTCCGTCCTGACGATGGCGGCGACGAGCACTATGCCATCGAGATCGGCCGTCCGGATCGGTCGCAGCCGGTGCTCGCGCGGCTCCATTCGGCCTGTTTTACCGGGGATGTCCTTGGCAGCCTGAAATGCGACTGCGGCCCGCAGCTTCGCGCCGCCCTGGCCCAGATGGGCGAGGAAGGGGCCGGGGTGCTGCTCTATCTGAACCAGGAGGGTCGGGGCATCGGCCTTGCCAACAAGATGCGCGCCTATTCCCTGCAGGATCAGGGCTTTGACACGGTCGAGGCCAACCACCGCCTGGGGTTCGAGGATGACGAACGCGACTTCCGCATCGGAGCCGAGATCCTGCGGAAGCTGGGATTCTCCAGCGTGCGGCTTCTGACCAACAACCCCAAGAAACTGGCGATGATGGAGGATTCGGGCCTGCATGTGGTTGAGCGCGTGCCGCTGAAGGTGGGCGAAACCGCGCAGAACCGGGCCTATCTGGCGACCAAGGCCGCGAAATCGGGGCATATGCTGTGAAGGCCACGGATCTGGTCGTGACGCCGATGGGGGTGCGCTTCCTTGGGCGGGTCTTCCCCTGCTCCATCGGTCGCGGCGGGATCGTTCTCGCCAAGGCCAAGCGCGAGGGGGACGGGGCGACCCCCGCCGGGGTGCACCGGCTGGTCGGAATGCTCTACCGCCCGGACCGGCTGACGCGGCCCGCCGACTGGGCGCTGCCGATCGGTCCGTCGGACCTCTGGTCCGACGACCCGAGGGACGAGGATTACAACCTGATGGTCCGTGCTCCGCATGGCTTCAGCCACGAACGGCTGCGCCGGGCGGATCCGATGTATGATCTGGTGATCATCACCGACTGGAACTGGCCCCATGCCGAAGCCGGTCGCGGCTCGGCCATCTTCATCCACCAGTGGCGCCGTCCCGGCGCGCCAACCGCCGGTTGCGTGGCGCTGTCGCGCCGCGACCTGCATTGGATCGCCCCTCGCATCACTCACCAGACCCGGCTGGTCGTCCGAGCCTGACCGCGCGACCCGGCGCACGGACCCTTCGATGGATCCGGTCCGATCTCTTTGGAGAAATCGGCGGCGTGTCTTGGCGGCATCCCCTTTCCAAACCGCTTTGGATTGCCTAATCTCGCCGAAACACGGGAGAAAGCCATGGCCAGAACGCCGTCCGTCGCGGATGACGAGATCTTCAACCTGCGGCTTGCCCGCTCGGCCCCTGACCTTTTCCCGATGCTTGAGGCGCTTTACGGCGCGCGGCCCGATTACGCCACGTTCCGCGAAAAGCTGGTGAAGGCGCTGAAAAAGGGCTGGGCCGCGCGCCCGGCGGACCTGAAACGGCTGGACCTGCAGCGCGACCTTGAGCCCGACTGGTTCCAGCGCCCCGGCATGGCCGGATATGTCTTCTACATCGACCGCTTCGCCGGGACCCTGCGGGGAATCCTGGACAAGCTGGATTACCTTGATGACCTGGGGATCACCTATGTCCACCTGATGCCCTGCCTGAAGCCTCGGCCGGGGGACAGCGACGGCGGCTATTCGGTCATGGACTACCGCCAGATCAACCCGGCCTATGGCACGATGGAGGATTTCGAGACGGTCGGCACCGCCCTTCGGGCCCGGGGGATCTCGCTTTGCGTCGATCTGGTGCTGAACCACACGGCGAAGGAACATGCCTGGGCGAAGAAGGCGGCGAAGGGGGATCCGAAATATCAGGACTACTACCTGATGTTCGACAGCCCCGACCTGCCGCAGCAGTATGAACGCACCCTGGTCGAGGTCTTTCCCGACAACGCGCCGGGCAACTTCACCCATTACCCCGAGCTTGGGAAATGGGTCTGGACCACCTTCAACGAACATCAGTGGGACCTGAACTGGGCCAACCCGGCCGTGTTCCTGGAAATCGTGGAGGTGATGCTGTTCCTTGCCAACCGGGGCGTGGATGTGCTGCGGCTGGATGCGGTGGCCTTCATGTGGAAGCGGATGGGGACGCGTTGCCAGTCCGAGCCGGAGGTCCACATGATCCTGCAGGCGCTGCGGGCCTGTTCGCGGATCGCCTCGGCGGCGGTGATCCATCTGGAGGAGGCGATCGTCGCCCCGGCGGAGATGCTGCCCTATCTGGGGCGCGGCAGGCATGACGGGAAGGAGGGGAACCTCGCCTATCACAACAGCCTGATGGTGCAGTTCTGGTCGGCGCTGGCCAGCCGGGATACCGGGCTGATGACGCATGTGCTGGCCAGCCATTTCCCGGACCGGCTGACCAATGCGACCTATGCGACCTATATCCGCTGCCACGACGATATCGGCTGGGCGGTGACGGATGAGGATGCGGCGGCGGTGGGGCTGTCGGGGCATGGGCACCGCGGTTTCCTGTCGGATTTCTATGAGGGGTCCTTTCCGGGGACCTTCGCCAAGGGTCAGCTGTTCCAGGTGAACCCGGCGACGGGGGACAAGCGGATCTCGGGGACCTTCGCCAGCCTTGCGGGGCTGGAGACGGCGGGCGACCCGGCGGCGGTGGAGATGGCGGTGCAGCGGATCCTGATGGGGCACGCGCTGATCGCGGCCTGGGGGGGGATCCCGCTGATCTACATGGGTGACGAGCTGGCGCTGACCAACGACTACTCCTACCTTGACGAGCCCCACCATGCCCATGACAGCCGCTGGGTGCACCGGCCCCGGATGGACTGGGCGGCGGCGGAGGGGCGACATTCGGGGGACACGCCGGGGGCGCGGGTCTTCTGGGGAACGAAGGCGATCCTGGCGCGGCGGGCGGCGACGGCGGAACTGCATGGGGCGGTGCCGGTGCGGGTGGTGGCCTCGGGGAACCCGGCGGTCTTTGCCTTCCAGCGGGTCGCGCCGACCGGGGTCCTGCTTGCCCTCTTCAACTTCACCGAGCACTGGCAGGAGGTGCCGGAAGCCTGGGCCCGCGCCCTGGGGGTGGGGGAGATGCGGGACCTGCTGTCGGATCAGCGGGTGGAGACCCACCACGGGCAGATCGTGCTGCCCCCCTATGCGCGGGTCTGGCTGGTCTGACTGTCCACGGTGGACATTTTTCGATTATCCCGCGCAATCAATCGGTTACGCGCGGGCGTTAGGAATTTGTTAACCCGTGGCCAGAGGGGCTGCGACGGGCCGGAAAGCGGTCGCCGGGGCGCGGCTTACGGGGTCGGATAGGCCCTTGCGCCGAAGATGGCGCTGCCGACGCGGATATGGGTGGCGCCGTGGGCGATGGCGGTCTCGAAATCGCCGCTCATGCCCATCGAGAGGCCGGAAAGCCCATGGTCGGCGGCCATCCGGGCCAGCATGGCGAAATGCGGGGTGGGATCCTGATCTTCGGGCGGGATGCACATGAGGCCGTGGGGCGCGAGGTCCATCGCGCGGCAATCGCGCAGGAAGGCGGAGAGGTCGGCGGGCAGGACGCCAGCCTTCTGCGGTTCCTCACCCGTGTTCACCTGGACGAACAACTGCGGCAGGGCGCCGCGCGCCTGGGCCAGGCTGGCGAGTTTCGTGGCCAGCGAGGGGCGGTCGAGCGTGTGGATCGCATCGAAAAGATCGACCGCCAGCTTCGCCTTGTTGGTCTGCAAGGGGCCGATCATGTGAACCTGCAACGGGCCATAAGCCGCGCGCCAGGCGGGCCATTTCGCCGCTGCCTCTTGCACATAGTTTTCGCCAAAGACGCGGTGGCCCTGATCCAGCACGGCCTGCACCCGGTCAGCCGGTTGCACCTTGGAGACGGCGATCAGCGTGACCGAACCTTCCCCACGCCCCGCCGCCCGTTCCGCCGCGCGCATCCGCGCGAGAATCTGGTCCAGTGCCATCGTCTTGCCCCCGTCCTTGCACGGGCAACCTAATCGCCGGGCCGGAAAAGAAAAGAGCGGGCAAAAGCCCGCTCTTCCCTGTCGTTCGATCCCGAAGGATTAGAACGAGAACTTCAGGCCGAGGTTCGCGATGGTCGCGTCCGGCGAGACGTCGTTGTTCTGACGGGTCACACCGCCAGCCAGGGTCGCGCCGCCGCCCAGGTCGTAGGCAGCGCCCAGACCGAAATGCTTCACGTCGTCGTTGCCGATCTGGTGGTAGGGGTTCAGTTCGACGCTGGAGTTGCCGTAGTCGGTGTAGAAGGCGGTCAGGGTGGTGTCACCCATCGCGTAATCGACCGACAGAGCGTAGGCGGTGTCGATACCCGACACGTCCACGTCCGAGACACGGACCTTGACGGTGGCCGGGCCGAAGGTGGCCGAACCGCCGAGCGAGATCATGTCGACGCTGCCGAGGCCAGAATCAGCACGCTCCCAAGCGAGGGCAGCCGAATAACCATCGGCAGCGTACTTCACGCCGAGGTTGTAGGTATCAAGACCGGTGTCCATCTGGCCGATACCAGCACCGAAGGTCAGCGCGCCGGCGCTGTACTCGTAGTACAGGGCGGTTTTGACGGTGCCGATGAAGTTGATTTCCTGGGTGTCGTCGTTCGGGCCGTAGCCAACGCCCGAGACCTGACCGACGAGAGCGTCAGCAGCGCCATCAACGTCGCCCATGGTCAGCTTGCCGAAGGCGCCCGAGATGAACACGGTCGAGTCGCCGTTGGTGGTGCCCGACGAGCCAAGAGCAGCGTCGTTGCCGCTTTCCTGGTCAGCGCGGGTCGAAGCGCCGAACGACAGGCCGGTGTCGGTTTCGCCCGAAGCGGTAAACACGATGCGGACGCGCGAGCTGAACTGGGTCGAGGAGTCGGCGCTGCCGCCCGGATCCAGGTGAACGATACCCATGCGGGCCGAGCCCGACAGGGAGATATCCGCAGCAGCGGCACCGGCGGTCAGAACCAGGGCGCTGGTTGCGAGGAGAACCTTTTTCATGTTTTTCCCTCTTTCCTTCAAGGTAAGCCCGCCGCAGGGGAATCCGCAGGGGAATGAACCGTATTTCATCCGCGACGCCCCGGATTGCAACGCTAACGGGCAGCCCGGCGCAAAACGGGGGAAAGCTGGTGCATCGATGCCACAGGTCGGGAGGGCCTGACCCCACCCCCCCACAGGCGGGGTAAAAGGTGAAAGCCCTTGGCAGGCCGGGGGCGCTGGGCTAGACAGCAGGACTATGGAAAGACAGGGTGGACGGATGAACTTGCAGCGGGTCGCACGCATTGCCTTGGCAACCGGGCTGGTCGCCGTCCTTACCGCCTGCGGTGGCGGCGGGCTGTTCAACCGGGGTGGCTCGGTCCCCACGGAAGATCAGATGGCGCGGAAGGAGCGCGCGGATGCCCAGCGCGCGGCGAACCGGGCGGCGAACCCCGAGCGGGAACGCGGGTCGACGATCTGGGACCTGTTCGGCAGCTCGGACGATCCGAACACGACGGTCGAGGTGAACAAGTATCTCTGGCAGGCAAGCCTTGAGGTGTTGAACTTCCTGCCGATCGAATCGGTGGATCCGTTCACCGGCGTGATCGTGACGGGGTATGGGCGGCCTCCGGGTGGGGGTCGGGCCTATCGCGCGACGATCTATGTGCAGGACCCGGCGCTGGATGCGCGCAGCCTGAAGGTGGCGCTGCAGGGCCAGGGCGGGGCCTCGGTCGCGCCGGAAACGGTGCGGGCGGTCGAGGATGCGATCCTGACGCGGGCGCGGCAGCTGCGGGTGCGCGACAGCAGGCTGTAAGGCGGTTCCTCTGGCAGGCGCCGGGGCGCGGCCCCGGACCCCCGGATATTTGCAGACAGGAAATGGAGCGGGGTGGACCTTTTCGCCGTGATCCGTGTAATTGCGCCCGGCAAGCAGTGAGAGGCCCCTGATGTCGCGCTATGACCCTTCGGTGATCGAACCCAGATGGCAGGCTGCCTGGGAGGCGGCGGGGGCGTTCACGGCGCGGCGCGACCCCTTGAAGCCCAAGTACTATGTGCTGGAGATGTTCCCCTATCCCTCGGGGCGCATCCACATGGGCCATGTGCGCAACTATACGATGGGCGATGTGGTCGCGCGGTACAAATCCGCGAGCGGATTCAGCGTGTTGCACCCGATGGGCTGGGACGCCTTCGGGATGCCCGCCGAGAATGCGGCGATGGAGCGGGGGGGTCATCCGAAGGACTGGACCTACGGCAACATCGCGGACATGAAGGCTCAGATGAAGCCCTTGGGCCTGTCGATCGACTGGAGCCGGGAGCTGGCGACCTGTGACCCGGAGTATTACGGCCAGCAGCAGGCGATGTTCATCGACATGATGGAGGCCGGGCTGGTCTACCGGAAGGCGGCGGTGGTCAATTGGGACCCGGTCGACATGACGGTGCTGGCGAACGAGCAGGTGATCGACGGCAAGGGCTGGCGGTCTGGCGCGGCGGTGGAGCGGCGCGAGCTGGTGCAGTGGTTCTTCAAGATCAGCGATTACTCGGAAGAGCTGCTGGGCGCGCTGGACGGGCTGACCAACTGGCCCGAGAAGGTGCGGCTGATGCAGGCCAACTGGATCGGCAAGTCGCGGGGCTTGCAGTTCGCGTTCGAGACCGTGGGCGCTCCGGCGGGGTTCGAGGCGCTGGAGGTCTATACGACCCGGCCGGATACGCTGATGGGGGCGAGTTTCGCGGCGATCAGCCCGGACCATCCGCTGGCCCGGGCGCTGGAGGGCGATCCGGCGGTGGCGGAGTTCGTGGCCAAGTGCCGCAAGGGCGGGACCAGCGCCGAGGAAATCGAGACGGCGGAGAAGATCGGCTATGACACGGGCATCCGCGTCAAGCATCCGCTGGACCCCAACTGGGAATTGCCGGTCTGGATCGCGAACTTCATCCTGATGGACTATGGCACCGGGGCGATCTTCGGTTGCCCGGCGCATGACCAGCGCGACTTTGACTTTGCGACGAAATATGCCCTGCCGATCAAGCCGGTCTTTACCGCGGACGGCAGCGATGCCGCGCTGGCCGAGGCGTTCGTGCCGATGAAGTCGGAGAAGGTCCACTACATCCGCGGTTTCGCCGGGGAGGCGGTGCAGACCGGAGATGAGGGCGTGGCGGCGGCCATCGCCCATGCCGAGGCGAATGGATATGGCAAGGGCGTGACCAAGTTCCGCCTGCGCGATTGGGGGATTTCAAGGCAGCGTTATTGGGGCTGCCCGATTCCGGTGGTGCATTGCCCAACGTGCGGGGTGGTGCCGGAGAAGAAAGAGAATCTGCCGGTCGAGCTGCCCTATGACGTGAGCTTTGACAAGCCGGGCAATCCCTTGGACCGCCATCCCAGCTGGCGCGACTGTGCCTGCCCGAAATGCGGTGCTCCGGCCAAGCGCGAGACGGATACGATGGACACGTTCGTCGATTCGTCCTGGTATTACGCGCGCTTCACCGCGCCGCGCGCCACGACGCCGACCGTGGCCGAGGATGCCGATTACTGGATGAACGTCGACCAGTATATCGGCGGGATCGAACACGCGATCCTGCACCTCTTGTATTCCCGCTTCTTCGCCCGGGCGATGCACAAGACCGGCCACCTGCCCGCCAAGGCGGTGGAGCCGTTCAGCGCGCTGTTCACGCAGGGGATGGTGACGCATGAGATCTACAAGACGACCGATGCGGCAGGCCGCCCGGTCTATCACCTGCCCGAGGACATCATCCGCAGCGAAGGCGGGGCGACGTTGAAGGACGGGACCAAGGTCGAGGTCATCCCCTCGGCCAAGATGTCGAAGTCGAAGAAGAACGTCGTCGATCCGATGAACATCATCGCCAGCTTCGGCGCGGATACGGCCCGGTGGTTCGTCATGTCCGACTCGCCGCCCGAGCGGGACGTGGAATGGACCAGCGCGGGGGCCGAGGCGGCGTTCAAGCATCTGTCGCGGGTCTGGTCGCTGTGCAGCCGGATCGGCGAGATGCCCGCCGACCACAAGGGCGAGGGTGACGCGGAGTTGGCGCGGGCGACCGCCCGGGCCATCGACGAGGTGACGAAGGGGATCGAGGGCTTTGCCTTCAACAAGGCGATTGCCAGCCTTTATGCCTTTACCAACACCATCGCGAAGGCCAATGCCTCGACCCCGGTGATGAAAGAGGCGATCCGCACCCTGGCGCAGCTGATGAGCCCGATGACCCCGCATATGGCGGAGGAGGTCTGGAGCTATCAGGGCGGCGCGGGCCTTTGCGCCCAGGCTCCCTGGCCCAAGGCGGACCCGGCGCTGCTGGTCGATGACACGGTGACGCTGCCGATCCAGATCAACGGCAAGCGCCGGGCGGAAATCAGCGTGCCGAAGGATATGGCCGCGGCCGAGGTTGAAAAGATTGCGCTGGCGAACGAGGATGTGGTCAGGTTCCTTGCCGGGCAGCCGGTGAAGAAGATCATCGTCGTGCCGGGCCGCATCATCAATGTCGTCGTTTAACCGCCGCTTTCTTCTGCTTGCCCCGCTGGCCCTGGCGGCCTGCGGGTTCACGCCCGCCTATGCTCCGGGCGGCGGGGCGGACAAGCTGCTGGGCACGATCTGGGTGCAGGACCCGACGGACAAGAACGGCTTTGACCTGGTCGAGCGGCTGGAGGAACGCCTGGGGCGGCCCGAGGATATCCGCTATGACCTGGGCTACCGGATCACCACCGAGGCGGTGGGCGTGGGGATCACCACGGATAACCAGATCACCCGCTACAACCTGAAAGGCGTGGTGGACTGGACCCTGACCGAGCGCGCGACGGGCGCGCGGATCGCCGGCGGGCGGGTGCAGAACTTCACCGCCTATTCGGCCACGGGGTCCACCGTCGCGGGGCTTGCGGCCGAGGAAGACGCGGCCTTCCGGCTGATGCGCATCCTTGCCGACCAGATCGTCGCGCGACTGATCGCCGAATCGGCCCGGCTGCCATGATCCTGAAGGGGGCCGAGGCCGCGCGCTATTGCGCGAAGCCCGATCCTGCACGTCCGGGCCTGCTGATCTTTGGCGCGGATGCGATGCGGGTGGCCCTGAAGCGGCAAGAGGCGATTGCCGCCCTCGTCGGCCCCGAGGGCGAGGCCGAGATGCGCCTGACGCGGATGTCGGGCGGCGATTTGCGGCGGGATGGCAGTCTGCTGCTGGATGCGATCAAGGCGGTGGGGTTCTTTCCCGGCCCCCGGGTGGCCTTTGTCGAGGAGGCGACCGACGGGCTGTCCGAGGTGATCAGGGTCGCCCTGAATGAATGGCGTCCGGGTGATGCGGTGATCATGGTCACTGCGGGGGGGCTGACGGGGAAGTCAGCGCTGAAGGGGCTGTTCGAGAAGCACCCCGCGGCCGTCTGCATCGGGCTTTATGACGAACCTCCGGGCCGGGAAGAGATCGAGGCGGCGCTGAAGGCGGCCGGGCTGGTCGATATCGACCGCGAGGCGATGAACGACCTCAACATGCTGGCCCGGGCGCTGGATCCGGGCGACTTCCGGCAGACGCTGGAGAAGATCGCGCTGTACAAATATGGCGATCCCTCCCCCCTGACCCCCGCGGATGTGGCGGCGATGGCTCCGGCTACCATCGAGGCCGAGGTGGATGAGCTGATCGACGCGGTGGCCGAGGGGCGGGCACAGGCGATCGGCCCGCTGTTCCGGCGGCTGGAGGGGCAGGGCACGCAGCCGGTGACGATCTGCATCGCGGCCTTGCGGCATTTCCGCATCCTCCACGCGGCGGCGAGCGATCCGGGCGGGCCGGGGGCGGGGATCCAGAAGGCGCGGGTGAGCTTCAAGCAGAAGGACGCGATGGGGCGGCAGGCCGGGCACTGGGGGGGGCGGGTGCTGGAGGCGGCGGTCTCTCTCCTGCTGGAGACGGACCTGACGCTGCGATCCTCCAGCAAGGCGCCGGGAATGGCGCTGATGGAACGGGCGCTGATCCGGCTGGCGATGATGCGGAGATAGGCATGACACAGGCTCTAACCCCGATCGAGACGTTCCTCGCCCCCCTCGCCCGCCATGCCCGGAAGCTGCCCGATATCGAGGGGCTGGTGTTCTGGGGCGGGGCCGATGGCTGGGAGACCAGCCCGTCCGAGGCGCTGGAGGCAGAGGAGATCGCCTTCTACGCCGAGGGGCTGCTGGAGGACGGGTTCCGGATGCGTTGGGCGCTGATGGCCAGCGCGGATGCGCCCGACCGGGCAGACCATCTGCGGCTGGAGTTCTGGCAGGACGAGAGCCCGGCCCCTGCCCTTCCGGCGGGATGGGTGCCGCTGGACCAGGGGCTCTGGCCGGGCTGAGGGCCTTGTTGCCCCCACCGCGCCCGGTCTAGGCTTCGCGCAGGAGGATCCCCGATGCGCGTGCTGTACGACCCCGAACCCCGGACCACCGGGGACATCTTCTCGACCGAGGAGCTTGCCGCCTTCCGGGCGGCGCATGAGGTGGTGGAATGGCAGGGAGAGGACCGCGACGCCTTCTATGCCCGCCACCTGCCGGAGACAGAGATCCTGATCTCGCAGCAGGAGATGGGGGCGGAGCGGCTGGCGCTAGCGCCTAAGCTGCGGGCGATCTTCAACGTCGAGACGAATTTCCTGCCGAACATCGATTATGACGAATGCTTCCGGCGCGGCATCCATGTGCTGGCTCCGGGCGGGGTCTTTGCCGCTCCGGTCGCCGAGATGGCGCTGGGGATGGCGCTGTCGCTGGCGCGGAACATCCACGGCGAGCACGCGGCCTTCCTGCGCGGGCAGGAGAAATGGCTGTTCGAGGGCAACGGCGATGCCGAGATGCTGGCCGGCTCGACCGTGGGGATCATCGGGTTCGGCGATCTCGGACGGGCGCTGCACCGGTTGCTTGCGCCCTTCGGCTGCCGCGTGCAGGCGCATGACCCCTGGCTACCGCCCGGCCACCTGCGGCGGCTCGGGGTGGAGCCGGTCAGCCTTGACCGGCTGATGGCCGAGAACCGCTTTGTCTTTGTCATGGCGGCGATCACCACGGCCAATGCCGGGCTGATCGACAGCCGCGCGCTTGCGCTGATGCAGCCGGGGGCGATGCTCATCCTGATGTCCCGCGCGGCGGCGGCGGATTTCCCGGCGCTGGTCGCAGCGGCGACCGAGGGGCGGATCCGGGTCGCGAGCGATGTGTTCCCGGTGGAACCCCTGCCCGCCGACGATCCGATCCGGGCCACGCCGAACATGCTGTTCTCGCCGCACCGGGCCGGCGCGCTGACCTTTGCCCTGCGCGAGATCGGCACAAGGCTGCTGGAGGATATGGACCTCATCGCGCGCGGCCTGCCTCCGGTCGCCTGCCGCCGTGCGGAACGCGAGACGGTCGCGATGATGCGGTCAAAGCCGGTCGACCGCTCCTAGAGCCGCGAAAGGACCAGCCCGCCCAGCACCATCAGCGCCGCCGCGATGCGGGTGGGCGTGATCTCGCGCACGGCCATGCCAAGCGCCCCGGTCGCGTCGATCACCAGCGCGGCGGCCATCTGGCCGAAGACCAGAGCGGCGACCAATGTCACCACGCCCAGCGAGGCCACGCCCCAGACGGCGGCAAAGACATACCAGGCGCCCAGAAGCCCGCCCAGCAGCGTCCACATCGGCACCGAACCCAGCTTCAGATAGCTGCCGCCCTGCCCCTGCAGCAGCGAGACCGCGACCAGCACCACGAACCCCACGCCGAAGGACACCGCCGCCGCCGGAACCGGCGCGCCGAGACCCCGGCCCAGTGCCGCGTTGATCGGCGCCTGCACCGCGATTGCCACTCCGCCCAGCGCCACCGCCGCCACTGCCAGCCACATCTCCGCCTCCATCCTTGTCGCGGCCCAGAAACCACGGCCGCGCCACGACAACAACCTGCGCTCTTGCACGCTTGCCCTGCGGCGCGGAATCCGCAACTTCTTCTCTGCACAAATATCCCACGGGGGTGCGGGGGTGTGAAACCCCCGCCGCCGCCGGCAAACGAGAGCCACGCCATGGCCTTCACGCTGCGCCAGCTTCAGTTCTTCGTCGCCGCTGCCGAGGCCGGGTCGGTCTCGGGCGCGGCGCGCGCGCTGTCGATCAGCCAGTCCTCGGTGACCGAGGCGATCCGGGGGCTGGAGGAGGATCTGGGTGTGGTCCTGTTCGACCGGCAGGCGCGGGGGCTGCTGATCACGCACAAGGGCTCCGCCTTCCTGCGCCATGCCCGGAAGATCCTGGCCGATGTGGCCACGGCCCGGTCGGCCTTTCAGGACGAGGCCGAAACGGCGACCGGGCGGCTGTCGCTGGGGGTGACCAGCATGGTCGCGGGCTATGTGCTGTCGGACATCCTCGCGCGCTACCGCCGGGCCTTTCCGCAGATCGAGCTGAATGTGATCGAGGACAACGGCGATTACCTGCAGCATCTGCTGATCGGAGGCGAGCTGGACGTGGCGGTCCTGCTGACCTCATCCGTCAAGGACCGGCTGGCGCTGAATGTGGAAACGCTGCTGGTATCGCCCTATCGGCTCTGGCTGCCGCTGGGCCATCCGCTGGCCCAGCAGGAGACGATCACGCTGGAGGAACTGGCGGGCCAGCCGCTGATCCAGCTCATGGTGGACGAGATCGAGGAATCGACCCGCCGCCTGACCGCCGCCCTGCCCGTGAAGCCCCAGATCACCTTCCGCACCCGCAGCGTCGAGGCGGTGCGGTCGCTGGTCGCCACGGGGGCGGGTCTCGCGATCCTGCCCAGCCTCGTCTACCGGCCCTGGTCGCTGGAAGGCGACCGGATCGAGATCCGCGATGTGTCGGGCGATCTGCCGACGGTGCAGGTGGGCCTGGCCTGGCGGAAGGGCGCGCCGCTGTCGGTCCCGGCGCATAACTTCGTGCGCTCGGCCCAGACGGGGATCAGCACGCCCTGACCCATCGGGAAAACCGATACCACGCTTCAACCTTTTGCATTTGCGATTCCAGCGCCGGCGATTAGCTTGCCCGCAGGACCGGAAAATCGGCGTGCCGTCATCAAGCGGCCCAACCCCAGGGAGTGATGCAATGCAGACCATGAAACTTATGGCCACCACGGCGCTGTGCGCGCTGACCGGGATCAGCCCGGCCTTTGCGCAGATCACGGCGATCGGCGCTCCGGAAGGTCAGGTGAACATCGTGGCCTGGCCGGGCTATATCGAGCGCGGCGAGACGATGGCCGAGTTCGACTGGGTCACCAAGTTCGAGGAAGCCTCGGGCTGCAAGGTGAATGTCAAGACCGCCAACACCTCGGACGAGATGGTGGCGCTGATGAACGAGGGTGGGTTCGATCTCGTCACCGCCTCGGGCGACGCATCGCTGCGACTGGTGGCGGGTGACCGGGTGCAGCCGATCAACACGGACCTGGTCCCGTCCTGGTCGACGGTGGACGAGCGGCTGCAAAGCGCGCCCTGGCACACGGTGGACGGCGTCCACTACGGCGTGCCCTACATGTGGGGGCCGAACGTCCTGATGTACAATACCGAGACCTTCCCCGAGGCGCCGACCTCATGGAATGTGGTGTTCGAGGAGATGACACTGCCGGACGGCAAGTCGAACAAGGGCCGCGTGCAGGCCTATGACGGCCCGATCCACATCGCCGATGCAGCGCAGTACCTGATGTTCCACAAGCCGGAACTGGGGATCACCTCGCCCTACGAGTTGAACGAGGACCAGTACAAGGCCGCGCTGGATCTGCTGCGCGGACAGCGCGAGCTGGTCAGCCGCTACTGGCACGACGCCTTCATCCAGATCGACGACTTCAAGAACGAAGGCGTGGTCGCCTCCGGCTCCTGGCCGTTCCAGCGCAACCTGCTGCAATCCGACGGCCAGCCGATCGCCAGCGTGATCCCGCAGGAAGGCGCGACGGGCTGGGCCGACACGACGATGCTGCACGTGAACGCGGCCAACCCGAACTGCGCCTATCTGTGGATGGAGCACACGCTGTCCTCGAACCTGCAATCCGACCTCGCGGTCTGGTTCGGCGCGAACCCGAGCGTCCCGGCCGCCTGCACCGACGGGCGCGGGATGTCGACGGCAGAAAGCTGCACGGCGAACGGGATGGACGATTTCGACAAGATCCGGTTCTGGACCACCCCGGTGTCGAACTGCAGCCAGGGCGACGGCGCCTGCGTGCCCTACTACCGCTGGGTGTCGGACTATATCGGCGTGATCGGCGGGCGCTGATCCCGACCGGAGGGTGGGCGAATCGCCCACCCTACTTTTCCCCCTCCCCTGACCAGCGGTGCGCAAGACCGGCGCACCCTACGGATGATCCATGACCTCAGCCGTCGAATTCCGCTCTGTCTCGCGCCACTTCGGCCCAGTGAAGGCCGTTGACGGCGTCGACCTGACCATCGCCGAGGGTTCATTCTTCGCCATGCTCGGGCCATCCGGCTCCGGCAAGACCACCTGTCTGCGGCTGATCTCAGGGTTCGAGAAACCGACGGGCGGGCAGATCCGCATCTTCGGCGAGGATGTGTCGAACACGCCGCCCCATCTGCGCAACGTGAACACGGTGTTCCAGGACTACGCGCTGTTCCCGCACCTGAATGTGAGGGACAACGTGGCCTATGGGCTGACGGTCAAGGGTGTCGGCCGCACAGCGCGCCATGCCAAGGCCGAGGAGATGTTGGCGCTGGTGAAACTCGAGGGTTACGGCGACCGGAAGCCCGCGCAGCTTTCCGGCGGTCAGCGCCAGCGGGTGGCTCTGGCGCGGGCCCTGGTGAACGAGCCGCGGGTCCTGCTGCTGGATGAACCCCTCGGCGCGCTGGACCTGAAGCTGCGCGAGGCGATGCAGGACGAACTCAAGGCGCTGCAGCACAAGCTGGGGCTGACCTTCGTATTCGTCACCCATGACCAGCACGAGGCGCTGTCGATGGCCGACAGCCTTGCCGTCTTCAACGAGGGCAAGATCGCGCAGATCGGCTCTCCGCAAGAGATCTACGACCGCCCCGCCACACGTTTCGTCGCCGATTTCGTCGGCTCCTCCAACGTCCTGCCGCCCGATCTGACCCGCGCCCTGGGCGGCCCGGCGCAATGGGCCAGCCTCCGTCCCGAGGCCACGCGCCTTGCCGCGACCGGCCCCGTCTCCGGGACGGTCACGGCGCTGCGCTACCTTGGCTCGGGCACCCGCGTGGTGATCCGCGCCGGAGAGACCGAGATCGCCGCGCTCGTCCCCGCCGGGCAGCCTGTCCCCGAGGAGGGCGCGACGACCGCCATCGCCTTCGAACCCTCGGCGTTGCACCTGATGGGGGCGTCCTGATGCGCCTCTGCCAGAACGCACTGTCGAGGGGGGCGCTGCCCCCCGCCTTCGGCTCCCCCCGGGATACTTTGGCAAAGATGAAAGAGATGCGAGGGCCTTTCATCTTTGCAGCAAATATCCCCGCCGGAGGCAACGCCCTCTTCCCCCCGCACCACGCCGCAGATGAGGGCGCCCAAAATTCTTTCTGCAAGAATTTTGCCGGTCGGAGGGCGCGCCGATGACGGCCCCCGCGATCCTGCCCGCGAAGGGCGCGGCGGACCGGCTGACCGGGACCTTCTGGCGGCGTCCGAGGCTGCTGCTTCTGCTGCTCATCGCGCCGCCGCTGCTGTGGCTGGGCGTGGTCTACCTCGGCTCGCTTGCGGCGCTCCTCCTCCAGTCCTTCTACTCGATCGACGAGTTTTCGGGCGTGGTTAAGCAGGAGTTCACGCTCAAGACCTATGCCGAATTGTTCCGGGCGCAGAATCTGGACATCATCCTGCGCACGGTGGTCATGGCGACCGCAGTCACCCTGGCCTGCGCCGTCCTGGCCTTCCCGATCGCTTATTACGCCGCGCGCTACGCCAAGGGGCCGTGGAAGGCCGCCTTCTACCTGGGCGTCATGCTGCCCTTGTGGTCGTCCTATCTGGTCAAGGTCTATGCCTGGAAGCTGATCCTGGCCAAGGAGGGCATCCTGGGCTGGGCGGCCCAAGGGACCGGGACCGGGTTCGTCATCGACGGCATCCTGTCGATTCCGGGGCTGCAGGGATCTTCCCTGTCGACCTCGCCCTTCGGGACCTTCCTGGTCTTCGTCTACATCTGGCTGCCCTACATGATCCTGCCGATGCAGGCCGCGCTGGAGCGGGTGCCGAATTCCATGCTGGAGGCCTCGGCCGATCTGGGCGCGACGCGGTCGCAGACCTTCCGCACGGTGATCCTGCCACTGGCCTTGCCGGGGGTGATCGCGGGGTCGATCTTCACCTTCTCGCTGACGCTGGGCGACTACATCATCCCGCAGATCGTGGGGAATTCGTCGCGGTTCATCGGCCTTACGGTCTATCAGCTGCAGGGGACTGCCGGGAACACGCCGCTGGCGGCCGCATTCGCGGTAGTGCCGATCATGATCATGCTGGTCTATCTGACGCTGGCCAAACGCGCGGGGGCTTTCGATGCGCTCTGAAGCCTCATGGGGTCTGAAACTGGCGGCGCTGGGGGGCTTGCTGTTCCTGCACCTGCCGATCCTGCTGATCTTCCTTTACGCCTTCACGACCGAAGAGCGCAGCTATGCCTTCCCGCCGCCGGGCTATACCACGCAATGGTTCGGCGTGGCCTGGAACCGGGCGGATATCTGGCCGCCGCTGTGGCTTTCGCTGCGGGTCGCGGCGATCTCGACCCTGATGGCGATGATCCTGGGGACGCTGGCGGCCGCGGCGATGGCGCGGGCGCGGTTCTTCGGGCGTGACCAGATCAGTCTCTTGATCCTGCTGCCCATCGCTCTGCCGGGAGTGATCACCGGCATGTCGCTGCGGTCGGCCTTCGGGATCATGGACATCCCGTTCAGCACCTGGACCATCGTGCTGGGCCACGCGACCTTCTGCATCGTCATCGTCTACAACAACGCCATCGCCCGGATGCGGCGGCTTTCGGGCGGCATCCTGGAGGCGAGCGCCGACCTTGGCGCGAACGCCTTCCAGACCTTCCGCTACGTCCTCTTGCCGAACCTCGGCTCGGCTTTGCTGGCGGGCGGGATGCTGGCCTTCGCGCTGTCCTTCGACGAGGTCATCGTCACCACCTTCACCGCGGGCCAGCAAAGCACCCTGCCGATCTGGATGCTGAACGAGCTTGTCCGTCCGCGCCAGCGGCCCGTCACCAATGTCGTCGCCATCGTGGTCTTTGCCGCCACCTTCGTGCCGATCCTCATCGCCTACTACCTCACCCGCGGCGGGTCCGAGACCGCCGGCATGGGCAAATAGGGAGACATACCCATGACCATCCAGACGAAATTCCTGATCGGTTCCGCCTTCGAGGCCGGGCAGGAGGCCCCCGAGCAGATCCTGAATCCGCGGACCGGCGGGCTGATCCTGGAAGTGCCAGAAGCCTCGACCGCGCAGGTCGACCGGGCGGTGGCCGCGGCGCGCAAGGCCTTTGACGGCTGGTCGCGGACCACGCCGTCGGAACGCTCGGCGGCACTGTTGCAGATCGCCGACAAGATCGAGGCCGAGGCGGATGCCTTCGCCCAGCTTGAGGCGTTGAACTGCGGCAAGCCGATCAACGCGGCGCGGAATGACGAGATCCCGGCGATCGTGGACTGCTTCCGCTACTTCGCGGGCGCGGTGCGCTGCATGACGGGAACCGTGGCGGGCGAGTATCTGTCGGGCCACACCAGCATGATCCGCCGCGATCCGGTGGGCGTGGTGGCCAGTATCGCGCCATGGAACTATCCGCTGATGATGATGGCCTGGAAGCTGGGGCCGGCCATCGGCGGCGGGAACACGGTGGTGTTCAAGCCCAGCGAGCAGACGCCCCTGACCGCGCTGAAGCTGGCGCAGATCCTTGCGGATGTTCTGCCGGTGGGCGTGGTCAACGTGATCGCGGGGCGCGGACAGACGGTGGGGAACTACCTGATCAACCATCCTCAGGTGGACATGATCTCGCTGACCGGAGACGTGGCGACGGGCAAGAAGATGCTGGACGCCGCGGCCAAGACGGTGAAGCGCACGCATCTGGAGCTGGGCGGCAAGGCTCCGGTCGTGGTCTTTGACGATGCGGACCTGTCGGAAGTGGTGGAGGGGCTGCGGGCGTTCAGCTTCTACAACGCGGGGCAGGATTGCACGGCGGCCTGCCGGGTCTATGCGGGACGGAAGATCTACGACAATCTGGTGGCCGATCTGACCCAGGCCGCGGCATCGATCGTTCTGGGGGCCGAGGATGACACGACGAACGAGATCGGGCCGCTGATTTCGCAGCGCCAGCGGGACCGGGTGGCGAGCTTCGTCAACCGCGCGCGGGAGCTGAACCATGTTCAGATCACCACGGGCGGCGAGGTGATGGACCAGGGCTTCTACTACCGCCCGACGGTCGTCGCGGGGGCCAAGCAGGATGACGAGATCGTCCGGCGCGAGGTCTTTGGGCCGGTCGTCTCGATCACACCGTTCTCGGAGGTCGATGAGGCCGTAGATTGGGCCAATGACAGCGATTACGGGCTGGCTTCGTCGGTCTGGACCAAGGATGTGGGCCGGGCGATGGCGACGGCGGCGCGGCTGCGCTATGGCTGCACGTGGATCAACACGCATTTCATGCTGACCAACGAGATGCCCCATGGCGGGCTGAAGCAGTCGGGCTATGGCAAGGACATGTCGGCCTATGCGCTGGAGGATTACACCGTGGTCCGCCATGTGATGGTGAAGCACGGGTAAACCACCTTCTGCGACTTGGTATTCTCGTCGGATGCGGGCGAGGAGCGGGTCGATCAAATAAAAACCCCGGCCCTTGCGGACCGGGGTTTCGTCATTCCGATACGCCGGATCAGTGGCGCAGGTCGTCCTCGTCCTCGTCGTCGTCCTGACCGCCAGCGGGCAGGTTGAAGAAGCTGTCGGCATCCGAGAAATCGGCGGGCGAGCTGTTGTCCTTCTCTTCGTCGCCGAAGACCTCCAGCCCCGTGGGAACCTTGGGATCGGGCGACATGCCAAGCGACTGCTCGGTCGAGACCAGCTTCCGACGCTCGTCATCGGTCATCACCGAGCCTTCGGCGGCCTTCTTGCGGGCGGCGGCCTGGACGGCGGTGTCAAGTTCGGACTGCTTGCAGAGGCCCAGCGCGACCGGGTCGATCGGCTGGATGTTCGAGATGTTCCAGTGGGTGCGCTCGCGGATCGACTGGATCGTGGGCTTGGTCGTGCCGACCAGCTTGCCGATGGCGCCGTCCGACAGTTCGGGGTGGAACTTGACCAGCCAGAGGATCGCGGCCGGGCGATCCTGCCGCTTGGACAGAGGCGTGTAGCGCGGACCGCGACGCTTTTCCTCGCCGACGGCGGCGGCGTTGAACTTGAGTTTCATGCGGTACAGCGGGTTGGCCTGAGCGCGCTCGATCTCGATCGGGTCAAGCTGGTTGTTCGCGATCGGGTCGAACCCCTTGACCCCGGTTGCCACGTCGCCGTCGGCGATGCCCTGCACCTCAAGCTCGTGCATTCCGCAGAAATCGGCGATCTGCGCGAAGCTGAGCGTCGTGTTGTCGACCAGCCAGACGGCGGTCGCCTTGGCCATGAGAGGCTTGGACATCGACATCGGATCTCTCCTTTACAAACCTGTCCCGGGCCGGGAAAACGGCTGCGGGCGGGGCCCGCGAGTTCCACGATTTCGGGGAATTCAGCCGCCCATATACGACTTGTTGGCCGGAAGGAAAAGCGGAAATGCGGGTGATTCTGGCTTTGCTCGCGGTGATGTGCCTGATCCCGGCGGCACGGGCCGAGGGCGAACGGGCCGGGGAATTCGACTATTACGTCCTGTCCCTGTCCTGGTCCGCCGCCTGGTGCGCGCTGGAGGGGGACGCGCGGCGCGATCCGCAATGCGACGCGGGGCGGGGGCTGACCTTCATCCTGCACGGGCTTTGGCCGCAGCATGAGAAGGGCTGGCCCAGCTTCTGCCGCACCGGCGCGCGCGACCCCAGCCGGGCCGAGACGGCGGCGATGGCGGATATCATGGGCGGCGCGGGGCTGGCCTTCTACCAGTGGAAGAAGCACGGGCGCTGCTCGGGTCTGTCCGCAGAGGGTTATTACCGGGCTGCCCGCCAAGCCTTTGACAGCGTTGTCATTCCCGAGCTTTTCGCCCGGGTCGACCGGCCACTTTCCCTGCCCGCCTCGGTCGTCGAGGACGCCTTCCTGGAGGCCAATCCGGGTCTGACGGCGGACGGGATCACGATCACCTGCAAGTCCGGCCTGATCCAGGAGGCGCGGATCTGCCTTACGCGGGAGTTGCAGCCGCGCCGCTGTGGCGAGGACGTGATCCGCGACTGCCGCTTGCCGGACGCGGTTCTGGAGCCGGTGCGGTAGATGAGCGGCGGGGCCCTAAGACCGGGGTCCTGGGGAGACATAAGGGTTTGCTGAAAATTTGCATTGCCAGGGCAGCTGGGGATCTGCCGGAAGGCTTAGTGCATGAGGAACAATCACGGCCCCGCCTTAACGCAAGTTTAACAAGCTGTTAATGGACGCGCACGTGAAAGTTGCGTCAAACTGTCCAGCTTCAAGGACACTCAGTCTTCGACCTTGAGCACGATTTTTCCGACATGACCTTCGGCTTCGATTCGCCAATGGGCAGCGGGGGCTTCGGTCAGGGGATATTCGCTGTCCAACACCACCCGGAAGGCCCCGCGTTCGATCATGGGCCAGACATGGGTTTCGACCTCACGCGCGATGCGGGCCTTCATCAGGTCGGACTGCGGGCGCATGGTGGAGCCGGTGAAGGTGAGGCGGCGGGTCATCAGCTCGGCCAAATTGAGCGTGACCTTGGGACCTTGCAGGAAGGCGATCTGCACCAGCCGGCCGTCATCGGCCAGCGCCTTAAGGTTCCGCTCGATATAGGGGCCGCCGACCATGTCGAGGATCAGGTTCGCCCCGCCCGAATCGCGCAGGGCCTGGACAAAATCCTCGGTCCGGTAGTTCAGCGCGACCTCTGCGCCCAGGTCGCGGCAGACCTGGACCTTTTCGTCGGAGCCGGCAGTGGCGAAGACGCGGGCGCCAAGGGCGCGGGCGATCTGGATCGCGGTGGTGCCGATGCCCGAGGTACCGCCATGGATCAGGAAACGCTCCCCAGCCTGAAGGCCGCCGCGCATCACCACGTTGGACCAGACGGTGAAGCAGGTTTCGGGCAGGCAGGCTGCGTCGCGAAGCGACAGGCCGCGCGGGATCGGGAGGGCGTGCGATTCGTGGGTGGCGACGTATTCGGCGTAGCCGCCGCCCGGCAGCAGCGCGCAGACCTGGTCGCCGATCTGCCAGCGGGTGACGCCGGGCCCAAGCTCGACCACGGTGCCGGAACATTCAAGACCGGGCAGCGGCGAGGCCGAGGGTGGCGGGGCATACATCCCGGCGCGTTGCAGGGCGTCGGGGCGGTTCACCCCGGCATAGGCGACGCGGATGATGATCTGGCCGTGGCCGGGCACCGGGACCGGGACCGAGGCGGGTTGCAGCACATCCGGCCCGCCGGGCTGCGAGATTTCGACGGCAAGCATGGAATGGGAAAGCGCCATGGGTCAGGTTCCGGCTGGTCTGGGCTTCGGGTCAGTCCCGGCGCAGGCCGGGCAGGTTGTCGGGCAGCTTGGGTGCCTTGATGCCCTGCATAGCCTTGAACGGGCCCGAGAACAGCCCTTTTCCCAGCGGGTTCTCCCTGAATTTCGCCTTCAGCTTCTCGAACTGCATGACGCCCTCGATCCGGCGGTCGAGGAACTCCCATGTCGCATGGTGGTCGCTGCTGTCGTCGCCCAGCCAGTACAGGACGGTCGAGCCATAGACGGCGGACAGGGTCGCGCGTTTCGTGTACCAGTTCAGGTCCTGCGATGTGTCGCCCAGCGCGGTCCAGATCCGGTCGGCGGTGGTCCAGATCGCCCGCGCGCCGTCGGCGGCGTGCTGCGGAAGGGAGAACAGCGTGGTGCCACGGCGGACCAGCTCGCGGTCGGCGAGGTCAAGCCGGGTGCGAACGGCAAAGACGATGCGGTCGCGGAAGCGCATCGCGGAAAGGTCGGCGGCGGCCAGCGCGGCAACCATCGCCGCGTCGCCCCGCGCGTGATAGGCGAGCGCAAGGTCCACCCCGCCGCGCGGGAACAGGGCCCGGGCAAGCGCCGGGTCGATCGCTGCATCCCCGGCGGCGGCGCGCAGGGTGCGGTCGGACCAGCCGTCGAAAGGCACATGGCCCAGCGCGGCATCGAGCAGGCGATCCTTGAGGTCCTGGGTCATGGGCCGTTTCCTTCTGCGGTGGACAAGTGGCACCCCCTTTGTTATAGGGCGCACGCCTGCACAAGACAGTGCAACTCTAGCTTAGGAAGGTGGTGACAACCACATGCAGGTCAGCGTCCGCGACAACAACGTCGAACAGGCTCTCCGTGCTCTGAAGAAGAAACTTCAGCGTGAAGGGGTGTTTCGGGAAATGAAGCTCAAGCAGCATTTCGAGAAGCCCTCCGTCAAGAAGGCACGCGAACAGGCCGAAGCGGTCCGCCGTGCAAGGAAACTTGCCCGGAAGAAGCTTCAGCGCGAAGGCGGTCTCTAAGACGTCAAGCGACACTGGGGGAGCGATCCCCGCCCGATCAACCCCCGACCTTTCGGCCGGGGGTTTTTCATTGACTTTGGCCGGTGGCGGCGGGAATCACTGGCTGAAGCGGAAAGGGCGTGAAGATGCGCAGGGTTCTGATAACGGGAAGCGCAGGCTTCATCGGATACCATCTGGCCCAGACGCTGCTGGCCGACGGGTTCCGCGTCATCGGCTATGACGGGATGACGTCCTATTACGACCCGGCCCTGAAGCACCGGCGGCACCAGATCCTGCTGCAATCGCCCGGATTCTCCTGCCAGGAGGGGATGCTGGAGGACATGGACCGCCTGCAGGCCCTGTGCGAGGCGAGACAGCCAGAGGTGATCGTTCACCTCGCCGCGCAGGCCGGGGTGCGCTATTCGCTGGAAAACCCGCGCGCCTATGTCGCGGCGAACCTGACCGGCACGTGCAATGTGATGGAATGTGCGCGGATGCTGGGGGTTCAGCATCTGCTGATGGCCTCGACCTCGTCGGTCTATGGCGCGAATGCCGAGTTGCCGTTTCGCGAGGCGGACAAGGCGGACCATCCGCTGACCCTCTATGCCGCGACGAAGAAGGCGAATGAGGCGATGGCGCATAGCTATGCGCATCTGTGGAAGCTGCCGACGACCATGTTCCGCTTCTTCACGGTCTATGGTCCCTGGGGTCGGCCCGACATGGCGCTGTTCCGCTTCGTCCGCGCCGCGCTGGAGGGCGAGCCGATCACGGTCTACAATCATGGCCAGATGAAGCGGGACTTCACCTATGTGACCGACCTCGTGCGCGGTATCCGGCTGTTGATCGATGCCGTCCCCGCGGAAGGGGCCGAGCCGATTCCCGGTGACAGCCTAAGCCCCGTCGCCCCGTGGCGCGTGGTGAACATCGGCAACAGCAGCAGCGTGCCGCTGATGGAGTTCATCGCGGAGATCGAGCGCGCCCTAGGCTGCGAGATCGCCAAGGAATTCACCGAGATGCACAAGGGCGACGTGCCCGAGACCTGGGCCGATTGCGCGCTATTGGAGCGGTTGACGGGATACCGGCCGCAAACCTCGGTCCGCGAGGGGGTAACGCGGTTCGTGGAGTGGTACCGCGAGTATCACCAGGTCTAGACCGAAAGCGCCGTTGTCTTGACCACGGTGCGCAGGGCGAAGGACGACTGCATCTGCCGCACGCCCGGCAGGCGCGACAGGAACTGGCGGTGGATGCGGGCGAAATCCTCGGTATCGGCGGCCATGATCTTCAGAAGGTAATCGGCGGTCCCGGCCATCAGGTGACACTCCAGAAGGTCGGGGACACGCGCCACCTCGCGCTCGAAGGCGTCGAGCAGGTCCTCGGCCTGGCTTTGCAGGGTGATTTCCACGAAAACCGTGGTCATCCGGCCCATGCGGCGGGCGTCGAGCAGGGCGACGTAACCGGCGATATACCCCTCTTCCTCAAGCCTTTGCACCCGGCGGTGGCAGGCCGAGGGAGAAAGGTTCACCTGTTCCGAAAGCTCGGCATTGGTGATGCGGCCGTTCTTTTGCAGGACGGTCAGGATGCGGCGGTCGGTGGCGTCCAGATCCATGTTCGCGCAAGATCCTTCGAGAAAAGGGCGGCCTTGCGCCGGAATCTATCCCTCGTGGCGCGCCGCGTCACCCGGAATTCAAAGCATTGCCCGGAAAACGGGATCAGAGTGGCGACACAGGGGGGCAAGAAGCCCCCGAAGGGAGGATCAGATGAAGATCGGATGTCCGAAAGAGATCAAGCCGCAGGAATTCCGGGTCGGCATGACCCCAGATGCGGCGCGGGAAGCGGTGGCGCATGGCCATCAGGTGATGATCCAGGCCGGGGCCGGTCTGGGCGCAGGCTTTACCGATGCCGATTATGCGGCGGCGGGCGCGCGGATCGTCGATACGGCCGAGGAGGTCTTTGCCGAGGCCGAGATGATCGTGAAGGTCAAGGAACCCCAGGCGGTGGAGCGCAAGCGCCTGCGCGAGGGGCAGCTTCTGTTCACCTATCTGCATCTGGCGCCCGACCCGGAGCAGACCAAGGACCTGCTGGCCAGCGGCGCGACCTGCATCGCCTATGAGACGGTGACGGATGCGAGGGGCGGCCTGCCCCTTCTGGCGCCGATGTCCGAGGTGGCAGGGCGGCTGGCGCCTCAGGTCGGGGCCTGGACCTTGCAGAAGGCCAATGGCGGGCGCGGCGTCCTGCTGGGCGGGGTGCCGGGCGTGGCTCCGGCGAATGTGGTGATCATCGGTGGCGGAGTCGTGGGCACCGCGGCGGCGCGGGTCGCGGTTGGGATGGGCGCGCGGGTGACGGTACTGGACCGCTCGGTCCAGCGGCTGAGCTATCTGGACGACATCTTCCACGGCAAGCTGGTGACGCAATATTCCAGCGCGGGGGCCTTGGCCGAACTGGCGCGGACGGCGGACATGGTGGTCGGCGCGGTGCTGATCCCCGGAGCGGCCGCCCCGAAGCTGATCAGCCGGGCGCAACTGTCCGAGATGAAGCCGGGCTCGGTGCTGGTGGACGTGGCGATCGACCAGGGCGGCTGTTTCGAGACCAGCCGCGCGACCACCCACCAGGACCCGATCTATGAGGTGGACGGGATCATGCACTATTGCGTGGCGAACATGCCGGGCGCGGTGGCGCGGACCTCGACCCAGGCGTTGGGGAACGCGACGCTGCCCTTCCTGTTGGCGCTGGCGAACAAGGGCTGGAAACAGGCCTGCGCGGAGGACGCCCATCTGCTGAACGGGCTGAACGTCCATGCCGGAAAGCTGACCTATGCAGCGGTCGGCACGGCCCTGGGCCTGCCCTCGATCACCGGGGTCGAGGCGCTGGCGCTTTAAGGCGACGGAACTGCTGCGCTGCAGCGTATCTGGGGCATCTGACAACAGGTGCCCCATGACGATCTCTGGCTACAAACCCTCGACCCTGATCCTGTGGGGCGTACTTGCCCTGCCCGCCTTGGGCATGATCGGCCCGCTGCTCGGCGACGATCCCAAGGCGTTTCGCGCGCTGCTGCATCCGACCGGGGAATTCGCGGCGCGGTTCATGATCATCGGGATGATGGCCTCGGGCCTGATGCTCTTGTTCCGGGGGCGGCACTGGCCGCGCTGGCTGCTGCATCACCGGCGCGACATCGAGGTGGCGGCGTTCCTTTATGCGCTGCTTCATCTGGCCGTCTACCTGATCGACCGGGGCACGATGGAGCGGGTGATGGAGCAGCTGGCTCAGGTCCGGATCTGGACCGGCTGGCTGGCGTTCCTGATCTTCGTGCCGCTGGCGGTCACCTCGAACGATGCGGCGCAGCGCTGGCTTCGTGCGGGCTGGAAGACGATGCAGCGGCTGGCCTATCCGGCGGCGGTGCTTGTGCTGGTCCACTGGGCGGCGATGAAGGACTGGGGCGGCTGGCCTCCGGCGCTGATCCATTTCGGACCGCTGCTGGCGCTTTGGGCCTATCGGCTGTGGTACTGGTATCTGCGGCCCCGCGCCCCGGCGGTGGCGTGAAAGCAGGCCCGCGGCGGGAAGCCGCGGGCCGTTTCCTTACTTCTTCCTCAGCTCGGCCAGGATTTCCTTGAGCAGGTCGTTGTCCGACGGGCCAGCCGGGGCGGCGGGAGCCTCGGGCTTCTTCGGCATCATCCGGTTCACGGCCTTGACGATCAGGAAGACCACCCAAGCGACGATCAGGAACTTGATGATCGCGGTGATGAAGTTGCCGTACATGAACTGGGCATCGCCAAGCCCGACGGAAAGGCCGCTGAAGTCCACCCCGCCGACGATCAGGCCGATCAGCGGGTTGATCAGGTCGTCGACCAGCGAAGTGACGATGGCGGTGAAAGCCGCGCCGATGACGACACCGACCGCGAGGTCCAGCACATTACCGCGCGCAATGAACGTCTTGAATTCGTTGAACATTCCTTGTTCCCTCATGTGCCCCGCCTTGGCGGCGGGCTTTCGTGATTTCAAGCGGACGCGATAGTCCGGCCACAATATGCCACGGATTCCGCGTGCGCCTAACGAGGATTTTTCCCGATCACATGTCTAGGGAGCGGTGCGAAGCTCGGCGATCCGCGCAAGGAGCGAGGCCCCGATCGGGATCACCGCATCGTTGAAATCATAGGCGGGATTGTGCAGCGGCGGGCCATCGCCCTGCCCAAGGAGCAGATAGGCGCCGGGCACATGGCGCAGCATCTCGGCGAAATCCTCGCTGCCGGTCTTGGGGTCGGCGTCCAGCTGGGCGAGGTCCGGGCCGACAAGCCCGGCGGCGATCTGCATGGCGGCCTCGGCCTGCGCGGGGGAGTTGCAGAGCGCGGAGAACCGGCTGTTGATCTGAACCTCGGCCCGGGCGCCGAAGCCATTGGCGATGGCATGGGCAAGATCGGTCAGGCGGCTGGCGATCAGGGCGCGGGTCTCGGGGTCGAAGGTGCGGATCGTGCCGCCAAGCTGGGCGGATTCCGGGATCACGTTGTAGGCCGAGCCGGCCAGAAGGCGGGTGACCGAGAGGATCGCGGTGCGCAGCGGGTCGACGTTGCGGCTGACGATGGTTTGCAGGGCCTGGGCCAGCGCGGTGGCGGCCATGACCGGATCGACCGCATGCTGCGGCTGGGCGCCATGTGCGCCACGGCCGTGGAGGGTGATGTCGAAGGTATCGGCAGCCGCCATCGCGACGCCGGGCTTGAGGCTGATGCGACCCAAGGCTGCGCCGGGCCAGTTGTGGAGCGCATAGATCTCATCGCAGGGGAAGCGGTCGAAAAGTCCCTCGGCCACCATGCGGGCGGCACCGCCGAGGCCCTCTTCGGCCGGCTGGAAGATCAGGATGACCGCGCCGGGGAAGCGGCGGGTTTCGGACAGGTATTGCGCGGCGGCGAGAAGCATCACCGTATGGCCGTCATGGCCGCAGCCGTGGAAACGACCGGCAATGCGCGAGGCATGGGCGGCGCCTGTGCCTTCGTCCATCGGCAAGGCGTCCATGTCGGCGCGCAGCCCGATCCGGCGTCCCGGCCCGGTGCCGTGGATCACGCCGACGACGCCGGTTCCGCCGATGCCGCGGTGGGTCTCGATCCCCCAGCTCTCCAGCCTTTCGGCGACAAGGGCGGCGGTGCGGACTTCCTCGAACCCGATCTCGGGATGGGCGTGCAGGTCGCGGCGGAGCGCGGTCAGTTCGTCCGCGCGGGCGACAATCTCGTGGATCAGGTTCATCGGCGCGTCCCTTCAGGCAAAGGCCCCGCGACAGCCTCTCGCGGGGCCGGGGGCATCAGGTCAGGTGGATGCGCGAGGTTTCGGGCAAAGCCCGCAGTGCCGCCAGCGAGCACAGGCAGCAGGCGATCACATACCACGCCGGGGCCAGCGGGTTGCCGGTGGCCGCGATCAGCCAGGTCACGATGAACTGCCCGAAGCCGCCGAAGACCGCCACGCCCAGAGCATAGACCAGCGACATCCCGGTGGCGCGAACCTCGACCGGGAAGATCTCGGCCGTGGTGAGGATCACCGGGGCGGCCCCGGCCGCGTTCAGCGCGCCAAGGACAACGACGACAGCCAGCAGCGTCGACAGCGTCGGGACGGCATTCAGGACCAGGAAGGCCGGGTAGATCAGCAGGGCGATCAGCGCATAGCTGGTGGCGATGACGATCTTACGGCCGATCCGGTCGGTCAGCGCTCCGGCAAGCGGGGCGACGGCAAAGGTCACGAAGCCCGCGGTGATCCCGGCAAGAAGCGCGGTCGTCGGGGCCATGCCCAGCTGGCGGATCGCATAGGTGGACATATAGAGCACGATCACCGCATTCGCCGCCGTGCCGCCGATGATGACCGCCACGCCGACGGTGATCTTCGACAGATGCGCCTTCAGCGCCACGCGGAGCGAGCTGACCTTGCGGGTCTTTTCGCTGGTCTCGTTGGCATGGGATTCCTTCAGCGCACGGCGGAGCCAGAGGCCGACGGGGACGATCATAACGCCGATGATGAAGGGCACGCGCCAACCCCAGTCCTGCACCTGCTCGGGCGTGAGGAGGGTGTTGATCGACAGCGCGAGGGCGGCAGCGATCATGACGGCAATGCCCTGGCTGGCCAACTGCCAGCTGCCGAAGAAGCCGCGCTCTGCCGGCGGGGCGTGTTCGGCGAGAAGCGTGGTCGAGGCACCGATCTCCCCACCGGCCGAGAAGCCCTGGATGAGGCGGCCAAGCACGACAAGGGCGGGTGCCCAGACGCCGATCTGGGCATAGGTCGGGGCAAGGCCGATCATCGCGGTGCCCAGCGCCATGAGGAACAGGGTCAGGATCGTCGCGGACTTGCGGCCCTTGCGGTCTGCGTAGGAGCCGAGGATCATCCCGCCCAGCGGTCGCAGGAAGAAGCCGACGCCGTAGGTCGCAAAGGACAGAAGCAACTGCACCGTCGGGTTTTCCGACGGGAAGAACAGCGCGCCGATGGTGGCGGCGAAGAAGCTGTAGATGACGAAATCGTAGAATTCCAGCGCGTTGCCGATGGTGCAGGCGGCGATAAGCCGCGTCTTGCCCGTGGCGGGGGCCGCTTGCGCCCCGATCATTGTGGTCATGTCTGTCCCTCCCAAACGCACACGCCCCTCCGCGTGTCGCTGGGTGTGGTTGATACGCGATATTGTTGCTGTCTGCAATTATCTTGCATCGGGACTGTCTCTTCCAGAGATGAACAGCTCAGGCTATTGTGCCGAAAAGGAGATTTCGCCCATGCTGAGGGAAAGCATCACCTACCAACTCGCCTCGATTTCCGAGGATGCGGTGGGCGCGGCGGCGCGGCTGTTCCGGGATCGATTCGGCCTGAACGTGCATGAATTGCGGGTGCTGCGGCTGATCGACGACCAGCCTGGAGTCACCTTCACCAGCCTGGCGCGGCAGACGAAGTTCGAACGGTCCGCGACCTCGCGCATCCTGTCGCGGCTGATCAAGCAGGGGCTGGTGCGGCGCGAGATCGACGAAGCGGATGCGCGGCATTTCCTGTTGCACGCGACCCCGGCGGGAAAGGCCCTGCGGGAGGAGGCCGATCCGTTGAGCCGCGAGATGGAAGGGCTGGTGCTCTCCACGCTCAGCGAGGCGGAACGCGTGGAGTTGCGGCGGCTTCTGGACAAGATCAGCGGCTGGCTTGCGACCGGGTTCCCGGCCGAGGTGAAGCGGCGTCACAAATAGCTAGCGCGGGGCGGCGGCGCGGCGGAGGCGGTCGTTGATCGCAAGCCCCAGACCGGTCTCTGGGATCGGGGCAAAGGCGATGCGTCCGCCCGGCCCCGCCAGGCGGTCGGCCTGCCGCAGGATGTCGAAAAGCCGGGCGGCGGCTTCGATCAGGTCGCCGGCCTCGGACAGGGTCAGCGCGCCCCGGACCGGGCCGAAGCCCACGAGGATCTCGCCCGGTTCCGCGGAGGTCGCGTTCAGGCGCACCCCGGCCTCGGGTGCGTAATGCGAGGCGAGCTGCCCCGGCGCTGTGGGTTTCCGCGCATCGCCCCCCGTGGCGAGGGGCTGGCCCAGCGCGGCCTCCAGCGCCTCGACCGGGACACCGCCGGGGCGAAGGAGCATGGGCTCGGGGTCGGCGAGGATAATGGTGGATTCAAGGCCCACCGCGCAGGGGCCGCCGTCAAGGACAGCAGCGATGCGACCGCAAAGGCCGTCAAGCACATGGTCGGCCCGTGTGGGTGAGACCCGGCCCGACGGATTGGCCGAAGGTGCTGCAACCGGGCCGCCGAAGGCCCGCAGCAGGCGTTGCGCCAGCGGGTGGGCCGGGACGCGGATCGCGACGGTGGGCAGGCCGGCGGTGACGAGGTTGGACAGCCCCGCGTCGGTGCGCAGCGGCAGGACCAGGGTCAGCGGGCCGGGCCAGAAGGCCTGGGCCAGCGCGCGGGCCTTCGGACCGACCTCGGCGTAGCGGTCCACGGCGGCAAGGTCGGGCAAGTGGACGATCAGCGGGTTGAAACTGGGCCGTCCCTTGGCCGCATAGATCCCCGCCACCGCCCGGTCCGACCGGGCATCGCCGCCAAGGCCATAGACCGTCTCGGTCGGGAAGGTGACAAGCTCCCCCTCCGCCAGAAGGCGGGCGGCACGGGCAATGCCGGCTTCGTCGGGGGCGAGGGTCTCGGTCATCTCTGACGCAGCGTCCGGCTTGAAGGTCGGGGGGAAAGCAGTAGCGTTCGGGCCTGGGGTCGTGCTTACGGCAGACCCCCCGTCTTGCCAAGCCGTCGGAGACAGACCATGCCCTATCGCGCCCCGGTCAGGGACCTTCACTTCATCCTGGACCATGTGGTCGGCTTCGCTTCGGTCACCGCTACGCCGCGATTTGCCGAAGCGGGCGGAGAGATGGCGGCGGCGGTCCTGACCGAAGCGGGGCGGATCGCCACCGATGTGCTCGCACCGCTGAACCGGGCGGGCGACAAGCACCCGGCGCGGCTGGAGAACGGGGCGGTGGTCTCCTCTCCCGGTTTTGCCGAAGGCTACCGCGCGATGGCCGAGGGCGGCTGGGTCGGCATCGCCGCGCGGCCAGAGCATGGCGGCATGGGCCTGCCGATCAGCCTTGCGCTGGCGGTGGACGACATGTTCGCGGGGGCCTGTCTGGCCTTGCAGCTGAAGCCGGTGCTGACCAAGGGCCAGATCGAGGCGCTGGAGCATCACGCGAGCGACGCGCTCAAGGCGCTGTATCTGCCCAAGCTGACCTCGGGTGAATGGTCGGGGACGATGAACCTGACCGAACCGCAGGCGGGCAGCGACGTGGGCGCCCTGCGGACCAAGGCGGAGCCGATGGGCGACGGGACCTATGCGATCAGCGGGCAGAAGATCTATATCACCTGGGGGGATAGCGATCTGGTCTCGAACGTCTGCCATCTGGTGCTTGCCCGCCTGCCCGGCGCGCCACAGGGGACGCGGGGCATCAGCCTGTTCATGGTGCCGAAGTTCCTCCCCGATGCGGAGGGCCGGCTGGGCGCGCGCAATTCCCTTCGCGTTGTCAGCCTGGAGCACAAGCTGGGCATCCACGGCAGCCCGACCTGCGTGATGGAGTATGACGGGGCCAAGGGCTGGCTGGTGGGCGAGGAAAACAAGGGCATGGCGGCGATGTTCACGATGATGAACAACGCGCGGCTGGCGGTCGGCGCGCAGGGCGTCGGCATCGCCGAGGCGGCCTTGCAGCAGGCGCTGGCCTATGCGGCCGACCGGCATCAGGGGGCGACCCCCCTGTCGGCCGAGGGGCCGATCCTGGACCATGCCGATGTGCGCCGGATGCTTGCGGTGATGCGGGCGGAGGTCTTTGCCGCGCGGTCGATCGCCTTGGCCTGCGCGGTGGCGATCGACATGGCCAGCGCCACCGGCAGCGCCGACTGGCAGGCGCGGGCGGCGTTCCTGACGCCCATCGCCAAGGCGCATGGCACCGACATCGGCTGCGAGGTCGCGCAACTGGGGCTACAGGTCCATGGCGGGATGGGCTATGTCGAGGAAACCGGCGCGGCGCAGTTTGCCCGGGATGTGCGGATTACCGCGATCTACGAAGGGACGAACGGGATTCAGGCGATGGATCTGGTGGGGCGCAAGATGGCGGACGGGGGCGAGGCCGCCTTCCGCCTGATCGACGAGGTCCAGCGCGGGGCCGAGGCCGCTCGGGTCACGCTGCCGGATCTGGCGGGCGAGGTCTGGCAGGCGGCCGAGGCGCTGCGCGAGGCGACCGAGGCCCTGGTGGCGCAAGAACTGAACGACCGTTTTGCCGGGGCGGTGCCCTATCTGCGCGCCTTTGCCCGCGTGCTGGGGGCCGAGGCCCATCTGAAGGCGGCGCTGGCCGACCCGGATCGGCTGGCGCTGGCACGGGTGATGATCCGCCGCATCCTGCCGGAACACGGTGCCCTGCTGGCGCAGGTCCGCGAGGGGGCTGCGGGGCTTTACGCGCTGCGGCCCGAGGATCTGGCGGCTTGAAAGACGGCATAAGGCATCCGTTTGCTGCCCCGCCGGCCGAGGGCGAGGCGATCCGGGTGGCCGAAGGGATCCTCTGGCTGCGGCTGCCGCTGCCGATGGCGCTGGACCATGTGAACATCTATGCGCTGGACGACGGCGACAGCTGGAGCATCGTCGATGCCGGGCTGTCCTCGAAACGGGCGAAGGCGATCTGGGAACGGCTGCTTTCCGGGCCCTTGCAGGGCAAGCCGGTGCGCCGGGTGCTCCTGACGCATCATCACCCCGATCATGTCGGCCTTGCGGGCTGGTTCCAGTCCCGGGGGGCCGAGCTTCTCGCGACCCGCACCGCCTGGCTTTACGCCCGGATGCTGACCCTTGACGTGCAGGAGCGCCCCTCGCCCGAGGCGCTGACCTTCTACCGCCGCGCGGGGCTGTCCGAGGCCGAGCTGGCAAAACGCTCGGGGGAGCGCCCGTTCAATTTCGCCGATATCGTCGAGCCGCTGCCCCTGGGTTTTACCCGGGTAAGCGAGGGTTCGCGCCTGCGGGCGGGGGGCCGGGACTGGACGGTGCGGATCGGGCATGGCCACGCGCCGGACCATGCGACGCTGTGGTCGGATGACGGGATCGTGCTGGGCGGGGACCAGCTTTTGCCCGGCATCTCGGCCAATATCGGCGTCTACCCCACCGAGCCCGAGGCCGATCCTCTGACCGACTGGCTGGACAGCTGCCGCGCTTTGGCGATCCATGCCCGCGACGACCAGCTGATCCTGCCGGGACACAAGCTACCCTTCACCGGCCTGCCCTTCCGGCTGGTCCAGATGGCCGAGAACCACGAAAGCGCGCTGGATCGGCTGCTGGACCATCTGACCACGCCCCGCACCGCCGCCGACTGCTTTCCGCCTCTCTTCAAGCGTGAGATCGGGGCGGCGGAATTCTCGCTGGCATTGGTCGAATCCATCGCCCATCTCAACTGCCTCTTGCGGCGCGGACTGGTTTCCCGTTCCCTGACCTCGATGGGCGCATGGGCGTGGGAACGGACGGAATGACGAAGGCGACGACCCGGAAGTCGAGGCGGAAACCGGCACGGCAGCACAGCCCGGCCCGCCGGGCCCATGACATGCTGATCGTCTATATCCGCGATTTCGAATCCCAGCTTGATGCGGAACAGGAAGTGGCGATGGGCTTTGCCGGCGACGAGGCCGGGGTGCTGCGGATAGAGGGGATCGGGTATTTCGATCCGGATATCGTCACCTTCTACGGCACGGACGAGATCGGAGCGAAGACCCAGCTGATTCAGCATGTCAGCCAACTTTCAGTCACCCTGCGCGCCGTGGCCAAGGAAAACGAGGAAGATCCGCCCCGGCGCATCGGCTTTCAGCTGAACACCGGCTGGACCGGAGGCGATTCCGGCGACGGCTCGGTGTGACACCAGTGCCCGCGCCGCCCCCGTGACAGGCCGGGTCGAATAGTCTATGGGGCAGGAAAGACGCAAAACAAGGGAACCGGACCGATGGCCGACCACAACCAAGAACACCAGCACGGCACGATGGACATTCGCGAACAGGAAAAGACCTTCGCGGGCTTCATCCGCATGTCGATCTGGGTCGCCGTGATCTCGATCGCGGTTCTGGTCTTCCTCGCCCTCGCCAACGCCTGATCCGAAAATCCGGGGGTCCCATGCTGCGCCTTGCATTCTGCCTGATGGCCTTCGTGGGCCTGGCCGCCTGCGGGGCCGAGCCGAAATGGGCACCGGAGGAACAGGTCCAGGCCGCCCGATACGTCGCGAACGAGCCGCCGCATGTCACGCTTTACACGGTGGTGAACAAGCGCAGCGGGTCGGGCGCGCATTCGGCAATCCTGGTCAATGCCTCCGAACGGCTGATCTTCGATCCGGCCGGAACCTGGCACCACCCGAGGCTGCCGGAACGCAACGACGTGCATTTCGGCATGTCCGACAAGGCGATCGCCTTCTACATCGATTACCATGCGCGCGCGAGCTATGACGTGATCGAGCAACGGATCGAGGTGTCGCCCGAAATCGCGGCGCTGGTGATGCGCCGGGTCAAGGAATACGGCGCGGTGCCCAAGGCGATGTGCACGCAGGCGACCTCCTCGGTCCTGCGCGGCGTGCCGGGATTCGAGAGCCTGCCCTCGACCTGGTATCCGAAACGACTGTCGGACGCGTTCGGCGAATTGCCGGGCGTGACGACGCGGCGGATCACCGATGACGACGACGACAGCAACCACGGCGTCCTTCTGGTCCAGGCAAACGGGAACCCGCTGGAGGGTTAGGATCAGGCCGGGGTGCAAGATCCCTTCGACTGCAGGCTTTTCCAGGTGTCGCGCCCTGCCGCACCGCTTGCGCCCGTCGCCTGACCGTTTAGGCTGGCTCTCTGCAATCTGGGAACCATACCTTGCGCATATTCGGGGTCATCCTGGCCGGAGGGGAAGGCCGTCGCATGGGCGGGGCCGACAAGGCGCTGCTGCCCTTGGCCGGCCGTCCGCTGATCGCGCATGTCCTTGACCGGCTGGAGCCGCAGGTGGAGCGGGTACTGATCTCGGCCAATGGCGACCCGGCGCGCTTTGCGGCTTTCGGCTGCCCGGTGCTGCCTGACGCCCGGCCGCAGGGGCCGCTTTCGGGCATCCTTGCGGCGCTGACGGCGGCGAAGGCGATAGGCGCGACGCATCTGGTCTCGACCCCGGTGGACACGCCGTTCCTGCCGGGCGATCTGGTGCCGCAGCTGATGCTTGCGGCCGAGGGTTCGGGCGGGCTGGCCCATGCCGCTGACCCGGACAAGGACCACCCGGCAACCGCGCTTTGGCCCGTGGCGCTGATCCCGGCGCTGGAGGCGTATATCGCGGCGGGCGAGGCGAAGGTGACCCGGTTCACCGAGGCGCAGGGGGCGGGCCGAGCCATCTTTCCCAATCCGCGGGCTTTCCTGAACCTGAACCGGCCCGAGGACCTCACCCAGGCCGAGGCGATGCTGAAAGGTGGGGCATGAGGCTTTACGGCGTCATCGGCTGGAAGAATTCCGGCAAGACCAGCCTGATGGAGCGGCTGGTGGCGGAATTCACCGGGCGGGGGTTTTCGGTTTCCACCGTCAAGCACGTGCATCACACCGTCGACCTGGACCAGCCGGGGAAGGACACCTTCCGTCACCGGCAGGCGGGCGCGCGGGAGGTCGTGCTCGCCTCGGCCGACCGTTTCGCGCTGATGTCCGAACATCGGGGGCCAGAGCCGGAGCTGCCTGCGATACTGTCGCGACTGGCCCCGGTCGATCTGGTGCTGGTCGAGGGCTACAAGCGCGACGCCCATCCCAAGGTCGAGGTCTGGCGGGCCGAGACCGGGCATCCGCTGATCCAGCCCGGCGATCCGCTGGTCCGCGCGGTGGCGACGGATGCGGCGCTGCGCTTGCCGGTGCCGGTCCTGGACCTGAACGACACCCGCGCGGTGGCCGACTTCATCCTGCGCGAGGTCGGGCTTGTTTGATCGCGTGATCGTGGTCGACTGGTCGGCGGCCAATCTGCCCACCAGCCCGACCAACCGGGCCAATGCCGTCTGGATCGGCTGCCACGACGCCGAGGGCGGGGCGGAATGGCATCACCGCACCCGCGCGGCGGCCGAGGCGCAGCTGGGCACCCTGCTGGACACCGCGCGGGCGGACGGGCTGCGGGTGTTGGTCGGCTTCGACTTTCCGATGGGCTACCCGGCCGGCTTCGCCGCGCGGCTGACCGGGGGCGATACGCGCGCACTTTGGGCCTGGCTGGCGGACCGGATCACCGACGCGCCTGACAACCGCAACAACCGCTTTGCCGTCGCTGCGGACATCAACGCCGCCTTCCCTGAAGGCCCCGGCCCGTTCTGGAGCCATCCGACCGGGCAAAGCTGGCCCGGCCTGCCCTTCCGCCGGGCGGGCATCGACTATGCCGCGCTTGGCCTGGCCGAGATCCGCGCGGCCGAGGCGGCGGTGCCGGGGGCAAAAAGCCCCTGGATGCTGTTCAACCCCGGCTCGGTCGGGTCGCAAACCCTGCTGGGCTTGCCAATGATCCATCGGCTGTCGCAGCGGCCGGGCGTCGCAGTCTGGCCCTTCGACGCGCCCGAGGCGCCGGTGGTGCTGGCCGAGGTCTACCCCTCGCTTATCGCCGGTCCGGTGGCGATCCTGGCCAATGCGCAGGGCCTGCCCGCCGATCAGGCGCAGGTCCGGCTTCTGTCGCAGGCGCTGTATCGGCTGGCGCGGCGCGACCGGCTGGCACCGCTGTTCGAGACCCCGCCCGAGGCGCGGGAAGAAGGTTGGATCCTGGGCGCGGGCAACGCGCCCCTCCTGGCCGAGGCGCTGGCATGGGCGTGACGATCTTCCGCGGATTGCACGCCAACCTTCGCCCTGACGCGGCGCGGCTTTACTGGGAGGCCTTCGGAGGCAAGCTCGGCCGGGTGATGGGACCCGAGGACCGGGCGCTGGCCTTCTTCCAGCGGGTGATCCGCACCGACCTTTGTTTCGCGGCGCTGGATGGCGAGGGGAGACTGGTCGGCATCGCCGGCTACAAGACCCCGGCCGGGAGTTTCGCGGGCGGAAGTTGGGCCGATCTGATCACCGTCTACGGCCCCTTCGGGGGGCGCTGGCGCGGCTGGATCCTCTGGGCGCTGAACCGGGGCGTGGACAACGACCGCTTCCTTGTCGACGGCATCTGCGTCACGCGGGCCGAACGCGGACGGGGCGTCGGCTCGCTGCTGCTCGCCGCACTTTGCGACGAGGCGCGGGAGCAGGGTTATCCCGCGATCCGGCTGGACGTGATCGACACCAACTGGCGCGCCAGGGCGCTGTACGAACGGCATGGCTTCACTGTGGCCGGGGCAGAGCGATTGGGCCTCCTGCGCTATCTGTTCGGTTTTTCCACGTCCTTCACCATGGTGCGCCCACTTGCCCCCGAGGCGGAGTGACGCCCCCTTGCCCCTGCGGCCCCAGGCTGCCAGAATATGATCAAATCCGCCACGGAGGGCCGAGCCATGATCACCAAGCGTGAGTTCTACATCAACGGGACCTGGGTTCCGCCCCTTGCCCCGCGGGATTGCCCGGTGATCGATCCCTCGACCGAAGAGATTTGCGCGGTGATCTCGCTCGGGTCCGAGGCCGACACCGACGCTGCGGTGGCGGCGGCGAAGGCGGCGTTTCCTGCCTGGGCCGCGACGCCCCCCGCCGAACGCCGCGCGGTGGCTGAGCGGATCCTTGAACAGTATTACCTGCGCAAGGAAGAGATGGCCCGGGCGATCAGCCTGGAGATGGGCGCCCCCATCGACATGAGCCGCAACGACCAGGCGGAATGTCTGCCCTGGCACCTGAAGAACTTCCTGACCGCCTTCGACCATATGGAATGGATCCGCCCGCTGGGCCCCCATGCGCCCGACACGATGATCGCGCTGGAGCCGATCGGCGTGGTGGGTCTGATCACGCCTTGGAACTGGCCGATGAACCAGGTGACGCTCAAAGTGATCCCGGCGCTGTTGGCGGGCTGCACCTGCGTCCTGAAACCTTCCGAGGAATCGCCGCTGTCCTCGATGCTGTTCGCCGAGTTCTGCCATGACGCGGGCGTGCCTCCGGGGGTGTTCAACCTGGTGAACGGCGATGGCGCGGGGGTTGGGACGCGGCTGTCCAGCCACCCGGATGTCGAGATGATCAGCTTTACCGGCAGCACGCGGGCCGGGCGGGCGATCTCCAAGGCTGCGGCGGAGACGCTGAAGCGCGTCACGCTGGAACTGGGCGGCAAGGGCGCGAACCTGGTCTTCGCCGATGCCGATGCCCGCGCGGTGGAACGCGGCGTACGGCATATGATGAACAACTCGGGTCAAAGCTGCAACGCGCCGTCCCGGATGCTGGTGGAGCGGAGTTTCTACGACCGGGCGGTGGAGATCGCGGCCGAGGTGGCGAACTCGATCAAGGTCGGGCCGGCCAGCGAGCCGGGCAAGCATATCGGGCCGGTGGTGAACAAGCGACAGTGGGATCAGATCCAGGGCTATATCCAGAAGGGCATCGACGAAGGCGCGCGGCTGGTGGCTGGCGGTCTGGGCCTGCCCGAGGGGATGAACAAGGGCTTCTACGTCCGCCCGACGATCTTTGCTGACGTGACGCCCGGAATGACCATCGAGCGCGAGGAGATCTTCGGCCCGGTGATGTGCATGATGCCCTTCGACAGCGAGGAAGAGGCGGTTCGGATCGCCAATGACACGCCCTATGGCCTTACCAACTATGTCCAGTCCGCCGATGGTGCGCGGCGCAACCGGCTGGCGCGGCAGTTGCGCGCCGGGATGGTGGAGATGAACGGCCGGTCGCGCGGTGCCGGGGCTCCGTTCGGCGGCGTCAAGGCCAGCGGCCGGGCTCGGGAAGGCGGCGTCTGGGGGATCGAGGAGTTCCTTGAGGTCAAGGCAATCTCTGGCTGGGACGTGGCTGCGGAGTAGCGATTTCTTCGAAGAAATCGCATCGGAGCCTTTGAAGGCTCCGTTCCGGAGTTTTTGAAAACTCCGGCGCGCGCAAAACTTGACACAGGTGTCGAGAATGGCTGACATGGGGGCGAATGGAGGCCCCCATGACCCAGCATCCCCGCCTGATGTCCCCTCTGAAACTGCGTGACCACACGCTGCGCAACCGCATCGTCTTTGGTGCGCATACGGCGAACATGTCGGACCAGGGGATGCCGGGGCCGCGCTTCGGCAAGTACCTGCTGGAGCGTGCCTTGGGCGGCGCTGCGATGGTGGTGGCAGAGCCCGTGCCGGTGCATCGGACAGGCGTGCTGACGCGGGGGAACTTCCTGCATTCCGATGACCGGGTGATCCCGGCGTTTCGCACCATCACCGACGAGGTCAAAGATGCCGGCGCGGTCATCATCCAGCAGCTATACCACGTCGGCGCGCATGGCGATTCCGACCTGAGCTTCGCGCCGCATTGGTCTCCGTCCGGGGGGCCGTCCTATCACGACAGCGACGGCAGCCACGCCATGACCGGGACCGAGGTCGAGGAACTGCTGGAGGCACATGTCGCGGCGGCGGTGCGCGCCAAGGCGGCGGGGTTTCAGGGGGTGGAGGTCTGGGCGGCCTATCACTCTCTCCTGGACCAGTTCTGGACGCCCTGGTCGAACCAGCGGACGGACCAGTGGGGCGGGTCGCTGGAGGGGCGGACGCGGTTCTCGCGCCAGCTGATCGAGCGGGTGCGCCGGGCCTGTGGCGAGGAGTTCATCGTTGGTCTCGCGGTGAGTTACTCCGAGGCCTACGAGATAACGCTGGGAGCCGAGGCTCTGTGCGAGATCCTTAGTCTGCACGACCGGACGGGGCATGTGGATTACGTGACCGTGGGCGCCGGGTCGTATCTGGAGTTCGAGTCGATCATCCCGCCCTTTACCCATGGCGAAAAGTTGACGACGCCTCTCACGCAGCAGCTCAAGGGCCTATTGAAGCACGCCGTCGTGACCTCGGAGGCAGGGGTCAGGACGCCGGAGAATGGCGATGCGATCATCGCATCGGGTCTGGCGGACCTTGTGTCGATCGTGCGCGGCCAGATCGCCGACCCCCATCTGGCACGGAAGGTGGCAGAGGGACGACCAGAGGACATCCGGGGATGCATCAGCTGCAACCAGATGTGCTGGGGGCGACGATCGCGGGACTACTGGATCTCCTGCCTGATCAACCCCAGCGCGGGACGGGAATTCGAATGGGGCGGGGACAGGTTCGTTCCCGCGGCCGCGGCCCAGGACGTGCTGGTCGTCGGCGCGGGGCCCGCGGGGCTGGAGGCGGCGCGGGTCGCGGCCGAGCGGGGGCATCGGGTGGAGATCGTGGAGGCTGCGGGAGTGGTTGGCGGGCAGTTCCGGCTGGCCGGGATGCAGCCCCGGCGCGGGCAGATCCTGGAGCTGATGGACTGGTACGAACGCCAGTTCCAGAAACTGGGGGTGCGGCTGCGGCTGAACACCTTCCTCGACGCCGAGGAGGTGGCGGCGCATCCCGCGCAGGTGGTCGTGGTCGCGACAGGCTCGCTGCCGGACGAGATCGGGTTCCAGCGCTGGGTGCCGGCGGAGGCCACGCTGCCGGGGATCGAGGCGGGGGGCGTCTGGTCTCCCGAGGCGGTGCTCCGGCGCGAGGCGCGGCTGGGCGATGCGGTGGTGGTCTATGACGAAGGCGGCAACTGGCGCGGGGTCGGGACGGCCTGGGCGCTGGCCGAGGCGGGTCGCAAGGTGACCATCGTGACGCCGGAACCCTTCGTCGGGAAGGAGCTTGCGCGCACGGCGGCGGACGGGGTGGTTCGGCGGCGGCTGGGGGCGCTGGGGGTGCGGATGCTGGCCGAGCATCGTCTGGTCCGCTGGCACGGGAACGGCGTGACCGTGCGGTCCTTTCTGACGGGAGAGGAGGAGGTCATCGCCGCCTCGGCCCTGGTGATGGCGACGACGAACCGGGCCTTCGATTTGTTGCCCGAGACCCTTCCGGGCAAGGTCATGCACCGGATCGGCGATTGTGCAGCGCCGCGGCTTGCGGCCTATGCGTTCCACGAAGGGCGAAAGCTGGCACTGGCGATGTAGACGTTGCGCGGGCGTAGGGTGGGCGATATCGCCCACCCTAACTTGCGGCCCGTCTAGAACGGGACCGGGGCGCTGAAGCTCATCCATTCCCCCGTCTGCGGGTGATGCAGCGCCAGCGTCTCGGCGTGCAGCATCAGGCGCGCGTGCTGGTCCCTGGTTTCCGGGGCATAGATCTGGTCGCCCAGGATCGGGTGGCCCAGCGCCAGCATATGGACCCGCAGCTGGTGGCTGCGCCCGGTGTGGGGCTTGAGCCGGACGCGGGTCTCCGTGTCGGTCTGGTCGATCACCTGCCAGTCGGTGACGGCCGGGCGGCCGTGGACATGGTCCACCTTCTGGCGCGGGCGGTACTCCCAATCGCTGCCCAGGGGGAGATCGACAGTGCCACTGCCCCGCTCCAGCCGCCCCTTCAGACGGGCGACATAGGTCTTCTGCGCCCGACGCTGTTCGAACTCCTGGCCCAGGAAGCCCTGCGCCTGCTTGGTCCGGGCGAAGATGATGACCCCGGAGGTGTCGCAGTCCAGCCGATGCACCGTCAGGGCATCCCAGCGCGCGGCCTGCAGGCGGGTGATCAGGCAATCCTGCCGGTTCTCAAGCTTGCCCGGCACGGTCAGAAGGCCGGCCGGCTTGTCCACGACGATGATCGCCGCATCCTCGTGGAGGATGCGCAGAGGCTCATCCGGCGGGTCATAGGCGAAATCGGGGATCAGCGAGGGCTTATGCAATCCGGTGCCCCTCTGCGACAAGGCGGCCGTGCAGGTGCCGGATATGCGCCGGCCCGACCTCGCAGCAGCCGCCGATCAGGGTGGCCCCCTGCCCGACCCAGCCCAGCGCGAAGTCCGCATAGCGTTCCGGCGTCAGGTCGTGGCGGGCGCCATAGTCCGGCGCAGAGGTGCCGTGGCTGTGCGGAGTGATCTCGGAGAAGCCATTGGCATAGGCCCCGAAGGGCAGGCCGAACGGTTTAAGCGCATCGAGGGCCGCGGCCATCGCCTCGGGCATCGAGCAATTGGCGAGAACCACGTCGGCGGGGCTTTCGACCAGCACCTCGGCCAGCGCCGCCACCGGCTCACCCGAGCGAAGCCGGGAGCCGTCTCGGTCCTGGACCGAGACCGAAAGCCAGACCGGCCGACCCGTGGTCCGCGCGCCCCGCAACGCGCCACGGGCGAGGTCGAGCGAGGAGATCGTCTCGATCAGGATCAGGTCGACATGGGGGGCAAGCAGGCGGGCCTTCTCGGCGTAGAGCGCCGTCGAGACCTCGACCGGCGGGGTCAGGTCTGGGCGGTAACTCTCGCCCAGCGGGCCCATGGATCCGGCAATGAGACCGCGTCCGGCGGCGGCGCGGGCCTCATGCGCCTCGGCCAAAGCGCGGAGGTGGAGCGCGTGGTAGAGCTGATCGAGGCCATGCGGGATCAGCCGGTCGTGCAGGATATTGTAGGTGTTCGTCGTTGCAAGGCTGGCCCCGGCGGCGAAATAGTCCTCGTGAATCTGCCGCACAAGGCCTGGGTGGTCCAGCATCACCCGCGTCGCCCAGAGCGGGCCGGGGTCGCGGCCCGCGCGGGCGATCAGTTCCTGGCCCATGCCTCCGTCGAGGAGGGTGATGGTGGTCATCTGCGGATCCTTGCGTTGCGTCGGGGACCACCGCTGGGGGGTTTCACACCCCCCAGACCCCCCGTGGGATATTTGGAGAAGAGAAAGGACAATTTGAATCGAATTCTTCAGGTCGCGTCGCGGAAAACCTCGGCGAGGAGAGGGACCAGCCAGTCCTCATCGGCCTTGGTGAAGGCGGCGGGGGTGTCGCTGTCCAGGTCGAGGACGCCGAGAAGCCTGCCCTGCCCGTTCCAGACCGGCAGCACCAGCTCGGACCTTGTGCTGGAGGAGCAGGCGATATGGCCCGGAAAGGCCTCCACATCCGGGACGTTCTGGATCTGGCCGGTGCGGGCCGCCGCGCCGCAAACGCCGCGCGAGAAGGGGATCACCAGGCAGCCGTGGCCGCCCTGATAGGGGCCGATCTTCAAGAGCTCCGGCGCGGTGACGCGGTAGAAGCCGGTCCAGTCGCACAGCGGATGGGCATGGTGGATCTCGCAAACGACGGTGGCCATCAGCGCCACGGTGTCGGTCTCGCCACGGGTCAGGGCGCGGATCGCCTGGGTGATCGCGGGGCGGTCGATCTCAGTAACCAAGGGCGCAGCCATCCTTTCTGGGGTCCGAGCCGCCGACCAGCAGGTCGCCGTCGATACGGATCGCCTGGGCACCGCCAAGCGGCGTGTGTGGCACGACGACCTGGTGGCCCATTGCGGCAAGCTCGGCGCGGACGGTGTCGCTGTAGCCCCGTTCAACCTCCATCCCCTCTGTGCCGGAGAAGCAGCGCGGCGCGTCGATCGCCTCTTGCAGGTCCATCCCGTAGTCGGTCAGGTTCGAGACAAGGCGGGCATGGCCGCAGGGCTGGTACGCGCCACCCATAACGCCGAAGGGCATCAGTACCTTGCCGTTCTGCCGGATCATGCCGGGGATGATCGTGTGCATCGGGCGCTTGCCACCCGCCGCCTCGTTCGGGTGGCCTTCCTGCAGCGAGAACCCGGCGCCGCGGTTCTGGAAGTTGATCCCGAACCTTGACGATGCGAGCCCCGCGCCAAAGCCCCAGAAGATCGAGTAGATCAGCGAAACCGCCATCCGGTCGCGGTCGACGACCGTGATGTAGATCGTGTCGCGGTGCATCGCTTCGGTCAGCGGGGCAGCCTGTGGCATCGCCCTTTTCGGGTCGATCAGCGCGGCCAGTTTCGCGGCGGTTTCCTCGCGGAGCATGTAGTCGAGCCGCGTCATATGGTCCGGGTCGGCGATGAAGCGGTTGCGCGCGTCATAGGCGAGCTTCGATGCCTCGGCCTCGATATGCGCGCGCTGCGTGCCCAGCGGATCCATCGATTTCAGGTCGAAGTGCTTGAGGATGTTCAGCAGAAGGATTGCCGTCGCACCCTGGCCGTTCGGCGGATGCTCCACCAGTTCGATCCCGTGGTAAGGGCCCGAGACCGGGGTGGTATAATCGCAAGCCGTGGCGGCAAGATCGTCCAGGGTATGGGTGCCGCCCAGCGCCTGCAGCGAGGTGATCATATCCTCGGCCACCTCGCCTTCATAGAACCCGGCGCGGCCTTCCTTTGCGATGCGGCGCAGGACCTCGGCCTGGCCGGGGGCGCGGAACACCTGGCCGACCTTCGGCGCCTGGCCGTTTAGCGTGAAGAAGTCGCGCGCCGCACCTTTCAGGCAGGGCAGGTCGTCAACCCAGTCGAAGGCCACGCGGGGCGCGACGGGGATCCCTTCTTCGGCATAGTGGATGGCCGGGGCGAGGATTTCGTCCAGCGATTTCAATCCGTAATCGGCATTCAGGCGGCAGAAGGCATCGATGGCGCCCGGAAGGGTCACCGATTCTATGGCCTGGATCGGCATCGCGGTCAGGCCCCTTGCCCGAAGCTCGGCAGCGTTCAGCCCCATCGGCGCGCGGCCGGAGCCGTTCAGCGCGACCACCTCCTCGGACCCCGGGGGTTTCAGCAGGACAAAGCAATCACCACCGATCCCGGTCATCTGCGGCTCGGCAATGTTCAACACCATTGCGCCCGCGATCGCCGCGTCCGCCGCGTTACCGCCCGCCTTCAGCACCTCGACCGCAACCTGAGCCGCAATCGGATGCGAGGTCGCGCAGATCCCGTTGCGGGCATAGACGGCCGAGCGGCCGGGCAAGTGAAGGTCGCGCATCTGTTCCCCCATGTCTGCGCCAACCCTACGGCTGCGTGGGCGGAGTGCAAGAGCGGAAGGTCGGCTGGCGCCCGGACGGGTAGGGGCGGAAGATCCGGGTGCCAGCGGGGCCGATGTCCGGCCACGCGAACAGACTCGTCCCGGCCAGCGGCGTAAACGGACTGGCGGTGTGGCAAAGTCGGGGCCGATCCCGACAAGTCGACCTATTCCTGCAACGGGATGATGAAGGTCAGCCGGTTGGTCCCCCGCTGGCGCCGATACTGCAGGTCGCGCGTCATTGTGCGGATCAGATGCCAGCCGAAGCCGCCTTCCGGCAGATCATCCTTGGGCAGGCGTCCTTCGGGCAGGGTGCTGCCGGGCATCGGTGCGCCTTCATCGACCACTTCGCACCAGAGTACGCCCGGCTGGAGCGCGACCGTCACCGCCACATGGCCGGCGCTGTCGGCATAGGCGTGTTCAGCCACGTTGTTCAGCACCTCGGCAAGTACAAGCTCGACCGTGCCGCGCAGGTCGGGGGACAGGTCGGCGACCGGGGAAACCGCCGTCACCGCCAGAAGCGCAGCCCGGACCGAGGCCGGTTCCGCCCGCAGCACCAGATCATGCGTGTCCGCCTGGACGAAGGGGTCAGGTGCCGGTTGCATGTGAAACGGCAACCTCGACCGAGGGATGGATGGTGAAGATCGAATCCATGCGCGTCAGGCGGAAGACCTTTTCAACCGTCGGGGTAAGGCCCGAAAGTTCCAGCGGGCGGTCGGGACCCAGCATCTTCTTCACTGCGACGATGGCGCCCAGCCCGCTGGAATCAAGGAACTGAACCCGCGCCAGGTCAAGGACCACGCGCTGGTCGCCCGTCCTGGTGATGTCGCGCATGCGTTCCTTGAACTGGATGGCGGTGGCGGCGTCGATCCGATCCTCCATCACCTCGACCGTCAGGACCCGGGGCCTGCTCTGGGTTTTCAGCTGCATGTTGGCTCCATTGGCTGCATTTCCTGCAGACTAGGGCCAAAGAGTTAAGCGTCAGTTGAGTTGGAAGGTCACCGGATAGCGCCCATCCTCGAAATCTCCGAAAAGATCGCCAAGATCGGGGTGATCGACGGGTTCGCCGGTCTCGTCGGGGACAAGGTTCTGCTCGGAGACATAGGCCACGTAATAGCTTTGCCCATTCTCGGCGAGAAGGTGGTAGAAGGGCTGGTCCTTCGCGGGGCGGCTGTCCTCGGGGATGTTGTCGTACCATTCCTCGGTGTTCGAGAACATCGCATCAACGTCGAAGACGACACCACGAAACGGGTGCTTCCGATGGCGGAGCACCTGACCCAGATGGTACTTGGCGTGGGTTGTCTGCATCGCGGCCCCCATGCCGGTCTTCTACGCCGACTGGCTCGGGCTGTCCACCGGGCAGGGCCGAATCAGCGGAAACAGTCTGTGGAGCTGTAACTTACAGTTGTGCAGCTGGCGGATTTATGATCGGCGTGTGGGGAGTTCCCCATTTCATCGCTCGCCCCGTTGCGATATTCTCCGTCCAAAAGAAGAACGAGCACGAGGGGCAGATGAGCAGGTTTCTCCGTGCGTCGCTTTTGGTGGCGTTCCTTGCGTCATGCGGGGGCGGCGGCAATTATTCGGCGCCAAGGCAGCTGGACGATGCATGCGCAATCATCCGTGAACGCCCGCAGTATCTGCGGGCGATGGAGCGGACCGAGCGGCGCTGGGGCGTTCCGGTGCATGTGCAGATGGCGACGATCCATCAGGAATCGAAGTTCATCGGCAATGCGCGCACGCCGCATACCTTTGCACTGGGCGTGATCCCGATGGGGCGGCAGAGCACCGCCTATGGCTATAGCCAGGCGTTGAACGGGACCTGGGAGGAATACCAGAAAAGCGTCGGCGGACGCCGCGCCAAGCGCGACGACATCGCGGATGCGACCGATTTCATGGGCTGGTACATGGACCAAAGCAGCCGCTCACTGGGGATCCCGAAGACCGATGCCCAGGCGCAGTACCTCGCCTATCACGAGGGACGTACCGGTTACGCCCGGCAGTCCTATCTGGGTAAGCCCTGGCTGGTCGAAGTTGCGGCGCGGGTCGGCTCCCGGTCAGAGATGTACCGCAACCAGCTCGCCTCCTGCCGCCGCTAACCTTCGCGGCGCAGGGGCTGCGAGTCAGGTTTCGCCATATCCGCCAGCTGGAAGTCTTCGAGGTGGGTTCGCCGCGCGCATGGTCGGCGGCCACGAGGAACAGGCCTTCGCGAATCGTGCCGTCCGGGTGAAACCGGGCGATCGCCTGAACCCTGGAAAGCGCCACGACAAGACCATCGGCACAGGTGGCGGCGGTCGTCTTGAGCAAGGAAAACATGGTGCGGCCCGGTTGTCTTTACCGGACGGTAGCCAGCTTCCCCTTAAGAATCGGTTACGGCGCCCCGGCGGATTGGGCAGCGTTTGACTCAGTTGCGTCGCTTCTGGGTCTCGGCGGTAATGTCGAAGAGGCTGGCGCCCATGCTGCCACCCTCGCGCAGTTCACCCAGGATCACGGTGGTCTGCGCGCCGAGATCATCGGTGATGACCCATTGCCGCAGTTCCACCGGGTTGGATGTGAAGACCAGCTCGATCGAGCCGTATCCGGGGTTCTCAGGATCCTGGGCGCGGACGCGGGTGGAGGTCCCGTCCGCCTCATGTCCGACGACCATCCTGGCGCGCGACAGGTCGATGTTCTGCGCAAGGATCAGGTTCAGCGGAGTGCGCTTCAGCGGGTACTGCTCGGGCGGCTGGTTCGACTTGGCGTCGAAGATCGCGACCTGCTGCCCGCCGGCAATGACCAGGCTGCGGTCGGGCGGGGCATATTCGAAACGCACCCGGCCGGGACGGCGGATGAAGATCTTGCCGGTCGAGATCGTCCCGTCCGAGTTGACCTGGGTAAAGTCGGCCTCGACCGTCGTCAGACTGTTCAGATAGTCCGAGATCGCGCCAAGCGGGATCTTCTCCGCCGCGGCAGGCAGCGGCAGAAGCAGGGCAAGCGGGGCCAGAAGGGCGAAGCGACGGTTCATGTCCTGATATATAGCGCCGCGACGGGCGCGATGCACCCCTGTGACAATGGCTTCGCAAGGACGTGCCGATCGCGTGAGGCCGCGTGAAGCGCAAGGCTGTGCGACAGGATTCGCATTGTGGTGAAGAATCTTCGGGCAGTAATTCAAACAGCAGGGATTTCTTCCACTCCTTTCGGATTTCTCGCCCGAAATCCCGAAGAAATCCCAAGTGGACCGGCTATCCTTCTACTCAACCTGGATTTGGATCGGATGGCGGAAGATGAAGGTCGTTGTACTTGGCGCGGGCGTGATCGGGGTGACCTCGGCCTGGTATCTGGCGAAGGCGGGGCATGAGGTCACGGTAATCGACCGGCAGGCGGCCCCGGCGCTGGAGACCTCTTTCGCCAATGCTGGCGAGATCAGCCCCGGCTATGCCTCGCCCTGGGCGGCGCCGGGCATCCCGCTCAAGGCGATCAAGTGGATGTTCCAGGAACATGCGCCGCTGATCGTCCAGCCGCGGCCGGACTGGGCCAAGCTGAGCTGGATGGCCCGGATGCTGATGAACTGCACCGAGGCCGCCTATGCGGTCAACAAGAGCCGGATGGTGCGGCTGGCGGAGTATTCGCGCGACTGCCTGAGGGAACTGCGGGAAGAGACCGGGATCGCCTATGACGAGCGGACGCAGGGCACGTTGCAGCTGTTCCGCACCGAAAAGCAGGTGGCGGCGGCAGAGAAGGACATCGCGGTCCTGAAGGCGGACGGGGTGCCGTTCGAGGTGCTGGACGCCGACCAGTGCGTCGCGGCCGAGCCGGGGCTGGCGGCGGCGCGAGGCAAGATCGCGGGCGGGTTGCGGTTGCCGGGCGACGAGACCGGGGACTGCTTCAAGTTCACCGAACGCCTGTCGCAGCTGGCAGAGGGGCTGGGGGTGACCTTCCGCTACGGGGTCGGCATCGAGGCGCTGGAGGCCGAGGCGGGGCGGATCGTGGCAGTGCGGACCAGCCAGGGGCGGGTCACGGCGGATGCTTTCGTGGTGGCTCTGGGGTCCTATTCGCCACAGCTGGTGGCAGAGTTCGGGATCAAGCTGCCGGTCTATCCGGTGAAGGGCTATTCGATCACGGTTCCGATCGTGGAGGAGAGCAAGGCTCCGGTCTCGACGGTGATGGATGAGACCCACAAGATCGCGATCACCCGGCTGGGCGACCGGATCCGGGTGGGGGGCATGGCTGAGATCGCGGGGTTCGACCTGTCCCTGAAAGCGAAGCGGCAGGCGACGCTGACCCATTCGGTCGAAGATCTGTTCGGCGGGGCCGGGGATCAGTCGCGGGCGTCGTTCTGGTGCGGGCTGCGGCCGATGACGCCGGACGGGACGCCGGTGGTGGGGCGGTCGCCGATCGGCAACCTGTTCCTGAATACCGGGCATGGGACGCTGGGCTGGACCATGGCGGCGGGGTCGGGGCGGGTGCTGGCGGACCTCATGTCCGGCAAGCGGGCCGAGATCGAGGCGGCCGACCTTGGCTATGCCCGCTACCTGCGGGAGGGCCGGAAGGGGATGCAGGCGGGGGTCGGATCGCCGGTCCCGGCGTGATGTCCACGGTGGACAGATTGGGGTTTTACCATTCTGTCCAAGGACTTGGCAAAATCCGTTAACCGTTTGGAAAGAATTGGCGGCGGGCCCTGAAACGGGTCCGCCGCCGTCGTTCAGACCGGCACCACGGCCTCGATCCGCGCACCGGTGAAGGCGGCGCAGAAGTCCAGGACGGACTGCTCGGATGTCATCAGACAGGCTGCGGTCGACAGCGCATCGGCCAAGGCGGCCGAGGGAGCCGAAACCGAGACCGAGGACCAGACCGCCCGGAGCGGCGCGCCGGTCCGGGGGTCGAGGATGTGGCTTGAGACCCCATCCCCGCCGAAGGTCATGCCCAAGGGCGCAGAGGTCGCCAGCGCGCGGTCCTGCAGGGTGATCCCGCCACCCGAGGCGAGCGTTACCGGCCAGTCGCCTTCCGGCAGGGCGCGCAACTCTCCGGTGTCCACCAGGGCGCGCGTCAAGCCATGATCGGCCAGAAGCGCGGCCACGCGGTCGGCGATATAGCCCTGCGCGATCCCGTTCAGGGTCAGCGCCAGGCCGGGGCGGAGGGTGATGGCGGTCGGCTCCAGCGTCACGCCGTCCCAGCCGATCAGGGCCCGGGCCTGCGCCCGTTCGGCCGGGGTGAGCGGTGCGCCACGGGTCAGCGCCGCTGCCTCGGCCTGCCAGAGCGGTTGGACGCTGGGATCGAAGGCGCCGCCGCTGGCGCGGTGGACGGCCCCGGCCAGGGTGAGACACTCCAGCAGCTCGAACGGAGGCGCGTCCAGCCGGGCGTCGCGATTCAGCCGGACCAGAGCCGAGTCCGGCAGGAAAAGGGAGAACACCCCCTCCAGCCGCCGGATTTCCGCCATGGCCAGCGCGGCGATGCGCGGGGCGTCGGGGTGCTGCAACCGCAGGGTCACGGTTGCGCCCAGCGCAATGCCGGTCTCGACATGCAGGTCGGGCGTGCGGGCCACCGCCATCGCGGGGGCGAGGGCGGCGGAAATGGCGATGAAGCGGCGACGGGTGAGCATGGCTTAGCCTCTGGTCAATGCCCGAAGGCGGTCGGAATAGTCGTCGGGGCCGTCCTCCTCCTCCCCAGGGACGAGGACGGCGCTGGTCGGGATCTCATCCAGCGGCAGGATCCGGCCGCCGTGGCTGGCGACGAATTCCTGCGCCTTGTCGAAATCGGCGAAGGGGGCCAGTTCCGGCGCGCCCATCCCCCCGGCAAGGTCGCCGCCGACGACATAATGCGCGGTTCTGGCGTCGATCCAGTTCGTCTCGCCCGGCATCTCCCAGGTGGCACCGGGGGCACCCATGTCGCTGACATAGATCGCAAGGATGTTGTGGCTTTGCTCGGGCAGGCGGAGGTAGGTGACCAGATCGCTGACCTGGCTGAAGAAGAGCGGCGCGCCGGGCAGGCCCTCAAGATGGACCTGACCCTTGGGGCCGTCGTGTTCAAGCAGGTTCATCTGGCAGTAAAAGCCGATGGTTTCGGCCCGAAGCGCCACGGGTTCGACGTTCTGGGTGATCTCGTCCTGGCAGGCGGCCAGGGCAAGGACGAAGAGCAGGGCGCGTTTCATGGCGTGACCTTTCGGAAGGCGGCGGCGGCAAGCGCCAGGGCGGCGAGGGGCCAGAGGAGGACCGAGCTGAGCGATTGCCAGAGCGGTATGGCATCGGCCGCGCCCCCTACCCCAGCGGCGGCGGCTGTGGCCCCGCTGGCGGTGAGGTTGAAGAGCCGGAAGGCATCGGCGGGATTGGCAAGAAGCGCGATCGGGAAGCCGGTGGTGGTGAACCAGCCGCCGTTGTCGGCGACGATCGCGGTCAGGAGGGCGAGGTCGTACAGGACGACAAGGCCAAGCCAGAGGCCGATGGCAAGCCCCGCGGCCCCGGACGGGCGACGGGAAAGGGCGGAGAGCGCATAGCCAGCGCCAAGGAAGGTCGCCCCGAGCAGGACCGAGGACCAGCTGAGCCGGGCCAGCGCCGGAAGGCCCTGAATGGCGGTGTCATCGGTGGAGATGGCGACAGCGGCGGCGAGGCCGTGCCCAAGGAGGACGGCGAGGCTGAGGATCGCCAGATGCGCGATCAGCTTGCCCAGCAGGATTTCCCACCTTGCGATCGGATAGGCGAGGAGAAGCGGCAGGGTGCCGCGTTCCGTCTCACCGGCGATGGCGTCGAAGCTCATCAGGAGGGCGAGGAGCGGGATGAGGTAGACGGAGAGCGAGGTGAGCGAGGCCACCGTGACGGAAAGCCGGTCGACGCCGAGGCCCCCGGTCGGGGCGGAGCCTGCGAGGGACAGGACAAGCGAGAAGACCGCCATCAGAAGCAGCGCGATGGCGACCCAGCGGTTGCGAAGGGCGATGCGGAACTCGGTGCCCGCGGTGGAGAGGATGCGGATCATCGCGCGGCCCCCTGGCTGAAGTGGGAATAGAGGTCCTCGAGGCTGGGCGGCAGGATTTCCAGATCGGCCACCTTGTCGCCGAGGCCCGCGATGCGGCCGAGGGTTTCCAGCTTGTCGCCCTGCGCACAGGTCAGGTGGAGGGCTCCGTCGACGAGGATCGCCCCCGGCAGGGCGCGGACGATGTCGGGGGCGTAGCCGTTCCGGGCCGTGACGTGGAGGGTGACGGGCAGGTCGGCACGGCGGCGCAGGTCGGGGAGCGAGCCTTCGGCGACCAGCCGGCCTTTGGAAAGGATGAGGATGCGGTCTGTCCGCGCCTCGACTTCCGTCAGGGCGTGGGAGGAGAGGAGGATCGACGCGCCCTGTGCGGCGAGGTCGTCGAGAAGGGCATAGAACTCGCGCCGGGAGATCGGGTCGAGGCCGGAGGTCGGCTCGTCCAGGACAAGGAGGCGGGGGTGGCCGATCAGCGCCTGGGCCAGGCCGACACGCTGGCGCATCCCCTTGGAATAGGTGCCGATGCGGCGGCGGGCGGCCTGGCCGAGGCCGACTTTCTCGAGCAGCGGCATGGCGAGGGAGGGGCTTTCGCCGCGGAGCGCGAGGTAGTGGCGGATCTGTTCCAGGCCGGTGAGGGCGGGGTGGAAGGCGGCATTCTCCGGCAGGTAGGCCACGGCGCGGCGGGCGGCGGGCGAGCCGGGGGCGGCGTCGCAGATGGTGATCTCGCCGCTGGTGGCGGGGATCAGGCCGAGGATGATCTTCATCAGCGTGGATTTGCCCGCGCCGTTGTGGCCGAGCAGCGCCACACGCTCGCCCGGTGCGACGGTCAGGCTGACGCCGGTCAGCGCCGCGACCTCGCCGAAGCGCTTAGTGAGAGTCGAGATCGTCAGGGTCGATGTCATCGTAATGGCCTTTGGTCCAGCGTCCGGCGATCTCGGCCTCGAGGGCGGCGATGTCGTCGGGGACGGGGATGGTGAGGGGCTGCATAAGCGGGTGGCTGTCGGTCACGCCGCCCGGCAGGATCGCCGGGAAGGAGGACTGCGACCAGCGCACCAGCTGGACGGCGGGAGAGCCGGTGAGGAGCGCGGCGGCGGGTTGGGACCAGAGGATATGGTCCATCAGGTCGTTGGGGCGGAAAACCCCGTCGGCGATGCCGTCGCCGTTCAGGTCGAAGGCGGGATGGTCGGACCAGAAGTTGCCGCGGCCCTCGAAGCTCCATTCCATGAAGCGGGTACCGACGTATTTCACCTGCTCCTGATTGGCGATGAAGGCATTGCCGGTCAGCATGTTGCGTTCGGACCCGGCGGTGAAGTGGATGCCGATGCCGCAGTTCTGGAAGCGGTTGCCGAAGATGAGGTTCTTGTGGGCGTTGTAGATGAAGAGGCATTTCTTCGTCCCGCCCCGGACAAGGTTTCCGGCCACGTCCGCCCCGTTGGCGAAGTTCAGCATCACCCCATGCTCACGGTCGCCGAGCGAGAGGTTGTCGCGGATCACCACGCGGTCCGAGAACATGATGGCGAAGCCAAGGTGGTTGCCGATGGAGACGTTGCCCGAGACCTCGCTGTCGTGGGTGTACATGTAGTGGACGGCAAAGCGGAGGTCGCGGAAGGTGTTGTTGCGGTAGGTGCCCTTGCGCGAGGCGTTGGAGAAGATGCCGTCGCGGCCCCAGCGGACGGTATTGCCCTCGATCACCGTGCCGGGGCTGTTCCAGACGTAAAAGCCGTTGCCGCGTTCGTTCATCCGGTGATTGCGGCGGCCCTCGACCACATTGTCGCGGACCAGCGCGTCAAGCCCGCCGTGCACGTCGATGCCGTGCATGTTTTCGGTCAGCCGGTTGCCTTCGATCCGCACGCGGTCGGCGCCCTTGAGGATCTTGATGCCGGCGTCGAGATCGGCGTTCACGCCGCCCGAGCCGGTGACATGCAGGCCGGTCAGCACCACTTCGGGCGCGGTGATGGTGATGACGGTGCCCTGCCCCTGCCCGTCGACGGTGGCCGAGCCGTCGCCTTGCAGGGTCAGCGTCCGGTCGATGGTGACGGGGCCAAGATAGGCCCCGCCGGAAAGCATCAGCACATCGCCGGGGTTGGCCCCGGCGATGGCGGCGGCAAGCGTGCCCTCGCCCGGCGCGACATGCACCTCTTCCGCCCAGAGGGGCGTTGCGAGCATGAGCAGGGCAAGGACACGCAGCATCATCTTCAGGCCCCCGCGGGTTCCACGAACATCCGGCCGCGCATCTCCATGTGGAGGGCGTGGCAGAACCACTGGCAGTAGTACCAGTAAACCCCGGCCTGCGCCGCGGTGAAGGTGACGGAGGCGGTGGCCTGCGGCCCGACCTCCATCGCGACACCATGGTTGCCCAAGGTGAAGCCGTGGGTCAGGTCGTCGATGTCATCAAGGTTGGTGACGATCACCGTGACCTCATCGCCTTCCTTGACCGTGAAGGACTCCAGGCTGAAAGAGGGCGCCTGGCTGGTCATGTAGACGCGAACCTTCTTCGGGTCGTCCTTGTCGCGGATCACCTGATCCTGCCAGTCGTCGAGATCGACCCCGTCCGCCACGGCCTGGGCGCGGGTTTCTTCCCAGATCGGGTCGTTGCGGTCCCAGGCGGAAAGCGGGTTCACCTTCGAGGCCGCCACGGCGATGGCGTCGTGCGGCTCGGCGAAGTTCGGGCCGTCGTGGACCACGACCATCTTGTCGCCCGAGATGTCGATCAGCTGGTCATTCTCGGGCTTCAGCGGGCCGACGTTCAGGAAACGGTCCTTGGAGAACTTGCAGAGGCAGACAAGCCAGTTGTTCTCGGCGTCCAGCGTCTCGCCCATCACCGTCTTGAGGTGGCCGGGCTGGTAGTGCACGTCGACCTTGTCCTTGATCGGGTCCACGGCCTCGCCCGCATAGGCGCGGATCGCGTCCTCGATCGACCACTTCACCACCTGGCTGTCGAGGAACAGCGAGGTGTAGGCGAAGCCACGGCCGTCAAAGGCGGTGTGCAGCGGGCCGAGGCCAAGCTCGGGTTCCGCGACGACGACGCTGCGCGGATCGACATCGCTGTCGAACAGGGTGTCGAACTTGGTCACGTCCAGCACGGTGACGGTGGGCGAGAGCTTGCCGCCGATGCAGAGGTGCTTCTTGTCCGGCGCCATGTTGCAGCCGTGCGGGTTGTTGGCGATGGGCACATAGCGGGTGAACTGGCTGTTCGCCTCTTTCCGCCCGTCGAGGATGCGGACGCCGTTCAGCTCCTGCCCCTCGCCCGCGGCGACGGCGGCCTCGATCGCGGCGATGTTGAAGATCACCACATGGTCCATCTCGGCCGCGGTCATGTCGGCCAGCGTCATGCCCATTTCCGAGTTGTACGAGGTCGAGAAGGCCCATTTGCCTTCATAATCCGCGTCGCAGTTGTCGAGGTTGCCCGAGACGATCACCTGCCAGGCGGGCAGCATCGCTTCGGCATCGACAGCGGTGAAGAGGTTCACATAGGTCGAGACGTCGTCCATCGTGGAGCCGTCGTTGACCAGCGGGGCCTCATCCTCGCCGTTGCAGAAGATATACTTGGTGCCGGGGAACTTCTGCGGCCGCATCCCGTGGATCGCCTTGGCGTTCGGGATTTCGAGGATCGCGTCGGTCTTCATCACGTCGCAGCGCACCCGCGCGACGCGGGTGTTGGCCTTGTCGTTCATGAACAGGTACTTGCCGTCATACTTGCCGTCGGTGAACGACATGTGGACGTGGTGCAGGTCGCCGTTGTCGTGGATCTGCTTGCCGTTGGCTTCCAGGAACTTCTTGGTCTTGTCGGTCATCGTCCGCTGGTGGATGCGGATCGATTCATTGGTCTGCCCCCAGCCGGTGGCCGAGCAGCGGTTGAAGACCGGCACGCGCATCAGCTCGCGCATGGACGGGATGCCAAGGATGCGCATCTCGCCGGTCTGGCCCGAGGACCAGAAGCCGTAGTGCGTGTCCAGCTGGCCGGGCGGGACGCTGCCGTCGCCGGCCGCAAGGGCGGCGGTGCTGCCCAGGGCGAGCGCGCCGAGGCCGGCGCCCGTGCCGAGGGCGAGGCGCCCGCCGCCAAGGGCGCCGGCCAGCGCCGCGCCGCCTGCCGTGGCTCCCAGAAGGCCGCGGCGTGAAATCCCCGTTGTGGATCGATCAGACATGGTCTGTCCCTTTCATTCAGCAGGTTGGGGTTTGGGTTGGTTCGGATGGCCCGTGAGATCACGGGCGGGCGAGGCGGACGCAGTCTCGCGCCGCTTCAGCTTCTTGATGACCACGGGGCATTTCGTGGTGGATTGGTAAAGCACCTGGCAATGCAGGCAGTTGATGCATTCGTTCGGGTTGATCTCGCCCGTCGGGTGGATCGACTGCACCGGGCATTCATGCGCGCAGGTCTGGCAGGGGTTGCCACATTCGCGGTAGCGCTTGAGCCAGTCGAACATGCGCATCCGGGCCGGGATCGCCAGCGCCGCGCCCAGCGGACAGAGGTAGCGGCAGTAGAACCGCTCGACAAAGAGGCCAGCCGCCAGAAGCGCCAGCGCATAGGCGACGAAGGGCCAGGCCCGGACGAATTTCAGGACGATGGCGGTCTTGAAGGGCTCGACTTCCGCCAGACGCTCGGCCTGTTCGATGCTGGCCAGGCTGACGCCGAAGAGGCCGAGGAAGATCACGTATTTGATCGGCCAGAGCCGTTCGTGCAGGCCCCAGGGCAGGGTCCATTGCGGGATGCGCAGCTTGCGGGCGATCTGGTTGGTCAGCTCCTGCAGCGCGCCGAAGGGGCAGAGCCAGCCACAATAGGCGCCGCGGCCCCAGAAGATCAGCGCGGCGGCGACCGAGAACCAGAGGATGAAGGTCAGCGGGTCCAGAAGGAACGCCTGCCAGGAGAAGCCGGTGACCAGAGAACCGAAGAGGGCCATCAGGTTCACGACCGAAAGCTGCGCATTGGCGTACCAGCCGAGGAAGACCAGCGTGACGGTCAGGAAGCCCATGCGGAACCAGTAGAAGCGGCGCTCGCTGCGGACGGCGAAGTGCTGGAAGAAGAAGACCAGCGTCAGGACGGCAAGCATCGCGGCCGTGACGGCGATTTCCACCTGCTTGTCCTGCCAGATCCGGCGCCAGAGGGCCTGATGGGCGGCGGATTCCTCTTGCGCGGCGACAGCCTCGGCCGGGGCGGTCTCTTGCGGCGCGGCGATGGGGATCGGGCGGAGGTATTGCGGCGGGAGCTGGTAGCCCAGGTCGAAGGTGGTGAAGACCTTTTCGATCGGCCCGACCTCGCGCTGGACCAGAAGCTGGAGGCGGAACGGCTTGGTCGGGTCGAAGCCGACGTCGGAGGGGATCTTGAAGAGGTCGGCCTCAAGGAATTCCGGCGCGCCTTCGGCCTGAACGGCGACCAGCCGCTTGTGCATCTTGTCGCGGAAACGGACCGAGATATCGTCCTGGATCAGCACGATCCGGTCGAAGATGCCGCCGCGCACATAGCCCGAGCCCTTGAAGCTGTAGAGCCCGCGGCCGACGATCACGATGGCATGTTCGCCGGGGGTCAGCCAGCGTTCAAGGTTGGCGGCCTCGCCCTCGCCCAGGATCGAGCGGGCGATGGCCGGATGCGAGACGAGGGCGGCCTGCATCTCGATGAAGGTGGTCTCGGGTGCCTCGGTCAGGGCGCGGGCGGTGGCGCGCTCATCCCCAAGCGCGGCAAAGGCGGCGTTGACCTGGCCCACGTCGAGCGAGAGCCGGCGCAGGGTGCCGTCGCCCTCCAGCGTCATCCAGTCGGGGGCGGCCGTGGCCTCGGGGTTCAGTTCGAACCGGGGGCCGGTGGCGGCGACGTCGGGGGAAAGTCCCCCAAGGCCCAGCACGCGGGCGACCTTCAACCCGGCGCGCACGATGGAATCGTCGATGACCATCACGGTCACGGTCGCGCCCGAGATGATGTCGACGTCATGCCCGGTTCCGCCGGACTTTGCCTCGGCAACGAGGTCGAGGCCGACATAGCCCTGGACCATGGCGGCGACCTTGGCCTCGGGGATGCCGATCAGCACGATGGGTTCAGAATGCTTGACCAGCTTCAGCCCGACGATGCGGGCGTCCTTGTCCACCGCGACCAGCGTGTGGATCGGCTTGCCGGAGTAGCCGGTGGTCGAGACGAAATCCGAGGTCACGAAAGCCCAGGCCACCGTCTCGCCGCCCTTCAGGACGGGGGCCACCGGGTGGTCGGCGCTTGGCGGACCATAGGCTTCCGCGCCGGGGACCAGAGTCTCGGCGGGGACCTCGGACAGGAATTTGGGGAGAACGGGCTCGGCCAGTGCGGGAAGGCCGACAAGCGACAGAAGGGCTACGAGAAGGCGGAGGAGGGTCATTTTGCAGGCATCCGGAAAGCCGCGATGGCCGGGGGGCCGCGCGGGACGGGGAAGAGCGCCGGCAGGGGCGGAGGCACCTCTGCCGCCACCTGCAAAGTCGCCGCCGGGACAATGCGGGAGACGAAGGCAGGCAGCGGCAGCGGCGGTTCGGCCGCGAAGGTGGCCGGCGTCAGGCAGTCGGGACAGGTCCGGCAGTCAGCCGCGGGATCGACGGGCGTGCCGTCCTGATCAAGCCAGACGGTCGCGGCCACCCCGTTCGCGCAAAGGACAAGCATCGTCCCCTGCACCGCGCTGCGCGCGGCACCGGGCCCGGCCATGACCAGAGACAGGGCCAGAAACAGGCAGAGGAAAGGGGCGACAAGCCGTTGCATGGCCCATTGATGGCCGATCCCGCCCGGTGATTCCTTGATAAAGATCAAACCTTAGCGGAAAGGGGCGCAGGCCCGATGCCGTCTTTGGCAGATTGTTGCTGGTTTTCCTTGGTTTTAGGAGTATTTTCAAGGCCTCGAAGTGCTGCAGCGCGGCATCCATCTGCAAGCCCTTGCGCATTTTTTGTGTAGTCAATTGATTAATGTTGGCCTACCGTGCGAAAAAGTATCGAGTGAGGGAGACCACGACGCAATGCGTCCCGAAGATCTTGCCGAGGTCCGCAGCCTGCCGCTGTTCCGCAACATGCGCGCGGCGAATTTCCAGTCGCTGATGCAGGGAGCCTATGCCCAGCGCTTTCCCAGCCGGCTGGAGCTTATCCGTCAGGGGCAGCGCGCCGATTTCCTGCATGTCATCGTCGAAGGCAGCGTCGAGCTCTATTCGGAATGGAAGGGGGCCAGCACGACCATGGCCGTGGTCGGCCCGGTCAGCACGTTCATTCTGGCGGCCTGCATCCGCGACCTGCCGTATCTGATGTCGGCCCGGACGCTGGAACCGGCGCGCCTGCTGCTGGTCCCGGCCTCGGATTTGCGGGCGGCCTTCCGCGAGGACCCGGAATTCGCCGTCTCGATCGTGAGCGAACTGGCCGGGGCCTATCGCTCGATGGCGCGGCACGCCAAGAACCTGAAGCTGCGCAACTCGCGCGAGCGGATTGCGTGCTATCTGCTGAAACAGTCCGAGCTGGCCGGTGGCGCAGACCGCTTTGTCCTGCAGGTCGAGAAGCGGCTCGTCGCCTCGTATCTGGGGATGACGCCCGAGAATTTCTCGCGCGCGGTGCGCGGGCTGGAGGCGGACGGGGTGCGGATGGCGGGCCAGACGGTCACGATCACCGACCGCGAGGCGCTGGTGCGGGCCTGTCCGCCGGATGTGCTGATCGACGGCCCGGACCTTGAGTCGATGAGCGACGGGGTCAGCCTGCCGGGCCCGGGTATGCCCGAGGACCGCCCGGCGCGGCGCGCGGCTTCGGGCCCGCGGCGGGGGCGGGAAACAGTTGCGTGACCGGAATGAAACACCGGGGGGAAGGACTTGAATCTGCGACGTTCTTTCCTTGATTGGGAGCAAGATCTTCCGGCGCAATGCGACATGACCAAACCGCGCGGTTTCGCGGTCTGGCCGTGCTGCATGCTGTGAGCGGAAAGGCAGCACGACGAGGGAAAGGGGCAGCGCAGGGACATGATGGAAGGAAACCTGTTACTGGTTCTTGTCGGCCTGCCTTTTCTGGCGGCCGCGGTGGCCAGTACGGTTTTCTCGCGGGCGCACAACGCGGCGGCCTGGTCCTCGGGCCTGATCCTCGCGGCGGGGCTGGGGGTGTTGGCGGTCCTGCGCGGATCCCTGCAGAATGGCGAGGTGGTGCGGGCCACCGTGCGCTGGGTGCCGTCGATCGGGCTGGACCTGTCCTTCCGCATGGATGCCTTCGTCTGGCTGTTCGCCACGCTGGTCTTTGCCATCGCGATCCTCGTGCTGGTCTATGCCCGCTACTACCTGTCGAAATCCGACCCGGTGCCAAGGTTCCACGGCTTCCTGATGCTGTTCACCGGGGCGATGGTGGGGATGCTGACCTCGGGCAACATCCTGATGCTGGTGGTGTTCTGGGAGCTGACCTCGCTCGTGTCGTTCCTGCTGATCGGCTACTGGCATCAGGGCCAGGCAGCGCGGGACGGGGCGCGGATGGCGCTGGTGGTGACGGGGATCGGCGGGCTGGGCCTTTTGCTGGCGATGCTGATCCTGGGGCAGATCGCCGGGAGCTATGATCTGGACCGGGTGCTGGCGGCCGGCGCGGTGGTGCGGGAGCATCCCCTGTATCCCGTGGTGCTGGTGCTGTTCCTGCTGGGCTGCTTCACCAAATCGGCGCAGATGCCGTTCCATTTCTGGCTGCCGGGCGCGATGGCGGCCCCTACCCCGGTCTCGGCCTTCCTGCATTCGGCGACGATGGTGAAGGCGGGGGTGTTCCTGCTGGTCAGGTTCACTCCGGTCCTCGGGGAGACGCAGCTGTGGTTCTTCCTGGTGACCGGGACGGGGATGGCGACGCTGGTGCTGGGGTCGATCATCGCGCTGTTCCGGCACGACCTGAAGGGGCTGCTGGCCTATTCCACGATCAGCCATCTGGGGCTGATCACCGCGCTGGCGGGGATCGGGAGTCCCGGGGCGATCCTGGCGGCGATCTTCCACATCGTGAACCATGCCGTCTTCAAGGCGAGCCTTTTCATGGCGGCGGGGATCATCGACCACGAGACCGGGACGCGCGACATGCGGCGGCTTTCGGGGCTGATGCGGCTGATGCCGGTGACCGGGAGCCTGGCCATCGTCGCCTCGGCCGCGATGGCGGGGGTGCCATTGCTGAACGGGTTCATCTCGAAGGAGATGTTCTTCGCGGAAGCCGCCGACTGGCACAACGGGACCTGGCTTGACAACTCGCTGCCCTGGCTTGCGACGCTGGCGGGGATCTTCGCGGTGGCCTATTCGGTGCGCTTCATCACCAGCGTGTTCTTCGGCCCGCCGCCGGTGGACCTGCCGAAGACCCCGCATGAGCCCCCCGCCTGGATGCGGCGGCCGGTGGAGTTTCTGGTGCTGGCCTGTCTGGTGATCGGGATGCTGCCGGGGCTTACGCTCGGGCCGGTCCTGAACCAGGCGGCGCGGGCGGTGGTGGGGTGGAACATGCCCTACAAGGACATCGCGATCTGGCATGGGGTGAACCTGCCCCTGGTGATGAGCCTGGTGGCGCTGGCCGGGGGTGTCGCGCTGATGGCGGCCTTCGGCGCGCGGATCGCCACTGGCCCGGAGGGGCCGCCGCTGGTGCATCGCTGGCGGGCGCAACGGCTGTTCGAGCGGGTGCTCCTGCTGGCAACCTGGCGCGCGCCGCGGCTGCTTCACCGCGCCTTCGGGACCGAGCGGCTGCAACCGCAGCTTCGGCTGGTCGTCCTTCTGGCGATCGGCGCGGGCCTCGCGGCGCTGTGGGGCGGGCTGGCACAGGCGCCGAACCCGATCGGCAATCCGCTGAACCCGGCATTCGCGGCGATGTGGCTGGCCGGAGGCGCCTGCGCAATCGGTGCGGCCTGGATGGCCAAGTATCACCGTTTCGCGGCCCTTGTCCTTTTGGGCGGCGCCGGAGTGGTTACCTGCCTGACCTTCGCCTGGCTGTCGGCGCCCGATCTGGCCGTGACGCAGCTTCTGGTCGAGGTGGTGACGACGGTGCTTCTGCTTCTGGGTCTGCGCTGGCTGCCCAAGCGGCACGAGGAGATCGCGGAGGACCGGCTCTTGGCGGCCAAGGTGCGACGCCTGCGGGATTTGGTCATCGCGGCGGTCGGCGGCGGCGGGCTGGCGGCCATTGCCTATGTGATGATGACCTGGCCCCTGGTCCCGAATGTCGGCGACTGGTTCCTGCGCAACGCCTATCAGGAGGGCGGCGGGACCAATACGGTCAATGTCATCCTAGTCGATTTCCGGGCCTTCGACACGTTCGGCGAGATCACGGTTCTCGCCATAGTGGGGATCACCGTCTATGCCCTGTTGCGCCGCTTCCGCCCCGCGCCGGAAAGCGTGGCGGCGGGTGAGGAGGCCGAGGCGGAGTCGCTTGCCGATGCGCTGCTGGTGCCGGGGATGATCATGCGCTGGATGTTCCCGGTGCTGATCCTTGTGGCGGCCTATCTGTTCTTCCGCGGTCACGATCTGCCGGGCGGAGGATTCTCGGCCGGGGTAACGCTGTCGATCGCCTTCCTGCTGCAATATCTGGCCCATGATGTGCGCTGGGTGGAATCGCGGCTGACGGTGCTGCCGATCCGCTGGATGGGGCTGGGCCTTCTGATCGCGGGGGTGACGGGGCTGGGGGCCTTCGTCTTCGGCTATCCGTTCCTGACGGCCCATGCGCAATACATCGACGTGCCGTTGATCGGGGCGGTTCCGGCGGCGACGGCGCTGCTGTTCGACCTCGGTGTCTTTGCGCTGGTCGTCGGTGCGACCGTGCTGATGCTGATCGCCATCGCCCACCAGTCGCTGCGGATCGCCCGCCTGCGCGAGCGTGACGCGACCCAGGACCGGGAGGCCGCGTGATGGAGCTGGTGCTGTCCCTTGCCATCGGCGTGCTGGCTGCCTCGGGCATCTGGCTGATCCTGCGGCCGCGCAGCTTTCAGGTGATCGTCGGCCTGTGCCTTCTGTCCTATGCGGTCAACATGTTCATCTTCGCGATGGGCCGACTGACGCTGAGCGCCCCGCCGATCATGCCGCGCGGTGGGCCGATCGACCCGACGACCTATGCCGACCCGGTGCCGCAGGCGCTGGTCCTGACCGCCATCGTCATCAGCTTTGCCACCACGGCGCTGTTCCTGGTGGTCCTCATCGCCTCACGCGGGGTGACGGGGACGGACCATGTCGACGGGCAGGAGCGCGAGTCATGACGCTTTCCCCCGAACATCTGATCATCGCGCCGATCCTGATCCCGTTCTTCGCGGGCGCCCTGATGCTGATCTATGACGAAAGGCAGCGGCAGGCGAAGCTGATGCTGGGGCTGATCTCGGTCGCGGCGACGCTGGTCGCGTCGATCGAGCTTCTGGTACGGTCCAAGGGGAGCGAACTGACCGGCGGCAATGACATCGGGTTCTACCTGATGGGCGACTGGGCCGCGCCTTTCGGGATCGTGCTGGTGATCGACCGGCTGTCCGCGATGATGCTGGTGCTGACCAGCCTTCTGGCGCTGCCGGTCCTGACCTATGCGGCGGCGGGCTGGCACCGGCAGGGGCAGCATTTTCACCCGATGCTGCAATTCCTGCTGATGGGCCTGAACGGAGCCTTCCTGACCGGGGATCTGTTCAACCTGTTCGTGTTCTTCGAAGTGCTGCTGGCCGCGTCCTATGGGCTGCTGCTGCACGGCGGGGGCCAGCTGCGTGTGCGGGCGGGCCTGCATTACATCGCGGTCAACCTGACCGGGTCGCTGCTGCTGCTGATCGGGGTCAGCCTGATCTATGGCGCGACGGGCACGCTGAGCATGGCGCATCTGTCGATGCTGGTGGCGGATCTGGGCGAACAGGAGCGCGCGCTGCTTCATGCCGGGGCGGGGATCATGGCGGTGGCTTTCCTCGTCAAGGCGGGGATCTGGCCTTTGTCCTTCTGGCTGCCCACCGCCTATATGGCCGGGGCCGCGCCGGTCGCGGCGATGTTCGCCATAATGACCAAGGTCGGGGTCTATGTCCTGCTGCGGCTGTCGTTCCTGACCTTCGGCGTCGCGGCGGGGGCCTCGGCGGGCTATGGCTCCCTCGTGCTGGTCGGCGGCGGGCTGGCGACCGTGGCCTATGGGCTGGTCGGGATCCTTGCCTCGCAGAGCCTTGGCCGGATGGCCGCGCATCTGGTGCTGGTCTCCTCCGGGACGGTGCTGGCCTCGGCCGGCTTCGTGCTGGAGGGGGCGGGGACCGGGGTTCTGGCCGGGGCGCTGTTCTATCTGCTGAGTTCCACCCTGGCGACGGCCGCGCTGTTCCTGCTGATCGAGCCGATGAGCCGCGAGGAAGGCGGGATCGCCGCGATGTTGGCGCTGACGGCGGATGCCTATGGTCTGGACGAACGCGAGGCGCAGCCGGAGGTCGGCCTTGCGGTGCCGGGAACGCTTGCCCTGCTGGGCGCGACCTTCACGCTGTGCGCCATCGCCCTGGCCGGGTTGCCGCCCCTGTCGGGCTTTATCGGCAAGGTCGGGATGCTGCGCGGGATGCTGGCGGCGGAACTGCCGATTCCCGCCCTGGGCTGGGCCTTCGTCGCGCTGGTGATCCTGTCGGGACTGGCCACGCTGATCGGGCTGGTGCGGATCGGGATCCAGACCTTCTGGG
>JARFTV010000004.1:81134-125917 GCA_029289325.1 Alphaproteobacteria bacterium
ACCGAAAGCGAGCCGCCGCGCGTGCTGGCGCTGGAGATCGGGCCGGTGCTGGTGCTGGTCGCGATGCTGGCGGTGCTGACCTTCAAGGCCGAGGCGACGATGCGCTACATGCAGCAGACCGCCCGGGCCGTGCTGGCCCCCGCGATCTATGCCGAGGGCGTCCTTGGCGCGCCGCGCACCACCGAGACGCAGGAGGAGGCGGAATGACCCGGCTGATTCCGCATCCGCTGGTGTCGCTGGCGCTGTTGCTGCTCTGGCTTCTGCTCACCCGGTTCTCGCTGGGGCACCTGGTGCTGGGAACGGCGATCGCGCTGGCCGCGGGGGCGGCCTTCGCGCGGCTGGAACCGGCAACGCCGCGGATCCGCCGGATCTGGCCGCTGGTCAGGCTGCTGGGGATCGTGGGGCTGGACATCATCCGGTCGAACGCCGCCGTGGCTTGGCTGATCCTGAGCGGCAGCAACGCCCGCCGCTCGGGCTTTGTCGAAATCCCGCTGCGCCTGAAGGACCCCAGCGCGCTTGCCCTGCTGTCCATGATCCTGACCGCCACGCCCGGCACCGCCTGGCTGGAATATGACCCACCCTCTGGCATCCTGCTGCTGCATGTCTTCGACCTGAAGGACCCCGAGGAATGGATGGCGCTGATCCGTGACCGCTACGAGACCCTGCTGATGGAGGCCTTCGGATGACGCTGGACAGCTTGCCGTGGTTCGCCGTGACCTATGCCCAGATCGCGCTGGCGCTGGCGGCGGCCTTTGCCACCTTTCGCATCCTCGTCGGCCCGCGCGCCGAGGACCGGGTTCTGGGCCTTGATACGCTGTATGTCACGGTGATGCTTCTGTTCTTCGTGACCGGGCTGCGGCTTGGGACACCCTTTCTGTTCGAGGCGGCGCTGGCAATCGCGGTCGTGGGCTTCGTGTCGAACGTGGCGCTGGCCAAGTTCCTGATGCGCGGCGAGGTGATCGAATGACCGTGCTGCAAGGACTTCCGCTCTGGCTCGCGCTTCTGGTGGCGCTGCTTCTGGTGGTGGGCAGCACGCTGACCCTGCTGGGCGCCTTCGGGCTGGTGCGGCTGCGCAGCTTCTACGACCGCATCCACGCGCCGACCTTGGGGACAAGCTGGGGGGCGGCTGCGATCCTGCTGGCTTCGATCTTCACCTGGTCCTGGCTGGAGGGCCGGGCTGTGGTGCATGAGCTTGTGGTCGGAATCCTGCTGATGTGCACCACGCCGGTCACTCTGATGCTGCTGGGCCGGACCGCCCTGCACCGCAACCGCCGCGCGGGGGTGGAGGGCGTGCCGCGGTCCTTGAAGCGGTAGCGATCAGATCCCCGTCTGGCAGACCGCAGGCTCCACCCGCCGGGGCCGGGATGGGGCAACCGGGTGCGGCGCGCCTGCGCCGGCCTGTCCGGGCGTGGCTTCGTCCTGCGCGGCGTCCAGCGCGGCCAGCCAGTCGCGGGCCGAGGCATAGCGCGCCGCCGCGCGGACCGAGAGCGCCCGGTCGATGCTGGCAAGGAAGGCCGCGGGATAGCGTGGATCCGTCCCCGCAAGGGGGGCAAGCGGGTCAGCCAGCCCGTCGATCCGGGCGGTGCGGCGCGACTGGCTGTCAACCGGCACCTTGCCACGGATCGCCAGATAAAGCGTCGCACCAAGGGCATAGATGTCCGCCTGCGGGCCAAGCGCGGCGCGGGGGGTGTAAAGCTCGGGCGGGGAATAGCCGTCCTTGACCATGGTAAAACCGTCATGCGGTTCGCTGACCCCACGGACACAGCGGCGGGCCGAGCCGAAGTCGATCAGGACCGGCGTGCCCTGAGGCGTCACGCAGACATTGTCCGGCGAGATGTCACAATGCAGAAGGCCCTGGGCATGGACATGGACCAGTGCCGAAACCAGCTGCCGGGCAAGCTGCACGACCTGATCGGGCGTCAGGCGATCCGGCGCCGTTTCGGCCAGCTGCTGCAAGTCGGTGCCGGAGACGCGGTCCAGCACCAGATAGGCGGTGCCGTTTTCCTGGAACGCCTCCAGCGCGCGGACGATGTTCGGATGCGACAGGCAGTCGAGCGCCGAAGCCTCATCCAGTAGAGAGCGCATGACGCGGGCGTGGCTTTGGCGCTGCATTTCGGACCGGCAGAGCACCTGGCTTTGGCTGCGGCGGTTGAAGGCGGGGACGAAACATTCCTTGACCACGACCTCACGGCCAGAGGCATCGCGCGCGAGATAGGTATTCCCGAAACCGCCGCTGCACAGGAAGGACCGGATGCCGTACCGCCCCCCCTGCAACCGGGTGCCCGGCATCAGGACATCGTCCAGTTCGGCGCGCGTGTCGGTCTGGGTCCGTATTCCGAGTTTCATCTGTTTCAGCCCCCCAGCAGAAACCGCCCGACCCATCGACCGCACACCGCCGAGTCCGGGACAGCTTTGACGATAAAGCCGCAACCATCGCGTGCAACTTTTTTCCCGCAGCACTGCAGCGGGAAATAGAGAAGGTTTGAGTGGTATCCGAAACAACCCGGAATTGCATGCACAAATGCAACAGTGTCAGGCAGTCGGCAGGAGGATCTGCCTGAAATTCAGGCAGATCCGGGGGAATCAGCGTTCTTCGACCAGGATTTCGCGCTTGCCGACATGGTTGGCGCGGGTGACGACGCCCTGTTCCTCCATCTGCTCGACCAGCCGGGCGGCCTTGTTGTAGCCGATGCCGAGCTTGCGCTGGATGTAGGAGGTGGAGCATTTGCGGTCGCGCGCGACGATGGCGACCGCCTGGTCGTAAAGCGCATCGTCCGAACTGTCGCCGCCGCCCAGGCCCAGGACCATGTCGATGTCGCTTGCCACCTCGTCCTCGGGGCCTTCGACGACGCCCGACATGTATTCCGGGGGACCGAAGCTCTTGAGGTGGTTGACAATTTCCTCGACTTCCTCGTCCGAGACGAAGGGTCCGTGGATACGGGTGATCTTTGCCCCGTTGCCCATGTAAAGCATGTCGCCCATGCCCAGAAGCTGCTCGGCCCCCTGTTCGCCCAGGATGGTGCGCGAGTCGATCTTGGAGGTGACCTGGAAGGAAATCCGGGTGGGGAAGTTGGCCTTGATCGTGCCGGTGATGACGTCGACCGAGGGGCGCTGGGTGGCCATGATCAGGTGGATGCCGCTGGCGCGGGCCATCTGGGCAAGGCGCTGGATGCAGGCCTCGATCTCTTTCCCCGCGACCATCATCAGGTCGGCCATCTCGTCCACGATGACGACGATATAGGGGAAGGGCTGGGGCGCGAATTCCTCGGTCTCGAAGACCGGATCGCCGGTTTCCTCGTCGAAGCCGGTCTGGATGGTGCGCTTGAACATCTCGCCCTTGGACAGCGCCTCGCGGACGCGGCCGTTGTAGCCCTCGATGTTGCGGACGCCCATCTTGGACATCTTGCGATAGCGTTCCTCCATCTCGCCCACGACCCATTTCAGGGCGACAACGGCCTTCTTCGGGTCGGTGACGACAGGGGAAAGGAGATGCGGGATGCCGTCATAGACGGACAGTTCCAGCATCTTGGGGTCGATCATGATCAGCCGGCATTCCTCGGGCGTGAGCTTGTAGAGGAGCGACAGGATCATGGTGTTGATGGCCACAGACTTGCCCGAGCCGGTGGTCCCCGCGATCAGAAGGTGGGGCATCTTGGCGAGGTTGGCCACAACGGGCTCGCCGCCGATGTCCTTGCCCAGAGCCAGCGGCAGGCGCAGGTGGCTGTCGCCAAAGTCGCGGGCGGCGAGGATTTCGCGCAGCACCACCTTCTCGCGGTGGGCGTTCGGAAGTTCGATGCCGATCACGCTGCGGCCGGGCACGGTAGAGACGCGGGCCGAAAGCGCCGACATGCTGCGGGCGATGTCGTCGGCCAGGCCGATCACGCGGCTGGCCTTGAGGCCCGGCGCGGGTTCCAGTTCGTACATGGTGACGACCGGACCGGGGCGGACGGCGGTGATCTCGCCCTTGACGCCATAGTCGTCCAGGACGGATTCCAGCATCCGCGCGTTTTCCTCCAGCGCCTCGTCCGAAAGCTGGCTGCGCTGGATCGTCGACGGGCTGGCCAGAAGCGACAGCGGCGGCAGTTCGTACTGGCTTGCCTGTTCGTCGAAACGCAGCGCGGGCTGGCATTCGGCCATGGCCTGACGCGAGGGGGCGGGCTTCTTCACCGCATGTTGCACCACGGCGCGGCGGTCGGGGGCGAAGGTCATGGGCCGGGCGGGGGGCAGTTCATCCTCCAGCTCGTCCAGCCGGTCGAAGGCGTCGTCGGGATCTTCCTCCCAGGCCCGCTCTTCGGTGAACATGTTGACCGGCAGATCCTCGTCATCCTCATCGACCTCGGGCTGCCACTGCGGCGCGGCGGCAGCGACCGGCATCGCCACTGGCGACGGGGTGGGTCGCGGCTGCGGGCGGGTGTCGGCGATCAGCGGCGTCGGCCCCTTCGGCCGCATGACCGGAGGCTCGACACGCGCGGCCGGAGGCAGCGGCGGCGGGGCCACCGGGAAATCGGGCGAGCGCTGGACGCGGGTGCGGATCACGTCCGAGATCCGGGCCTTGATCCGGTCCTCTTGAGGCATGGCGGGGGTCCAGCTTGGCTCGGGCTCGATCAGTTCGGGCTCGGGTTCGGGCTGGGCCTTGCGGCGCAGACGCTCCAGAAGACCCATCTTCGGCTGCGGCGCCGGGGCGGGCGCGTAGGTCGGGGCCAGAGGCATCGGCTCGGGCGCCGAAGGGCGCGGCTCGGGGCGCAGCGAGGCCGGCATCGCGCGGGCGGGGCTGGCGCGGAGCGGTTCTGGGGCCATTGCGCCGGTCACCGGCGGGACCGCGCGGCGGATCGCGGCGGTGTCGCGGGCTTGCGCAGGTGCGGCGGCGGCACGCGCCCGAGCACGGTCCTGCAGCGACATCGCCCCGCTCACCGCCCCACGCGCGCCAGAGCCAAGGGCATTGGCGGCGGCATTATAGGCGAGGATCGACCCCAGAAGCAGGAAGCGCCAGATCGCGGCAAGCTCGGCCGTGTCGAAGCCGCAGACGTAAAGCAGGAAGGCAACGAGACCGGCGAAGGTCAGGAGCGACAGGAATTTCAGCCCGAAGCCCGCGCTGCCCGGCACCATGCCCATCAGGGAGCCAAGGACGGTATCCCCGAAAAGGCCGCCCAGGCCGAAGGTATGGGTCCAGGTGTCACCGGGGACCAGCGTGGCACAGTGGACGGCGGCGAAGGCAACCGCGATCACGGCAAAGACGACGCGGCCCAGCGCCCGCTCGCCGCCGCGATGCGTCATGAAGCGCACGCCCCAGGCCAGGAAGATCGCCGGGATCGCCCAGGCGCCAAGGCCGATCAGGATCGTCAGGGTCGAGGCGACCGCCGCGCCGAACCGGCCCAGCATGTTCTGCGCCGGTTCATCCGTGGCGACCATCCAGCCCGGATCCTCGGGCGAATAGCTGCCAAGGATCGCCCCGAAGACCAGCGCGACGAGGATCAGGCCCAGACCCAGCAGCTCACGCCCCCGGCGCTCCAGCATCTCCTGGGTGCCGTGGTCCAGAAGCGGATCGCGCTGCCGTGCCTGAAAGGATGCCATCAGTCCCTCACCGATAGAGGCAGTCGCGGAGCATGGTCAGCCCGCGCTGCGTTTCTTCTGGCGTGGCGACCAGCGCCACGCGGATATAGCCCTTGCCGGGGTTCTGCCCGCCCGCATCGCGCGAAAGGTAGGCGCCAGGCAGGACCCGCACCCCCGTCTCGCGCCAGAGGCGAAGCGCCGCCTGTTCTCCGTCGTCCACCGGCAGCCAGAGGAAGAAGCCCCCGTCCGGTGCCTGATAGCCCTGCACGCCCGCGAAAATGCGGTCGGCGCCCTGGAACTTCTGCTGATACAGCGCACGGCTGGCGGTCACGTGCCCCTCATCGGCCCAGGCCGCCTCGGCCACCCGTTGCAGCGGCAGGGGCAGCGGCGCGCCGGCAAAGCTGCGCAGCTGGCGGATGCGCTTCATGCTCTCGGGCCCGGCGGCGACAAAGCCGGAGCGGAGGCCGGGAAGATTGGAGCGTTTGGACAGCGAGTGGAAGACGACCACGCGCTCCGGGTCGGCGCCTTGGGCGGCTGCGACCTGCAACAGGCCGGGCGGCGGCGCCTCGCGCCAGATCTCGGAATAGCATTCGTCGGCAAGGACGGTGAAATCGTGCTTTTCCGCCAGCGCGAGGAGGTCGGCCAGATAGTCGGCCGAGGCGACGGCGCCCTGCGGATTGGCGGGCGAGCAGATATAGGCGATGGCCACGCGGTCCAGCACCTGCTTCGGCAGGCTGCCGTAATCAGGCAGAAAGCCGGTGGCGGCGGTGGCGGGGACGTAGACAGGCTCGGCCCCCACGGTCAGCGCGGCCACGGCATAGACCTGGTAGAAGGGGTTGGGCATCAGCACGACGGGGCGCTGGCCGTTCTTCGTTTCCGGGCAAAGCGCGATGCAGGCGTTGAACAGCCCCTCGCGCGTGCCGTTCAGGACCATGAGCCTGTCCTCGGGGAGGGCCACGCCGTAGCGGCGGGCGATCCAGGCGGAAATGGCGCCCAGAAGCTCGGGCGTGCCGTCGTTCGGCGGGTAGACCCCGAAGCCGGAGAGGTTGGCGGCAAGGATGGGGCCGACGAAATCGGGCATGGCATGGCGCGGCTCGCCGATGGTCATGGCGATGGGTTCGCCGCCGGGCGCGTGCATGTCGAGTAGCTTCCGCAGACGCGGAAACGCGTACTCTGGCAGGTTCGAGAACCGCTCAGGGAATGCCATTACTGCCTCAAGGTAGGGGTCTGAACGCCCCATTTCGGGGCAAGATAGCCGGGTGCCGCGCGCAGGTCCAGAAAAACCAACAGGGTGAGGGGGTTGGGCGCCGGGGTTTGTGGCTTTCCGGCACAATCGGGCGGTGGGCGAATCGCCCACCCTACGGGACGTGGCGCAGGCGTAGGGTGGGCGGTGCGCCCGCCCTACCTGAGGGCAAGCTCTGCCGCCTGCCCAAGGCGCAACAGCCGCGACTCCTGTCCCGGCCCCGCCATCAGGCTGATCCCGCAGGACGGCTGCGAGGTCGGCAGCGTCAGCGCGCAAAGCCCCAGCAGATTGCCGATCCGCGTGTTGCGCAGCGCCAGCAGGTTCTCGGTCACGTAATAGGCGTCGTCGGTCATCAGCCGGTCCACCTCCGGCGGCAGGATGGGGGAGGTCGGAACCAGGACCGCGTCGAACACCGCCGTCCGCGCGGCCCAGGCCGCCCGCAGCGCATGCATCCGCCGCCAGCCCGCGACATAATCCGTCGCGGCCACATCGGCGCCGGAGCGGAAGCGGTCGAGGATCCGGGGGAACATCTTTTCCGGCGCCTTCTCGATGGTCTCGCGCCAGATCCCGTAAGCCTCGGAGGTAAAGAGAACCCCCGCGAGGCCCAGCGCCTCGGCCACCTCGGGCGCCTGGATGCGGGTGATCTTCGCCCCGGCCCGGCCGAGCCTGGCCACGGCGTCATCGAAACCTTGCGCCGGGCGGTCGCGAAGGTCCTCCAGCGCCACGGTTTCCAGAACCGCGAATTGCGCGCCGGAAAGGCTCGCCCCGGTCAGATCGGCGGCGCGGTCGCCGCCGAGCGCGGCAAGCAGATGGGCGCAATCCTCGACCGACCGGGCCAGCGGGCCGATGGTGTCGAAGGTCTCGCACAGGGGCACGGTCCCGGCCATAGGCAGGCTGCCATGGGTGGTCTTGAGGCCGACCAGATCGTTCCAGGCCGCGGGGATGCGCACCGATCCCCCGGTGTCCGACCCGATCGCCGCCGGGGCAAGGCCGAAAGCCACCGAGGCCGCCGCGCCCGAGGAGGATCCTCCGGGCACGGCCCTGTCGTCGTTCAGGCAGGGCGGCGTCCCGGTGACCGGGTTGAGGCCAAGGCCCGAGAAGGCCAGTTCCGACATGTGGGTCTTGCCCAGACAGACGAGGCCCCGCAGCGTCGCGGTCTCCAGCACCGCCGCATCGCGGGAGGGCGTGCGGTGTTTCAAGAGGGCCGAGCCCGCCTCGGTCGCCACCCCTGCCGTGTCGAAAAGGTCCTTCCAGCTGACCGGGACCCCGTCGAGAAGGCCCCGGCGGAGCCCGGCCTTGGCCCGCGAGGCCGCAGCCATCGCCTCGCCCCGGGCGCGCTCGGGGGTCGCGCGGGCGTAGATGCGGGGGGCGAGCGGGTGGCTTTCGATCGCGTCAAGGAAGGCCTCGGCCAGTTCGACCGGATGGATCCGGCCCTTGTCGATCTCGCGCCCCAGTTCTGCGGCAGTCAGGTTGGCCCAGGTTGCGGTCATGTCTTCCCCCGTTTTGCCGCGACGGTAGCGGCTTGGCGACGCATGGACAATCGGGCCGTGCGGGGTATGTAGGGAGCATGAGTTGGGACACCGATATCCTGATCGCGGGCGGGGGGCTGAATGGCCCGGCCCAGGCACTTGCGCTGGCGCAGGGCGGGTTCCGGGTGACGGTGGTTGACGCCCGCCCGGCCCCTGACCGGGCGGAGACGGGGTTCGACGGGCGGGCCTATGCGCTGGCCGTGGCCTCGGTGCGCCTCTTGAAGACGATCGGGGTCTGGAGCGCGGTGGCCGAGAAGGCGCAGCCGATCCTTGAAATCAAGGCCAGCGACGGCCGCGCAGGCGAGGGGGCGGCGCCGTTCTTCCTGCATTTCGACGCGGCCGAGATCGAGGAAGGCCCGATGGGCCACATGCTGGAGGACCGCTTCCTGTATGCCGCCTTCCTTGCAGCGATGCGGGCCGCGCCGGGCATCACCCTGCTGTCGGGCGAGACTGTCGTCGGACAGGAGGTTTCAACCTCGGGCGTGACCGTGCGGCTGGCCTCGGGGCGAGAGCTGACTGCCGGCCTGCTGGTCGGCTGCGATGGGCGCGGCTCGGGCGTGGCAACGCGGGCGGGGATCAAGCGGGTGGGCTGGGGCTATGGCCAGACCGCGCTGGTCACGGCGATCCAGCATGAGAAGGACCATGAGGGGATCGCGCAGCAGTTCTTCATGCCCTCGGGTCCGCTGGCGATCCTGCCCCTGAAGGGCGGCCACCACTCCAGCATCGTCTGGAGCGAGACGGATGACGTGGCGGCGGCGATCCAGGCCCTGCCGGATGACCAGTATCTGGAGGCGCTGCGGCCGCGGTTCGGGGATTTCCTGGGCGAGATCAGCCTTGCCGGGGCGCGGTTCACCTATCCGCTGTCGCTGTCGCTGGCCGAACGGTTCGTGGCCGACCGGGTCGCGCTGGTCGGCGATGCGGCGCATGGGGTGCATCCGATTGCCGGGCAGGGGTTGAACCTGGGCCTGCGGGATGTGGCGGCGTTGGCGGAGGTGCTGATCCTCGCGCGGCGGCGGGGGGAGGATGTGGGCTCTCCGGTCGCGCTGGAGGAGTACCAGCGGTGGCGGCGGTTCGATGCGACGGCGCTGGCGCTGGGAATGGATGCGGTGAACCGGGTCTTTTCCACCGATAACCCGGTCCTGCGGCTGGGGCGGGATCTTGGGATGGGTCTCGTCTCGGCGCTGCCCGGCCTGCGGCGGGGGTTCATCCGGCAGGCGGCCGGGCTGACCGGGGAGCTACCCAAACTACTGGCCGGAAAGCCGATCTGAGGTGGGCTGTCCACGGTGGACAAACGCGAGGTTCCAAGCGATTCCAATGGCTTGTGCGCAGGCGTTAGGAGTTTCTTAATCTTTGGAGCTGCCCGCGCCGGGACCCTGATAAAGGGAGCGGGGAAACAGGGTTTGACTGCCGGGTCGCAGGTAGGGTGGGCGATATTGCGAACCCTACGCCGGGGGCACGGGGTCAGTCCAGCTCGCGCGCCTCGCTGACCAGCATCACCGGGATGCCATCGCGGATCGGGAAGGCGAGGTGGGCGGCCTTGGAGATCAGCTCTTGCTTCTCGGCGTCGTAGGTCAGGATCGCATGGGTCACCGGGCAGACCAGCGCCTCAAGCATCCGACGGTCGGCTGGTTCGGTCATTGCAGGGTTTCCTCGTCCGAGCCGCCGCGCAGGGCGAATTCGATCAGCGTCACCAGCGTTTCGCGCCGGGTGTCCAGCGTGGGCGCCTCAAGCAGGGCCTGCTTGTCCTCGGGCGTGAAGGGGCAGAGCATGGACAGCGAGTTGATCAACAGCTCCGGCTCGGCCTCCTTGAGACTGTCCCAGTCGGTGGAGAGGTTCATCTTCACGAAATAGCGGCCGAGAAGCGCCATGAACTCGCCCCGGCGGAATCCGGGATCGTCCTCGACCGGGCCAAGGTCGCGGGCGAAGGGCGCCCAGTCCACCAGGCAGCGGCGGTAGGGGGTAAACCCCTGCACCTCGTCGCGCACGCGGTAGCGCGAGATGCCGGAGAGGGTGATCATGTAGCGCCCGTCCTCGGTCTCGGAAAAGCCGGTCAGGCGGCCGGCGCACCCGATGGCCTGCAGGCGCTTTTCGCCGGCCGGCGTCTCGCGCGGCTGGATCATGCCGATCAGCCGGTGCTTGGTCTTCAGGCAATCCTCGATCATCGCCAGATAGCGCGGTTCAAAGATATGCAGGGGCAGGCGCGCCCGGGGGAGCATCAGGGCTCCGGGCAGCGGGAAGACCGGAATCATGTCCGGCAGGTCGGCGGCGCTGATCATGGTGATGAGGTAGCCCGGCCGGGGGGTCAGGCAAATATCATCGAGGAGAGGCGGCGGCGACCGGCCAGAACAATCGGGTCCTGCGGTTTCAGCGCGTCGAAGATGGTGAAGAGCTGCGCCTTGGCGGCGCCGTCGTTCCATTCCCGGTCGCGGCGGAAGAGTTCCAGCAGCTGATCGACGGCCTCTTGCGGATTTCCGGCGGCCAGAAGCGCGGCGGCGAGATCAAAGCGGGCCTGGTGGTCGTTCGGGTTGGCCTCGACGGCGGCGCGAAGCTCGGCCTCCGGCCCGGCATTGGCGGCCTGTCGAGCCAGTTCCAGCTGCGCGCGGGCTGCGTCGAGTTCCTTGGACTTTGCCACCTTGTCGGGGGCGGCGGTGATGAAACCTTCGGCCTGGTCGAGGTTGCCGAGCGCGATATGGGCGCGGACGAGACCGGCATAGGCGGCGGGATTCTCGGGCTCTTCCCCAAGGATGGCGGCGAAGGTTTCGGCGGCATCGACGGCCGCGCCTTCGTTCAACATCTCCTCGGCCGCCTGAATGGCGTCGGCAAGGCCGCCGTCCCCGGCAAGAGCCGAGACACGCTCGATGAAGGCCTTGAGTTCGGAGGCCGGGACAGCGCCCTGGAAGCCGTCAACGGGTTGGCCCTGCCAGAAGGCATAGACGGTGGGGATCGACTGGATGCGCAGCTGGGCCGCGATGCGCTGGTTCTGGTCGACATCGACCTTGACCATGCGGACCTTGCCCTTGGCGGCGGTCACTGCGGATTCCAGCATCGGGCCAAGCGTCTTGCACGGGCCGCACCAGGTGGCCCAGAAATCGACGATGACCGGAACCTCGCGGCTGGCCTCGATCACGTCGGCCATGAAACTGGCCTCGGTCGTGTCCTTGATCAGGTTGGCATCGGCTTTCGGTTGTTCGCCCAGACCCAGCATGGTCGCCCCCTTGCGGTTTGTCTGGCGCCTATATGAGCCTTTGCGGCGGAAACTCCAAGAGGCGGGCGGGGCAGGTCAGGAGGTGGTCGTTCACCATGCCGGACGCCTGCATGAAGGCATAGGTGATCGTGGGGCCGACGAAGCTGAAGCCTTCGGCCTTGAGCGCCCTGGACATGGCCTGGGATTGCGGCGTCTGCGCGGGGACATCGGCCATTCTGTCCGGTCGGCTGTCGAGGGTCCGGCCTTCGGTGAAGGACCACAGGAAGGGCGAGAAGCCCTGCGCCCCCTCAATCCGCAGAAAGGCGCGGGCGGCGCGGAGGGTGGCCTCGATCTTGCCGCGGTGGCGGATGATGCCGGGGTCTTGCAGGAGGCGGGTGATTTCGGGCTCACCCCAGCGGGCGAGGGTCTCGGGGTCGAAACCGTGGAAGGCGGCGCGGAAGGCCTCGCGCTTGCGCAGGACGGTGATCCAGGAAAGGCCTGCCTGGAACGCCTCGAGCATCAGAAGCTCGAACAGGCGGCGGGGATCGCGTTCCGGGCGGCCCCATTCCTGGTCGTGGTAGGCGACATACAGCGGGTCGGTGCCGCACCACGGGCAACGTATCGAATTGTCGGCATTTTCCATGGATTTTGCCCCGGATGCGGCTGGGAACGAAAGGAGAATATTAGCACCGGGTTTACCGATGCGCGCCTAGGCTGTCGACAAGTGATTTGCACCGGGGGGCCGCGCATGAGTTTCATGAAGGAAGCGAAGACGTCGAAATTCGACCGCGACCCTGCGCTTGCCAGCCCGCTTGCGGCCGCGATGGCCGCACAGGACCGTGAGACGTTGAAGACCGTGGCCGAGGCGCTGCGTGATCGGCGGATGCGGCTGGCCTATCAGCCGGTGGTCTATGCCGCGGATACCTCGGTCATCGGTTTCTTCGAGGGGTTCATCCGGCTTTTGAACCTGCGCGATCAGGTGATTCCCGCGCGCGACTTCATGGGCGCGGCCGAACAGACGGAGCTTGGCCGGGAAATCGATTGCGCGGCGCTGCAGATGGGACTGATGAGCCTGCAGCGCAACCCGCAGATCCGGATCTCGGTCAACATGTCGGCGCGCTCGGTCGGTTATCAGCGCTGGGTCGGCATCCTGCGCCGGGCACTGCGCGACAGTCCCAAACTGGGCTACAACCTGATCCTGGAAATCAACGCCTCCAGCGCCATGCTGGTGCCGGACGTGCTGCGCCCCTTCATGGAGGAGATGCGCAACCACGGCATCGTCTTTGCGCTGGACGATTTCGGGGCGGGCCTGATCTCGCTGGAGATCCTGCACGAACTGAAGTTCGAGATCGCGAAGATCGAAGGAAGCCTGGTGCGCGACATCGACCGGATGGCGGGACAGCAGGCGATGGTGCGGGGCGCGATCGCGCTGGCGCAGGAGATGGGGATGTATGTCGTCGCCGAGGCGGTCGAGACCGAGGCAGAGGCGCTCTGGCTCCGTGAGGCGGGGGTTGGCTGCATGCAGGGCTACCTGTTCGGCGCGCCTTCGGTGACCCCGGATTTCCGGGCTTTCCGGAACGGCCGACCCAATCTCGGCGTACTCGCCGGATAGGAGGCATGGCGGATTCCGATGGTTGCGCCAACATTCTTGCGCTTGTGATCCTGTGCCCTTAGGTCATGAATGACGCAGTGCGGCACGGGCTTGTGCCGCGGTGTCAGTGCAGGGGCGCAAGGGAGAGGATCCAGATGACCAATGTCGTAATCGTGGCCGCAGGCCGCACTGCTGTGGGCAGCTTCAACGGCTCGTTCGCCAATACCCCGGCGCATGACCTGGGCGCGGCGGTGATCGAGGCCGTGGTGGCGCGCGCGGGCATCGACAAGGCCGAGGTCGAGGAAACGATCCTGGGTCAGGTGCTGACCGCCGGTCAGGGCCAGAACCCGGCACGGCAGGCGCATATCAAGGCTGGCCTGCCGAAGGAATCCAGCGCTTGGTCGCTGAACCAGGTCTGCGGCTCGGGCCTCCGGGCGGTGGCGCTGGGCGCGCAGCATGTCCAGCTGGGCGATGCGAAGATCGTGGTCGCGGGCGGGCAGGAATCGATGTCCTTGTCGCCCCATGTCGCGCATCTGCGCGCGGGCCAGAAGATGGGCGACCTGAACTTCATCGACAGCATGATCAAGGACGGGCTCTGGGACGCCTTCAACGGCTATCACATGGGCCAGACGGCAGAGAACGTCGCCAACCAGTGGCAGATCAGCCGCGACATGCAGGACGAATTCGCGCTGGCCAGCCAGAACAAGGCCGAAGCGGCGCAGAAGGCCGGCAAGTTCAAGGATGAGATCATCCCCTTCACCGTGAAGACCCGCAAGGGCGACACCGTGGTGGACCAGGACGAATATATCCGTCATGGCGCGACCATCGACGCGATGCAGAAATTGCGTCCGGCCTTCGTGAAGGACGGCACGGTCACCGCGGCGAATGCCTCGGGCATCAACGACGGCGCGGCGGCGGTGCTGCTGATGACCGAGGAAGAGGCCGCGAAGCGCGGGCTGAAGGTGCTGGCGCGGATCGCCTCTTACGCCACGGCCGGGCTTGATCCGTCGATCATGGGCGTCGGCCCGATCCACGCCTCGCGCAAGGCGCTGACCAAGGCGGGCTGGAAGGTTGGCGACCTCGATCTGGTCGAGGCGAACGAGGCTTTCGCCGCCCAGGCCTGCGCGGTGAACAAGGACATGGGCTGGGACCCGTCGATCGTGAACGTGAACGGCGGCGCCATCGCCATCGGCCACCCGATCGGCGCCTCGGGCGCGCGCATCCTGAACACGCTGCTCTTCGAAATGGGCCGCTCCGGCGCGAAGAAGGGCCTTGCGACGCTGTGCATCGGTGGCGGCATGGGTGTCGCCATGTGCCTGGAGCGGGGCTGATATTGTTGCCGCGGCGCAGCAACTCGCCGCAATAGCGAAACGGGCGCGCAATAATGTTGCGCGCCCGTTTTCCTTTGGGTAACAGGATTTCAACGACATACGAAAGCATACCCCAAGGAGGAGAATCACGAATGGCACGGGTTGCATTGGTCACGGGCGGGTCGCGCGGTATCGGCGCAGCGATCTCGGTCGCGCTGAAGGCGGCAGGCTACAAGGTCGCGGCGAACTATGCCGGCAACGACGAGGCGGCGGCCGCCTTCACCAAGGAGACCGGCATCCCGACCTACAAGTGGTCGGTCGCGGATTATGAGGCCTGCGCGGCGGGGATCGCCAAGGTCGAGGCCGAGGTCGGACCGATCGACGTGCTGGTCAACAACGCCGGGATCACGCGGGACGCGATGTTCCACAAGATGACTCCGGGCCAGTGGAAGGAAGTGATCGACACCAACCTGACGGGCCTGTTCAACATGACCCATCCGCTGTGGTCCGGGATGCGCGACCGCAAGTTCGGCCGGGTGATCAACATCAGCTCGATCAACGGGCAGAAGGGCCAGGCCGGGCAGGCGAACTATTCGGCGGCCAAGTCGGGCGACCTCGGCTTTACCAAGGCGCTGGCACAGGAAGGTGCGCGGGCCGGGATCACGGTGAACGCGATCTGCCCGGGCTATATCGGGACCGAGATGGTGCGCGCCATCGACGAGAAGGTGCTGAACGAACGCATCATCCCGCAGATCCCGGTCGGCCGCCTGGGCGAGCCCGAGGAGATCGCGCGCTGCGTGGTCTTCCTCGCCTCGGACGACGCCGGGTTCATCACCGGCTCGACCATCAGTGCGAACGGCGGGCAGTTCTTCGTCTGACCCCGGCTTCCTCACGGGTCGGCTTGCCGACCCGTGAGGCCATAGCTAACGTGCCGGCCAACACAGCGCACGAGGCACGGGCTGCAACGGATCCTTTCCCACAAACCGCAGGGGCGGAGGTTTGACTTTGCGTCGGCCACGCTTTTTGCAGCGCGCCAGCGTGGCCTGTCTCCCTTGCGGATCGCCTGGGAGATCCTCCGGCTGAGCCGCGGTCCCGGTCGTCTTCGGTCGGACGAATATTTCCTGCATGGGGCGTGGCACCCGGGCCTGACCCATGCCGAGCGCCGGGAGTTTGTCGGCAGGTATGCCAACCGGGCCTTGAACCGTTCCCTGAATCCGCCCTTCGTCACGGGCGAGGTCAGCCCCGTGGTGGACAAGCTTCGGACGCGGGAAATCTTCGCGGCCGCAGGCCTGCCGCAGCCGGAGACCCGGGCTGTGGCGGCCACCGCCGCCCCCGGCGGGGGACTGCGCTGGCTGGAGGATGAGGCGGCGATCCTTGCATTTCTGCGCGAACCAGGCGCGGTGCCTTGCTTCGGCAAGCCGGTGCATGGGAGCCTCGGGGCGGGAGCGGTCAGCATCCTCGACATTGACGCCGAGGGCCGATTGCTTCTGGGCAATGGGACGCGGGTTCCGGCGGCGGAGCTGGCGGCCGAAATCTGGCGCGACCACCATAAGGGCTTTCTCTTTCAGGAACTTGTCCAACCCTGCGCCGAACTGGAAACCATGATCGGGCCGGTGATCGGAACGCTGCGCGTGGTGACGACGGATGCGGGACCGGGTCCGCAGGTCCTTTATGCCACGCTCAAGACCCCGGGGGCGAAGGCGATGGTCGATTCTGCTACGGGGCCGCTTGGTTGTGTTGCCGCGGTCGACACCGCTACGGGCCGGATCCTGCGCCTGCAGGACAGGCGACAGATGGGCGGGGTGGACCTTGCCGCGAACCCGGTTACAGGCTCGGCAATGGTGGGGGCGGAGCTTCCGGGGCTGGACGCTGCGCTGAAGCTAGCGGTGGCGGCGCATAGGGCCTTGGGCGAATGGGGGATTCTGGGGTTGGACGTGCTTTTGTCCACGAAGGGTGCCCTGGTGAATGAGGCCAATGCAAATCCGCACCATTCCCTGTATCAGACCGGCTTTGCCCGCGGTCTGCTGAACCGGGACCTTCTGCCGCGGTTGAAGGCCGTGCGCGCGCGGTTCCGGGATCGGGTTCCAAGGCCGAAGGAGGGGCCGCTGGCATGACACGTTCCAAGGCAACCGTGATCGGCTTCACCGCGGTGCTCATGTGGGCGCTTTTGGCGTTGTTCACCATCGGAAGCGCGCCCGTGCCGCCGCTGCTGCTCAACGCGATCTGCTTCGGGATCGGCGGGCTGATCGGGCTGGTCTGGACCGCGCGGCAGGGGTTCGGGGTGCTGAAGGGGATCAGTTGGAAGGTCTATGCCTTTGGCACCGCTGGGCTTTTCGGCTATCACTTCCTGTATTTCACCGCCTTTCGCCTGTCGCCAAGCGCCGAGACCGGGCTGATTGCCTATCTCTGGCCGCTGTTCATCGTGCTGCTTTCCGGACTGCTGCCGGGTGAGCGGTTGCGGGCACAGCATGTCATCGGCGCGCTGGTCGCCTTTGCGGGCGCGGCGGTCATCGTGCTGGGGCGTGAGGGTGAGGCTGGCTCGGCCGCGGGGCTGGCGCTGGCGTTCCTGTGTGCGCTGACCTGGGCGGGCTATTCGGTGCTGTCACGGCGGCTGGGCGATGTGCCGACAGAGAGCGTCACGGTCTTTTGCCTGGCGACGGCGGTGCTGTCGGTCGTGGCGCATCTGGCGCTGGAGACCCCGGCCTGGCCGGAGGGCGCGATGGGCTGGGCTGCCGTGCTGGCGCTGGGGATCGGGCCGGTCGGGGTGGCCTTCTTCACCTGGGATATCGGGATGAAACGGGGCGACATCCAGCTTCTTGGGGTTGCTTCCTATGCAGCGCCCTTGCTGTCGACCCTGGCGTTGGTGGCGGCCGGGATTGCCCGGCCGACCTGGACCATCGCCCTTGCGGCTGTGCTGATCACGGGTGGCGCGGCGCTGGCCGCGCGGGCCGCGAAATCCTAGCTGAGCCGCGCGATTTCCTCTTTCAGGCGCAGTTTCTGCTTCTTGAGATCAGCGATCTTCAGGGCATCCGTGCCAGGGCTGCGCTGGGCCTGTTCGACCATCTCGGACAGGGCTTCGTGCTTCTTGCGCAGTTCTACCAGATGCGATGCGATCGTCATGGTCGTCCTCCTGTAAAGCTACCCACGAGGATCAGTGCACCATGAAAGCCGAGTCGTGTCATCAACTGTTACGGGGATGTGACAGAAGGTTGCAGCCAATTCAGCGAAAAAGCGCGTGAAGCTCGGCGCCATCCCGCAGGACGGCGTTGGCTTCGGGCGTATAACTCTCACGGTCGCCATCATGTTCCCGGCCGGCATGGATGACGAAGGGCGCCAGCAGCCGAAAGGGCGCGCGGCCGCCCTTGCGCGCCTGAAGCAGGATTCGGAGCGCCGCCCGGCCTTCGCGCGGTTGCAGGGGCAGGACGGACGCCGAGCCGAGCTTGGTGCCCAGCGCGGCAAGGACCTGCGGCAGGCCGTCGGCGCCACAGATCAGCGTGAGCCAGCCGCCGGGCCGCAGGCGCCGGGTCGCGGCAGAAACCCAGTCGGACAGGGGCGTATCGACCTGCATCGCCCGCGCCCGGCCAGCGACGGGCGAGGGGCTGCCACCCGGCGGGTAATAGGGCGGATTGGCGATGACATGGTCGAAGTCGCGACGGAGCGCCTTGGGCATCCGGGTGATGTCGCCTTCATGCACCTCGAGCGGGATGCCATTGCGCGTGGCGTTGCGGCGGGCAAGGTCGGCATAGTCCGGCTGAAGCTCCAGTCCGGCCAGGGACAGGCCCGACACCCGCCAGCCAAGACAAAGGGCCGCGGCCCCGGCCCCGCAGCCAAGGTCAAGGACGCTTTCCCCCGGTTGGGCCGGGCAGGCCGCGGCCAGAAGGACCGGGTCGGTCGCGGCGCGGTAGCCCTTGACCGGCTGCAACAGGCGCAGGCGGCCGCAGAGGAACTTGTCGTCCGAAAGCTGATCCTCGGCGAACATCAGGCGACCGGGATCTCATTGTCGCGCAGGATGGCAGCGGCGCGGAAATGGTCCCGATCCGCGACCATCAGCCGCTGCGGCAGGATTCCGAGGCTTCCATCCAGGACGCTCATGTGGACGTCCAGCGGAAAGGTGGCTATACCCTCGCCCGCAAGAAGATGCGTGGCGAAAGCGATCAAGGTGGGATCGGTCGTGCGCAGGACTTCCTTCATGGGTTTGAGTTAACCCCGCCCAAGGGTCGGGGCAAGGGCAGGGTCGGGCATGGACGGGGCAGGCGAGGCACAGGCGAAGGCGCCGCAGGATCGGCTGGCAGACTGGCTGGCCGAGGATATGGCGGCGGTGAACGCCCTGATCCGCGCGCGGATGGCCAGCGAACACGCGCCCCGCATCCCTGAGGTCACCGCCCATCTGATCGAGGCCGGGGGCAAGCGGCTGCGGCCGATGCTGACCTTGGCGGCGGCCCGGCTGCTGGGCTACCAGGGGACGAACCACCAGAAGCTCGCCGCGACGGTGGAGTTCATCCATACCGCGACGCTGCTGCATGACGATGTTGTGGACGAAAGCCAGCGGCGGCGGGGACGGCCGACGGCGAACCTGCTATGGGACAACAAATCCTCGGTTCTGGTGGGGGATTACCTGTTCGCCCGCAGCTTCCAGCTGATGGTGGAAACCGGGAGCCTGCGGGTGCTGGACATCCTGGCCAACGCCAGCGCGACCATTGCCGAGGGCGAGGTGCTGCAGCTGACTGCGGCGCAGGATCTGGCGACGGATGAAGGTGTCTACCTCAAGGTCGTGCGGGGCAAGACGGCCGCGCTTTTCTCGGCCGCGACTGAATCGGGCGCGGTGATTGCGGGAGCGGACGAGGCGCAGGTCCGGGCGCTGTTCGACTATGGCGACGCGCTGGGGATCGCCTTCCAGATCGTTGACGATATCCTCGACTATGGTGGGCAGGATGCGGTGATCGGCAAGAATACCGGCGATGATTTCCGCGAGCGGAAGCTGACCCTGCCGGTGATCAAGGCGGTGGCGCAGGCCGATGCCGAAGAGCGTGCCTTCTGGGTCCGCACGATCGAGAAGGGCGACCAGCGCGACGGCGATCTGGCCGCGGCGATGGCAATCCTTGCCCGGCATGGCGCGATTGCCGAGGCGCGGGCCGAAGCCCTGGCCTGGGCCGACCGCGCACGGCAGGCGCTGGCGGTGCTGCCCGACCATCCGCTGCGCGACATGCTGCGCGACCTCGCCGATTACGTGGTGGCCCGGGTCGCTTGACATCTGCGGGTCTTGTGACCCGGAAATGAACGTATTGCATCATGTTTTGGGCAAATTTCCTTGCCAGACGTAATCTGTGGACGTGTTGAGAGTAAATGGTAATTTGGTAACCCCCCGGCCCTGTCCGGGGGAGGGAGTGCAGATATGGGCTTGTTCGACTGGCTGCTGCGCCGCAAGCCAAGGGCTCGTCGGCTGGCAATCAGCCGTGGCGGCGATGCCACCGAGGAAATCCGTGCAACGAAAGCCGCGATCAATGCGGTGTCCGTCGGTGAAGGCCCGGCGGCAGGGCGATTCCCGAAGCTGGCCGATGCGCGGTCCGAGGTGCTGACCCGCACCGCCACCAGCGCGACGGTCGCCAAGGACGGGCCCGCCCCTGCCGTGAACATCTGGGACATGGAGGGTGAGCCGCCCGCGGCCGAGCCTTCTCCACCACGCGCGGCGGGGCGGCGCTCCTCGCGCAGCAAGACGCGTGTGCTGGGGTTCGAACCGCAGCCGCCAGCCGTGGCTCCGCTGCTGGACGAAGGGCGGATGGAGCCTGCGGCCGGGATGGGCGAGGCGCAGCCCAAGGCGAAAATGGTGACGCGGCCCACCGGCTGGCTTGTGGTGACGGAGGGTCCTGGTCGCGGGGCGGCGTTTGCCTTGATGCAGGGCATCAGCCAGATCGGGCGCGGGGTGGATCAGACGGTGGCGCTGGATTTCGGGGACATGGCGATCTCGCGGCAGAACCATGCGGCGGTGGCCTATGACCCGGCGACGCATCGCTTCCACATCGGCCATGGCGGCAAGTCGAACCTGGTGCGGCTGAACGGCAAGCCCCTGCTGACGACCGAGGCGCTGGCCGATGGCGACGAGATCCAGATCGGCGAGACCACGCTGATGCTGAAAGTGCTCTGCACGCCGGACTTCAACTGGGCGGCCAGCGAGGCCGGAGGAGACGGGCATGATGTGGCGATCGCGTGAGCCGCGCTATGACGTCGCCTCGGGCATCAGCCAGGGCGCGCGGGATTATCAGGAGGACGCGATCACCAGCGACTTCCCGGTCGGTGCCGAGGCCGGCTTTGTCGTGCTGGCCGACGGGATGGGCGGCCATGCGGCGGGGGATGTGGCCTCGAAGATAGTGCTGACCGAGGTCTACAGCGAGCTGAAGTTCCACTTCGCCGATGTCGAGGCCTTCGAAACCCGCGCGCCCGAGATCCTGCGCGGCGTGGCCGACCTTGCCAACGAGACCCTGCGCCAGCACACCCGCAGCCATCCCGAGACGCAGGGCATGGGCGCGACGCTGGTGGTGCCGGCGCTGGTCGAGAACCGGCTGTGGTGGATCTCGGTCGGCGATTCGCCCCTGTATCTGTTCCGCTCCGGCAAGCTCAGCCAGTTGAACGAGGACCATTCGATGGCGCCGCAGATCGACTTCATGGTGAAGTCGGGCCTGATGGACCCCGAGGTCGGCGCCAATCACCCGGACCGCAACTGCCTGATCTCGGTGCTGATGGGGACGCGGATCCCGAAGATCGACTGCCCGGCGAAACCGGTGGAGCTGAAGGCGGGGGATATCGTGATCTGCTCGTCTGACGGGCTGCAGTTCCTGACCGACGCGCAGATCGAGCGGGTGGTGCACAAATACCGCAAGAGCCGCTCGACCGAGATCGCCGAACGCCTGCTGGAGGAGCTGAACCGCCTGGCCGACCCGGATCAGGACAACATCAGCTTCACCATCATCAAGGTGAACGACGCGAGCACACGGCCCAAGGAAAACCGCCCGCCCCGCCCCTCGATGGCCGTCGCCAGGCCCAAGCGCCTGACAACCGTCGCAACAGAGCCCATGCTCCTGCCGTTGAAGACGCCGCCGGAGCCGGCGGCTCCGGCGCAGCCATCGGGGCCCAGGGACGGCAAGGCGCGGGCCGAGCAGGCACGCGGTCAACCGCGGCGGACAATCATCTTCGATCCGCAGCAAGACGATGGTAAGAAAGATGTGGAAGATCTGTCGCCGGTGCGCTTGCGGCCGAAGCGGGTGATTGTCATAAAGTAAACCATGGCGGAAGCAGACGGGGAATTGACGGTCGCTCAGCGACTTGGTCGACTTTTGGACCGGGGCCTGCTTCCCGCAGGTGGCCCTGCGGAAGCGGCTGAGCGGCTGATCGAACGGCTGGAGCGTCCGGCCCGGGTGGCGCTGCTTGGCCTGCCCGGCTCGGGCAAATCGGCGATCCTGAACCTGCTGGTCGGGACGATCGTGGTGCCGGAGCATCTGCGCCTGCCTACCGTCGTGGTCCAGCACGGAAGCGAGGCACGGATGATCTGCACGCTCGCCGACGGACGGACCGAGGTGATTCCCGGCACCGACCTGTCCGAGGTGCTGCGCCTGGCCCCCGCCCTGGTCACGGTGGAAATGGACCTGCCCGCGCTGAAGGTGATCACGCTGCTGGAAGTCTCCGCCGGCCCGATGGAGGCCGAGCAGCGTCGCGCCACGGCCTGGGCGCAGAAGCGGGCGGATATCGTCATCTGGTGCACCACCTCATACCTGCCGAAGGAGCAACTGGTCTGGGAGGACATGCCCGATGTCGTCAAGGACAACGGCTTCCTGTTCCTGACCAAGATCGACCTGCTGGGCGGGCGCGAGGCCGCGCAGGGGATGCTGGAGCGGGTTGAACAGCGTGCCGGAGAGGAGTTTCGGCAGGTTCTGGCGATCTCGGCCAAGCAGGCGCGGGCGGCCATGCATGCGCCCGGCGGGCTGGACCGCGAGATGTTCCGTGACAGCGGGGCCAGCGCCGTGATCACGGGGATCAAGACCCGGGTGCAGATGGCGCGCCGGGCCGACATGGACATGGCAGAGCTGTTGCTGGCCAGGCATGTCGAGGCCAGCGAAATGGTCGCGCGGCGCTTTGCCGAGACCGGCGATCAGAAGGCTCCGGAATGGGTACCGCCGCCGGAGGAACCGGCGGTCGTCCCGGAGCCCGTGGCAGCGCCCGAGCCCGTCGTGGCCGTCCCGCCGCCCGAGCTGGTCGTGGCCCCCCCGGAACCGGAACCGGAACTCGAGGCGGAGCCAGAACCCCAGGCGACGGTTGCGCCAGAACCGGAGCCCGAACCCGAACCAGAGCCTGTGGTGGCCGCGCAGGAGCCTGTTCCCGCGCCCGAACCAGAGCCTGAAGCCGAAGCCGCTCCGGCCGAGCCTGAATCGGTGACCGGCCGCAAGCGTTTTGCCGACCGGATCCGCCAGCTTCCGACCGAGGGTTCTGCGCCGCAGGTGCCGCTGCGGACGACGTGGAAATCCAAGGCGGAACTCGCAGCCGCTGCCGCCGCCCCACCGCCGGAGCCGGAGCCTGAGCCAGCGGTCGCCCCTGAGCCCGAGCCAGCAGCGCCGGAAACGGCCGCCCCGACGCCCGAACCCGTGGCCCAGGAGCCCGCTCTCCCCGAGCCGGACCCCGTGGCGCAGGAGCCGGAGATCGCGGGGGAGCCAGTTGCCCCGGAAGAACCCGAATCTGACGAGGCGCGGATTGCGCGGATGATCGCAGCCGCGGCGGCGCAGGCGCAGCGCGCTCCGCGCGAGCGTCGGCCGCGCGACGATATCCGGCCCGCGGCGCCTGCCGCCGTGGAACCCACCCCGGAAGCGGAGGAGCCGCGCACAAGACTGTTCGGCGCGCGGCGCGGTGCGGGGACCGAGCCGGGGTCGCCCCTGCCCGACCTGTCGTCGCTCCGGGCGCGACCGGAGGAGATGTCCCCGTCGGAGGAGGAGGACCGGGACGAGCCGCCGGAGGACGACGTGGCGGAGACGCCGCAGCCGGACCCCGAACCCCAGCCGGTGGCCCGGCTGCGCACGGTCGAGCGGCTGCCGCGCGAACGGGTGCCAAGCCCGCCGATCACCAATGCTCCGGTTGTTGCCCCCCGGGAACGCCCGGCCGCACCGCCGCCGCAACCCCGCATTCCACGGGAGCGGGCTCCGACACCGCCGATCACCAACGTGCCAATGCCGGGCGCTACACTTCGTGAGGTCCCGCCCGCGGAACCGGTCGTCCGGCGCGAAAGGCCCCGGATCGCCGCCCGACCAGTGGTCGCACCGGCCTCGACCCCGGCGGCTCCTGTCGCGGTTCCGCAGGCGGAACAGGCGATTCTGGACGAAGCGATCAGCCTGATTATCACGCGCGCGACCGAACTTGCGGCGGAGGTGAACCCGGAGGAAAAGGCCCCCGTGGACCTGATCCTGGAGCATGGCAAGGACACGATCGACCAGCTGATCGCGATCCTGTCGCGCGCCGCTTCGCCCCAATTGAGGCGAATCAAGGGCGATCTGGGCGAGGTTCAGGACCTCATCATGCTGATGCAGCTTGAAAAAGGGCACGCGCCAGCCGACGACGCGCTGACCATGATCTTGCAACTTAGGCGTGAATTGGAAACATTACGCGCGGCTTGACCATATTATTGACCGAAGAATCGTCTAAAACGTGCCCAAATGGGACCACTTTCCAAACTTATGACACGATTGCGGGGACTTGCGCCTTCGTGTGTGCGATAGAAGTGGTTTCAGGCGGTAGCTGAGGGGTGATCATGGGACTGGGCGCAGTTGTGCAGGATGATGATCCGGTTGCCGAGCCCGGCGTTCCGGAGGTGGCGGCACAGCCCGAAGTCGCGCTGACGCGCAGTTTTCCGGGCCTTGGCCGCATTGCCGAATCGATCAAGCAGTTCGAGGACGTGCTCCGCGATTTCGTCACAATGTCCGACCCGGACACATCGAAGAAGGTGACGCGGATCCTGCAGCAGGTGCGAGAGGTCGAACCCTCGGTCACCGTGATCGGCCAGATCAAGGCGGGCAAGACCAGTCTGATCAACGCGATGATTGGCGCGCCCGGTCTGTTGCCGACGGACGTGAACCCCTGGACCTCGGTCGTCACCTCGCTGCACATCAACACGCCGACGCCCGAGCTGAACGTACGGGCGAAGTTCAAGTTCTTCGATCATGCGGAATGGGACAAGCTGGTGTCGAACGGCGGCCGGATCGGCCAGCTGGCGGCGCGGGCGGGCGCGGATGACGAGCTTGAGAAGCTTCGCCTGCAGGTCGTGGCCATGCGCGAGAAGGCGCAGGCGCGGCTGGGGCGGAAGTTCGAGCTGCTTCTCGGCACCGAGCACCGCTATGGCACGGTCGATGACGCGCTGCTGCGCCGCTATGTCTGCGTCGGCGACGAGGAAGCGGCGGGTGCGGATCAGGGCCGGTTCACCGACATCACCAAATCGGCCGACCTTTATATCGAGCGCGACGACATCCCGGTCATGCTGTGCGTCCGCGACACGCCCGGCGTGAACGACACGTTCATGATGCGCGAGCAGATCACGATCAACGCGGTCCGCGACAGCCGGTCCTGTATCGTGGTCCTCTCGGCGCACCAGGCGCTGACGACGATGGACATGGCGCTGATCCGCCTGATCGCCCATCGCCAGAGCCGCGAGATCATCATCTTCGTCAACCGGATCGACGAGTTGCCCGACCCGGCGAACCAGGTGCCCGAGATCCACCGTTCGATCCTGGAAACGCTGGAAAAGAACAACGCGCCGCAGGATATCGACATCATCTACGGCTCGGCCCATTGGGCGAATGCGGTCCTGGAAGGCAAGATCGACGAGATGACCGACGACTCGACCGAGTCGGCGATCAACTGGACCCGCGCCGCCTTTGCCGACAAGATGGCGGAATGGTCGGCGGAACAGCTGGTCTGGCATGCCTCGGGCGTTCCGGCGCTTCTCGATGCGCTGGGACAGCGCATGTACGAAGGTCCGGTGCACGAGGCGCTGCAAAAGTCGGCGCGGCAGGCCCTGAACCTCGCGCAATCGCTGGACGTGGTGGATCAGGTCCGGATTCTGGAATCGGACGGGCAGCTCAACCGGACGATGACGCCGGAGCAGCTGGATGCCGAACTGCGCCGGATCGAAACCGCCGCGGTCGAGAAGCTGACCGCGCTGACCGACGTCGCTTGCCGCGATTTCACCAACCGCATCGACCAGAGCTACGAACGCTTCCTTGAACGCGCAACGAACAGCCTGATCGAGCATCTGCAAGCCAATGGCGAGGACGCGACCTGGCATTACAGCCCGCTGGGACTGCGGATGCTGCTCAGCTCCAGCTACCAGGTGGTACTGAAGAAGATGCACGGCATCGCGGCCGAGGTGAACAACGAGACCGCAGTCAAGATCGCTGAACTTTACGGCAAGACCTTCTCGATCACGGTTGAGGGTTTCAGGATCGAGACCCCTGTCGTCAGCTACATCCCCCCGCCGATCAACCTGGGCCAGACCATCGCGCTGGATCTGCAGGTCAGCTGGTGGAAGGGCTGGTGGCAGCGCCGCCGCGGCTACAAGGCCTTTGCGCAGGATTTCTACAAGCTGATCCGCGCCGAGACCGACCCGATCATCAATGACCTCAAGACGATCCAGATCGGGCTTTTCCGTGAGCGGACCCAGAACACGCTGCACGACTTCCTGCAGGAACAACGGGAACTTCTGATGAGCGCGCTGGCCAGCTCGGAAATCTCGATGGACGAGATGAAAGAGCTGTTCGGGGTGAACGCCTGGGAAGACCGGCAGGAATGCATCGCCTCGATCCTGGATGAACTTGGCGTCTACGCCGACTGAGCAGCGGCACGAAAAGGACTGTAGCGAATGCCCCTCACCCGCAAACCCCGTATCGCCATCATGGGCGAGTTCAGCTCGGGCAAGAGCACGTTGTGCAACGTGCTGATGGGCGCGCGGCCGCTGCTGGAGAAGGTGACGGCAACCCAGTTGCCGCCGGTCTGGCTGTCCTATGGCCCGGATGATGCCTATACGATGGGCCTGGACGGACAGGCCTATGACCTTGACCTTCGCGATCTGGACCAGGTGAGCCTGGAGACGACCGAGCATGTCCGAATCTTCATGAAGAGCGACGTGCTGCGTTACACCGACCTGATCGACATGCCGGGGATCTCGGACCCGTCCATGTCGCCGGAAGTATGGGAGCGGATGGCGCATCTCGCGGACGGCGTCTTGTGGTGCACCCATGCGACGCAGGCGTGGCGGCAGTCGGAAAGCGGGGTCTGGAACAGCTTCCCGGCCGAAATGCGGCAGAACAGCCTGCTGCTGGTGACGCGTTTCGACAAGATCATCAATGAAGGCGACAAGGCAAAGGTGCTGAAGCGGGTCCGGCAGGAGACCGAGGGGCTGTTCTCGGACGTGTTCCCGATGTCGCTGGTCCAGGCCATGACGGCAGGCGACGATGAGGGGAAATGGCTGCAAAGCGGCGCGCATGGGTTTACCAATGCGCTGTTTGACCTGATCCACCGCATCATTGACGAGGGCTATCCCGAACCCGGCCAGGAAGGGATGCCGATGATCCGGCCGGACGAGGCCGATACGGCCGAGGTCGGGCAAAGCCTGATCGCCCGCGCGTTCGAGCGGAAGATGGCGGTGCGGAACACTCCGGTCGTGCGCGTGGCACCGCGCCGGGTGGCCAATACGGGCGAACGGCTGCTGCGGACCGAACGGCCGACGGCAGATACCGGGCCAACCGTCGTCTCCTTCTCGGACATGTTCGCGGCGGCGGCGCCGTCGAAGAGGTCGTGAGGGGGTCTTGACCGTCAGCGAACATCTTGGCGCCGTGGTGAAGGCCTATCCGCAGGCGCGGGTGGTGGCGTTCGCCGATTTGTCCTCGCGCATGGTGCTGGCGAGCCAGGCCAACCAGGCGGTGACGCAGGAGAATCTGGACGCGCTGTGCGAACAGGCGCGGACTAGCTTTGACGACCCGCTGTTCGCGCTTTCGGTGGAAGCCTTCGGTGAGCCGCATGCCGCGATGGTGCTGGCGCTGGACGGGGTGCAGGTCTTCCTGCGGTCGGAAAGCGAACCGGCCGATGCGCTGCTGTGCATCTGCGATCACAGCATTGACCTTGCCGGATTTGTTGCGAGAATCCGCCAAACGCTAGAAAAGATCTCGGCCGGCACATGACGGCGTCGGGACCTGGCCTGAACCGGACCGTATCGTGAACAGGGGCACCCTTCCGATCCTCGCGCGCCTGGAGGCGCTGAAAACACCCGCGCGGGTGGCTCCGGATGGTGCGCGCGTGTTGGCTGAAAGTGGGCATCCGAACCCGCTCGCGGCGCTGTTGCGTGCGGTGAACGAGACGATGCTTGCACGGTCGCTGACCTTTGAATCAAGCTCGGGCACCAGCCTGACGCTTGACGTTGCCGGCCGGCGGGTGCTGCGCCTGACCGGGGTGAGCGGGGTGGCAGGCGGTGAAGCCTGCATGGCCGCCGCCGCGCTGGAGGATGAGCACAAGGATGAACTGATCAAGCTGCTCCAGGCAGTCGCGGCGCCCCGAAATGAGCTACGCGTCATGTCCGGTCCGATCGGGCGCGATTCGGATGGGCTTAGCGTCGGGCTGCCCATCGCGCTGCTGGCCGATCTCTGCCTCGTCGAGTTGAACGAAGGCGGCGAGGTCGAGCCGGAGCCCGTGCCCCCAACCGTCGAGGAGCCGCAGATCGACACGGAGGAGGAGGATTTCCTGCCCGCGCTCGCCTTGCGGATGGGTCCGGCGCTGGCGGCCTGGTTGATCCAGGGCGGTTCCGCCGACGGACGGACCGGCGGGCCGGAAGAGATGGTCTCGCACCTTCAGGGCTTCCTCGACGACGAGGTCGAGGGGGTCACGCGGCAGCTGGACATGGTGTCGATGGTCCCGGCGGGGCCGGTCTGCATCGTGCTCGGCGCGACGCTGGTGGATGGGCACAGCATCCTCTGCGCCCGGGCGGATGGCGGCATCCTGCTTGGCGTGATCGAAGGGGACGCGACCCGGACCCTGCTGAAAGCCTGGAACGCGGTGCGCGGCTAGCGGCGGCGCTGGCCGTCCGGGTCGAACTGGAACATCCGTTCGCGCTGGAGGGTCAGGTGGACCTTTTCCGACACTTCGAAGTCGTGTTCGCCGAACAGCCGCACCGTAAGCAGCCCATGCTGCGGGTTTCGGGCATAGACCAGCGTCTCGCCGCCCAGTTTCTCGACATGGCTGACCTCGGCCGGGATCTCGCCCTGATCGCGGCTGATCGTCAGATGCTCCGGCCGGATGCCGACCTTGCCGGCGGGAAGGCCCAGGCTGGCGGCGTCGAGGAAGTTCATCTGGGGTGAACCGATGAACCCGGCGACGAAGGTGTTGGCCGGGTCGTTGTACAGCTCCATCGGGCTGCCGACCTGTTCCACCCGCCCGGCGCGGAGGACGACGATGCGATCCGCGAGTGTCATCGCCTCGACCTGGTCATGGGTGACGTAGACCATCGTCGCCTTCAGCTCGCGGTGAAGTTTCGCGATCTCGATCCGGGTCGCGACGCGGAGGGCGGCGTCGAGGTTCGACAGCGGCTCATCGAAGAGAAACAGCTTCGGCGTGCGCACGATGGCACGGCCGATGGCGACGCGCTGACGCTGGCCGCCCGAAAGTTCCGCTGGGCGACGGCCCATCAGCGGCTCCAGCCCCAGCATCGCCGCGGCCCGGTCGGTGGCGACCTTGATCTCGGACTTCGCCACCCCGGCCTGCTTCAGCGCCAGACCCATGTTGTCGCGCACGGTGAGGTGGGGGTAGAGCGCGTAGCTTTGGAACACCATCGCCAGCTCGCGCTTGGCGGGGGCCACGTCGTTCATCCGCTTGCCGTCGACCAGGATATCGCCGCCGGTCGCGTCCTCCAGCCCCGCGATCATGCGGAGAAGGGTGGACTTGCCGCAGCCCGAAGGCCCGACGAAGACACAGAATTCGCCGTCCTTGACCGACAGGTCGACGCCCTTGATCACCTCGGTCGAGCCAAAGCTCTTGGTGACGCCCCTCAGTTCCAGCGCGCCCATGCGGCCCCCTTACAGTTTCACAGGCTGGCCGGACCGGACGCTTTCGTCGGCGGCAAGGCAGATGGCAAGCGACTGCACGGCATCTTCCATATGCCGCGTCAGGTCGAGGTTTTCGGTGATCGCGCGGGCGACGAAGGCCTGCTCGCGTTCACACAGGTCCTGGTGGCCGGGTTCGTCGGCCATCGAAAGGTCCTGGTCCGGCTGGCCGACGCGGTGGACGCGGATCGTCTGGGTCGCGGTATGGGTGGAATGGTCGTCCGAACGGGCGCTTTCCGGCATCTTGACCGAAACGGCGCCGTTCGGGCTGACCACATCCTTCACGAAGAAGGCGGTGTCCGACATCATCGGGCCCCAGCCAGCCTCATACCAACCCACTGATCCGTCGTCGAAAAGTACCTGGAAATGGCCGTAGTTGTACATATCGGGCGCGATTTCATCGGACAGGCGCAATCCCATCCCGCGCACCTCGACCGGCTTGGCGTCGGTGATCTGGCACATCACGTCGACATAGTGCACCCCGCAATCGACGATGGGCGAGGTGGTCTGCATCAGGGTCTTGTGCACCTCCCAGGTGGGCCCCGAGGACTGCTGGTTGAGGTTCAGCCGGAACACATAGGGTCCACCCAGGGCGCGTGCTTCGGCGATCAGGCGCATCCAGCTGGGGTGGTGGCGCAGGATGTAGCCGACGACGACTTTCCGGCCGTGCGCCTTGGCGCAATCCACCACGCGGCGGGCATCCTTCACCGTCGTCGCCAGCGGCTTTTCGACGAAAACATGCGCTCCGGCCTCCATCGCCGCCACGGCATAGTCGGCGTGGCTGTCGGAATAGGTGGAGATGTTGACCAGCTCCGGTTTCAGCCGGTCCAGCGCGGCGTGGAAATCGGGCTCGATCGCATGGCCGGAAAGCTCCGGGTCCAGCCGGGGGGTGGAGCGGTTGACGAGACCCACGAGGTCGAAGGCGGGGTTGCGGTGATAGGCAAGGGCATGGCTGCGCCCCATGGTGCCAAGACCGGCGACCATCACACGGATCATTTGACGGCTCCTGCGGTGATCCCGCGGATCAGCTGCCGCGAGAAGATGAGGTAGAGGACAAGGACCGGAACGATGGCCAGCGACAGGGCGGCAAGGACCGCGTTCCAGTTGGTGACGAATTGCCCGATGAAGACCTGCGCGCCCAGGGTGACGGTCTTTGTATGCTCGGCCGGGGCGAGGATCAGCGGGAACCAGAGGTCGTTCCAGATCGGGATCATGGTAAAGACCGCGACCGTCGCCATCGCCGGGCGCACCAGTGGCAGGACGAGGGTGAAGAAAATCCGGTACTCGCTTAGCCCGTCGATCCGGCCGGCGTTCTTCAAGTCGTGCGAGACGGATTTCATGAACTCGGCCAGGATGAAGACCGCCAGCGGCAGCCCCTGCGCGGTATACACCAGGATCAGCGCGGTCAGCGTATTCACGAGGCCGGTGGCGACCATGATCTCAAGGATCGCGACGGTACCAAGCCGGATCGGGATCATGATCCCGAGGGCGAGGTACAGGCCCATCAGCGTGTTGCCCTTGAAGCGGTATTCCGACAGGGCAAAGGCCGCCATGGCGCCGAACAGAAGGACGAAGAACAGGCTTGCGACGGTGACGATCAGGCTGTTCTGGAAATACAGGAAGAAGTCGCCCTGTTTCAGGACCGTCTGATAGCCGACAAGGTCAAAGTTGTCGGGCATCGGCAGGGCCAGGGGATCGGCGAAGATCGCCTTGCGGCTCTTGAAGCTGTTGATGACGATCACGAAGACCGGAAACAGGGCGATCATCGTATAGGTCAGCAGGATCGCATGAGCCGCGATGGTCCGGCCAAGGGAGGTTCGCGCGCTCATCAGAACTGATACCTCCGAAGGCGGGTCTGGATGCCGAAAAGGTAGATGCAGACCCCGACGAGGATGATCCCGAACATCGACCCGGCAATGGCGCTGCCCATGTAGGGGTCGCCGAGCTGGAGCTGGAACCCGAAGAAGGTGCGGTACAGGAAGGTGCCAAGGATATCGGTGCTGAAATCCGGCCCGGCCAGCGCCCCCTGGGCGACGTAGATCAGGTCGAAGGCGTTGAAATTGCCGACAAAGGTCAGGATCGAGATGATCCCGATACTGGGCAGGATCAGCGGCAGCTTGATCTTCCAGAACTGGGACCAGCCAGTGATGCCGTCCATCTCGGCGGCCTCGATCACCTCGTCGGGGATCGAAAGGAGCGCGGCATAGATCAGCATCATCGGGATGCCGACGAACTGCCAGACCGAGACCAGCGCAAGCGTGGTCAGCGCGGTTTCTTCCCGGCCAAGCCAGGGCGCGAACAGGAACTTGAGGCCGACCGCGTCCAGCATCCCTGGCGCGATGCCCCAGATCGGCGAGAGGATCAGCTTCCAGACGAAGCCGACGATGACGAAGCTCAGGATCGTGGGGATGAAGATCGCGGTGCGGTAGAAGGCGGCCATCCGCAGCTTCGGCGTGGACAGAATCGCCGCCAGCGCGATACCGATCGGGTTCTGGACCAGCATGTGGATCACGAAGAACCAGGTGTTGTTCGCCAGCGCATTCCAGAAGGCGTCGGACCAGATCGCATCGCCGAAAAGCCGGGCAAAGTTCTGCAGGCCCACAAAGACCCGCTCGCCGGTCGCGTCCTTGTTCATCAGTGACTGGGCCAGTGTCCCGAACAGCGGAATGATCATCAGCGCGGTGTAGACCAGCACTGCCGGGGCCAGAAACACGGCAATATGCCAGCGCACGGGCTTACGCGAAGCCATGTTCGTCCCCTTTCATCCTGGTGGAAATATGACGCAGGAGGTCCGGGGGGCGCGAAGCCCCCCGGACCGCCGTTGCACCTTACTTCTGCGGCTCGTACCACGAGGCCAGACCTGCCTGCAGACGCTCGGCCGCGGCCTCGGGCGTCTCGGCGCCCCGGATCACGTTGGCCGAGGCATTCCAGGTCTCGTTCTCCAGGTTCGGCGTGCCGCGCGACAGGATCTGGTAGGTGGACCGGATCGTCGACTGGCACTTCTCGCGCCACGAGACGAACTCCTGCGCCAGCGGGTCCGACATCTCCACCGCGGTGGAGTTCAGGCTGAAGAAGCCCGGCAGCGCGTTGGCGTAAAGCGTCGCGAATTCGGGCGAGCCGACCCAATCCAGGAAGGTCCGCGCGGCCTCGGCATTCGGCGACTTGGCATTCATGCCGATCGCGATGTCGGTGTGGTCCGAGATATAGCAGGTGTCCCCGGCAGCCGCGACCGGCGGCGGGAAGGCGCCCATCTTGAAGTCGGCCTGGGCGTTGAAGCCCGAGATCTCCCACGACCCGGCCGGATAGATCGCCGCGCGCCCGAGGGTAAACAGGTTCTGGCTGTCGGGATAGGTCTGCGCCTCGAACCCGTCGCCAAGGTAGTCCTTCCACTTGGCCAGTTCGCGGAACGGAGCGACCCAGCCCTCGTCCGTCAGCTTCTGTTCGCCCTTGATCAGGGCCTGGCGGCCCTCTTCGCCCTTCCAGAAGTTCGGCCCGATGTTGTTGTAGCCCATCGTGGCGGCTTCCCACTGGTCGTTGGTGCCCATCGCCATCGGGATATAGCTGCCATCCGCCTTGATCGCGTCGAGGACGGCGTAGAATTCCTCGTTCGTGGTGGGCGCGGTCAGGCCAAGCTGTTCAAAGGCATCGGCGTTGTAGATGAAGCCGTGGATGACCGAGGCCATCGGCACGCAGAAGGTGGCCGCACCGTCATCGGTCTGCCAGGCGGATTTCGCGACCGGCGAGAAGTTCGCCATCGCGCCAAGGTCTGACAGGTCGGCCAGATGGCCCTGGTTGTAAAGCTCAAGGCTGGCGTCGAAGGGGCGGCAGGTGATCAGATCCCCGGCAGACCCGGCCTGCAGCTTGGAGTTCAGCACGGCGTTGTATTCGGCCGGGGCGCTTGGCGCGAAGACGACCTTGATACCGGGATGCGCGGCCTCGAAGGCCGGAATGATCGTGTCCTGCCAGATGGTCAGGTCATCGTTGCGCCAGCTTTCGATGGTCAGCGTAACGTCCTGAGCGGCGGCGGCCCCGCCCAGCAGCGTGCTGGTCAGAAGCGCCAGTTTGAAGGTCTTGGTCATGCGCAGTCTCCCTGTTGCGGCTTGCGCCGGGTTGGATTTTCGTCAGCTTTTCATGGCGCGGGCAAGAATGCCATCCGCCTCGGCCAGCCGCGCCTGGGCCGCTTCGGGCGAAGAACCCTGAGCCACCAGGACCGCCGGTTTCACCGCACCATGGGTTCGATTCAACGCGATCCGGGCGATGCCGGTGTCCACCCCCGCGACGCGGGCAACGATCCTTGCCGCACGGTCCCGAAGCTTCGCATTGTCCGCGATCAAATTGACCATCATTCCGTCGTGGATGTGGCCCAGTTGCACACCGGCCAGCACCGAGATCAGGTTCAGCGCTACCTTCTGTGCCGTTGCCGCGGCAAGGCGGGTGGAACCGGCCACGATTTCGGGCCCGGTCTCCAGCAGGACAGGGACGTCAGAGGCGACAAGCAGCGGCGAAGCGGGGACATTGGCGATCCCCACGACTTTCGCGCCTGCCTTCCGCGCGCCCTCGACCACCGAAAGCGTGTAAGGGGTCGTGCCCGAGGCCGAGACCGCGATCACCACATCCCCCGCCCCAAGCGCCGCGCGGGTCAGGTCGGCGGCGGCGAGGTGCGGGTCATCCTCGACCCCGCCGGTCATCTTCAGCAGCGCGTCGGCCCCGCCCGCAAACAGCATCGGCGTGCGATCGGCGGGGATGCCGAAAGTGCCCAGAAGCTCCAGGCAGTCGGCCAGCGCCATCAGGCCCGAGGACCCCGCCCCTGCATAGGCCAGCTTGCCCGTGCCGCGCAGGGCCGTGGCGGCCAGTTCCGCCGCACGCTCCAGCGCCGGAAGCGCGGGGGCAACAGCCGCAAGGGAGGCCTGCTGTGCTGCAAGCGCCCGGGCCAGAACCTGCGCGGCCGGGGCCAGATGCAGCCCTTCGGCAGATGGATGCAGCGCCTCGGTCGGACGGTCGGCCATGTGATTCCCCCTCTGGCCCCTAACAATGCCAAAATAATACCACTTGTAAAGTACATCGTTTGATCCCAGCTCAAATGGGGGTTTTCATTGGCTGAGGAGATAGATCTTTCCAAATGGTCTTGTTTTGGTATTATCGCGCTGAGAGGGATTCGCATGGGCTTCTACCTGGGGATAGATGGCGGAGGGACGGGCTGCCGCGCGGCGGTGGCGGATGCCTCAGGCCGCGTACTCGGCACGGGCCAGGCGGGTCCGGCGAATATCGCCAGCGATCTGGCGGGCGCGCGGGACAATATCCTTGCCGCCGCGCGGGAGGCTCTGGCCGTTGCGGGCCTCAGGGGGCTTGAGGCGCTGTCGGCGGGTCTGGGCCTTGCCGGGGCCAACGCTGCCGGGATGGCCGAAGCCTTGCGCCGCGCCCTTCCCTTCGCGCGGATCCGGGTGGAGACGGACGGCATCGCCGCGGTCAAGGGCGCACTGGGCGCGCGCGATGGAATCGTCTGCGCAGTGGGGACCGGCTCGGTCTTTGCGGCACAGATCGGGGGCCGCATCCGGCAGATCGGCGGCTGGGGCCTTGTCCTTGGGGATGAGGGCAGCGGGGCCTGGCTGGGCCGCGCCCTCTTGCGGGAGGCGTTGCGGGCGGCGGAGGGGTTCCGCGAAGGGACCCCGCTGCTGACGGACGTGCTGGAGGGACATGGCGGGGTCGAGGGGGTGATCGCCTTCTCGCTTGCCGCGCGGCCGATGGACTTCGCGGCGCTGGCGCCCCGGATTCTTGGTTCGGACGACCCGGCAGCGCGGGCGCTGGTCGCGGCGGCGGTCGCGGATGTGGTGCAGTCGATCGAGGTGCTGCAAACCGACCCGCCCCTGCCGGTGACCTGCATCGGCGGCCTGGGCTCGTTCCATGCCGACCGGCTGGCAGAGCACTGGACCATCCTGGCGCCCCTGGGCTCGGCCCTGGACGGGGCGCTGATGCTGGCGCGGGAGGCGTGATGGACGGCTTGTTCTCCCCGGAAGGGTTCGCCGATGGCGCGGGTCCGCTGTATCTTCAGCTTCAGCGCCGGATCGCCGATGCGATGGCGCGCGGCGTGCTGCCGCCGGGGGCCAGCCTGCCAGCCGAACGCGACATCGCGGCGATGACCGGCCTCAGCCGCGTCACCGTCAGGAAGGCGATCGAGGCGCTGGTGGCGCAGGGCGCGCTGCAACAGAAGCGCGGCTCGGGCACCTATGTCGCACCCACGGTGGAACGGCGGGCGCAGGCGCTGTCGTTGCTGACCAGCTTTACCGAGGACATGGCGCGGCGGGGCAAGTCGGTGGAATCCTTCTGGATCGGCCGGAGCGTGCAGGCCCCCACGCCCGAGGAGGTGATGGCCCTTGGCCTTGGCGCAGGCGACCGCGTGGCACGGCTGGAGCGGGTCCGGCGCTCTGACGGTATCCCGCTGGCAATCGAACGCGCCTCTCTCCCCACGACGATCCTGCCCGACCCCGAGACGGTCGGCCCCTCGCTTTACGCCCATCTGGAACAGCAGGGCCTGCGGCCCGTCCGCGCGGTCCAGCGCATCTCGGCCGCGAACCTTGGCGCGCGGGATGCCGAGCTTCTGGGAGTCACCCCCGGCGCCGCCGGCCTGCGGATCGAACGGATCGGCTATCTGGCGAACGGGAGGGTCGTGGAATTCACCCGCTCGCTTTACCGCGGCGATGCCTATGACTTCGCCGTCGAACTGAAACTCGCGCCCGAACCCGAAAGGCCCCCGGCATGACCCAATCCCACATGGCCCGCGAAGTGGCCGAGATCCCGGAAGCCGCGCGGCGTTTCCTGTCGCAGTCGGCGGGCGCGGTGGCCAAGGCGGCGGCGGCGATGCGGGCGGCCGATCCCGACCTGATCGTGACCGTGGCGCGGGGGTCGTCGGACCATGCGGCGACCTATCTGAAATATGCGGTGGAGTTGCAGGCGGGCGTCCCCGTCGCCTCGGTCGGGCCATCCATCGCCTCGATCTATCATCGGCCGCTGAAGATGGGGCGGGCGGCCTGCATCGGGATTTCGCAATCGGGACAAAGCCCCGACACGGTGGACATGATGCGCGCTGCCGGAGCGGGCGGAGCTCTGACGCTGGCGATCACCAACCATGCCGACAGCCCGCTCGGCCGGGCCTCGGCCCACGCCCTGCCCTTGCAGGCGGGGGTGGAGCAAAGCGTGGCGGCGACCAAGACCTTTGTCGCCAGCGTGCTGGCCGGGCTGTCGCTGCTGGCCGAGTGGCAGGAGGACGAGGCACTTCGCCTGGCGGTCTCCAACCTGCCGGACGCCTTCGACAAGGCGCTGGAGGTGGACTGGTCACCGCTGGCGGCGCGGCTGTCGCGGGCGCAGTCGCTGTATGTCCTGGGTCGCGGACCGGCCTTCGCCATCGCCAACGAGGCGGCGCTGAAGTTCAAGGAGACCTGCGGACTCCATGCCGAAAGTTTCTCTGCGGCAGAGGTGCTGCATGGGCCAAGCGCCATTGTGCAGGCGCAGTTCCCGGTGGTGGCTCTTGGGGTCGACGACGCCGCCCTGCCCCGGCTGGCCGAGACCGCCGCCCGGTTGGTGGCGCAGGGGGCGGACGTGTTTCTGACGGGGGCCGAGGTGCCGGGGGCAGTGACGCTCCCCTCGGTCCGCGGTCTGCACCCCTTGTGTGCGCCCTTGGCGCTGGCGGTGTCCTTCTATGGCTTCATCGAGGCGCTGGCGCGACGCCGGGGTTTTGACCCGGACGTGCCGCCCCATCTGCGCAAGGTGACCCAGACGGTATGACGACCCAGCTTTTCACCGGTGCGCAGGTCTTTGACGGCGTGCAGTTCGTGCCCGGCCCGTTGCGGGTCGCGGATGGCATCGTCACCGACGCGGGACAGGGGCCGGAGGTGCGGCTGGACGGCGGCTATCTGGTCCCCGGCTTCCTGGACCTGCAGGTGAACGGCGCGGGCGGGCGGATGGTGGATGGCAGCACGACCGCCGATTGGCTGGCCGAGATGTGCGAAATTCACGCAAGGCTGGGGGCGACCGGCATCCTGCCGACGTTGATCACCGACACCGCCGAGGCGACCGCCGCCGTGATCGCCGCCGGGGTGGAGGCCGCACGGCGACAGGTGCCGGGCTTTCTCGGCCTGCATCTGGAGGGCCCGCATCTCGACCCGCGCCGCAAGGGGGCGCATGACCCGGCGCTGATCCGGCCGATGACCGAGGCGGATCTGGCGCGCCTGCTGGAGGCGGCGCGGCTGCTGCCCTCGCTGATGGTCACCCTCGCACCCGCCAGCGTGAGCGCCGAGCAGATCGGCCGCCTTGCGACGGCAGGGGTGGTGGTCAGCCTCGGTCACAGCGACTGCACCCATTCCGAGGCGCAGGCGGCCATCGCGGCGGGGGCCTCTTGCGTCACGCATCTGTTCAACGCCATGAGCCAGCTTGGCAACCGCGACCCCGGACTTGTAGGCGCGGCGCTGACCGGGCCGGTCCATGCCGGGCTGATCGCCGACAGCATCCATGTCGCCCCTCAGACGATGCAGATCGCCATGGCAGCCAGCGACCGGCTGTTTCTCGTCAGTGACGCGATGGCGGCGGCGGGCAGCGACCTGACCGAGTTCACCCTGAACGGCCGCCGCATCCTGCGTCGCGACGGGCGCCTCACGCTGGAGGACGGGACGCTCGCCGGGGCCGACCTGACCCTGCCGCAGGCGGTTGGAGTGGTGCTGGATCTTGGCACCCCGCCCGAGGTTGCGCTGGCCATGGCCACCTCGCGCCCCGCCGCCTGTCTGGGCCGCGACCTTGGCCGCCTGATCCCGGGCGTCCGGGCAGACATGCTGCACCTGGACAGGGACGGCCGCCTCCTGGCCGTCTGGCGGGGTGGAGAGCGGCTGGCCTGATTATGGCGGCGCGATGTCCTTTGGCTAAAACCCCACAGGTTAAGCGGGCGTAAAGGCTGGTCTGCTATCCCTGATCCCGGGTGTATTTGGGTGATGTGGGATGGCAGGGCCAGGCAATGGCGCGCCAGTCATCATCAAACGGAAGAAGGTCGTCGCTGGCGGCGGTCACCATGGCGGGGCGTGGAAGGTGGCTTATGCCGACTTCGTGACCGCGATGATGGCATTCTTCCTGTTGATGTGGCTGTTGAACGCAACAACGGAAAAGCAGCGGAAGGGGATCTCGGACTATTTCAATCCGACGATTCCGGTGAACCGGATCTCGGGCGGGGGCGACGGTGCCTTTGCCGGGGACAGCGTCTTTGCCGAAGAAACGATGGCCCATACCGGCACCGGCGCGATGGACCGCAAGGTCGCCGCCGCCTCGGCCGATGCCGACGGCGAAAGCGATGGTGAGGGTCGGGGCGGGGACGGCAAGGCCGAATCCGATCTTGAGGATGTCGAGAAGGCCCTTCTGGCGCGCGGCGGCGAAAGCAACACGATGGAGCAGCTTCTGCGCCACGTGGTGACCCGCGTGACCGATGAGGGGCTGGTGATCGAGATCTTCGATCTGCCCGATGCGCCGCTCTTCGTGGGTGACACCGCCGAACCACGGCCGGCGACCAGCGCGATCACCGGCCTTCTGGCCGAGGTGCTGAACCTCACCACCAACGAGATTGCGGTGAATGGCCATCTGCGCGCCCTGCCGGTGATGCTGGTGGAAAACCCGGCCTGGGATCTGTCAGCCGACCGCGCCCAGGCGACCCGCGCCATGCTGGAGGCCGCAGGGACCGAAAAGCGCCGGATGCAGCGCATCTCGGGTTATGCCGACCGCAGGCCCGCGGTGACAGAGCCGGCAGACCCGCGCAACAACCGTATCGAGGTGATCCTGCTGCGCCGCGACCGCTGAATAGCTCGAATTTGATCCGTTAGGCCGCTGTTAAGCGCCACTGATGCAGCTTCGCACCAAACAGGTCCGAAGTAGCAGAAAGGCGCTTAACGATGACGATTTCCTCCTCGCTCTCCGCGGGTGTGGCCGGGCTCAACGCCAATGCGACGAAGCTGGCGTCGATCTCCGACAACATCGCGAACTCGGGAACCTACGGATACAAACGCGCCTCGACCGAATTCGCCAACATGGTGATCACCTCGGCGCGCGGCTCGGGCACCTACTCTGCCGGGGGCGTCCGCGCCACCACCGTGCGCCTGATCGAAGAGCGGGGCGATCTTATCGGGACCGGCAACGCACTGGACATCGCCATTGCCGGCCGCGGTATGCTGCCAGTGATCAACGAGGTGTCGCTGGGCAACGCGCTGTCCGACACGCCGATGCTGATGACACGGACCGGCGGTTTCCGGACCGACGCCAACGGCGTACTCAAGACCGAATCGGGGCTCGTACTGCTGGGCTGGCCGGCCAATGCCGACGGGACGATCCCCTCCTTCGCGCGCGACACCATGGCCAGTCTGGTCCCGATCGTGATCAACGCCAACCAGACCGCGGGCGATCCGACCACCATGATGAACCTCGGGGTCAACCTGCCCGCCACTTACACCGTTGCCGGCAATACCGCCGTACCGCCGCCGCTGTCGGTCGAATATTTCGGCAACCTCGGGACCTCGGAATCCTTGCAGGCCACCTTCACCCCCATCGTGCCGGCCACCGGATCCTCGAACCAGTGGCGGATGGAGATCCGCGATTCCGCCTCGGGCGGGGCGGTGATCGGCGAATACGAACTGACCTTCGACGCCTCGCGCGGGATGGGCGGCACGCTGTCCTCGGTCACGGTCATCTCGGGAGGGGGCTATGATCCGGCCACCGGGATGCTGGCGCTGACGGTGGCAGGTGGGCCGCTGACCGTGGGAATCGGCCGATTGGGCGACCCGAACGGGCTGACGCAGCTGTCGGACAATTTTGCCCCGGTGCAGATCACCAAGAACGGCTCGCCCGTCGGAAATCTGACCTCGGTCGAGGTGGACGAGAAGGGCTATATCAACGCCACCTATGACACCGGCTTCACCCGGCGGCTGTACCAGATCCCGATCGTCGACGTGCCGAACCCGAACGGACTTCTGTCCTTCTCGAACCAGACCTACCAGGTCTCGCCGGATTCGGGGTCGTTCTACCTTTGGGATGCAGGCAGCGGGCCGACCGGATCGATCCAGGGCTATTCTCGCGAAGGGTCCAAGACCGATGTCGCGGCCGAGCTGACCAACCTGATCCAGACGCAGCGCGCCTATTCGTCGAACGCCAAGGTCATCCAGACCGTGGACGAGATGCTGCAGGAAACCACCAACATTAAACGGTAAACCGCCATGAGCATTGCCTCCGCCTTGAACCAGCGCGCTGTCCGGCCTGACAGCCACCTCCCGGCGGGCCGAGATCCTGTCGTCGAACGTGGCGAATGCTGTGACGCCCGGCTATGCCCGCCGCGAGGTGGGCCTGCGGGCCGCCGTACTGGGGGGGACAGGCCAGGGCGTGTCGATCTCCGGGATCATCCGCCACGTCGACAAACCGCTCCTGGCCGATCGGCGGCTGGCGCAGGCGGCGGATGCCGACCGCAGCACGCGGGCCAGCTTCCTGGCCCAGGTGGAAAGGACGCTGGGAACGCCCGACAGCCCCGGCTCGCTCGCCGCCCGGCTTGCCGCCTTCGACGCCACCCTGGTCGAGGCCGCGGGTCGCCCCGAATCGCAGGCAAAACTGGGCAATGTGCTGGCCACCGCCAAGAGCCTGATCTCGGGCATGGCCACCGCGACCCGTGACATCCAGACCGCCCGCATGACCGCCGATCGCCAGATCGCCGAGCAGGTGGGCCTGCTGAACAGCACGCTGCGGAAGGTCCACGACCTGAACGTCGACCTCCAGTCCTTCACCGGCGCGGGCCGGGACGTCTCGGCGCTTCTGGACGAACGCCAGCGGCTGGTTGACCGGATCGCAAGCATCGTCCCCCTGCGCGAGGTGGAGCGGCAGGGGAACCAGATCGCGCTCTTCACCCTCGGCGGCGCCCCGCTGCTGGAGGGAAACCCGGTCGAGATCGGCTTCGTCTCGACGCCCACGATCACGGCCGACATGACGCAGGCCCTGGGTGGGCTTTCCGGCATCACGCTGAACGGCCGCCCGGTCGAAACCTCGGGCCCGACCAGCTCGATCCTGGGCGGCTCGCTTGGTGCGCTTTTTGCCGTCCGCGACGACCTCGCGACCGGCGCACAGGGCAAGCTGGATGCGATGGCCCGGGATCTGGTGGAGCGTTTCGCTGATCCCGCGCTGGACCCGACACGTGCTCCTGGCGCGCCGGGTCTGTTCACCGACGCCGGTGCCGCCTTCCTGCCGGTGGACGAGGCTGGCATTGCGGGGCGTCTGCGGATCAACACGGCCGTCGATCCGGCGGAAGGCGGCGCGCTCTTCCGGCTGCGCGACGGCCTTGGCGCCGCGACCGAGGGGCCGCCCGGCGATGCGACGCTTCTGAACGCGCTGCATGGCGCGCTGACCGGGACGCGCGCGCTGGCCTCGGGCGGCTTTCCTGCCGGGCTGCGCAGCTTTGCCGGACTGACTGCCGAGATCCTCTCGGACACGGCGTCGCGGCGGCTGTCCGGGGAAGCGGACCAGGCCTTCGCTTCCGCGCGGCTTAACGCGCTTGCCGATCTTGAAGCACAGAACGGCATCGATACCGACCAGGAGATGCAGTCGCTGCTGACAATCGAAAAGCACTACGCGGCCAATGCCCGCGTCATACAGACGGTGGAGGAATTGATGGATATCCTGATCCGGTTGGGCCAATGACCCGGGTTTCCGTAGGCGACGCCAGCCTGGCCAATCTTCTTGCCCGTCAGGGCGCGCAACTGCGCGCCGGGGTCAATCGGGCCGCAGCCGAGATTGCCAGCGGCCGGCCGACCGACATCGGCCAGGCCCTGCGCGGGGATTTTTCGCCCCTTCTGGCGCTGGATGCCAGCCTGACGCGGCTCAAGGCCTATGCGCGCAACACCGGCGAGGCGGGACTTTACGCAGCCAGCCAGCAAGCGGCGATCAGCGGGCTGTCCAGTCTGGCCTCTGCGCTGGGGAGCACGATCGTGCGGTCGAAGGACCTGGTCACCCCGGCCCAAGTCGATGTCTTCGGCTCGGACGCCAGGGGGCGGCTGGCCAGCGCCGTCGGGATGCTGAATGCGCAGCCCGCGGGCCGGGCGGTCTTCTCCGGCACGGCGTCCGGGACCCTGCCCCTTGGCGCGGCCGAAGATATGCTGGACGCGCTGCAGACGGCAGCTGCCGGGGCAACCACGGCAAGCCAGGTCGCCAGTGCCGTGGCCGACTGGTTCTCCAGCGCGACAGGTTATGGTGCCTTCTATCAGGGAGCGGGGCCGCTGACGTCACCTCCCATCGCGCCGGGCGAGACGGCCGATCTCTCGGTCACCGCGGATGACCCGGTGATCAAGGAGACGCTGATGGGCTTCGCCCTGGGCGCGCTTCTTGACCGGGGGGTGCTCTTCGGTGTCCCGGAGGAACGGGCGGACCTGGCCCAACGCGCGGGCGAGACGCTGCAAAGGTCACAGGACGGACGGATCACCCTTGCCGCACGGATCGGCACGGTCGAGGCACAGATCGAAGCCGCCACCACCCGCAACTCGGCGGAGGAAACCGCCCTTGGCATCCTGCGGTCGGAGCAGGGCTCGGTCGACCCCTACGAAGCCGCAACCCGGCTGGAAGAGCTGAAGTCGCAGCTCGAGTCGCTTTATCTGATCACAGCCCGCGTCTCGCGGCTCAGCCTGGTGGATTACCTGCGATGATCCGTGTGCTTCTGGCGCTGCTCCTCACGGTCACGGCGGCCTCGGCGGAACCGATCCGCATCAAGGACCTGGTCGAATTCGACGGGGTCAGGGGCAACGACCTGGTGGGCTACGGGCTTGTCGTGGGGCTGAACGGGACGGGCGATGGGATCCGCAACGCACCCTTCACCGAAGAGATCATGGCCAATCTGCTGGAGCGGCTTGGGGCAAATGTCACGGGTGAGCAGTTCCGGCCGAAGAACGTCGCCGCGGTCTTCGTCACTGCGGAACTGCCGCCCTTCGCCCGATCGGGCAGCCGAGTGGATGTGACCGTATCAGCCATCGGGGACGCCAAGAGCCTTCTGGGCGGTACGCTGGTGATGACCCCGCTCAACGGCGCGGACGGGCAGATCTATGCGGTCGCGCAGGGGTCGATCCTCGCCGGCGGCATCTCGGCCGAGGGTGACGCCGCGCGGGTGACGCAGGGCGTGCCGACGGCCGGTGTCATCCCCTCGGGCGCGCGGGTGGAGCGGGAGGTGGAGTTTGACTTTTCCCGGCTGTCGAACCTGCGTTTGGCGCTGAAATCCGCGGATTTCACCACGGCCGAGCGGATCGAGCGGGCGGTGAACGCCGAATTCGGCGGGCGCGTGGCGGTGATGCAGGATGCGGGAACCGTGGCGCTGGACATCGGGGCGACGGGGATGCGGTCTCCGGCCCATGTCCTCAGTCGGATCGAGGGTATCCTGGTCCAGCCCGAGACCCGGGCGCGCGTGGTGGTGGACCAGCGGTCCGGGACCATCGTGATGGGCGCGGATGTGCGGATCAGCCGGGTCGCGGTGGCGCAGGGCAACCTGACGCTTCGGGTCGAGGAAAGCCCTCTGGTCGTCCAGCCCAACCCCTTTGCCGAGGGCGAGACGGTGGTCGTCCCGCGCTCCAACGCGGCGATCGACAAGACCGGGACGGGCCTGGCCGAGGTTCGCGGCGGGACGGACCTGGCCGAAGTGGTGGCCGGGCTGAATGCGCTGGGGGTCGCCCCGCATGACATGATCGACATCCTGAAAAGCATCAATGCCGCCGGGGCACTGCATGCCGAGTTTCTGGTCAACTAGGGTCTGTCCACGCTGGACCTCCAAACGGCCGCAATGGAATCAAAGGGTTGGTCGTGGGCGTTAACTATCTGGAAAGGTGGGGAACCCGATGGGGGCGGTCTCCCCCGGCGCTGGACCAGCTTGGCCGAGGTCGGAACGCGGGACTCCCTCAGGCCCTCCGCGCGGTTGCGGTGAGAAGCGTTTCCATTGCGTTGCGGTGGGCCGCGGCGGCGGAATCTCCCGCGGCGGCATGCAACCGGGCGAGATGGGCATGAGCCGCAGCGCCGGAAACCGCGCGGGCAAGGGCGATCTGGCCAAGGGCGACGGCCCACTCCCGGTTCCCGGCTGCGAAAGCCTGATCGGCCGCCAGCGACCAGAGGCGGCGGCTGCCGGGGGCCGCAAGGGCCAGCCGCTCGGCCAGAGCAAGGGCGGCGGCTGGGCCGTCGACATCATCGCAAAGCGCGATCAGGGCCGCAGCCGACATGTCGTCGGTCGG
>JARFTV010000004.1:125927-134655 GCA_029289325.1 Alphaproteobacteria bacterium
CGGTCGGGTCAAGCGCCAGAGCCGTGGACAGCGCGGCTTCGCCTTGGCTGGCATCCCCGACCGCCAGGCGCAGCAGCCCGAGCGCGCGGGACTTCGCGGGGTCCTGCGGGTCAAGGCCCTGCGCCTCCTCTGCCAAGGACAGGGCGCGGTCGGGATCATCCGCCAGCGCCTCGGCCCTGGCCAGAAGCGCATTGGCACGGGCGATGCGGCCAAGCCCCTCGCCAAGGCCGCGGCGGTCGGCCTGGGCGGCAAGCCATTGCATCGCGCGGATCGCCCGGCGCTCGCCCCGCTTCAAGCCCGGCAGCCGGTCGGTCAAGGCCCAAGCTTCGGCCAACCGACGGCGGAGGATCTGGGCGGCGGCACCCACCGGATCGGAGCCTTCCGCGAGCTTGCGGAAGGGGGCATGGCCGGCCCGGCGCTGGCCGCGACGGACCTCATCGGCGACCAACGCGGCAAGGTCGGTCAGGTCGCGGTGCACTGTGACGACGCCCGGCTCCCAGACCGGGGCAGAGAAACGGGCGGCGATCAGGTTCAGGACGGTGTCCTCGGCCGCGGGCAGACCGGGTGGGAAGGCACCGCAAAGCGAAAGCAGGCGGCGGGAATAGGACTGGCCGTAATGCGCCACCACGCGGGGATCGGCCTGCGGATTGCGGGTGGAATAGCGCAAGAGGTTTGCCGCCTGAGCCACCAGACCCGAACCCGGAACCCAGGCGACGGCGGTCGAAACCGACTCCGCTCCTGCCAGGTGGTGCCGCAGACGGCCGGCGACCCAGCCCGGCTGGGCCAGACAATCCGCTGCCAGAAAGGCAATGAACGGTGCCCGGCTGGCGGCGATGCCGATGTTCCGCGCCGCGCCGACACGGAGCGGCTGGTCGGTGCTGATCAGGCGGATGCGGTCGGCAACAGGCGCCAGGTCCTGCGCCACGGTGCCACCGCCCGAATTCACCACGACGATCTCGGTCGCTTCGTCCTGACCCAGGAGCGAGCGGACGGCCGAGAGGAGTCCCGGCTGGCTGCGGAAGCCGATCACCACGGTGGCAAGGTCCGACACTGAGACACGGCCCTCACGGATGCTGGCGCCGGGGGCGAGGCTGCGCCAGGCGGCGTCGGCTGCGGTGAAATCGGCGTGGGGCCGCGAGACCTCGGCCCGGAGGGCGGCAAGGATCGGGCTGCCGGGGAGGCGGGCGGAAAGCTCGGCAAGCTCGGCCGGACACCCAAGCACCTGGGCGCGCAGGAGACGGGGGAGGAGCCAGTCTGGCCGGATGGCGCGCAGCCGGTCGGCAAGGGCGAGGCAGGTCCCCCCGTCGCCGGATTGCAGGGCGAATTGCGCGGCGACAAGCGGCAGGTCCCCATCCTCCGGAGTCTCTTCGGCGAGATCGGCAAGGACGTGGGAGGCCGCCGCCTGCCCCCGGCGACGGGCCGAATACGCCGCGCGGGACAGACGGGCGGGAAGGGGATCCGGACGGACGTCGCCCAGCGCGCCGGGGTCGGGGGACCAGAGGCCGTGATCGTCAACAAAGGGCGGGTGAAAGGCGCGGCCGGGGGGCAGCGGCTCCAGCACCATGCCGCGTTCGTCGGTCAGGTAGTCGTAGCCCAGGGCCTGATGCTGGCGATCCGGGTCGGCGGCGGCATAGAGGTCGCGGCGCAGCTGGCGGCGGGCGGGAGAGGCCATGCGCAGGTGATAGAGGTTGATCCGGCTGTCGCGGCGGCGAAAGCCGGTCGGGTCGGCGACCCATTGTCCGTGAAGCGCGGCGCTTTCCGCCCCGGCGGCGGCGATGGGGAAAAGGCGCAACACCGACTTGGCGCCCCAAGGTCCGTCGGTGCGGTAATGATCGGGCGAAAACATCTCGCGCAGGGTGAAGAGCCATAGGGCGTCCGGCTCGGCCAGAAGGGAGGGGAGCCAGGTGGCGAAACCCTGCTCGAAGCGTTCGTCGGGGTCGGGGGTCAGCAGCCAGTCTGCGCCAAGCTCGCGCGCGGCGGCCAGCAGGCGCGACCGGCGGGCGGGTTCGTCGGAAAGCGCGGCCACGGCGGCGCGGTCGTCCCAGGCGACGATGCCGTGGACGGCAGGGCGGATGTTCTCCACCAGGTCGGGCAGGAGATGGGCGTCGTAGCGGTAGGAGAAGGCCGCAAGGACCCGGGGCTGGCCCGGTTCGGGGTGGCGGAACATCTCGTGGTGCAGCATCGCGCGCTTTCCTGGCCTGCGCCGATCCTAGCCGGTGGCCGGGTCCGCGCAAGCCGCCGGGGCAAGGTTGACCCCGTTGGGTGCGGAGCGTAATCCGGTGCGACATTCAGGAGAACGCAAGTGGCCATCCATCTGCACAAAGGCGACCTTCCCGACGGGCTGGCTCTGGGCCCGGTGGTGGCGATCGACACCGAGACGATGGGCCTTGACCCGCGCCGCGACCGGCTTTGCGTGGTTCAGCTGTCGGACGGCAATGGCGACGCGCATCTGGTGCAGATCGCCAAGGGCCAGACCCGCGCCCCGAACCTGGAGCGGCTGCTGACCGATCCGGCGGTGCTGAAGCTGTTCCACTACGGCCGTTTCGACATCGCGATGCTGAAGCAGGCCTTCGGGGTGACCACCGCTCCGGTCTGGTGCACCAAGATCGCGTCCAAGCTGGTGCGGACCTTCACCGACCGGCATGGGTTGAAGTATCTGCTGGCCGATCTGGTCGGGATCGACGTCTCGAAGCAGCAGCAGACCAGCGACTGGGGCGCGGAAGAGCTGACCGAGGCGCAGAAGGATTACGCCGCATCGGATGTCCTGTATCTGCACAAGCTGAAGGCCGAGCTTGAGGTCCGGCTGCGGCGCGAGGCTCGGGTGGAGCTGGCGGAGCGCCTGTTCGCCTTCCTGCCGACGCGGGCCGAGCTGGACCTTCTGGGCTGGGAAGACACGAATGACATCTTCCTCCACTGACTTCCTCGTCACCGGCCGTCGGGTCATCACGCGCGAGGCCGGGGCGCTTTCCACCCTTGCCGAAGCCCTGGGCGACAGCTTCGGGGCTGCCGTTCGCCTGCTGATGGATGCCAAGGGGCGGGTCATCGTTTCGGGGATGGGCAAGTCGGGCCATATCGCCCGAAAGATCGCGGCGACCTTTGCCAGCACGGGGACTCCGGCGCATTTCGTCCACCCGGCCGAGGCCAGCCATGGCGACCTCGGCATGGTGGCCGAGGGCGACGTGCTTCTGATCCTGTCCAACTCGGGCGAAACGCCCGAGCTTGCGGATATCCTGGCCCATGCCAAGCGGTTCGGCATTCCGCTGATCGGGGTGGCGAGCCGTGAGGGGTCCACCCTCATGCGGCAGGCGGATGTGGGCATCCTGCTGCCGCAGGTGCCCGAGGCGTGCGAGACCGGGATCGTGCCGACGACCTCCACCACCATGACGCTGGCCTTGGGCGATGCACTGGCCATCGCGCTGATGGAGCATCGCGCCTTCACGCCCGAACATTTCCGCATGTTCCACCCCGGCGGCAAGCTGGGCGCGCGGCTGCTGCGGGTGCGCGACCTGATGCATGACGACCCGCCGCTGGTCGGCCGGGACACTCCGATGGGTGAAACCCTGATCCAGATCAGCCGCCGCGGCTTTGGCGTGGTGGGCGTGACCGACCTTGACGGTGCGCTGGTGGGGATCATCACGGACGGCGACCTGCGACGCCATCTGGACGGGCTGATGACCCACACGGCGGGCGAGGTGATGACGCCGAACCCGCGCACCATCGCCCTGGATGCCCTGGCCGGAGAGGCCCTGGCCCTGATGAACGACCGCAAGATCACCTGCCTGCTGGTCACCGGCGAGGACCGGGCCCGCGCCATCGGCATCCTGCATGTCCACGACTGTCTGCGGGCCGGGGTGGCCTGAGATGGAGACCGACTGGCATACGCGACTGGTGGGCTGGCTGAAGATCGCCCTGCCCCTTGCGGCGCTGGTGATCCTGTCGACCCTGTTCCTCGTGGCCGACCGGATCGACCCCGATGACGCGCTGCCCTATGCCGAGATCGACGTCGAGGGCCTTGCGCGTGAGCCCCGGATGACCGCGCCCAGCTATGCCGGGACGACCAGCGACGGCGCCTCGATCACCCTGTTGGCCGAGGAAGCCCGGCCCGAGGCCGCCGACTCCCCGGCCAAGGCACGCGGCCTTCTGCTGGAGCTTGACACTCCCGACGGCGCCCGGACCGAACTGCGCGCCGCGACGGCAGTGCTGGACGAGCCGGCGCGTCAGCTTGTCCTGTCGGGTGGGGTCAATGTCACCACCTCGACCGGCTATGTGCTGGACACGGCCGAAGTGGCCACCCGGCTGGACCGCTCGGGTCTGGAAAGCCGGGGCGAGGTGCGCGCGACCGGCCCCGCGGGCGAGATCACGGCCGGCAAGATGACGCTGGATCGGGACACCCAGACCTCCGGCGATTACGTTCTGGTTTTCACCCAAGGCGTCCGACTGCTATATCAGCCGGGCGGCGCTCGTCCGTGAGGTCCCGAGACATGGCATTTCATCGCGCATTGATCCTGTCGCTGCTCCTGGTGGCTGGCATGGCCCAGGCCCAGCAGGCGACCATCGCCTTCGGCGACATGGAGCAGGACACGACCCAGCCGGTCGAGGTCACGGCCGACCAGTTGTCGGTGAACAACGCCGACGGCACTGCGGTGTTTAGCGGCAATGTCGCCGTGACCCAAGGTGATATGACGCTGTCCGCGACCGAGGTCCGGGTGACCTATGGCGCGACGCCGGGTCAGATCGACGCGCTTGTCGCCAGCGGTGGGGTGACGATCACCAATCTTGCCGACAAGGCCAGCGCGGCCGAGGCGGTCTATACCATAGACACCGGCGTGGTCGTGATGACCGGGGACGTGCAGCTTGCGCAGGGCAGCTCGACCATGCGGGGCCAGAAGCTGACGATCAATCTGAAGGACGGAACCGGGATCATGGAAGGCCGTGTCACCACGACCTTCGTGCCGGGCGGGAACTGATGGCGAAACCCGACCTGACCGTGACACCGGCCGAAAGCGGGCTGCAAGTCCGCAGCCTGCGCAAAAGCTACAAGAAGCGCCCGGTGATCCGCGACGTCAGCCTTGAGCTGCGCCGGGGCGAGGTCGTGGCACTTCTGGGGCCGAACGGTTCGGGAAAGACGACCTGTTTCTATTCCATCGCCGGGCTGGTGACGCCGGAGGGCGGGCAGGTGCTGATCGATGGCAAGGATGTGACCGCCCTGCCGATGTATCGCCGCGCGCGGCTGGGGATCGGCTATCTGCCGCAGGAAGTCAGCATCTTCCGCGGGCTTTCGGTCGAGGACAACATCCTTGCCGTGCTGGAAATCGCCGAACCCGACCGTCACAAGCGGCGTGAGCGGCTGGAGGAGCTGCTGAGCGAGTTTTCCATCACTCATCTGCGGCGGACCCCCGCCCTCGCGCTGTCGGGCGGTGAGCGGCGGCGGGTGGAAATCGCGCGCTGCCTTGCGGCGGACCCGAAATATCTGCTGCTGGACGAACCTTTCGCAGGCGTCGACCCGATTGCCGTCGGGGAAATCCGGCATCTGGTCCACGATCTGAAAAGCCGGGGGATCGGGGTCCTCATCACCGATCACAACGTCCGCGAAACGCTGGATATCGTCGACCGCGCTTATATCCTGCACGATGGAACCGTGCTGATGAGCGGCACCACGGATGAGGTCGTGCGCGATGAAACCGTGCGCCGGGTCTATCTGGGCGAGAACTTCCGCATCATTTGAACGGACGCACCGACTCGGTTGACAACGGGGGGGATGCTGACGCCAAATGCCTGTAATGCGTGCGTCATTCGCCTCTGTTCGGACCTGTCCTGCCGCAAGTTCTTTCGCCGGCCGTCCTTGCGCGACGCTACGTTCTTTCCATCTCTTGTGTAGGGGATCGGCTGGTCCGGACTGACCCGGACCCAGCCGGAAAGCATGTGAAAGGAGAGGTCATGCGCTATCAGATCAGTGGGAAACAGATCGACGTCGGTGAGGCTCTTCAGACCCATGTGAAGGCCGAACTCGGGGAGGTGGTGGAGAAGTACGCCCAGCGCCCGACCGAATGTGTCGTGGTTTTCTCGCGTTCCGCGCATGAATTCGTCTGCGAGGCGACGATTCATCTGTCCACCGGCCTGACCGCTCAGGCCAAGGGCCACGCGACCGAGATCTATGCGGCCTTCGAATCCTGCCGCGAGAAGATGGACAAGCAGTTGCGGCGCTACAAGCGGCGGATCCGCAACCATCACAACCATCGTTCGGAGCCGGTTGAATTCGGCGGGGCGTCCTCGTATATCCTCGCCGCGTCCGAGGAGAATGAGGATGCCGAGCCGGAAACGCTCCAGCCTGTCGTGATCGCCGAGATGGAGACGAAGATTCCTTCGATCACCGTCGGCGAGGCCGTGATGCAGCTGGAGCTTGCCGGGCAACGCATGCTGGTCTTCCGGAACGAAGGACATGGGGGCGTGAACGTCGTGTATCGTCGGGATGACGGGAACATCGGCTGGATCGACCCGCGCAACAGCAGGTAAGCGCCGACGTGGCGCGGGAACAAAGCCCGACGATGGAACTTTCGAAGCTACTCGTGCCAGCCGCCGTCAAGGTGGTGGGGCAGTTCACCTCGAAGAAGCGGTTGTTCCAGGAGCTGGGCGAGATCGCGGCCCAGGCCTACGGGATGCAGGCTGCGGTGGCCATCGACGGGCTGCAGGAACGCGAGACTCGGGGGCCGCCCGGCGTGGGGCATGGCCCGGCCCGCCCCCATGCCCGGCTCGCGGCTCTGCAGGGGAGCGTGGGGGTCTTCGTCCGGCTGGAGAAGCCCCTGGACTATGACAGCGTCGACCGGCAGCCGGTCGACCTGATCTTCGGCCTCTTCGCCCCCAAGGACGGGGGGGTCGACCATCTGAAGGCGCTGGCTCTGGTCAGCCGGACGATGCGGGATCAGGGGGTCGTGGCGAAACTGCGGGCCAACAGCGACCCGGCCAAGCTGTACGCGATCCTGACCGAGGCGAAGGCGCCGCAGGCGGCCTGATCTGTCCACAGTGGACAGATTCCGGTATCCCTTTTGCATCAATGGCTTGGTCGCGGGCGTTAGGGATTTCTTAACCCGCGCTTAGCCGCGCCAGCGGGTGAAGCCAAAGCCGGTGTAGTCGCGTGCGTAAGCCTCGGCCGCGGCGGTTTCCAGGGTTTCGTCCCAGATCATGGCCAGCGCCTGCGCCGCCGGGTCGGGCGGCGGTGGCGGCGGGGCCTTCGCGCCGATTTCGGCCGCAAGAAAGTCCAGCGCCTCGGGCAGACGGTCCTCGCGGATCACGAGGTCGAGGGGGTGGAAGCCCGCGAACCCCTGCACCACGGCACTTTGGCTGGCCCAGTTGGGATCGACGCGGTTGCCGGTCTGGCCGAGGGTCGCAAGGCGGCAATAGCCAAGGAACACCAGAAACGCCTCACGCTCCGCCTGCGGGTCGGCAAAGGGCTGGCCCGGATCGGGCAGCCGGGCCTTGTAGGCGCGGATCAGGGTGCGGCGATGGTCGGCGAGCTGGCCCGAGACGATCTTTTCCCGAAAGGCGACATGGGCGCGCAGAAGCGGGTGGCGGACCACGGTAAAGGCGCGGTGGCCGGGGTGGTCGCGCTTCCATTGCCGCAGGCTGCGGTGGTCGAAGCCTTCGGTCAGGGCTCCAAGGCCGGAAAGCCAGTCGCGCACGGCCCTGTCCGGCCCAGAGCGGACGGGGAAGAACAGGAGCGGCGCGGCGTCGCCCGCGACGACCTGCGGGATCGCGGCGGCGCGGCGCGGCTCGAACACCGGGCTGCGGGCGAGGGCGAAAAGGTCGGCCCGGGCAACGGCGGCGGCGAGGTCCTGCGGATTTTCAAGCTTGTCTTCCAGCGGTTCGGGGTTCTGCTTTTTCAGCGTGTCATCCACGGCCTTGAGCCGCCCCTCGACCCCAAGGAAAGCGGCAAGGCCATTCAGCACCTCGACCGAGGCAAGGTCTTCGTAATCCAGCACGAATGCGGTTTGGCCCGTGGTTTGCAGCGCGTTGAGGATCCGCAGCTGAAAGTCCTGCGTGGCGGCGAGGTGGTCGCGGAAACCGGGCTCGTCGAAGCGGGCCGTTGCTGATTTCAGCCGCTTGGCATCGGTCAGCTTCCACTGGCCGGTCGCCATCGCGATCTGCAGGCTGACATAGCTGTCGACCGGGTTTCGGGTCAGCACGATCTTGGCGCAGGCCGGATCGGCGAGGACGATGTCAAGCACCCGAGGGTCGTGGTCGTGGAAGAAGCGGAAACCGGAGAGACCGGGGGTCTCGGCACGCAGTTTGCGCAGCAGCGGCTTGGGATTGGCCTCGCGCGCCTCGAGCGTGATGCCGAAAAGCTCGGTCACGTCCTTCTTGCCGATGAAATGCGGATTGAACACCTCGCCGTGGCTGAGAACACCGGGCAGCGCGTTCAGATTTGCCTCGAGAAAGTTCGAGCCGGTGCGCATTCCGGCCAGAATGACGAAACTGGTAAAACGGACCATGGGTTCAACTGACTTTCTGAGCGTAATTGTCGAAATCAGACGGGAAATCGCCCATCAGGACCGGGTGCATCCCCTGGTTCCGCAGATCCTGCAGGAAGGCCCCAAAGCCGGAGAGCGGCGCGAGGCCGGGCAGGTCATCGGGGTGATTGTGACCACGCGGGTTGAGATCGTCGAGCAGCTGCAGCAGGGGCTCGGCCGGGTTCTCGACCAGTTCGGCCAGCGACCAGACCCGGACGAGGGCC
>JARFTV010000043.1:0-30323 GCA_029289325.1 Alphaproteobacteria bacterium
CAAGGATGCCGTCGTCGCAGGCGATCCCCGCCGCCTCGGCCAGCGCGGTGTCGGGGACGACACCGATGGCCGCCAGGACCGCATCGGCGACGATCGCGGTGCCATCGTCCAGCGTCAGGCCGAAACCGCCGGGGCCGGGGTCGATCCGCCGCAGCGTCCGGCCAAGGTGCAGCCCGGTTCCGGCGGCACGGTGCAGGGCTTCGACCGCGGCCGAAACGGCCGGACCGACCTGCCGCGCCATAAGCCGCGGCGCCGCCTCGATCACGCAAGGCCGGGCGCCGCAGTCCAGCGCGCTGGATGCCAGTTCCAGACCGATCACCCCGCCGCCGATCACGGCAAGACGCGCCCCCGGGTGCAGGCGGTCGCGCAGGGCAAGCGCCTCGTCCATGCGGCGCAGCACCGGCAGCGGCCCCGCCGCCCCCTCGGGAACCAGGGTTCGCGGCCGGGCCCCGGTCGCCAGCACCAGATCGTCGAACCCGAGGCTTCGGCCATCCTGCAACTCCAGCCGCCGTGCCGCCGTGTCGATCCGCGCAGCCCGAACCCCTGCGATCAGATCGATCCCGAGCCCGGCGAAATCCTCAGCCGATGCAAGGAAGGTTGACGGCGGCTCTGCCTTGCCGGTCAGCAGGCCCTTGGACAGCGGGGGGCGTTCATAGGGCGGATAGCTTTCGTCGGCCACAAGCGCGACGCGCCCCGCGAACCCCGCCTCGCGCAGGGCCAGCGCAACGCGCCCGCCGGCCTGCCCGCCACCGACGATGACAACCCCGTGCTCAGACATTCAGCACCCCCCGCGCGATCATGGTGACGCCCAGCAGGATCAGCAGCCCGTTCAGCATCCGCCGGAACCGTTGTTCGTCCAACCGTCGAACGAAGCGCCCGGCCACCGTCATTCCCAGCATCGCCGGCACCACGGCAAGGGCCGAAACCAGCATGATCCCGGGGGCGATGCCGCCCACGAACAACAGCCCGCCGACATAGGGCACCGCAGCCAGAAAATAGACCACCGAGATCGAGGTCAGGAACTCGGATCGCTCCAGCCCAAGGCTGGACATGTAGACGATGACCGGAATCCCGAACAGCGAACTGACCCCGCCTATAGCGCCCGCCAGAAAGCCCACACCGATGCCGATGGGGCGCTCGAGGCGGGGCGGAATGGTCCAGCCGCGCGCCGTCATCAGGACGATGACGGACAGCGACAGGATGGACCCCGCGATGATCAAGAGCACGCTGTTGTCGATCCGCGTCAGCAGGCTTGTCGCCACGATCAGCGTGATCGCCATGACCAGCTGCATCGGCCAGAACCGCCGCACCACCGCCATGAGCCGCCCGTTCGACAGCGCCTGCCAGCCGTTCGTCACCAGGATCGGCGCCATGGTCAGGGCGACCGCCACTGGAACGCTGACCCCGAAGGACAGGATCGGCAGCGCCACCATCGGCAGACCGATACCGGACAACCCCTTGATGATGCCGCCGGCCAGAAACGCCGCCGCCACCAGCAAGAGCACGTCGAGATCGAGGGGGATCATTGCTTTTCCCTTGCAGGATCAGGACGGACCGGGACGGATGGCCCGGCACTGCGGGTCGGCCGCAGCGCCGAAACCACCAGCAGGACCAGCCCCAGCCCCGCCGCGGCGGCAGCCAGCCCGGGCGTCGCCGCACCCATCATTGCCACCAGCCCGCAGGCGATCAGCACCGCCCGAAACCAGAGCGGCAACGGCCGGGTGAAAAAGCCTACCGCAGCCGCGGCCATGAACAGCATCGCGGTGGTCACGATCGCGGCATCCGTCAGAATCGTGGCCAGGTCGCCCTGCATCAGCAGGCCCGGGCGCAGGACAAAGGCGAAGGGCAGCAGGAACACCAGCAGGCCGAACCGCGCGGCCCACAGCGACGTGCGCATCGGCGGCGACTCCGCGATGGCCGCCGCGACATAGGCCGCGATCGCGATTGGCGGCGTCAGATGCGAGGCGACCGAGAACCAGACCAGGAACAGATGCGATTCCAGCAGCCCGAAGCCCGCCCCGCCCGACCCCGCCCCCCGCAGCCCGGTGCTGCGCGCCCTTTACCGGGCTGTCCGCCGGAACGACCCGCCGCCGCAGGCCGGCGCTTGGGGGCTGACGAGCCTGGAGATCTGCCATGCGATCCTGGCCAGCGCCCGCAGCGGCCAGCCCGTCGCCCTCGACCATCAGGCCCTGTGATGCGGCCCCCGACCAAGGCCGCCAAGGCCGCTTCCCAAAGGATGGTGACCCGATGACCCGACTGACACTTTCCATCGCCATGGGCGATTACGACCGCACCCGCCCGATTCACGACGGCCGGGTGCAGATCGACGGCGTCGATCCGGTGACCATGCTGCTGTCGCCCGAAGAGATGTTCTTCCGCGCCTTCCGGCACCGGCCCTTCGATGTGTCGGAACTGTCGCTGTCGTCCTATTGCGTCAAGCTGGCGCAGGGCGACTGCCCCTATGTGGGGCTGCCGGTGTTCCTGTCGCGCGCCTTCCGCCATTCGGCGATCTACATCCGCACCGACCGCGGGATCGAGACCCCGCAGGACCTGCGCGGCAAGCGGATCGGGCTGGCGGAATGGCAACTGACCGCCAATGTCTGGGCCCGCGGGATCCTCGAGGATCACGGCGTCGGCGCCGAGGCGATCCACTGGGTCCGCGGCGGGATGCACGCGCCCGGCCGGCCCGAGAAGATCCCCGTCGCGCTGCCCCCCGGCATCACCCTGACCGCCGCCCCCGAAAGCGCCACGCTGGACGGGATGTTGCGCGCGGGCGAGATCGACGGCTACATCGGCCCGCGCAGCCTGCGCTGCTTCGACGAGGGGCACCCCAAGGTGCGGCGCCTGTTCGCCGACGGCATCGCGGCCGCCGCCGACCACTACCGGCGCACCCGCATCTTTCCGATCATGCACCTGCTGGGGGTGCGCCGCGACCTGGTCGAGCGTCACCCCTGGCTGGCGGGCGCGCTGGTCAAGGCGTTCGAGCGCGCCCGGGCGATGGCCTGCGAGGCCCTGTTGGACACTTCGGCCACCAAGGTGACCATGCCGTTTGTCGAGGACATGCTCGAGACCGGCCGCCGGCTGGGCGGCGGCGCCGACCTCTGGACCTATGGCGTGCCAGAGAACGCGCATGTGCTGGAGGCGTTTCTCGACCTGCATCACCGCCAGGGCCTGTCGCCGCGCCGCCTGTCCCTGGACGAACTGTTCCACCCGTCAGCCTATGAGTCCTATTCGCTATGACACAGCAGACCCTCGCGCCGGCCGAAACACCGGCCCTGCCGCCCGGTTCGGTGCTGGAACTCGACACGCCGGCCGGGCCGCGCCACATGCAGGTGCTCTTCCGCCATCCGCCCTACCCCGAGGTGGTCCGGCTGATCCGGCCTGTGGCAGGGGCCGCCGCCAGCCCCGAGGCGATCGCCCGGCAGGACAGCGCCCGCGTCGCGATGATCGAGGCCGCCTCGCACCTGCGGCAGGGTCACCTGCGCTGTCTGGGCTGGGCCCCGATCCCCGCCCATGTCGCGCCGGACGCCGGCTTTCGGGTGCCGATCCGCGACCGCAACGGCGATCCGCTCTATTTCTGGCTCTGGAACCGGGACGGGCTGCACGTCGCGCCGCCGCAAGACGTCGCCGACCTGCCCGTGCGAGAGATTTTGCCGCTTGATCGGGTCAAGGCGATCCTGGCCGCGCTGGACTGAAGGGAAGACAATCCGATCCACGACACGGGCGCAGCCGTCGCGGCCTTCAGCGGCGAAGCGATGGTCTGCCGCCCGTCATGCGCAGATGTGAAGGTCGGGGCACCGGATGACGGGTTGCGGACCCATCAGCCGCCGTGCCCGCAGACATCTACAGGCAATCGCCCTGGTCACCCTTGGCCTCACCGCCGTCGGCAGCGCGATCAAGAGCGGACCGCAGGCCGGACATCCGCCGGATCGTCTCGGCCACGTCATCTTCGGCCAGGTCGAGAGACCCGAAACTGCGCGCCACGAGGGCGTCTGCCTCTTGCAGGGCGGTCACGCCGCGCGGGGTCAGCCGCAGGACGATGCGCCGTTCGTCCCCGGGGTCGCGCAGCCGTTCCACCGTTCCGTAGGTCGCCATCTTCTTGACCAGCGGCGACAGGGTGTTGGGTTCCACGCCAAGCCGCGCCGACAGATCCGACAGGGACATCCCGCCGTGTTCGCCCAGGGCCTTGAGCACGACATATTTGGCATAGGTCAGCCCCGTGCCCGCAAAGACCACCTGATAATAGCGGCCGAAGGCGTGGGGCAGGCGGTAGGCCTGAAAACAGGCCATGTCGTCCAGGGCGAATGAATTTTCCATGCGCATTATCTAGCGGGCCGCCATTGAGAAATCAAACCGGCGTGCTAATTTTATGCGAGCACGAATAGTTCGTAACAGAAGGATACCCACATGAGCAGACTGAACCGCCGCACCCTGTTGCAGGGAGCCGCCCTGTTGCCCGTCGTCGGCGCTGTCGCCGGCGGCGCGCATCCCGCCCTGGCTGACGGGCACGGCGCGACGCCGGGCGCTGCGCTTTACACCGCGCCGCTGGGGTCGTTCCGCATCACGGCGCTCCTGGACGGCCTCGCGCCGCTGGGGCGCGGCTTCTTCTTCGGCGGTGCCGAGGTCGATCAGGTGCTCGCGGCCGCCGGCATCGGGCCGGATGCCGTGCCCGCGCCCGTCTCCGCCTTCCTGCTGCAATCGGCCGACCGGACGATCCTGATCGACGCCGGCATGGGCCAGCAGGAGACCCTGGGGCCGGGCTTCGGCCGGCTGACGGCGGGCCTTGCGGCCGCAGGCGTCGCGCCGGAGGATGTGGACACGGTCGTGATCACCCATGCCCATCCCGACCATATCGGCGGGCTGATCCGCGACGGTGCGCCGGTCTTTGCCAATGCCGAACTGGCGATCGGCGAGGTCGAGGCGGCGTTCTGGACGGATGCCGGCATCATGGCCCAGGCCCCGGCCGAGGCGCAGCCGACCTTCCAGCTGGCGCAGACCGTGCTCGCGGCCTACGGCAACCGGATCAACCGCATCGCCGACGGGGCCGAGGCCGCGCCGGGCCTGACCATGATGCTCTCGCCCGGCCACACCCCAGGGCATTGCGTGGTGCGCATCGACGGCGGCGACCGCCAGCTGATGATGATCGCCGACACGTTGCATTCGGCCGATGTGCACACCGCCCTGCCGGATGTGGGCTTCGGCTTCGATTCCGATCCCGCGCAGGCCGCGGCCTCGCGCCGGCGGATCTTCGACATGGTGTCGGCCGACAAGATGCTGGTCGCCGGCAGCCACATCCATTTCCCCGGCTTCGGGCGCATCCTGACCGAGGGTTCGGCCTACCGCTACCTGCCCGCCACCTGGATGTGATCGCCCCCGGCCCCGGCGCGGCCCGATCCGCGCCGGGGCCTGACCGTCCCGACCACCCCGGCAACAAGAAAGGTTCAGACATGACCGACGTCACCCTCTACGGCTTCGACGGATCGACCTATGTGCGCACGATCCGCTGCATCCTGGCGCGCAAGGGCATCGCCTACGACCAGGTTCCGGTGAACGTGCTGGCCGGCGAGACGCGCCAGCCCGAGCACCTCGCCCGCCATCCCTTCGGCAAGGTGCCCGTGCTCGACATCGACGGGATGCGCCTGCGCGAGACCGACGCGATCGCCCGCTACATTGAGGCGCGCGCCCCCGATCCGGCGCTGTGGCCGGCCGACCCCAAGCGCCGCGCCAAGGCCGACGAGACCGCCGCGCTGGTCAACAACTACGGCTATGGCGCGATCATCGGCTTTGTCGCCTACCACCTGTTCCCGCACCTCGTCGGCGGCAAGAACGAGGAGGCGCGGCAGCAGAGCCTCGACACCGCGGTGCGCCTTGCCGGGGTTGTGATCGAGAACAAGGGCGATTCGCTCTGGCTGGCGGGGGATGCGCCGGGCTATGCTGATTACCTGCTCGGCCCGCTTGTCGCCTATGCGACGATGACCGAGGATGGCGACAAGCTCATGGCGGTGCCGGGCATGTCCGACTGGTGGGCGCGGCTGGGCACTGACGCGGCCTTTGCGGCCACCGCCCCGAAGCTGGGCTGAACCGACCAAGGAGGTGACGATGATCACGCTGACGATCAACGGCGCGCGGCGCGAGGTTTCCGCCGCGCCGGACACGCCGCTTCTGTGGGTGCTGCGCGACGAGCTGGGCCTGACCGGCACCAAGTTCGGCTGCGGCGTGGCCGCCTGCGGCGCCTGCACGGTGCATCTGGATGGCGCGCCGGCGCGGTCCTGCCAGGCCCTGGTGGGCGATCTGGAGGGGGTTGCGATCACCACCATCGAGGGCGCCGACGATGCCGCCGCGCGGGCCGTCCGCGCCGCCTGGGTCGAGCTCGAGGTGCCGCAATGCGGCTACTGCCAGTCGGGGCAGATCCTGTCGGCGGCCGCCCTTCTGGCCGACACGCCGAAGCCGACCGATGCCGACATCGACGCGGCGATGGACGGCAACCTCTGCCGCTGCGCCACCTATGCGCGGATCCGCAAGGCGATCCACCGCGCCGCCGAAATCATGGAGGGCTGAGCATGCTGGACCGGATCATCGCGGGGGCCGTTCCCGCCGTTCGCGCCGCGCCGCTGTCGCGCCGTGGCTTCCTGAAACTTTCCGCCGGTGCCGCGGGCGGGCTCATGCTGGGCGCGGCGCTGCCCGTAGGGCGGGCGGCCGCCGAGGGGGCCGCCGAAGGGCTCGCCACGCCCTTCGTCCATATCCGCCCCGACAACAGCGTGGTGGTGATCGTCAAGCACCTCGACAAGGGCCAGGGCACGGCGACGGGCCTCGCCACGCTGGTGGCCGAGGAACTCGATGCCGATGCCGCGCAGGTCACGACCGAATTCGCCCCCGCCAATACCGCGCTTTATGCCAACACGCTGATGGGGGTGCAGGGCACCGGCGGCTCGACCGCCATGGCCAATTCCTGGCAGCAGTATCGCGAGGCCGGCGCCACCGCGCGGGCCATGCTGGTGGCCGCCGCGGCCGAGGCCTGGGGCGTCGATCCCGCCGCCGTCACCGTGGCGGGCGGCCGGGTCAGCGCCGGGAACAACAGCGCCACCTTCGGCGACCTGGCCGAGGCCGCGGCGCGTCAGACGGTGCCCGGCGAGGTAACGCTGAAATCGCCCGATCAGTGGGTCTATATCGGCAAGTCTTTCCCCCGCGTCGATGTGGCGCGCAAGACGGAAGGCAGCACGGGCATGTTCGGCATGGATGCGCGGATCGAGGGCATGGTCCATGCCGTCAGCCTGCGCAGCCCGCGCTTCGGCGGCACGCTCTCGTCGCTCGACGACAGCGCCGCCCGCGCCCTGCCCGGCGTGATCGACGTGATCCGCCTGCCCGACCGTGCCACCGTCATCGCCGAGAGCACCTGGGCTGCGATCCGGGCGCGCGACGCGCTGGTGGCCGAGTGGGATTTCAGCGCGGCCGAAAACCGCGGCACCGATGAACTGCGCGCCGAATACGCGGCCCTTCTCGACCGCGAGGGCACGCCGTTCCACGCGGCCGAGCCCACGGGCCGCGAGGCCGCGCAGGTGATCGAGGCGGATTACTTCTTCCCCTACCTCGCCCATGCGCCGATGGAGCCGATCGACGTGACGGTGCGCTTCGACGGCCAGACCGCCAACTTCTGGACCGGCTCTCAGATCCAGACGCTCGATCAGATGATCGGGGCGCAGGTGCTGGGCATCGCGCCCGAGGTGGTGACGATCAACACCCTCTGGGGCGGCGGCTCGTTCGGGCGGCGGGCGATCTACGACAGCCATTACGTCGCCGAGGCGGCGATGGTGGCGAAGGCCTGGCTGGCCGCCCATGGCCAGGCGCGCCCGATCAAGCTGGTATGGACGCGCGAGGACGACATCCGCGGCGGCTACTACCGCCCGATGCACATGCACCGGGTCCGCGCGGGCCTGGACGCCGAGGGCAACATCGCCTTCTGGCAGCACCGTGTGGTGGGTCAGGGCATCATGCTGGGAACGGCCTTCGAGGCCTTCGCGGTGAAGGACGGGGTGGACAGTTCCTCGGTCGAGGGGCTGGGCGAAAGCTCGCCCTATGCGATCCCGGGCTGGACGGCAGACGTGCATCACCCGCGCGTCGGCGTGCCGGTGCTGTGGTGGCGCTCGGTCGGCCATACCCATACCGCCTATGTGGTCGAGACGATGATGGACGAGCTGGCCCAGGCGGCGGGCGCCGACCCGGTGGAGTTCCGCCTGCGCCACCTGACCGATCCGCGCGCGCGGGCCGTGCTGGAACTGGCCGCCGACAAGGCCGGCGCCCTGCCCGAGGGGCTGACGCGCGGCATCGCGGTGCACAAGAGCTTCGGCTCTTATGTGGCCGAGGTGGCCGACGTGCGGATGCGCGAGGACGGCAAGGTCAAGGTCGAGCGCGTCACCTGCGCGGTCGATTGCGGCGTGCCGATCAACCCCTCGAACATCCGCGCCCAGATCGAAGGCGGGCTGGGCTATGGCCTCTCGGCGATCCTGCGCGAGGAGATCACCCTGACCGAGGGCGAAGTGGACCAGTCGAACTTCTACGACTACACGCCGATGCGCATCACCGACATGCCCGAGGTCGAGGTGCATATCCTGCCTTCTACCGAGGCCCCCACCGGCATCGGAGAGCCCGGCACCCCGCCGATCGGCCCCGCCGTTGCCAATGCTGTGCGCCGGGCGACCGGGCAGGCGGTGCGCGAGCTGCCCTTTTCGCGGCACGGCCTGGCCTGACCCCGGTCGTAGGGCCGCAACGCCACGGGCGCACCCGGACCGGGTGCGCCCTTCCTTCTCATGCCAAAACACGGATGCAGATCATGCAGCTCAACACCGATTTCACGCGCCCGACGGTTGTCCACGGCAGCCGGCTCGATTGGGTGCCTAGCCCGGCCGCGGGGGTCGAGCGCAAGATGCTCTACCGCGACGGGGCCGAAGTCGCCCGCGCCACCTCGATCGTACGCTATGCCCCCGGCAGCGCCTTTCCCGAACATGTCCATACCGGCGGCGAGGAAATCCTGGTGCTGGTCGGCACCTTCCAGGACGAGCACGGCGACTATCCCGCCGGGAGCTATTTCCGCAACCCACCGGGCACTCGCCACAGTCCCGCCGCTGCCGAAGGCTGCGAGATCTTCGTGCGGCTCTGGCAGTTCCGCACGGGCGATGTCGCGCAGATCGCGTTGCCGCCCGGACAGGCTGAGGGTGTCCTCTTCGACGACGGGTTCGAACGGGTCGGCATCGAGACCTGGGACGGCACGATCCGGCGCGACAACCCGCGCGGGCTGGAAATGATGGTGCTGTCGGGCAGCCTGCGCGTCGGGGGCGAGGAACTGACCGCACAGAGCTGGCTGCGCCTGCCTGTCGGGCATGCCCTGGTGGCCGAGGCCGAGGGCGCGCGCGTCTGGCTCAAGGATGCGCCGCTGCAACATGCCGATGTGCTGCCCCTGCCGGGTGCGGCGGCATGACCGCAGGCCGCATTGCTGTCGTGGGGGCGGGGCTTGCGGGGCTGAACGCGGCCCGGCTCCTGTGGCAGGCCGGCGCGGATGTGCGGCTCTACGAGGCGCGGCCGCGCCTCGGCGGGCGCATCCTGACCGTCGGGGCGGATGGCGCGCCCGGTGCGGGCTTCGATCTGGGCCCGTCCTGGTTCTGGCCCGACATGCAGCCCGAGATCGCCGCGCTGGTGGCGGAACTTGGCCTTGCCTGCCGGCGGCAGGACGAGGCGGGGCAGATGCTGTTCGAGCGCCATCCGCAGGAGTCCCCCTTGCGCGTGCGCCATCCCGGCGGGGTCGCGTCCTGGCGGATCGCGGGCGGGACGGGGGCGCTGGTGCGGGCGCTGGCCGCCCTGATCCCGCCCGACCGCATCCGCCTTGGCGCGCCCGTCGGCGGGCTGAGGCTGGCCGGGGATACCGTCGTCCTGACCCTGCCCGAGGGCGAGGTGCGGGCCGATCACGTCATCCTGGCACTGCCGCCCCGGCTGATTGCGCAGCACCTCGCGCTCGATCCGGCACCCCCGCCGGACGTGCGCGATCTGTGGCGCCGGACGCCCACCTGGATGGCGCCCCATGCCAAGTTCCTCGCCGTCTATCCCCGCCGCTTCTGGCGCGAGGCCGGTCTTTCGGGCGGGGCGCAAAGCCTGGTCGGCCCCCTGGCCGAGATCCATGACGCCACGAGCAGCGCGGGCGAGGCGGCGCTGTTCGGCTTTGTCGGCCTTGCCGCTGCCCGGCGCCATCAGATGGGCGAGGCAGCGGTGATCGCGGCCTGCACCGCGCAGCTTGTGCGCCTGTTCGGACCAGCGGCGGCCGCGCCGCAGTCGGTGCGGCTGAAGGACTGGGCGGCGGACGCGCTGACCGCGACCCCGGGCGACCTGACCGACCCCTGCCATCCCGCCCCGCAGGCTTTCGCCCTGCCCGCGCCCTGGTCGGATCGAGTGACCCTTGCCGGCAGCGAGACCGCGCCCCGCGATCCCGGCTACCTGAACGGCGCGGTGATCGCCGGGCAGGCGGCGGCGCGCCGGGCCGCGGCGCTGTGCCCGGTCTGACCCGGGCCGTTCCGGCGCGCGGTCAGGTTCTGGCCCGCCACATGAACCAGGTCGGCAGGAGCGCCAGCAGGAAGATCGCGAACACCACCATGAAGCCGTCCTGAAACGCCGCGTTCGAGGCCTGGATCACCACGGTCTGCCCGAGGAACGAGGCGGCGGCCGGCAGAAGCTGGGTGTCGGGCAGGCCGGTCGCATGCATCAGGCCCGCGACCTCGCGCAGAAGCTCCATCGTGGTGGCGTTGTCGCTGGTCTGCGTCGCGGCGAAGGCATCGGCGTGGAGCACCGTGCGCCGCTCGATGAACACCGTCAGCAGGTTGACCCCGAAGGCGCCCCCGAGCTGGCGGATGAAGTTCGACGCCCCCGACCCCTGCCCCAGCAGGTGCCGCGGCAGGACCTTCAGCGACCCCGACGAGATCGCCGGGAACACGAGCCCCAGACCCACCCGGGATATCACCGTCCACCAGGCCAGCGTCCAGAAGGTGGTGTCGATGTTGGCATCCGTCGTCAGCCAGGACGACCAGGCGAAGATCGCCATGCCGATGCCGATCAGGATCGCGGCCGGAACCTTGTCCGAGAGCCGCCCGGCGATCGGAAAGACCAGAAGCATCACGATGCCCGAGGGCATCAGCAGAAGCCCCGCCTGCGTCGGCGTCATGCCCTGGATCTGCTGCACGAAGACCGGCAGGAGATAGGTCGAGCCGAACAGGCCCGCCCCCATGATGAACGACACCACCGAGGCCGAGACGAAGGCGAAATTGGCGAACAGCCGCATGTCCAGCATGGGCTTGTCGGTGTGCAGTTCCCACAGCACGAAGGCCAGCGCCGAGGCGGCCGAGACGGCGAAGCCCAGGAGGATGATGTTCGAATCCCAGCCCAGACGCTGGGCATTCGACAGGGTGCTGAGGATCATGGCCAGAAAGACCGACAGGATCGCGACGCCCGCAAAGTCGAAGGCGGGAAGCGGGCCGTCGTCCTCGCGCCCGGGCAGGAAGAAGTTGGACAGAAGGATGGCAAGTCCGGCGAAGGGCAGGCCCAGATAGAACACGAAGCGCCAGTCGAAGGCATCCATCAGCACGCCGCCGATCCAGGGCCCCAGCGCCGGGGCCAGCACCACGCCCACGCCGTAGATTCCCATCGCCGCGCCGCGCTTGTCGGGCGGAAAGACCTTGAACAGCATGATCATCGCCAGCGGCTGGACGATCCCCGCCGCGGCCCCCTGCACCACCCGCGCCAGCGTCAGCACGGTCTCGTTCGGGGCGAGCCCGCCCGCGACCGACCCGGCCAGAAAGACGCCCATCGCCACGTTCATCGTCAGCCGCATCCCGAAGGCGCGGTCCGCCCAGTCGGCCAGAAGCATCGTGGCCGTCATGGCGGCCAGGAACCCCGTCGAGATCCATTGCGCCTGCACCGCGCTGATCCCGAAGGCGCCCATCACCGCCGGGATGGCGACGTTCACGATGGTGGTGGACAGCACCACCGAGATCGTGGCCACCATGATCGTGCCGGTCGCGAACCACCTGTAGGCCGGGCCGAACCGCTCGAAATAGCGATCAATCTGCGACATCGGCATAGATCTCCACCATCATGCCCGGCCGCAGTTCCACGCCATCGGCATCGATCGAGACACGGATTGGCAGCCGCTGGGTGACTTTGGTGAAATTGCCGGACGGGTTCGGGCTGGGCAGCAAGGCAAGCTGGCTGGTCGCCGCGCCGCCCATGCCGATCACCTCGCCCTCGAAGGTTCGACCGGGAAAAGCATCGACAGTGATGCTGGCTCTGGACCCCACACGCAACCTGGAAAACTCGGTTTCCTTGACGTTGGCATCGATCCAGACATTCTCGGGCGCGTGATACATCACCAGTCTTGTTCCGGGGGTTACATACTCGCCGACATCAACGAAGGTCGCGTCAACAATACCGTCGAAGCTGGCGTCAATCGTACGGTGCGCGAGATCGATTTCCTTCAGCCGACGTTCCGCCTCGATCGCGACGCGCCCTGCCCTGACAGAATCGATCTGAGAGTCCAGCACAGCGATTTGGGCTGCGTCTGCTTCGACGATTGCAAGATTTGCCCGTGCGGCTTCTGTTGCGGCATAGGCTGCGCGCTCCTGTTGTGTCGCTGTGGCGAGGGCCGCGTTCACCTCGTCGAGCGATTGTTGCGACGAAACATTCTGCTCGGCCAGTTTAACCACACGGTCGTGGCGGGTTTGCGTATTCTGCAGCACGGCAAGCGCGGCTTCATGGTTGGCTTCGGCAGCCGCGATGCCGGCATTGGCTGCTTCTCGCCGCGCAGCAAGCTGCTCGGTCAGCATGCCCTTGCGGTTTTCGAGTTCAGAAAGCTGGGCATCTGTCGCCGCCAGCTTTGCGATGACGGCATCGAGTTGCGGCTGCGACGACTCCTGGTCGATCGACGCTAGAACAGTTCCCGCAGCGACCGAATCCCCGACAAGCACCGGAAGTTCGGTCACGCGGCCAGCGACTTCGCTCGACACGGTCACGACACTGGCGGCGATGCGGGCGTCGTTGATATGGACCTGAGTGAACCGTGCTATGATCCATGGGGTTCCCAGCCAGGCCACGACCCCAAGGACTGCCGCCACGACCAACAGCCGGGTCCATTTAACCCGGCTGCGCCGCGCAGCCGGTTTTGGCAAATCCGGCACGGAGGTCTCGCCTGTCTCCTTTGCTTCGGGTGCTGCCGGTTTGATGTCATCCATTTTCGTCATTACCCATCTTCTCCAGCCGGGATGCAATCTGCGCCAGGACGCGGGTCGCGGTGCGAAGATCGTCCGCAGGAATGTCCTCAAGAACTTCCAAGCGACTATTTGCGGCGATCGACTTCATCCTCTCAAGAATCCTCATCGCTGCTTCAGTCAGGACCAGTTTCTTGGCGCGTCGGTCCTCGGCACTTGGGTGGCGCTCGACAAACCCCATCCTTTCAAGACCGTCCAGCAAGCGCACCAGCGTCGGCCCCTCGACGCCAAGGACGCGCGCCAGTTCGATCTGGGTCACATCCTCGTGCCGGGACAGTTCTAAAATCACGCCCCAGCGTGCTTGAGACAGACCCAGATGACGAAACTGTACGTCGAGCCTGCGCTTCCACTGGCGCGACACACTTGCCAGAGCGCGCGTGAAGGTCTCCGCCATGTCTGGTGCAGCAGTCATCAGCTCTTGCTTCTGGTTGTCTTGCAAAAAGATAGGAAGCTAATTAGTATGCAAGCAACCGTCTTGCAAGACTAAATTCGAGCCCGGAGGCCAAGCCGTGTATTCCAGAATCCTGCTCTGCTATGATGGCTCGCGCGAAGGGCGATTGGCGCTACGCGAGGGCGCGCGCCTTGCGCAGATCACGGGCGCTGCCGTGACTCTTCTGGCGGTGGTCGAGACAGCCTCGGGCAATGTCTACGCGATCGGGGCCGATACCGTTGCCCTAGGCCAGCAGAAGGCCGATCTGGACGCAATCCTGGAGGAGGGCCGCCAGCGGCTGACGGGGATGGGCCTTTCGCCACAGGTCCGGATCGAGTTCGGCGATCCCGTCGCAACCATCACCAGGGTATCCGTTGAGACCGAGGCGGATCTTGTCGTTGTCGGACACCACCGGCACGGTTTCTGGACGCGCTGGTTGAGCCGCTCGATCGCGGCCGAACTAAGTGACAGTCTAGGGTGCAGCCTGCTTCTGGCGCAGAAGGTTGTCGAGGATTCGGAACTTTTTGGGAAGGCGTGAAAAGGATGGTGCCGCCGCTACGGCTTGTGCGTTATCTGGCGGTCCTAACCCGCGCTCACGATCGCTTCACCCCCTTCCAGAGGTGGCAGAGCCGCTGACCACGCCGACCCGGCGCGGGCCCGCCGGAAACCTTCGGCATAGAGGGCGCGCATATAGGCGGTATTGAACTCGAGGGTGTCGACATCGTCAGGCGCGACCATGTCAATAGAGGTGACATGGAAGCCGATTCCGGCAGCGCGTGCAAAGTCATGGGTCGCGTTGACCTGGCGCAGCATTTGGTACTTCAGCAACGTCGAAACCGAGCGGGCGGTGATCGCGCTCGGTCGCACCGCCACGACGTTGAATTCCGGTTCGAGATTGACATTCATCAGCATGTGGATGTCGGTCAGCGCCGCCCCGACCGCGCGCTGTCCCTGGAACGAAAACAGCACAGTCTCGGGCAATGTGAAGACGTTCGACACGACGGCACCGTCTCCGTGCAGTTCCTCGAAGGTGCGGCCGTCAGCGGTCTGCCCGCGAATACGGATCGGCGGAAATGCACCCGGGATCGCGGCCGAGGCCATCAGGACGTCCTTAAACAAGGACAGAGCGCCCGGATCGCCGCTGCCCGCAATCGCACCCATGTTCCAGATCACCCCGAGCTGGGCGTCCAGATCGGTCGTGAATACGAAGAGGCGTCGGCCTCGGGCATGTTCTTGCGCGACTCCACGCAGCAGCGAGGGTGAGACGAAAAATTCGACCAGTTGGCGCAGCGGCTGGGGATCGACAAGCGCACCCCGCGTAAGCAACCCCAGCAGCGAGGGCTTGCCGCCGATGCCCTCGGCAACGCCGCCGGTATAGAGATTGCGCAGCGTAACATCATGTTCGGGGCCCAGAAACGCGAGCGGTGCGATCAGCGCCCCGGTACTGACGCCGCTTATGACCGAGAAGGTCGGTCGCGTTCCGGAAGCGGTCCAGCCCGCCAGGACACCCGCGCCAAAGGCACCGTTTGCGCCACCCCCGGAAATGGCCAGGTAATGCGACCGTCCGTTCTCGCGAAACCTCGGGCCCAGGTCCGGTGGATAGTCCTCTATCGCCGCGTCCGTGCGGATGCGATAGGCTGCACCCAGCAACGGTGTCGCGGCCCTGTCATCCGGGCGGTATGGGATGCGCGGTTCTACACCGCAGGCGCTTACCGCCGCAGCTCCCATCAGTGCGAGCGTCGCCCGCCTTGTCGGTATGCCCTGCCGCCTTTCGGTCACCTCAGGAGCCCGTGGAACCGACGCAGCGCAATGGAAAACATAGCGGTGCCGATAAGCGCCAGTGCCAGAAGTTGCGGCCAGACCACCGAAAGCCCCGCTCCGCGGAACAGGACCGACTGCGAAAGGGCGATAAAATGCGTGTTGGGCGCCGCGAGCATCGCGTACTGCACCGCCTCGGGCATGGATTCGCGCGGGGTCATGCCGCCCGACAGGATTTCCAGCGGCAAGAGGACTAGCAACAGCAGCATGGCAAACTGCGGCATCGAGCCGGAGATCGTGGCCAGCAGGATACCCAGAGAGGTGGTGGCGAAAAGATGCAGCGCCGCCCCGACAAGAAACAGGGTGACCGAGCCGGCTATCGGCACCTCCAGCACCCCCTGGACCATGAAGTTCAGCGACAGCCCGGTTGCCACAAGCACCACCGCACCCATGCTGAGAATCTTGCTTGTCATGATCTCGGCCGGCGTGACAGGCATCACCAGCAGGTGTTCGACCGTACCGTGTTCGCGTTCGCGGATCAGGGCTGCGCCCGACAGGATGATCGAAAGCATGGTGACGGCACTGATCACCGCTGTAAGGGCGCCGAACCAGCCGGGGTCCAGCGCCGGGTTGAACCGCGCCCGCACAGCCAGATCGACCGGAGGCGCAGCCGCAGCGGCATCGCGGGCGGCCCAGCCGGCGATCTCCTGATTGACGATCGCCTGCACATAACCCGCGCCGGTGAAGGCCTGGCTGACCCGCGTGGCATCGACGTTCAGTTGCAGCTCCGGCCGGTCGCCCGCCAGCAGGTCGCGCTGGAAATCGGAGGGGATCACCAGCGAGAACGTGTCGATCCCGGCATCCATCCGCGCATCCATCTCGGCCAGGCCAATCTGCGCCGGCGGCACGAAATAGGGCGCGAGGAAGGCATCTGCCATGCGGCGCGTGAGCGGCGAGGCATCCTCGTCCACGATTCCGATGGTGGCGCGGTTCAGCGTCTCGGGCATGGCGGTGGCGTGGGTGTATATGTCGAGCGTGAACGCATAGACCACCAGAACCATGAGAAGCGGGTCGCGCAACAGGCCGCGCAGTTCTTTCACGGCAAGATGCATCACATGTCTTGGTCGCATCCCCTATTTCTCCTGCTTGCGGACGAACACCGCGCCGAGCGCCACCACCACCGGCACCAGGGCTAGCATCGGCAAGAAGGATCCCCCTAGATCGCCTAAGCCGAGCGCCTTGGCGAAGGTTCCGCGCGATATGGTGACGAAATGGCTGGTCGGGAAGACCTCGCCAATCACCCGGCCCATGCCTTCCAGCGACGACACCGGGTCGATGATGCCGCCATATTGTGCCGCCGGGATCAGCGTCGCGAGCGCAGTGAAGAACAGCGCCGTCACCTGGCTGCGGGTGAAGGCGGAAATCAGCAGCCCGAGCCCGGTCGCCAGCACGACATAGACCAGCGCACCGGCAGACAGCGCCAGAAGGCTGCCCTTGACCGGTACGCCGAAGACTAGGACTGCCAGCGCCAGCAGCACCAGGTAGTTGACGAAGCCGAGGGCGACATAGGGCACCTGCTTGCCCAGCAGGAACTCGAGCCGCCGGACAGGCGTGACATAGAGGTTGACGATGGAGCCCGTCTCCTTCTCGCGCGAGACGGACAGCACGGCCAGCATGGCCGGGATCAGCATGAGCAGAAGCGGAATGACCGCGGGGACCATGGCGGCAAGGCTTTCCACATCGGGATTGTAGCGAAAGCGCAGCTCCAGCGCATAGTCGCCAGCCACGGCGTCCTCTCCGTAGGCTTGGCGGAGCTGGTCCGTTAGCCAATGCACATGCATCCCCTGGACGTAGCCGCGCACCGTCTCGGCTCGCATCGGCATCGCGCCGTCGAACCAGGCGCCGATCTCGACCGGGCGGCCCCGGGCGAGGTCGGAGGCAAAGCCGGGCAGGATCTCAAGTGCAAGGCTGATTTCGCCCGCGCGCATTCGCGCGTCGAGATCGTCGTAGCCCGTCAGGGGGGGCGCTTCGTCGAAATAGCGCGATCCGGCAAGGTCGTTGACATAGGACTGGCTGAGAACAGTCTGATCGAGGTCGAGCACCGCGAATTTCAGGTTCTGCACATCCATGGAGATGCCGTAACCCAGCACGATCATGAGGATCACGCTGCCGACACTGGCCAGCGTTAGGCGGATTGGATCCCGGCGCAGCTCCAGCGCCTCGCGCCAGGAAAAGCCGAACAGTCGGGCAAGGTTGAAGCGCCCGGGCGGTCGGGTCTCTCGGCCGTTCGGCTGTGCAACAATGGTCGCGGGTGGATGGGCTGCGCCGTCATCCGCAGCCCGACGAAGATGGTGGACAAAGGCATCGTCCAGCGTTGCCGCACCGACCTCCCGCCGGATTGTTTCGGGCGCGCCCGAGACCAGCACACGGCCGGCGTGCATGAACGAGACGCGATCGCAGCGCGCGGCTTCCGACATGTAGTGCGTGGACAGGAAGATCGTCACGCCGTCCTTGCGCGACAGGTCGACCAGCGCTTGCCAGAACTGGGCGCGCGCCACCGGATCGACGCCCGAAGTTGGCTCGTCGAGGATCAGGATATCGGGCTGATGGATCAGCGCAACCGCCAGCGACAGCCGCTGCCGGACCCCTAGCGGAAGAGCTGCGGGCAGGCTGTCCAGCACGTCCTCTAGATCGAAGCGCCGCGCCAGTTCGGCGATGCGCGGGGCGATCTCGGCCGGGGCCATGTCGAACAGCCGCCCGTGCAGGTCGAGGTTCTGCCGCACCGTCAGTTCGGAATAGAGCGAGAAGCTCTGCGTCATGTAGCCGATGCGCTTGCGCGTTTCCATGTCGCGGGCATCGATCTTGCGGCCATAGAGGCGCGTGCTGCCCTCGGACAGTTCCAGAAGCCCGGTCAGGACCTTCATCGTCGTGGTCTTGCCGCAGCCGTTCGACCCGAGGAAGCCGAAGATCTCGCCCTGCTGAATGCGGAAGTTGACGTTGTCAACTGCGGTGAAGTCGCCGAAGCGGACGGTCAGGTTCTCGGCCTCGATCACAGGGCCGTTCACAGCTTCGCGCTTGCGCGGCGGGATGACCAGTTCATGATGGCGGGCGCGCCGTTCCTCGGGCAGAAGCGCGATGAAGGCCGCGTCGAGATCCTCCGAGCCGGTCTGGGCCAGCAGGTCGGCGGGACTGCCGGTGGCCAACACCCGCCCTTCGTCCATCGCCACGAGGTGATCGAAGTTCGCGGCTTCATCCATGTAGGCGCTGGCCACGATCAGGCTCATGCCGGGGCTACCGGCACGGATGCGGCCGATCAGCGCCCAGAACTCCCGCCGCGACAGCGGATCGACGCCTGTGGTCGGCTCGTCGAGGATCAGCAGGTCGGGTTCGTGGATCAGCGCGCAGCACAGGCCCAGTTTCTGCTTCATGCCGCCCGACAGCTTGGCCGCCGGGCGGTTGGCGAAGGCGTCGAGATCGGTCGCTTGAAGCAGGTCGGCGATCCGGCGGTCCCGTTCCGCCCGGCCTTCGCCGAAAAGGCGCCCGAAGAACTCCACGTTCTCGCGCACCGAAAGCGTCGGGTAGAGGTTCCGCCCCAGACCCTGTGGCATATAAGCGATGCGTGGGCAGATGCGCGCCCGGTGGCGCGCGCGCGCCATGTCGCCCTCCAAGACCTCAAGCCGCCCTTCCTGAAGCTTGCGGGCCCCAGAAATCAGCGCAAGCAGGCTGGACTTCCCCACCCCGTCCGGGCCGATCAGCCCGACGACGCAGCCTGCCGGAAGATCAAGCGTCACCCGATCAAGTGCTGTGACCCGGCCGTAGCGAAGCGACAAGCCGTTGGCCCGCACGACGGGGGCGGTCGGCGTCATTCGAGGACGCGCCCGTCGGCCGCAGCAGGCCAGGGGGCAGCGGGGTCGAGCCGGACCCAGGCGACCCCGGGCAGGCCGGTCTTGGTGTAGTCGGCATATTTCGCCAGCAGGTCCGGCGCGATGCGGGCGCGGACGCGGAACATCAGCTTATCGCGCTCGACCTCGGTCTCGACGGTGCGGGGCGTGAACTGCGCCACGTCCGAGACGAAGGACACCTCGGCCGGCACGACGATGCCCGGGGCCGCGTCCATGATGAGCCGCACCTCGGTGCCCAGCCCGATCCGGCCGACAGCCGCGGTCGGCAGGAAGAAGGTCATGTAGACCTCGCCCAGATCGACCATGTTGACGATCCCGCCGCCCGCGCCGACCACCTCGCCCTCGCGCGCCACGATGAACTGCACGCGGCCGTCGCGCGACGCCGTCAGCGTGCTGTCCTCGATCTGGACGTCGATCGCCTCGACGGCGGCCGTCGCTGCCGCGACCGCCGCCTCGGCGCCGATCACCGAGGCCTCGGCCGAGGTCACGCCGGCCCGCGCCGCCGCCAGGGCGGCCTCGGCCGAGGCGACAGCCGCCTGGGCCCCGAGCGCGTTCGACCGATCAATTTCCAGGGCGCGCTCGGACGTGACGTTTCCAGCGGTCAGCGCCTCTGACCGTTCCAACTGGCGTCGGGCCACGACCTCCGCCGACTCTCGCTGAGCCAGAACCGCCTCGGCAACCCGTACCTCGGCCGCACGCTGTTCGACCAGCAGCCTGGCATTCTCGACCGCGATCTCGGCTCTCTGGCGCTCGGCCTCGGCCTGATGACGCGCAGCCTGCAACTGCCGGACATCCAGTTCAGCCAGCGGATCGCCGGCTGCAACCAATTGTCCCTCACGCACCTGGATGCGCGCGATCCGCCCCGGGCGCGTGGCCGCCACGTCGATCTCCACCGCCTCGATTCGCCCGTTTCCACGAGCAAATCCGTCGGGGGCCGTCCCGGTGCCGTCGCCGCGCCAGAGGAAGAACCCCGCCCCGACAAGGGCCAGCCCCGCGATTAGTACAAGAACGGAATCGAAGCGTGTCATCAGTCCCTCGCCCGACCGGAAACCGGCATTCCAACGAATCCGCCAGGTCGCCTTGACTCCATGGGGAGGCGACGCTACCTCCCCGCTCATCTATACCGACCGGATGGTACAGTCTTGATGCAGGAATCGCAAAGCGCGCGCCGGAATGCAAGTCTGCGGATCCTTGCCGCGGCGCGTGCAATTGCCGCGCGCGAGGGCGTTGCGCACATCTCCTTCGAGGCGGTCGCCCGCGAAGCGGGGCTGTCGAAGGGAGGTGTCCTCTACAATTTCCCGACCAAGCGCGACCTCATGGCGGCGCTCTTGAAGGAGATGCTGGCCGAACACGATGCGCTCGAGGCCGGCCTGCCGCAGGATGCGCAGCACCGCACGCTGCGCCGGCATCTGGCATCGCTGAACGGCCTGGACACTGCGGATTCGGACCTGTCGATGTCGATACTGGCGGTCGCTGCGGCGGAGCCCGACCTACTTGACCCGCTGCGGCGCGCGCTGGAGGCCGATCTTGCGCGCATCGAGGCCGAGGCGACGGACGCAAACCTTGGTCGTCTCATCTTCTTCGCGCTTCAGGGGCTGAGGTTCCATGCCCTCCTGTCGCTTCCCGGTGGCGAACCTGCCCCCCGCAGGCAACTCGGCGAGACCATAATGGAGATGATCGAAAATGCCCATTAAAGGCAAACTGGGTGCAGTTCTGGGGATCGGAGCCGTGGCGGCTGCCAGTGCCTTCCTGCTTGTGCTTCCCAGCTGGCAGATCTTGGCGCAGGGCCAGACGGAACCGGCCGAAAGCGCGGTTGGTGCACCGCAGGGCAGGGCGGACACGGCGGTTGTGCTGCCGGTCGATCTGACCCAGGCCCTAGTGCAATCCGAAACCAGGATACGGTCCTTTGCCGGTTCGGTCGAGGCTCTGCGCACGGTCGATCTTGCGTTCCAGATCTCCGGCCAGATTGTCGAGTTTCCCGTGATTGCGGGGGCCCGTGTGCCGGCCGGCGGGCTGATCGGCCAGATCGACAATGCCGATTTCCAGCTTGCGCTGAACCGCGCGCGCGCCGCGTACGATCTGGCGCGCAGCGAGTTCACCCGTGCTTCGGCGCTGTCGGATCGCGGGGTCGCCACCGGCGCGCAGCTCGACGTGGTGAGTGCGCAGTTGTCCCAGGCCGAGGTCGCGCTGCGCGAAGCGGAACGGCGTCTGACCCAGACCGAGGTGCGCGCGCCCTTCGACGCCATCGTCGCCCGCACCTATGTCGAAGCCTATACCAACGTGACGCCCGCCCAGCCGGTCGTCCGCCTTCAGGACGTGTCCGAACTCCTGATCCGCATTTCGCTGCCCGAGGATCTGACCGCCGTGGCCCGCGTCCAGCCCGATCTGTTTTCCGTGACGGCCACTTTTCCGGCCGCGCCGGGCTATCGTGCGACGCTGGAGCCGCGCAGTTTCGCGACCGAGGCCAACGCCTCGACACGGACCTTCGATATCGAGTTCAGGATCGCGGGCGACATCGACCCGCGCATCCTGCCGGGCATGACGGCGAATGTTGCGGTGGGCGAAAGCGAAAGCAGCAGCCCGGCGCAAGCGGTGACGCTTCCCGTCTCGGCGGTGGACACGACCAGCCGGGCCAATCCGACGGTCTGGATTTACAATGCCGATGACAGCACGGTCACGCGCCGCGATGTCCGGCTGGGCCTGCCGCGCGACAACCGGATCGTCGTGCTGGAGGGGCTGGAGCCGGGCGAAACGGTGGTCGCAACCGGCTGGTGGCGCCTGCGCGACGGGGCGCGGGTCGCAGCCGTCGGCCTTTGACGGCAGGCGCCCTGCCCGCCTTTCCACGCACTGCTGAACAGGAGAATGACCGTTATGGCATCCGACACGGTTGATGCAGCACATATGAGCATTGCGCGCGGCGCCATTCGCCGCCCTGTTGCCGTCTGGCTTGCGATCCTGTTCTGCCTGCTTGGCGGGCTCTGGGGGCTTGCCAACGTGGGCCGGCTTGAGGACCCGAGCTTCACGCTCAAGACAGCGCTTGTCTTCGTGCCCTATCCCGGCGCGACCGCCGAGGAGGTCGAGGAAGAGGTCGCCGACGTCATCGAGACCGCATTGCAGCAGATGCGGCAGCTTGACCGCGTGCAGTCGAAATCCATGCCCGGCATGGCGCAGATCACGGTCGAGATCGACATGCGCTACGGGCCCGACGAGATCCCGCAGATCTGGGACGAGATGCGCCGCCGCATCGGCGACGTGCGCGGCGAACTGCCCGCCGGCGCGCGGGACCCGATCATAAACGACGATTTCGGCGATGTGTATGGGCTGTTCTATGCCGTGACCACCCAGGGGCTGACCCCCACCGAACAGCGGGATCTGGCGACGATGCTGCGGCGCGGGCTGGTAACGGTGGACGGCGTGGCCAAGGTCGAGGTCCAGGGCTTGATCGAGGAAGAGATCACCATCGCCATCGACCCGGCGCGGCTGGCTGGTCTCGGCCTGCCGCCTGACCAGCTGATCGGCGTGATTGCGAGCGAAAACCAGGTCTTCGCCAATGGCGAGGTCACAGCCGACACGGCGCGCATCGCGCTGTCCGTGCCGCAGGGCTATGCCACGGTGGAAGGGATCGAGGCGCTGCGTCTGGGAGCGGCCGGGCAAGTCGGGCAGGCCACCGTCTATGACCTGGCCACCGTCAGCCGCCAGGAGGTGGAACAACCCCGCCAGATCATCCGCGAAAATGGGGTGCGGGCCTTTACCATCGGCGTCTCGGCGCTGACCGACCGCAACGTGGTGGCCGTCGGCCAGGCGGTGGAGGCACGGTTGGCCGAACTGGCCAGCGCCCTGCCCGAAGGCACTGAACTCATCCCGATATACGAACAGCACAAGGTCGTGGACGAGGCGGTGTCGAACTTCCTCGTCGGCCTGTTCCAGTCGGTGGCCATCGTGGTGGGCGCGCTGATGCTGACGATGGGCTGGCGCGCGGGCCTTGTCGTGGGCGCCACGCTGGGCCTGACGGTGATGGCCACCGTCTTCTTCATGGCGGTCTTCGGGATCGAGATGGAGCGGATCAGCCTCGGCGCGCTGATCATCGCCATGGGGATGCTGGTGGACAACGCCATCGTCATCGCCGAGGGCATGGTGATCGGCATGGCGCGCGGCCAGACGCCCGAGGACGCCGCCGCCGAGACCGAAAGCGCCACGGGCATTCCCCTTCTGGGCGCCACGGTCATCGGCATCATGGCCTTTTCCGGCATCGGCCTGTCGCCGGACGCGACGGGCGAGTTCCTGTTCTCGCTCTTTGCCGTGATCGGGATCTCGCTCCTGCTCAGCTGGGTGCTGGCGGTCACGGTCACGCCCTATCTGGGCAAGCTTCTGCTGAAAGCCCCGCAGGATGTGTCGGCCGATCCCTATCGTGGGCTCATGTATCGGGCCTACCGCGGGATCCTGCACGGCTCGCTGCGGGTCCGCTGGCTGGTGATGCTGGTGATCGTGGGGATCACCGTTGCCTCGATCATGGCCTTCGGCCAGGTCAAGCAGGCCTTCTTCCCGGCCTCGAACACGCCGCTGTTCTACGTGCAGTTCCAGATGCCGCAAGGCACCGACATCCACACCACCGACCGCGCCATGCAGCGGCTGGAACAGATGGTCATGGCAGAGCCCGATGTGGTGGCCGTGACGACGCTGGTCGGGCGGGGGGCCAGCCGCTTCATGCTGACCTACAACCCCGAACAGGCCGACCCCAGCTATGGCCAGCTGATCGTGCGCACGCGCGACGCCCTGGTGATCCCGGAACTGGCGGCCCGGCTGAACCGCGAGTTGGCGATGGAGTTCCCCCACGCGCTGGTGCGCACCGAGGAACTGGTCTTCGGCCCGCCGGCGGGGGCTGCGGTGGCGGTGCGCTTCTCGGGGCCAGATCCGCTGATCCTGCGCCAGCTGGCCGACGAGGCGCTGGCGATCTACGAGGCCGCCGGCACGATCATCGACCCGCGCACCGACTGGCGCCAGCGTGAATTGCGCGTCGTGCCGATCGTCGATGAATCGCGCATGCGCCTGACCGGCGCCACCCGCCAGGCGATCGCCGACACGGTGCAGTTCGGCACCTCGGGCCTGCGCGTGGCCGCCCTGCGCGAAGGCGACGCCGAGGTGCCGATCTACCTGCGCCTGCCCGAACCCCAGCGCGACGGCATCGACCGCGTGCAGGACCTGCCGGTCTGGTCGGCCGGCGCAGGGACATATGTGCCGATGTCCAACATGGTGACGCGGATGGAGGTTGAGCTTGCCGAGGCGCTGATCCACCGGCGCGACCGCGAGCGCACGATCACCGCCCAGGGCGGCAAGCGGCCCGATCTCACGGCGGACCAGGCGTTCCGCAGCGTGCGTGCCCAGATCGAGGCGATGGACCTGCCCCCCGGCTACCGGATGGAATGGGGCGGCGAGTTCGAAAGCTCGCAGGATGCGCAGGCCTCGCTCGGCAAGCAGTTGCCGCTGGGCTTCCTCGTGATGCTGACGATCTCGATCCTGATGTTCAACAAGGTGCGCCAGCCGCTGATCCTGTGGCTTGTGGTGCCGATGTCGGTCACCGGGATGGTGCTGGGGCTTCTTGCCAGTGGCTTGCCCTTTACCTTCACGGCGCTTCTGGGCTTCCTGTCGCTGTCGGGGATGCTGATGAAGAATGCCATCGTCCTGGTCGAGGAGATTGACCTGCGCCGCGCCGCCGGGGCTGCGGATTACGATGCCGTGGTGGATGGCTCGGTCAGCCGTCTGCGCCCGGTGGTGCTGGCGGCGGGGACGACGATCTTCGGCATGCTGCCGCTGCTGCCGGACGCCTTCTTCGCCTCGATGGCGGTCACGATCATGGGGGGCCTCGCCTTCGCCTCGGTCCTGACGCTGCTGGCGGTTCCGGTGCTCTATGCGATCCTGTTCCGGATCCGGCGGCCGCGCGCCGGTGCGGGACAGGAAATCCCCTCCGCTGCCACGACATGACCGCTTCGAAGCCGCCTTGCGGGGCGGCTTCGCCTGTCCGCATGATAGCGGAATCGTCGGATATCGAATGGCCGCCGCCTGACGCACATCGGGGCAGGAGGACCGGATCGGCGATGACGGAGCTTTCGTCCCGGACGATCTGATGCCGTCACACGTATTGCCGAGACCCGGTCGCGGGACGCATCACCGGCAAAGTCCCACGGAGTCGGGGCGGCAGGGCGGCGGGAAAGGTTCGGCGCAGGGGTCGCGCCGGGCATCGAGCGAAATCCCGGCCCCAAGCGCGATACATGAAGCTTGTCGTGATGCAGAAGGCGGCAAGGCTTTGGGCGCCGACGGTCCGGGCCTTGCCTGCCCGCCCCTTTTTGTGAAACGTCCGGAAACCGATCGCAGGCCTTGCGCTCGGAAGCGACGGTCGCCGGGTCGGCATCGCCCATGCCGGACTTTCCCTTCAGAAAGAGCCCGCAGGACAGTGTCTGCATGGCCGGTCCCGGAGGGATGGCCTGCCGCCAGGCACACTGGTCCATCGGGGCCTGTGGGGCGCGATCGTGCGAGACGATCCCCGCGTCGGGATGCAGGCTGGCGCGATAGCCACGGATCGCCCGCGATTCCCACAAGACGAAATCGCCGTCCTCCAGCACGGGCACCCTGGCCATCGGATTGCGCCGCAGGAAATCCCCGGCGCGGAGGCCGACCTCGGCGATGTCGAGGTCGGTCACCAGTTCGAAGGCCACGGCGCGGACACGCAGGGCATTGGCCGGGAAGGTGGCGTTTTACAGGCGCATCCTGCCGCCCTCAGCCCTACGAGCGCAGCAGTGCACCCCGGTTTGCCAGCAGGAAGTCGCGAACGGACTGTCCCGGCTGGCCGGTCAGGGTATTCAGATCGGCGCTGGCCACGTCGAGATAGCCTTGCGCGATCGCCTCGTCGAAAGAGGCGAAGACCCGCGCCATGAACTCCGGCAGGCCATTCGCGATCATCGCCTGCACCAGATCCTCGGTGGGCAGGGCGACATAGGGGATCGGCTTGCCCGCGATCCCGGACAGGATCTCCGCGATCTCGGCCTGGCTCACGGCCGCGGGGCCAGTGATGTCGAGGGTCTGCTTTCCCCTGGCCGTCATCAGCGCCGCGGCTGCGGCACGGGCGCAATCGGCGCGCGTCACATATCCGGTCTTGCCGTCAGCCGCGGCGGCGAAGTGCTGGCCCAAGGCGATGCTCTGGGCACCTGCCATCAGCAGAAGATCGGCGTAAAGGTTGTTGCGCAGGATGGTGTGATCGGCGCCGCTGGCCACGATCAGCTTTTCGGTTTCCGCGTGGTCCGGGGCAAACCCGATCGGACTGTCGGGGACCGGGTTGGTCAGCGAGGTATAGACGATATGGCTGATGCCCGCGGCTTTGGCCGCCGCGACGGCGTTGGAATGGGCGGCAAGCCTTTTGCCCGGTGTCAGATCGTCGGTCGAGATGATCAGGATGCGCTTGCCGCCCGCAAAGGCGGAGTCGAGCGACGTCGGGTCGTTGAAATCGCCCTTGCGCGCCTCGACGCCCCTTGCCGCCAGATCGGCAAGCCTTTCGGGATTGCGCGAAATGGCGATGATCGGCCCGACACCCGCCTGAACCAGCAGATCGACCACCTGCCGGCCAAGCTGGCCGGAGGCGCCGGTCACGATGAAGGGGCCGCTCTGGATGCTGGTCATGTTCTTTCTCCTGTTCTGATGTCGTGAGAAACTTTTGCGCTCAGTCGTGGATATGCACGGGGGCGGGGTTTGCCAGCTTGCCGCGGGCGAAGTCCCAGCTTGTGGTCAACAGGCGCAGCATCACATCGACCTCGCCCGCGTCGCGGGGGGCGAAGGCCATGACCGCCGTCGCGGGGATGTAGCCCAGCCGCGCCATCGGATGCGGTTCGCCCCAGCCCTTCGCGATCAGCTCCTCCACCGCCGGCAAGGGCAGCATCAGATGCGACGAGCCGTCGTAGGAGGGATGCACATGGGCGAATTCGCGCCCGATCAAGAAGGCCTCGCGCGGGCCGCAGGCATGGGGCCGGGGCAGCACCAGCGCCTCGGCCCCCGGAACCGAAATGCCCGAGGGGCGGCGCTCGACAAAGGGCAGGGCGAAGGCGCGGCGCTTGAAAAGCGCGTGAACCTCGGGGGTCGAATTCTGCGACACCTGTTCATGCGGGGCGCAATCGGTGGTCCGGGGGCGCGGGCCCGGGCGCATCGGCAGTTCGAAACCCATGGCGTCACCCGAACCGGAAGGCGCTTTCCACCGCGCCCATGACATGATCCTCAAGCGTCTTGGCACCGCGATCCGCGCCGGCCGCCCCCGCCACCACATGCGGCGGGATGAGGTGTTACTCACGCGGGTTGGCCTCGCGCGCGCCGGGGGCCTGGTGCCAGGCCGCCAGCATCGCGTCGCGGCGGGCGGGATCATCCTGCGTCACCGCGTCGGTCAGCCAGCGGTCGAAATCGCCCCCCGCGACCGGGCCGCGCGCCCCGCCGCGCATCGACTGCATCATCACCCGCATGTTGTGGTAGGTGTTGCCCGACCCGATGATCAGCACCCCCTCGTCGCGCAGGGGGGCCAGCGCCCGGCCCGCGGCCAGATGCGCCTGAGGGTCGAGGTCGGCGCGCAGGCTCAGCTGCACGGTCGGGATGTCGGCCTCGGGGAAGGCGACCTTCAGCGGCACGAACACGCCGTGATCGTAGCCGCGCACCGGATCCTCGCCGGTCAAGAACCCGGCCCCTTCCAGCAGGCCGCGCACACGGGCCGCCAGCGCGGGGTTGCCCGGCGCGGGCCATGTCAGCCGATAGGTATGCGGCGGAAATCCCTGATAGTCGAACAGCAGCGGCGGCGCTGGGTTGGTCTGCACGGTAAACACCCGTTCCTCCCAATGGCCCGAGATCACCAGTAGCGCCCGTGGCCTTGCCGGAAGGCTTGCCGGGAACGCCTCAAGGAACCTGCGCTGCCGCAGCCAGGTGTCGGGTGGATCCCAATCCATGAAGAAGCACGGTCCCCCGCCATGCGGAAGAAATACCGCAGGTTGCCTGTCCGTCATGTCGTCGTCCTTTCAAGCCCGGGCGGCACGCCGTCGCTTGCGCTTTGCTTGAAACCTGATGATTTCAGATGTAACTTTCCCTAGCAGTCTTACTGAACAAATATAAGTAGGCACCGAAAAGTAACCAGCCTTCTCCTGCTGCAAGGAGCGCCCGCGATGAAGACCGCCCTGCCCCCCTCCTGCCCGATGGAGGGCCTGCTGCGTGTGATCACCGGCCCGTGGACCATCTATATCCTGTGGGTCCTGTCCGAGCAGGGGCCGCAGCGTTTCGGCGCGATCAAGCGCCTGGTGCCGGGAATCTCGACGCGGGTCCTGACCGAACGGCTGCGGATGCTGGAACATGCCGGCGTCGTCTGGCGCGAGCAGACCATGACCATTCCGCCCGCAGTCAGCTACGGGCTGACCGACCGGGGCGCGGAACTGCGCGGAGTGCTGGACACGCTTGGCTCCATCGCGCGCCGCTGGGAGGCCGAGGGTGCCTTTGCCAGTGACGCTCGGGCCGCAGAATGAGGGTGCGCTGCCTGTTCGCGGGATGATCGTTTGCTGCTTGTCCGGCGACGCCGCCCTTGCCGACGGCGTCAAGGTCGATGGGCGCCATGTCCGCCACCCCCGCTGCCCGCGCGGAAGCATGACGTTTCGGGCGCGCAGACGTCCGACGCTCCCGGCCGGTGCCTTTCGGGCTTTTTGACCCCGCCGTGGCGGGGCGACTGATGGGTCAGCCTGCGGGTCTGGGACGCGGGCGACGGGAACCGGCAGCCGATGCCGTCCCGCTCATGGTCCGGACAACGTCTGTCCCGAACGTTCCGGGGCAGACGGCATCTCGTGACCGAAGCGCAAGAGCAGCCGAAACCGGCGAAGGACGGTCCCCTCGGGTCCGGGCCCGTCCGGCGCAAGCTCTGTCCGCGGTCGCCGGTCGTGCGTTGCAGGCTCGACGCAGAAGAGGCCGCCATCGGGCGCGATCCGGCGGTGGAATTGAAGCCAGGGTAACTGGTCGGCCGCAGCCTCAAGCCGGAACAGGACACGCGCATCGCCGATCCCGCGCCCAACCTCGACCACCGTCGCGCCGGGGGGTGCCGGCTCGCAGAAGGTGCCGGGGGCCGAACCCGGCAGGTCGGGGCGCGGCTGTCCGGCGACGGTCACCACGGTGTCCGGGCCGACGAGCGGAGGTCCCAGGTTGACGTGATAGAGGGCCATCACCCGGTCCCCGTCGGCGGGAGAGCGCAGCGCGACCTCATCCTCGATGGCGATTTCGGCGCGGTCGGCCGGGATGGTGATGCGGCGCAGGAGCGTCCAGGATGCGCCGCCGGCGATGCCGTGGGCGACCCGCGCCCGGATCTCGGCGCTGCCGTCCGGGCCGACGCAGGCGGCCTCGACCTGCGCCCTGCGCAACGACATCGACCCGTGCAGCGGATAGCGCCTGCCCGCCTGCGCCCCGGGCTGGCGGATGTGATCGAAGCCGCAGGTGCACATCAGCCCGCCGAGCGCCTGATCCATCTCGCCGGGGGCGGCGGGGGCCAGGCCGTTCGGCCCGACCCAGGCGAAGGGCAGGCCGTTCAGCCGCACCTGCCCCAGATCGAGGCAGCGGTCGGGCAGGAGATCGACGGTCAGCCCGGCGGCATTCGCCACCTCGATCAGCCGCGATCCGTCGGCGGGGCCGCCATCGAGGCGCAGCTGGCGCAGCGCCGCCGGCTCAGGCATCGCCGATCCGCGCCCCGGTCTCGGGATCGAACAGCAGCCAGTGCCCCTCGCGCGGGAAGACGTGCAGGCGCTGGCCGGGCGCGACGGTCTCGGCAAGCCCGGTCTCGTCGCGCAGGTCCAGCCGGATCGTCAGCCGCCCGACCGGGGCGGTCCCGGTCAGGAAGGCGTCCTGCCCGGTGAACTCGACCGCCTGCACCTCGAAGGGCCAGCG
>JARFTV010000043.1:30333-31199 GCA_029289325.1 Alphaproteobacteria bacterium
GGGCCGGATGCCGAGGTCCACCAGCCGCGCCGCCGCCGGTGCCGCGGCCCCGGGCAGCGCCAGCCCCTCGAACACCGCGCCGCCGCCCGGGGCCGCCGCCAGAGTGCCGCGCAGGACGTTGATCTCGGGCGAGCCGATGAAGCCCGCGACGAAGCGGTTGCGCGGCGCGCGGTAGATCTCGCGCGGGGTGCCGATCTGCTGGATCCGGCCGCGGTCGAGCAGCACCACGCGGTCGGCCATGGTCATCGCCTCGATCTGGTCGTGGGTGACGAAGACCGAGGTCGCGCCCAGCTGGTCGTGCAGCGCCCGCAGTTCCAGCCGCGTCGCCGCGCGCAGCTTGGCGTCGAGGTTCGACAGCGGCTCGTCGAACAGGAACACCCGCGGCTGGCGCACGATCGCCCGGCCCATGGCGACGCGCTGGCGCTGCCCGCCCGAAAGCTGCCCGGGCCGGCGCAGCGCATGGTCCTGCAACCCCAGCATCTTCAGTGCCCGTTGCAGGCGGCGGTCGATCTCGGCCGGGTCCGCGCCGCGCATCCGCAGCGCGAAGGTCATGTTCTCGGCCACGTTCATGTGCGGATAAAGCGCGTAGGACTGGAACACCATCGCCATGTCGCGCTCGCCCGGCGCCACGCCGGTCACGTCATGGCCATCGACCAGCACCCGGCCGGCGTCGATCTGCTCAAGCCCGGCGATGATGCGCAGAAGCGTGGACTTGCCGCTGCCCGAGGGGCCGACCAGCGCGATGAATTCGCCCGAGCGGATCTCGAGGTCCAGCGGCGGGATCACCTCGGTCCGGCCGAAGCTCTTGCAGACGCCCTGAAGCGTGACGGTGGCCATGGGAAACTCCTTCGGGGCGCCGGGCTATT
>JARFTV010000043.1:31209-33188 GCA_029289325.1 Alphaproteobacteria bacterium
GAGGATCAGCACGAGTGCGGGGACGATCGACAGCAGCGTTCCCGCCGCCATCTCGCCGTAGCGGATGTCGTATTCCTGCGCGAAGGTCGAGATCGCGACCGGCGCGGTCATGGTCCGCGGCGAGGTCAGCGCCAGCGCGATGGCGAAATCGCTCCAGGAAAAGATGAAGATCAGCGCGGTGGCCGCGATCATCCCGCCGCGCACCAGCGGAAAGGCGATGCGCCAGAAGGTCTGGGCATGGGTGCAGCCGTCCATCCGCGCTGCCTGGAACAGCTCGTTCGGCAGGGCGGACATGAAGCTGAGCATCAGGAACAGCCCCATCGGCAGGTTGTGCACGACATGGGTCAGGATTACCGCGGCATAGGTGCCGTGCAGCCCCGCCGCCGCCCACATTACATACCACGAGCCGACGAAGGTCAGCGTCGGCAGCATCTGGAACAGGATCGCCCAGCCCAGCACCGCCCACTTGATCCAGCCGGGCACCCGCAGCCGGTCGAGCGTGAAGGCCGCCATGGTGGCCAGCACGATGACGATTGCGGTCGAGATCACCGCCACCACCGCGCTGTTCCACAGGTTCCACAGGAAATGCGACTGGCGCGAGAACAGGAGTTCCCGGAAGTTGTCGAGCGTCGGGGTCGCCAGCACCTGGCCGGTGATGATGGCGATCTTGTATTTGAAGGCGTTCGACAGCACCCAGAGCGTGGGCAGCACGATCAGCGCCGCATAGGACCACACAAGGGCGCTGGCGCCGATCCGGCCTGCCTGTCTGCGCAGCCTCATTCCGCATCCCTCCGCCGCCGCGCGAGCAGCCCCCGCGCCAGGATCACCAGAAGCGCGACCGCAAACAGCGTCACCACCGACATGGCCGAGCCGTAGCCCACCTGATCCTGGCGGAAGAAGGTGCGGTAGATCGAGAAGTTGATGACCTCGGTCGAGGTGCCGGGTCCGCCCGAGGTCAGCAGATAGACCTCGTCGAAGACCTTGAAGGACAGGATGATGCGAAACAGCGCGGTGATCGCGATGGTCGGCATCATCAGCGGCAGGATGATGTGGCGCACCTCCTGCCAGAAGCCGCGCACATCCATCCGCGCGGCCTCGAGCACCTCGCCGTCCAGCGCCTCGAGCCCGGCCAGCATCAGCAGGAAGACGAAGGGCGTCCAGTGCCAGACATCGACGAACATCACCGCCGCCAGCGCCACATCGGGGTTGCCCAGCCAGTCCACCGCCGGCAGGCCGAGCGCGGACAGCACCGCATTGGCCAGCCCGAACTCGCGCCCCAGGATCAGCCGCCACATGGTGCCGATCACGATTGGCGGGATCACGATCGGCAGCAGGAAGATGCCGGTGAGCACCGTGCGCCCCGCAGCACCCGCGCGGTTCACCGCCAGCGCCATGGCAAAACCCAGCACCATCTGGCAGACCACCACGGTCACGGCGAAGATCACCGTGTTGCGCACCCCGGCCCAATAGACCGTCTCCTGCGTGAACAGGCGGCGGTAGTTGTCGAGGCCGAGATAGTGGAACTGCGCCGCCCCCTCGCTCCACTTCACGTCGAAGAGGCTGAGCCCCAGCAGGTTCAGCACCGGAAATCCCGAAAGCAGCACGAAGAAGGCCGCCACCGGCCCGAGCGACAGCCAGAGCCAGCGGCGATCCGCCGCGCGCCCCCGCCCCGCCCCGGCCTGTGCCCCAGTCTGCACCCGTGCCATCGCCCTGCCTCCGAGATGTCCGCGCCGCCCGTGCCCGATCAGAGATCGGGGCCGCGGGTGACCTTGTAGCCGTTGCGTTCGAGGATCGCAGCCAGATCCGCCGCCGCCGCGTTCAGCGCCGCCGCGGGCGCAAGCTCGCCGATCACCGCGCGGTTCAGGTGCAGCGCCATCGCGTCCGAAGCCTCGGCCGCGGCGGCAAAGGGCAGGCCCATCACCGCGTGCGACGCGTTCTGCGAATAGGCGTCGATGAAGCGGAAGGCGCCGTCGGAGCCG
>JARFTV010000087.1 GCA_029289325.1 Alphaproteobacteria bacterium
CCGCGGGGTGATGTCGACGCGGATGTCGTTCCATTCGTCGGTGGGGATGTCCGACAGGCGGCGCTCCATCAGCGCCTCGCCGGTCGAGACGATTTGGATGACGGCTGCGTGGCCTGCCGAGAGATCGGCATCGATGCTCGCGATCAGCGTGGGGGTCTTCATGCTGGTGAGCAGATGCCCGAAGAAGCGCTGCTTGGCAGACTCGAAGGCCGAGCGCGCGGCGGACTTGGCCTGGCGGTTCAGTGTGCCGCTGTCGCCCGTGATATTGGCCGCATCCATCGCGGCCGCGAGATTGTTGTGGATGATGGCGAAGGCCCCGGCATAGGCATCATAGATGCCGCGCTGCTCAGGGGTCAGCGCATGTTCCAGCATCTCGTATTCGACGCCATCGTAGGACAGCGACCGGGCCGTGTAGAGACCGAGCGATCGGAGGTCGCGGGCGAGGACCTCCATGGCTGCCACGCCACCGGCTTCGATGGCCTGCACGAATTCCGCTCGCGTCGCGAAGGGGAAGTCTTCGCCGCCCCAGAGTCCGAGCCTTTGCGCATAAGCGAGGTTGTGCACCGTCGTGGCTCCCGTGGCAGAGACGTAGACCACGCGGGCATTGGGCAGCTTGTGCTGCAGACGCAGACCCGCCTTGCCCTGCTGCGAGGCCTCGGTGTCCCCACGCTCGCCCTTGCTTCCTGCGGCATTGGCCATGGCGTGGCTTTCGTCAAAGAGGATCACCCCGTCGAACTCCGCCCCCAGCCAGTCGACGATCTGGTCGACGCGGGATTTCTTGGCGCCCCGCTCCTCGGATCGCAGCGTCGCATAGGTGGTGAACAGGATACCCTCAGCGAGCGGGATGTCGCGGCCCTGCGCGAAACGCGAGAGCGGCGTGACCAGCAGTCGCTCCTGGCCGAGTGCGGACCAGTCGCGCTGCGCATCCTCCAGTAGCTTGTCGCTCTTCGAGATCCAGAGCGCCTTGCGGCGACCTTGGGCCCAGTTGTCGAGCACAATCCCGGCTGATTGGCGGCCCTTGCCCGCCCCCGTGCCGTCGCCAAGGAAGAAGCCGCGGCGGAAGCGGACAGCGTCTGCGGCATCGTCGGGCGCGGCAGACACCGTGTCGCCGGTCTCATCGACGGTCCAAGACCCCGCGAGATAGGCGTCATGCGCCTCACCGGCATAGATCACGGTCTCAAGCTGCGCGTCGGACAGCAGGCCGTCGCGCAGGACGGCGGCGGGGAGTTTCGGGCGGTAGGAGGGTTTCGGGGGCGCAACGGACGCCATGGCCGCGGATTGCACAAGCTTGGTCGGGTGTGGAGCGGCACCGGGAATGTCGATCGCCTGCAGCCGAAAGATCTCGTAGATCTCGTCAGAAAGGCGCGCGGAGCCGAGGCCGTCCTCCGTCTCGCGCAGCGTGTAGGCGAGGTCCTCGGCATCGGGCGTGGTGACATGCGCATCCGTCTTGGCCGACGCCGTTGACCGCTGGGGTCGAGCGGCAGGGCCGGAGGCACGGGAAGGAATTCCCCGGAAAGAGGAAATGGGCCGGGAACATGCGCCCACACCCGCATCCAACTCGACGCGTGGCGGGACCTCGGCGGTGATCCGGGCAAGGAGGTGGGCCACATCGGGCGAGATGGACCGTGCCAGATCGGCGGTGATGCCACCCTGCTCGCCGCCCCGGCATTTGTCGAAGACCGAGATCCGCGTCTCGAAGCTAGTGCCGTGCTTGGCGAAAGCAGCGCCCGACACAGCGCCGGTGAAGACCAGATGGGCACTCTCGGTCAGGCGGCCGAATGTCTCTGCCCACGCAGGCGCATCGGGTGCGAAACCGGCTCCGGTGATTGCGACCAGACGCCCGCCGGGGGCGAGCCGGGCAAGCGCCGAGCGGAGGTGGCGCGCTGTCGCCTCTGTCGTCCGGCCATCGACATTCGCCACAACCGAAAACGGCGGGTTCATCAAGATGACGCTTGGGCGGACGCCCGCGTCGAGATGATCGTCGATCTGTGCTGCGTCGAATGTGGTGACGGGATGACCCGGAAAGAGAAGGCGCAGAAGGTCGGCGCGGGTGTCTGCCAACTCGTTCAGCGCGAGGCTGCCGCTGGCGATTTCCGCGAGGATCGCCAGAAGGCCGGTCCCGGCCGAAGGCTCGAGGACCAGGTCACGCCGGGTGATCTGCGCAGCAGTGAGCGCCGCGAGCCCCATGGGCAAGGGCGTCGAGAATTGCTGGAAGCGCTCCATCTCCTCCGAGCGGCGGGTGTGCGTCGGCAAGAGGCCGGCCACCTTGGAGAGGATCGGCAGCAGCGCCGCAGGCGAGCCGGCCCGGGCCAGCAGCGCGCGGCCGAACTTCCGCAGGAAGAGGACCAGCGCCACCTCGCCCGCCTCATAGGCAAGCTTCCAGTCCCAGCAACCATCGGCATCTGAGCCGCCAAAGGCGCGCTCCATCTCGAGCCGCAGACGCAGCGCGTCGATCTGGAAACCTTGGGTCAGATCGGGCTGCAACACTTCGGCGACGGCGAGGATCGCTGGCGCGAGATCGCGCGATGGAACGGGAACGGGAGGCGCAACGGGTGCGAGATAGGTCATCGGGAAGCTCCAGAATGAGGGACAGGATCAGGCCCGGACACCCTCTCTCGGGCACCCTCAGGCCTGATCTTCCCCCGCCCATCTCTCCCTCTCGAACCGACGCGCCCCAGAGCTTCGGCTTGATTTTGTTCCTGTTATGTTCTATATTCAGGGCCAAGCCAGCAAGGGAGTTTCCCGATGGACAGCACCACATACGCCTTGCCCGCGACGCCCAAGCAGATCGCCTATGCGCGCTCGCTCGCCCTGCGCAACCAGACCCTCCTGCTCTGGGAAGTTCAGCAGGACCGCCGGTCGCTCAGCGCCTGGATCGAGGCGCAGGCCCAGCTGAAGCCGGTATCCGACATGGACCGGCTGCCGACCTCGAAGCAGGTGGCCTTCGCGGAGAAGCTCGCCCGCATCAAGCGCCGCGCCGTTCCGGACGAATGCTTCCGCGACAAGGGGTTGATGTCGAAGTGGATCGACGGGAACAAGTGAGCACGGCACCGGCTAGCTCCGGCCTTCCGGAGCTTCTGCTATGCCGTGGCTTGGCAAACCGAGCGTAGTTGCCAACCTATAGATTGGCAGATTATCCCTTTGGGACATCAGCTTCGGTCAAGCTCCTGTCCGAAGGACCAAGGTCTGCTCCCGGCGGCACGCCGGGAGATACACCGCTGCGATCTTCGGCAACCACCGCAAGTCGTGGCCGTCGCTTAACCCAGCGTCTTCAGACTTTCCTCCACTTGGGCTAGTCCCTCAGTTCTTTGGAAATGTTGGCATTGGAGCGTCCATAACGCTGGAACATCGCATTCATCAAAGCAATTTATAGAGGTCTCTTGGGGCAGAGACGTCGTCGTCTTCAGCGCGTCCATGGGAAGCCCATAAGACCGGCAGACTCAGTCCATCGTTGGAAGCCATGTGTTTCGCCGGAATGACCTCTCTTTCGTCCGGCGATGTGCTGCTCGTAGTGCGTCCGTAGGTGACGGCGGACAGTCCAAAGCCTCGAATAACGCCGGATGGTCACATGGCTGCAAGATCGTCACGTCAGCGCTGTTGCCATTTGCCGATTCCATTTCTTCGGCCCCTCCAAAACGCATGCGCCGATACTCGTCAGCCGACAGCCGTAACCGAGTAGTGCGGTGTCCCATCCCAAACAAGATCCCAAGACGCGCCAGGCCGGACATTCTGGATGGCGTGGGGCTCGAAGCAGACGAGGCAATTCCCGCCCGGCGCGGCAGCTCGGACCGAGGGGTAGATCAGGCCACGCGATCCAGCCCGGCGCAGATGCTGGGCCAGGCTTTGGCCCTCGGGATATCCGACAGCCGGATCCGGATGCAGAGCCGGATGGCCCGGCTCGTCGGTCAGGTCGTCAAAGACGCCGATGAAGTCAGCCAGCAATTCCACATAGCGAGCGCTGTCATGGAAGCTGCCGGTAAAGCCGAGTTCGCGCGTGCGGTGCCAGGCCACTTCGCTGACGGACACCATCACATCCCATGCGCAATACCATGCGCCGCGCTCCTCTGTGTTGAAGCGATTTCCGCCGGCGCGGGTATAGGTGAAGGCGGCGTTGACATGACTGTCGCCATAAATACGCTGATCACGGCTGCGCCGCTGCCAGGCAAGCTCGCGCGGGTCCAGATGCGGGTTGCGGCCACGTTCCGCCAGAAGACGGCCGCTGGTCAGACCTTCGATCTCTGCGAGGATCTCCATCTCGTCATCGGTATCGACGAGACCACGCAGGGATGGCGGCTTGTGGTAAGTGGCGGGCAGGAGACGAACGAGACCGCGATCAGAAATCTCGGTCTGCTTCATGCCCCACCACGCAACGCATCGAGATAGGTCCGAACCGCGAGAATTTGCGGCAAGCCCCCGTCGATGGCGGTGTCAACCGGACGGCTTCCCCCAAAGAGCGGCCCCGTGTTCGGTCGGGTGAACCAGCTTCGCGCGAGCGGCTCGGAGAAGTAGAGTTCGAGCGACTTGTAGATGCCGATCACCGCACTGAGCCGCAGAAGCTGATCCTTGGTCAGTTCCCCCGCGAAATCCGGCTTCTTGGCGCGCTTCCACGTGCTTTCCGACATGTCGGCAAGGCCAGCCGCTTCCTTGAGGCTGAGACCCCAGGCATCGGCCACGCGCGCATAGGCCTTCAACGCAACGGCGTTGATCTGTGCGGGTTCCCGGATTTTCTCAGCAATGTACATGGCGCCCTCCATTGGCCTGAATATAGATCATATGGCCTCATTGTAAAGCTCAAATGAACTGTCCGCGCTCTCACCCAAACCTGCGCCCGGCTTCGGTGAAAGTGTACTCGTTCACGATGATCCCCTCCTCGATGGCCTCGTCAGAGGTCAGGTGGTCGTATTCAGCCTGAAGCTGGCGGTAGAGCCAGCGGGCCAGATCACGCAGCGCCTCGGTCACGATCTCCTCGGCGTCCTCGGTGGGCGGCTGCCAGGTCGGACCGTCGCGCGTGACGTCAACTGCCATGGTGTATTCATGGTAGTAGCGCCCGCGATGGCTGACCTCGGCGGCGAGCTGATAGAAGTTCCGCCGCTGGATGGCCTGCAGCCGGTCGGCGATGCCGCGCAGCGTCGCGTCGGTCGGGGCGTAGTCCCGGATGCGCGCGGCCGCGCCCTTGGCGTGGCTAAGGTAGCCCTCGAAGCAGGCCCCGTCGCCCTGGCTCCAGAACCCGGAGAACCAAATGCAGGGCTTTGCCCGCGTGCCGCCGCCCATCAGGCGGACGGGCGTGGTCTTCAGGCGGATGCCGAGGATTTCGCAGACCCGCTCGAAATCCTCGTAGACCGCGTCCCACCAATCGTCGTGGGGGCCAAGCTCGCGATACCAGCTGCGCGCTTTTTCCTTGGCGGCATCGGAGAGTTCAGGGAACTGGTAGACTGTGGTGCAGATGACCTCAGATGCCGTAATGGGGCGGCCACCCGACGCTGAAGCGGATCCCGAACCTT